>NZ_CP016776.1:0-682002 GCF_002288185.1 Candidatus Planktophila vernalis | reverse complement strand
TAGCGAACTCCCAGAGCGCACTTGTAGATAGAACTCACGCTCACCTGGTTCACCAATAGTCCCGCAGATAAAGCGGTCCACGTTTTCAAACTCATGGCTCATTTTCCTGCTCCACCACCGAGTAGATTCTTGGCTCGCTTAGGTCCAGATAGCGCTTCGTTGAGATTTGAGCGAACGTCGTTGAGCAAAGTTAAACGAGCTTTGCCATGTGAGTAATCCAAGATGGTTACTGAGGCTGGATCGATGACAATGCGTTGAAAATCATCGAGGTGCATTCCCAATGCTCCGGCAACAATGGCCTTAATGACATCGCCATGACTAACAAGAACGCCCGCACCTGATCTTTTTGAATTCAATGTCTCGTGAACTGCATGCATAGCCCTTTGTTGCATGTGGGCTAAGCCTTCACCCTCTGGAAAATACATCGCTGAAGGATTTGCTTGAACGGTCTTCCATAATTTATGGCGAGAGAGAACGGAGAGTTTCTTTCCACTCCAACTTCCATAATCAACCTCTGTCAGGTTTTGCTCAGTGACTAGAAGCTTTTGAGCAGCTTTAGGCAAAGCTGCCACCCACGGCGCAATTGTTTCGTGGCATCGTTGCATGGGGCTTATGCGAATTTCGGCAACTGGGAAAACACCTAATCGTGCTGCGAGATCTTGAGATTGCTTCACACCCTTTTCTGAGAGTGAGATATTGGGCAGTCGACCAGATAAGACCCCTTTAGCATTTGCCTGAGAATGGGCATGTCGAATCAAAACTATCTGCATAACGCAAAGGCTATCGCAGGTTTTACTCTCATGACTTGCTAGGGTCACTCCATGCAAATGCGCAAAGCGGGAAATAGCGGGCTCATGCTCTCGCGTTTAGCGCTGGGAACGATGACATGGGGTCGAGACACCGACGAACATGAGGCTGCCGATCAATGTCGCGCTTTCATAGATGCTGGTGGAAACTTCATTGATACGGCTGCAACATATGGCGACGGAGATAGTGAGCGAGTAATTGGTGGTCTCATTGGAACTCTTTTTCAGCGCGATGACGTTGTTATTGCCACTAAAGCTGGTCTGACTTTTCCCGACGGAGTAAGAACAGTTGATAATTCTCGTCACGCACTCATCGCTGACCTAGACCGTTCCTTAGCCAGACTTGGTACTGACTTTGTAGATATCTGGCAGGTTCACACCTGGGATCCTTTTTCACCCATTGATGACACGTTGTCGGCGCTCGACTATGCATATAGTTCCGGACGAGCTCGATACGTTGGACTCTCAAACTTTACTGGCTGGCAACTTGCACAATCTGCAACAAAACAAATCAGCAATTCAGCCAAGGCACCTATCACTACGATTCAAAGTGAATACTCATTACTTAATCGCGATGTTGAAATTGAAGTACTCGATAGCGCCCAAGCCTGTGGTGTTGGCTTCCTTGCCTGGGCCCCACTTGGCCGCGGAGTATTGACTGGAAAATATCGCAATGGGATTCCAAGTGATTCTCGCGGAGCTGCTCCGCACTTTGCCAAAGACATTGCTATGTATCTAGATTCGCGAAGTAGCAGCATTGTTGAAGCAGTCTGTGTTGCCGCCAGTGGATTGGGTTATTCCCCACTTGAAATTGCACTTGCGTGGGTGCGAGATGCACCTGGAGTTACCAGCACAATTATTGGAGCACGAACTGGCGCACAACTACGCGGTGTCTTAAAGAGTGAAGAGATTTCTCTTCCTGACATCGTTCGCAGCGCGTTAGATGATGTAAGCCTTTAAGCGTGCTCTAGGAAATCCTTCAATACTCTGACACCAAAAGTGAGTCCTTCAACCGGTACTCGCTCATCAACACCATGAAATAGCGCCATGAAGTCAAAGTCTGCATCTAGTTTGAGCGGTGAGAAACCGTAACCAATAATTCCTAGTTCAGCCAAAGCCTTGTTATCAGTTCCACCACTCATCACATATGGAACTGGAACCCCTTCAGGATCTTCGACCATGATCGCCGCACACATCGCATCTACCAAGTCGCCTTCAAAGGGAACTTCCAAGGCTTTATCGGTCGTAATTGTTTCAATTGTAATGTCAGGGCCAATGAGAGATTTGATGGTGTCATTGAGTTCATCCTCAAAACCTGGAATAAAACGACCATCAACAACTGCACTAGCCGAACCAGGAATCACATTTGCCTTATAACCAGCTTCTAGCATTGTCGGGTTAGCTGTGTTTTGCAAAGTTGCGCCAACCATGCGAGCAGCAAATCCCAACTCACTGAGCAACGGCGTCAAATCCTTTTCGTTGTACTCCTTGCCAGTTTCTGCTGCAACCTTTTTAAAGAACGCCTTAACAGTTTGGCTATAACGCTGTGGCCATTGGTGATTACCAATTTTTGCCACCGCTTCACTTAAACGGGTAAGTGCATTCTCATTATTCGTCACCGATCCATGTCCAGCTCGTCCATGAGCCGTCAAGCGCATCCAGTGAATACCCTTTTCTGCTGTCTCAATCAAATAGAGACGTTTGCCACCTGCAACAGTTACTGAAAACCCACCAACTTCTGATACCGCTTCAGTACATCCAGCGAAAACTTCTGGGTGCTTGTCAACCATCCAATGCGAACCATAGATACTGCCCGCTTCTTCATCAGCAAAGAAGGCTAAAACAATGTCGCGCTTTGGTTTGTAACCAGTTCTTGCCCAGTCACGGACAGTTGCCAAAATCATGGCATCCATGTTTTTCATATCCACTGCCCCGCGGCCCCAGATCATTCCATCACGTATTTCTCCGCTGAAAGGATCGACTGACCAATCAGCTGCATTGGCTGGAACAACATCGATGTGACCGTGGAGAACTAATCCAGGACGCGTGGCATCTGTTCCCTTGATGCGTGCAATGACGTTGCAACGACCAGGTGCTGCTTCATACATCTTTGCTTCGATACCAACTTCGGTGAGCAGTTTCATCACATGTTCAGCTACTGCTTTTTCATCACCTTTTCCATCTCCGTAATTGACTGAGGGAATTCTGATCAATTCCTGGCAAATGCGGATGGCTTCATTTTCAAGTTCGGTGCGTGATGTTGTAGTCATTTCGCCATTCTCTCACCCAATTGCTATCCTTTCCCAGCACTTAGTCCGGGTGGCGGAATTGGCAGACGCGCTAGCTTGAGGTGTTAGTTCCCGTAAGGGATTAGGGGTTCAAGTCCCCTCTCGGACACATTCGTTAGGATGAGAACATGAACATTGATGAGGCTGTCTCACTCATCAGAGCAATCCCTGATTATCCAAAGCCGGGAATTCTCTTCCAAGACATCACCCCACTTTTGGGCAACGGTGAAGCTTTCACGGCAGTAACAGATCACTTTGCCCAATTTGCTAGAGCTTCAACTTCTATTGCAGGCATTGAAGCTCGCGGATTCATCTTCGCCTCTGCATTAGCCAACTCAATGAAAACTGGATTCGTGCCAATTAGAAAAGCGGGAAAACTTCCACACGCTGTTTTCTCACAGAGCTATGGCCTTGAATATGGAACAGATATCTTAGAAATTCATGTCGATGCAATTCCATTTGCTGGCGAAGTTCTACTCATTGATGATGTCTTGGCCACTGGTGGAACTCTCGATGCAGCCATTCAACTAGTCAATCGAGCCGGCGGGAGCGTTTATCAAATTCTGGCTCTACTAGAAATCCAAGCCCTTGAAGGTCGAGCTCGACTAGCAGTGAAGTATCCACAGATTCCAGTTCACTCACTGGTAGTTTCATAACTGTGCGCATCACCCAAATACAAGGCCTGCGCGCCGTAGCAGCGATATTAGTAACTGTTTTTCATGCACGTCTTGTTCCAGGTGGATTCATTGGCGTAGATATCTTCTATGTTATTTCTGGCTACCTCATCACAGGCCTGATCCTACGAGAGATCGAAAAGACGGGAACATTAGACCTTAGAAGTTTCTACCAGCGCCGCATTAAGCGTCTTCTCCCAACCTCGGTTTTCGTTCTGTTTGTGACCGCGATATTTGCTTGGATTCTCTTTCCACCTATCACTCGTGATGCACTCGGCAGAGATCTCTTTGCTGCGGCTGCATATATCTCTAACTATCTTTTCGCCTGGTGGCAAAATGATTATCAGAATCTCAATGCCACACCTTCACCATTTATTCACTATTGGTCTTTGGCAGTTGAAGAACAGTTCTATCTTGTTTGGCCACTTTTCATCCTCTTTCTAGCCCGTTATGGAAAGAAAATAGTCTTTGCTGGAATTGCAATCACAACTCTCCTCTCACTCCTCTTTTCCATTTATCTCACTCAGGTTGCACCTATCTGGGCGTTTTACTCATTACCGACTCGTGCTTGGGAGTTAGGTTTTGGAGCGCTACTTCTCTTCTTGCCGGAAACGAAGAAGAAGATTCGCATCCTTCCGTGGCTTGGATTTTTTGGAATCGCAATATCTTCATTTAACTTCAATGAGAACACGGCTTTCCCTGGAAAGAACGCTTTGGTGCCAGTTCTTGCAACTGTTTTTCTTATGGCGTCGATCAAATACTGGCCTCCAATGTTCAACGATCTAGCTAATTCCAGGTTGAGCCAATGGTTAGGCGCAATCTCTTATCCGCTCTATCTCTGGCATTGGCCTGCATTAGTTCTACCCAGCAGTGCTTTGGGACGGCCTTTGCGTTTCTACGAACGGTTCTTATGCATTCTTCTAACTATCGTCCTAGCTCACTACACCAGCAAATATGTGGAAGAACCTTTACGTCATAAGAACTTATCCCCACGGACAATCTATAAAGGGGCCGCTTACACGACTGCGGTATCTCTTGTGGCCGGCGTGCTTATTTCATTTACTTCCTCCTCCATCATTACTACTAAGGGTGAGGTTTCCTACCAATTTGATTTAGTTCAAGTTATGGAAAGACCTGGTGTTTATGGAGATGGCTGTCATGTGAATTACGGTGAAACAAAGTCTGGCTATTGCACTTACGGTGATAAAGAATCCTCTAAGACGATCGTTCTCTATGGTGATTCACACGCAGCGCAGTGGTTTCCAACGCTAGAAAAGATGGCCACAGAACGCGGATTTAAACTAGTCTCTCTCACAAAATCTGCTTGCCCTGCAGTTGATGCTAAGCGTCCAGATCAAGGTGCGTTTAAGCAGGTGCATTGCACAAAGTGGCGTGAGAACTCCATCAAAAGAATCGCAGAGATACAACCTTTAGCAGTCATCACAAGCAGCTTCCAATACTTTACGCCTTCTAACAACAAAATTACTCGGGCCCAATGGTGGAACGATGGACAAAGAAAACTACTCAAGGGCCTAAGGGGTTCGACTAATAACCTGATCTACATCAGTGACACTCCCCGACCGCTGCGAGATATCCCCAACTGTTTAGCTTCGCGCGATTCAAAAGTCTGCGACTCAACGGAGCGATCTAAGGTCTCAGTCATACGTGGTTTTGACGTAATCAATCCGAACCCTTGGTTGTGTTCGTCATATTGCCCCGCAATAGTTGAAGGCACCGTCTCTTATCGCGATGCATCTCACATTTCGGTCGATATGGCATTGAAACTTTTACCTAAACTTGAAGCAGCCCTGATTGCAAAGGGGCTCTTTGCCTAACTCTGTGGCAAGATGCATTCCATGGCTGAGCTGACCTATTACTGCGGAACAATGGACAGTGGAAAATCCACCCTTGCATTGCAGACTGCACACAATCATCAGAGTCGCGGTCGAACCGGTCTGATTTTCACTAACAAGGATCGCGCCGGCAGCGGCATTATTTCCTCTCGTTTAGGTCTTTCTTCTCCTGCAATTGAAGTAATCCCTGCGCTAGATATCCACAAATTTGTTGTTGATGCACTATCTGCTGGAGATCGTATTGATTACATCATCTGTGATGAGGCGCAATTTTATGAACCAGTTCAAATCGAGCAACTCGCACGCATTGTCGATGGTCTTGGGATTGATGTTTATGCTTTTGGAATCTTGAGTGATTTTCGCACCATGCTCTTTCCTGGATCTGCACGTTTGGTTGAGCTTGCAGATCGCGTTAACACATTGCAGGTTGAGGCGTTGTGTTGGTGTGGCTCTCGTGCAACCCACAATGCTCGAACCGTTGGAGGCGTAATGGTTGTTGAGGGTGAACAAGTTGTTGTTGGAGATGTTTCACCAGGCAGTGAAGTTGGGTATGAAGTTTTATGTCGCCGCCACCACATGCGCCAAGTTACAGCGCGCGCATCTCGCGCCGGTCATGCATCTTCGCAGCCTCTACCTTTTAATCAATAATTCGTTCAAGGAGTAATCATGAAAGTACGCGGATTAGCAGCGTTAACCCCCAAAGCAGCTCTCACACCATATGAGTTTGAACGCCGTGAGTTGGGTGCCCATGATGTAGCTCTAGACATCGCCTATGCGGGCATTTGCCACTCAGATATTCACCAGGTCCGAGAAGAGTGGGGTCCTGCAATATTTCCGATGGTGCCCGGGCATGAAATTGCCGGAACAGTAAGTGCCATTGGTAGCGCGGTAACAAAGTTTAAAGTTGGAGATCCAATAGGCGTTGGAGTTTTCATTGATTCTTGCCGCAAGTGTGCAAGCTGCTTAGAAGGACTTCAACAGTATTGCGAAGAAGGAATGACTGGAACATATAACACTATGGAGCGCGACGGAAAGACAGTTGCACTAGGTGGGTATTCAAATCTCTTCGTTATTAATGAGGATTATGCAGTTCATATTCCTAGCAATCTTTCACTCGACGGTGTCGCCCCATTGCTGTGTGCTGGAATCACTTTGTATTCCCCGCTTCGCAAATGGAATACAGGTGCAGGCAGCAAAGTAGCTGTTATGGGTCTGGGCGGTCTTGGTCACATGGGCGTTAAATTTGCCGTTGCGATGGGTGCTGAAGTCACTGTTCTCTCGCATTCACCTTCAAAGAAAGCTGATGCGTTAGCGATGGGTGCAAAGCACTTCATCGACACAAGTGTCCCCGGAGCACTCAAGCCCCTATATAAATCCTTTGATCTAGTTCTCAACACCGTTAGTGCCTTTTTAGATATTAATGAATACCTAGATCTTCTAAAACTGGATGCGACTCTGGTTGTCATTGGACTGCCAGGAAAGCCTTACGAGGTTAATGCCGGCTCCTTGCTCAATGGTCGTAGGCGTATTGCCGGATCAATGATTGGTGGCATTCCAGAGATGCAAGAAATGTTGGATTTTTGTGGAAAGCATTCGATAGTCAGTGATATCGAAGTCATTGATGCTTCGTATGCAGACAAAGCCTATGAGCGCACCATTGCTAGCGATGTTAAATACCGCTTTGTTATTGATGCATCAACTTTCTAGATAAAAGAATGCACCAGCATTGCTAGTAGCGGTGCTATGGCCAGCGCCGGTAACAGGTTGCCGACTGCCACTTGTTTGATGTTAAGAAGTCGCAGACCAATACCGATAAGCAGCACTCCTCCAACGATTGTCATCGCATCAACTTGGTATCCCGAAAGGATTTCCCCAAGAGCCAAACCGATAATTGTCCAGAATCCTTGATACAAAGCAACAGGGATAGCAGCTACCGCTACTCCCCAACCAAGTGATGATGCAAAAGCCATCGCAGCAAAGAAGTCGAGTGTGCTTTTTAGCAAAAGTTGATCAATTCCGTTAGACATTCCATCACTAATACTTCCAAGAATGGCCAGTGGACCAATTGCGAAGAGTAAGGATGCAGTAACAAAGCCCTCAACGAAAGGACTCTCTTTGGAGGCTTTGAACTTTCTGCGCAAGTTCTCCCCTAAGTGATCTAATCGATCCTCTAAACCAAGTGCAGAACCGATTAACCCACCAAAGATGAGTGAACCAAGCACAACGAGCAATGGCCAACCAGTTGGTAGTGATTCGACATAACGCGCAGACCACAGTGGAATGAGCGCTGAAGCTGCACCTAGAAGTGTTGCTAGGCCTAGGACATCGGTGAGGAGAGTTCTTGTTTTGCGACTGAGTCGATGTCCGACAAATATTCCAAGACCTGCTCCACCAATGATTGCGAGAACATTGATGAGCGTGCCGATTCCTGGAAACATTGTTGAAGAATAGCCTGATGCGCCGCAACTGATTGCACTAGACTCCCCCAATGTCATCAAATGCATTCATGGAGTTTCTTCGCCCTCACCGAACTGTGCCTATTACTCCATGGACAGCGCAGTCAAAATGGGATCTAGGTGTTAGTCGTGTCTTAATCCTCTGGGTTGGTCTTTTCATCTTCGGTCTTGGTGATGCATTTGTTATTCAAAGCAATATTGGAAATGGTCCTTGGTCGGTATTAGCACAGGGAATTTCTAAAAATCTAGATATCACTATGGGCTGGTCGACTTTTGGAATCAGCGCACTTGTTTTACTCGCTTGGATTCCTCTTCGAGAAAGACCAGGCTTTGGAACAATTTCAAACATAGTAATCATCGCCCTGGCTATTGAAATTGGTGTTACATATATTCCACTCCAGGAAAATTACTTAATTGGAATCCTCTACACATTGCTAGGAATTGCGATGGTCGGAGCAGCTTCGGCCATCTACATCACATGCGGCCTAGGCCCTGGCCCACGAGATGGCCTAATGACTGGAATCCACTTCAAGACCGGGATCCGAGTGGGTCGCGTGCGCTTGGCTATTGAAAGTACGGTCTTTGCCCTTGGATGGCTGCTTGGTGGCACCGTTGGGCTCGGAACACTCCTCTTTGCAGGCTTAATCGGGCAATCAATTGCCGTTGCCCTGGGTGTTGTTTCCCGACTTACGAGCAAGTAACTACTACCCTCAAAGTATTCCCTCGGCGTGCGTTGGCCGTTTACTTCGCACGGGGTCGCAAACACCCCCGTTAACAAAATTAGAAAGGCGTTACTAATGCTGGATTCCTATTTTAAAATCTCAGAACGCGGCTCATCTGTAGCCCAGGAGGTTCGAGGCGGACTCGTAACTTTCTTCACGATGGCCTACATCGTGGCTCTTAACCCATTGATCCTTGCGACAACAGATGGCGCTGGGCAGTTCATTGGTGGCGGCGACAGAACTAATGCAATCATCATTGTCGCTGCAGGCACGGCACTTGTTGCTGGAATTCTTACCATGCTTATGGGAGCCATCGCTAACTTCCCGTTAGCTTTAGCTACTGGTTTAGGTCTCAACACTTTCGTAGCGGTTTCAATAGCCAAAAACTCAACGTGGGAACAAGCGATGGGATTGGTGTTAATCGAGGGAGTTTTGATTCTCATACTCGTGCTCACAGGCTTCCGAGTAGCTGTCTTCAAGGCAATTCCAACATCGCTTAAAGTTGCAATCTCTGTTGGTATCGGTCTTTTCATCGCATTAATCGGTCTAGTCGATGCCGGTTTCGTGCGTAGAACACCAAACGTTGTCTGGGGTAGCACCAACTCAAAGCCATCAGCTGTTCCACTAGAACTTGGTGATGGCGGACAACTTGTTGGATGGCCGATTGTAGTCTTCGCCTTTGGCTTGTTCCTCACAATTATTCTCATGATTAAGAAGATCAAGGGATCTATTCTTATTGGAATCGTGACTTCAACCCTGGTAGCAATTGTGGTTGAAGCACAGTTCAAGGTCGGTAACAGCTTCCTCAGTCCGACAGAATCCAACGCTCGTGGATGGGCATTGAATAATCCAGTCCTTCCTAAAGACGCAGATGGCAACCTTAATCTGACTGACTCCCCACGCTTTGACACTCTCGGTATAGGTTTCAACGATATTTTCGGTGCGTTCACAAATCCGAAAACTGGTTTCCTAGCTGCGCTACTTCTTGTATTCACATTGCTACTCGCCGACTTCTTCGACACGATGGGAACGATGACCGCCATTGGAAATCAGGCTGGACTAGTTGATCGTGAGGGCAATATTGAAGGCGCTAACAAGATCCTTATTGTGGATTCAATAGCCGCTGCTGCTGGTGGTGCCGCTGGTGTTTCTTCAAACACTAGTTACATCGAATCAGCGACAGGTGTGGGTGAAGGTGCACGTACAGGCCTTGCATCCATTGTGACTGGAATAGCATTCCTGCTCACAACTTTCCTTGCGCCACTTGTCGCGATAATCCCTTACGAAGCAGCTACCCCAGCTTTGCTCGTAGTTGGATTCCTGATGATGAGTCAAGTAAAGAACATTGACTGGGATGATTTGGGCATTGGTATCCCAGCATTCCTAACAATCATCTTGATGCCATTCTCCTACAACATCTCTGTAGGTATCGGCGCAGGGTTTGTTACTCACGTTGTAATCCGCGTAGTTCAGGGTCGTGCAAAAGAAGTGCATCCTCTGCTACTACTTGTATCCGGATTATTCATGGTTTATTTCCTATCCTCACCAATTAATTCTTGGATCGGATAAAACCACAGTAAGTTTGCCACTAAGGCCCCGTAGAGAAATCTGCGGGGCTTTAGTTTTTCTTACCAGATAACTTCTCTCTTGCCGCTCTGACGAAGTAGTTCGTTGGTCTTTGAAAAAGGCGCTGACCCAAAGAATCCTCTGTATGCCGATAACGGACTTGGATGCGCCGAAGATATAGAGAGTTTGGGATCAAAGTACTTGGCAAAATGTTGCGCCTTTGATCCCCAAAATATTCCGATAGCTCCAGATTCACCAACTATTTTGGCCGTGGCCTCCGTGAACTCTTGCCAACCATAATTCTCATGGGCAAGAGATTGAGTCGGACGGGTCGTAAGGATCTGATTGAGCAACAAAACGCCCTGATCAGCCCAGCGATGGAGATCTCCATTAGTAGCTGGCGTCACGCCGCAATCATTCTCAAGCTCTTTATAGATATTTCTCAATGACGCGGGAAGAGGTTGCGTGTGTGATGAGACTGAAAAAGCTAAACCGTGCGCATAACCAGGTGTTGGGTATGGATCTTGTCCGAATATTGCGACCCTAATGTCATCCGGTGGCAGTTGATAGGCGGCAAAAATGTTTTCATAAGCCGGAGCAACATCGTTTTTGTCAATCAGTGAATCAATCCTTGTTACTAATGGTTTGTAATCAGCTAAACGCTTTTGCCACTCTGGATGAAGCTGGTCAAAAATCCCCATGGTTTATTGATATGAACGCGCGAAGAATCGTCCCGCGTCTTGAGTTACCGAGATCTTTTCATTAAAGATTGCAGAGATATGTTCTGAGGTGATTACCGCTTCCACCGGACCAGAGACGGCTATCTGACCATCCTTGAGCAACAAAGCATGTGTGGTTCCTATAGGAATCTCCTCAATATGATGCGTAACTAAAATCGTTGCTGGCGCAGTTGGATCTGCTGCAAAATTTGCGAAGCGACGAAGCAAATCTTCTCGCCCTCCAACATCTAACCCCCCAGCGGGTTCATCTAGAAGTAGAAGTTCAGGATCGGCCATCAGAGCCCTTGCAATTTGGGTCCGCTTCTTCTCACCTTCACTCAGTGATCCATAGAGACGATCGCCCAACTCACGGACACCAAAAGTTGTTAGCAAAGCTATAGCTCGAGACTCATCCCATAAATCGTAATCTTCATTCCAACGACCTAAAATCGCATAAGCAGCAGTGAGGACAACATCTTTTACCTTCTCATCACCTGGAATATCTTCGGCAATAGGTGCTCCGCAAATGCCAATACGAGTGCGCAATTCAAAAAGATCTACACGACCCATTTGCTTTCCCAAAACACTTACGCTTCCTTGTGTTGGGAAAATCTTCGTTGCAAGAATCTGCAATAAAGTAGATTTACCCGCACCATTAGGTCCCAAAATGACCCAACGCTCCCCCTGCGTAATTTGGAAATTCAAAGGTCCCAGAATGAGCTTTTCACCACGACGTACCGAAACATCGCTTAATTCAAGAACCGGTGAAGTGGTCATAGAGCAAGAAGATACTGGTTAGAGAGCACCAATGGCCTAAATAATGGCGATTACGCGATGTGATTTTAAGATAATCTTGGCCTCATCATGAGTACTAGCGCAGATGCAGAGCAATACACCGGTCTCATCCTTCTTAGTGGCGTAGACAAGCCTGGTATCACCGCATCCCTCTTTGAGGTACTTTCACCCTTTTCCATAACAATTGTGGATATCGAACAAGTGGTTATCAAAGATCGACTCATCCTCACAGTATTGATCACCCTTAATCCGGCACATGAAGATGCAATAGCTGCTGATTTAGAAACCTGCTCAGCGAGTTTAGATGTGGACATAGCCTCTCTCTTCTCTTACGCAGATAAATCAATGTTGAATATCAAAACAAACCTTGTGCGCATTTCACTTTCCTCCGTGAAGCTTCTTCCTAAGGCTATTGAAGAGCTTGCAGAGGTGATTCATCAGAACGGTGCAAATATTGAAAGTGTTACGCGTCTGGCCTCAAATCCTGTAACAACCATTGAGTTTGTAATCTCTGGGGCTAAGAAAGAGGCTCTCAACCAATCTCTCTCCCCAATTGCATCTAGTAATGGCGCAGAGATAACTGTTCAATAAGCTTCTATAGACGACAAGCGTGGATGTCAGTAACTAGGATTCCATGAGCACCAAGTGCCCACAGTTCATCCATAACATCATTAGTTTCCTTGCGCTTGACCATGGCGCGCACTGCGACCCAATCAGCATTTTGCAGTGGAGAAATGGTTGGTGACTCTAGGCCAGGCGTAATAGCGCAAGCTCTATCAACTAAAGTTTTTGGGATGTCATAGTCCAAAAGAACATACATCCGCGCAGTGACAACACCTTGCAGACGTCGAATCAAAATCTCTAACTCTGCTGGGATTGCGGCATCTTTTCTGGAGATAACAACAGCCTCACTCGTAAGAATGGCATCACCAAATATCTTTAACCCCGCCTGACGAAGTGTGTTACCGGTGCTCACAACATCTGCGATCAAATCTGCAACGCCTAAGCGAACACTGCTTTCAACAGCACCATCTAATCTCACCACATCTGCTTTGATGTTCAACTGGGCCAAGTGGTGATTGACCAGACCTGGATATGCAGTTGCAACGCGTTTTCCTGCAATATCGGAAATCTTCCATTCGCGATCTGCTGGACCTGCGAACCTAAATGTCGATGCACCGAAATTAAGCGAGAGACGTTCCTCGGCACTTGCCGCTGAATCAATCAAGAGATCACGACCAGTGATGCCAGCTTCCAATTCTCCAGAGCCGACGTAGATTGCAATATCTCGGGGGCGAAGGTAGTAAAACTCAACGCTGTTGTCGTTATCAATAAGAACTAAATCGCGACTATCAGTGCGCTGGCGATATCCAGCCTCTTTTAGAATCGCAATAGATTCTTCAGCTAGTGAACCTTTATTTGGGACGGCTATGCGCAACATGTGTGAACTCGATTCGCTTAAAGGTAGGTATAGACATCATCAAGAGTCAGACCGCGCGCTAACATCAATGTTTGCACGTGATAAATCAGCTGACTAATCTCTTCGGCTAAAGCTTCATCACTCTCGTGCTCAGCTGCCAACCACACTTCCCCTGCTTCTTCCAAAATCTTCTTACCGATTGCGTGAACTCCAGCATCTAATGCTGCAACAGTTCCTGAACCACCAGGGCGTTGGAGGGCTTTCTCACTTAACTCAGCCCATAAAGATTCAAAGGTTTTCATGGCCTTAGTTTACTAGAGGGCCTCGTGCCAGCGTTGCCAATTTTTCTCCCACCAATAACGCTTACGAACTAGCCTTCTGTGCAAGTGAACGTAAGGCATTAACCATGTTGGCTGGGTCATCTGAGTTAAAGACCGCGCTTCCTGCGACAAAGGTGTCAGCTCCAGCCTCGACTGCAATTTCGATAGTTTCAAGGGATATTCCACCATCAACTTGCAGCCATATAGGGCGATCACCAATAACTCGGCGAACTGCTCGGACTTTCTCCATCATCTGACTCATAAACTTCTGACCGCCAAAACCGGGTTCGACGGTCATTATTAGAAACATATCTACTAGATCGCTGAATTGTTCGTACTCATCTATCGAAGTGTTTGGCTTAATTGCCAAACCAGAGCGAGCTCCTTGACTTCGGATAGCACGCAGAGTCTTGGCAATATTCTCACTGGCTTCAGCATGAATAGTCACACTTGCGCAACCAATTTCGGCATAACGAGGGCCGATTTCATCAACATTAGAAACCATAAGATGGGCATCAACCCCAATAGGACAACCCTTAATGATTTCGCTGGCGTTTTCAAAATCAAAAGTGAAGTTTGGGACGAAAATATTGTCCATCACATCTAGATGTATAAGATCTGAGACACTTGCAATCTTTGCTATCTCTTGATCTAAGTGATCAAAATCAGCGTTGAGAATGCTTGGCGTAATCCGAATCTCACGAGTCATATCTCTAGACCTGCGAACCTAAATGTCGATGCACCGAAATTAAGCGAGAGACGTTCCTCGGCACTTGCCGCTGAATCAATCAAGAGATCACGACCAGTGATGCCAGCTTCCAATTCTCCAGAGCCGACGTAGATTGCAATATCTCGGGGGCGAAGGTAGTAAAACTCAACGCTGTTGTCGTTATCAATAAGAACTAAATCGCGACTATCAGTGCGCTGGCGATATCCAGCCTCTTTTAGAATCGCAATAGATTCTTCAGCTAGTGAACCTTTATTTGGGACGGCTATGCGCAACATGTGTGAACTCGATTCGCTTAAAGGTAGGTATAGACATCATCAAGAGTCAGACCGCGCGCTAACATCAATGTTTGCACGTGATAAATCAGCTGACTAATCTCTTCGGCTAAAGCTTCATCACTCTCGTGCTCAGCTGCCAACCACACTTCCCCTGCTTCTTCCAAAATCTTCTTACCGATTGCGTGAACTCCAGCATCTAATGCTGCAACAGTTCCTGAACCACCAGGGCGTTGGAGGGCTTTCTCACTTAACTCAGCCCATAAAGATTCAAAGGTTTTCATGGCCTTAGTTTACTAGAGGGCCTCGTGCCAGCGTTGCCAATTTTTCTCCCACCAATAACGCTTACGAACTAGCCTTCTGTGCAAGTGAACGTAAGGCATTAACCATGTTGGCTGGGTCATCTGAGTTAAAGACCGCGCTTCCTGCGACAAAGGTGTCAGCTCCAGCCTCGACTGCAATTTCGATAGTTTCAAGGGATATTCCACCATCAACTTGCAGCCATATAGGGCGATCACCAATAACTCGGCGAACTGCTCGGACTTTCTCCATCATCTGACTCATAAACTTCTGACCGCCAAAACCGGGTTCGACGGTCATTATTAGAAACATATCTACTAGATCGCTGAATTGTTCGTACTCATCTATCGAAGTGTTTGGCTTAATTGCCAAACCAGAGCGAGCTCCTTGACTTCGGATAGCACGCAGAGTCTTGGCAATATTCTCACTGGCTTCAGCATGAATAGTCACACTTGCGCAACCAATTTCGGCATAACGAGGGCCGATTTCATCAACATTAGAAACCATAAGATGGGCATCAACCCCAATAGGACAACCCTTAATGATTTCGCTGGCGTTTTCAAAATCAAAAGTGAAGTTTGGGACGAAAATATTGTCCATCACATCTAGATGTATAAGATCTGAGACACTTGCAATCTTTGCTATCTCTTGATCTAAGTGATCAAAATCAGCGTTGAGAATGCTTGGCGTAATCCGAATCTCACGAGTCATATCTCTAGCCTAACTGCCATGGTGCTACTTCTTACGTAGCAAAGCCAGAAACATCGCATCCGTGCCGTGTTTATGGGTCCAGAGAGACATTGATTTGCCACGAACGGCGTCCTGCAAGTTAGCCGGCAGAAACTCACCAATATCTAACTGCTCTAACTCTGGATGCTTCTTCAAAATGTCTAAAACCTGCACCGTTGTTTCGGCCAAGTGGGGTGAACATGTTGCATAGCCCAAGATCGCCCCAGGATTTAAAACAGCTACCGCTGCATCTATCAGTTCTCTCTGCAACGAGGTGAGTTCACGAAGATCACTGAGAGTTCTTCGCCATCTGACTTCAGGGCGACGGCGCAAGGCTCCCAAACCCGTGCAGGGAGCATCAATAATCACCGCATCAAATCTCTGATCGTGAGTAGCGATCTCGCGGCCATCACCACACCAAACAGTTGCTCCATGCACGACTTTCCTCACAAGATCTGCACGAGGCTCTGAAACTTCATTTGCAGTGAAATCGATTCCTCGCTCTTTAGCAATACTTGAAAGAAGTGCCGCTTTTCCTCCAGGTCCAGCACACAGATCTAGCCACGCCTTACCAGTTGCTGCCGCGGCAAAAACAGTGGCAACTAATTGCGAACCTTCATCCTGCACACCAGCCAAACGATGCTTGATCAAATCTAGATTTCCTGGATTACCCTTAAGTCGAGCGCCTAGCTGGGAGTAAAACGTAGGTTCTGCGCCAAGTGCCACTAACTCTTCTTGAGTCGAATAGCCAGGCCAGGAAACTAACGTTGGAAGTGCAGGGACATTATTTGTTGCAAGCTCTGCCTCAACTGCTTGCCAATCCTTCAATAAATCAAAGTAGGCAGAAATAATCCAGTGCGGATGTGAGTATTGGATTGATAATCGTTCTACTGTGTCATTAATCTGTCCAAGAGGTGCAAACCATTCTTCATAGCTCTTGCGAGTCACTGAGCGAAGGAGTGCATTGACAAAACTGGCTTTTGACTCCCCCAGACGTTTACGTGCTACTTCAACTGTTGCAGAAACTGCAGCATGATCTGGAATACGAAGCTCATGAATCTGATGAACACCCATGCGTGCAACATCCACAATTCCTGGATCTACTTCTATCCAAGGTCGATCTGATATTTGGGCCAGTATCCAGTCATGCTTTCCCTGCATGCGCAATGTTCCATACACAAGTTCGGTAACTAGATTGCGATCTCGATCTTCCAATGATGAAGCGTTAAGAGCTGCCGGAAGCAAGAGATTTGAGTAACCATCATTGCGATTAACTTCGGTGATGAGATCAAATGCCAACAGACGAACTGCGTCTGGTTTAGGAGCCTTGAATGTGTTGCGTCTAGCCTCAACCACAGCGTTCTGCGTCCTCAAAGCGAGCTCCGCGCGACCAATCTAACGCTGACATCTCTTTCTTACCTGCCGGAGTTACTCTCTCCAAAACAATCGCTGTATCAAGAGTTCCAATAACACAATCACTCCCAACAATTCGCAGCTCTCCTGGCTGTAAATCTGGCACTACATTCGAAACTCTTGCCGAAGAAATCTTGAGTGGCTGCCCACGAAACACTGTCCATGCTTGAGGTTGCGGATAGAAAGCGCGAATTTTATTGACTAAAGAATGCGCCGGTGAACTCCAGTTTAACTGTGCTTCATTACGAGATATTTTTGCAGCAAGGCTCGACAATCCAGTTTGTGGAGTAGGTCTCGTACCTTTTTCAATTGCTACCAAAGCTTGTTTGAGTGCATCAACTCCAACATGTGAGAGCTTGTCCAACAATTCAAAGCTGCGCATTGTGGGGTCGATGGGTGTTGTGATTGACGTGTAGATAGGGCCGGTGTCCATTCCAGGATCAAGTGCAAATACAGTGACTCCGCTTTGTGTTTCACCAGCCTCAATAGCTCTTTGAACTGGTGCTGCTCCTCGATACTTGGGTAAAAGTGAGAAATGTAGATTGATGCAACCAAACTTTGGTATGGATATGGTTGCAGAAGGCAGAATGCGTCCGTAACCGATAGTGATCAACAAATCTACATCGGCAATCGCTGATTCAATTTCTTCAATATTTGCTGGTCTCACCAAATCGATTGATTTGGCTATTGCCCACTGACTAACTGAAGAAGCGTGCAGTTCCTGCCCACGTCCTGAGGGCTTATCAGGTTGGCTAATGACTCTTACTAAATCGTGTTCGCTTGTTTGTAACCAATGAAGAGTTGGCAGTGCAACTTCGGGCGTAGCGGCTACCGCTAGACGCATTAAGTGTTCCGTCCGAAAACAGAGTGCGGTGATGTTTTAATAGTTGGTGTGTTTCCAGATTCGCTCTGCGCATTGAACCATTCGGATTCGCGAATCTCTCGCATGGCTAGCTTGCGATCCTCCGGTGAAAGACGATCAATGAAGAGAATTCCATCAAGATGATCGGTCTCATGCTGCAGCGCCCGTGCTAGAAATTCAGTCCCCTCGATGACAACTGGTTCTCCAAACATATTAAAGCCTCTGGCAACTGCGTTCATAGCTCGCTTCGCGTCATAGCGAAGTTCAGGAAATGACAGGCAACCCTCTTCTCCATCTTGGATTTCTTCACCAAGAGTGAGTGTTGGATTGATCAAATGACCTAAAACGTCGTCAACATGCCACGTAAAGACTCTCAACGGAACGCCAATTTGTGGGGCAGCAAGGCCTGCTCCAGGAGCTTCAAGCATTGTGTCAGTCAAATCTGCAACTAGCTTTCGCAGCTCTTTATCAAAGTCGACTACAGGTGATGCCGGAGTTAACAACACCGGATCACCGAATAAACGAATCTCTTGAATCGACATGGATGAAGTCTATCAAAAATACTAAAGTGAATATGGATCTATTCGAAGGCTGGAATCACTCTTCTTAGCGATACTTCTGCGTCGCATTAACTCATGTAGAAATGCTGTCAGAGCAGTCCTAGAGTCCGATGAAGAAAGAACCACTATCTTGCTTGATTGGCTATCAATCTTGGTTGGACCCAATACACGAGTATCACTGGCCAAGCGTGCATCCGAAATGGCTTTGTTTATTCCACTGACGAGCGGGCTTGCTTGCGCCGTTGGAAGAATCATCACAGCACTATTAACAGATGGTGGAAAAGAAATCTCAGCTCGCTGGGCTAATTCTCGCTTCAAAATTGCAGATGGATTCCAACGAATCAGACTAGAAACTATCGGGTGAGAATCATCAATTGCTAGAAGAACTACTCCCCCTTTCTTTACTGATCCTGCTACTTCAAAGAAGAGTTCATTTGCTCGCTCATTTGCTCGTAAATCATCGTGGCTAAAATAGGAAAGACCTTCCAGAACTATAACTGCGCTGTAGCCACCGTTTACTTGCGGTATCGCACCAGGAGTTGCCAGAACTATGCATGGTTTGCTCTCAACATGGTCCTTAATGACATCGCCAAAGGATAAAACTATGGCTGTATTTGGAAAAGCGCGTGCAATCTCTTCTTGGGCTCTTTCAATTCCTCGAGAGACAACGAACTTCTTATCTCGCGCACAGAAACTGCATTTCCAATGCTTAGTCAGGGTTCCACAGATACGACAAGCTGGATCGGCGTTCTTGCTGGTGAGATGTAGTCGACCACCACAGGCACATAGGGCAACATTTTTGCAATGCGCACACAGAATCCCATTGGCGTAGCCCTTGCGAGGTAATAAGAATAAAACTGGGCCTTGCGAGATGTTCGAGCGAATGTCTGAAAAGATTCGTCCAGGCAAGAGCGAAGAATCAACTGGTGTGAAGGCCTTCACCGAAACCTTTGCACTTGAATTGAAGTAGGAAATTCTCTTCGTATCTATGAGTGCAGCTACATCTAGAGACGGGACAAATCCACACAGAATCACTCGAGCAGAATCTATTGACTTTCGCATGATTGCGACATCGCGCGCATTCCATGCAGGTGAGCGAACCTCATATAGATCCGGTGAAGATTCCTTAAAAACTATGATGGTGGATGCTGACGGTAACGGGGCGAAGACAGCGCTCCTTGAACCAATAACGATCTGATGTTGTTCCTGCATAGATTGCAAGAAATTCGCATATCTCTCATTGCGTGAAAGTCCACTATCAATACGCACAACGGGTGCAGTTGAAGCTTGAAGATGGGCGCAGATGGCTATGATGTCACGCTCATCCGGCGCAACAATTAACACTGATCCCTTGCGGATCGAATCAAGTGCTATGGATGCAACTTGTCCATGTGCTGAAATATGCGGCTCGAAAGCCCGAAAACAAACATCAGATTGGTTGCTAGATATAGCACTCCTTAATGCAGTTGGTGCAAAAGCTTTATCGACGGCTGCGACTCTAGGTGGGATAGCACTTCTAATCACATCCCAAGGATTTGTGGCCCACCTTTGGGCAGTTTGAGCTATCAGTTCGAGGGATTTCGGTGTGGCAACTAGATGATGAGAAAGAACTCTAGTTATCGATTTAAGCCCGCTGATAACGCTAGGCGCAACGACACGTTCGATGACAAGGCCCTCTACTTCACGGTTTCCAAATGGAACTTGTACGCGCACACCAGTTTTCACTATTTCAGAGAATTTCTCCGGGACCTCATAGTCATAAGGTGTATCTAAATGAAACACACCTGTATCAACATAGATGCGGGCATAGGGTAATTCCGTTGCGACAGGTCCCTCTGGTGCAGGTGCTAGCTGAGACTTGAGTCTAAACAGCCGTGGCGTTGCCACAGTGATTACTTAATTGCGTTTTGTAGCTCTGAAACGCGATTAGTGCGTTCCCAAGCAAACTCTGGAAGTTCACGGCCAAAGTGACCATAGGCACTGGTGAGAGAATAGATAGGACGAAGCAGATCTAGATCGCGAATAATCGCTGCTGGTCGAAGATCAAAGACAGTCGTTACCGCGCTTTGAATCTTTGCAACTGGAACTGTCTCTGTTCCAAAAGTTTCAACAAAGACTCCCACAGGCTGTGCCTTACCAATTGCATAGGCAACCTGTACTTCACAACGACGAGCCAGGCCGGCTGCAACAACGTTCTTTGCAACCCAGCGCATTGCATAAGCTGCAGAGCGATCCACCTTTGATGGGTCTTTTCCACTAAATGCGCCTCCGCCGTGACGGGCCATTCCACCGTATGTATCAACGATAATTTTGCGCCCAGTTAATCCGGCATCTCCCATTGGACCACCGATTACAAAGCGTCCTGTTGGGTTAATCAATGTGCGCAAATCTTTGCGAGGTAGATCTATCGTTGCAAGAATTGGGTCGATTACATGCTCAATAATTTCAGGAGTGAGCTTCTTTGGCACATCTACTTCTTCAGCGTGCTGACTTGAGATAACCACTGTATTGAGTGCAACTGCGCGGTCCCCGTCATATTCAATGGTGACTTGAGTCTTTCCATCAGGGCGAAGATATGGAAGCAATCCAGATTTGCGAACCTTAGTTAACTGCTGCGCTAGTGCATGAGCCAACCAAATGGGAAGTGGCATTAACTCTTTTGTGTCATCGCAGGCATAGCCAAACATCAAACCTTGATCTCCTGCGCCTTGTAGGTCTAGAGGATCAACTTGTGAGCCAACGCGATGTTCATAGGCATCATCAATGCCTTGTGCGATGTCTTGAGACTGCTGGCCGATTGAGATTGAAACACCGCAGCTATTTCCATCAAAGCCCTTATCAGATGAGTCATAGCCAATATTTAAAACAGTATCGCGAACAATGCCCATAACATCGGCGTAACCATCAGTTGTAACTTCACCAGCGACGTGGACCTGTCCAGTAGTGATGAGCGTTTCAACTGCTACACGGGACTTTTTGTCTTGTGAGAGTAACGAGTCCAATACCGCATCAGAGATTGCATCGGCAATCTTGTCTGGGTGGCCTTCTGTTACTGATTCAGATGTAAATAGACGTTGTGACATTGTCCTAACCTAACTGCTCAAGGGCGTAATCAAGTAGATGATGGGCAAGCGTGTCTTTAGATTGTCGTGCAATAGGGACTAAATCCCCGTTACGAAGCACAATAGTACCTTCTGTTTCATCCTGACCAAAAATGGCTCCCCCAGTGACATCGTTAACGTAAATCAGGTCCAAACCCTTGGAGACGAGTTTAGATTGTGCAGATGCAATGAGTTCGCTTGTTTGGGCAGCAAATCCAACCATCACTTGCTTTGTCTTCTTAGCTGACAAGGTGGCCAAGAGATCAGGGTTAACTTGCAAATCTATAGAGGTGAAATCACTCTTATTTATCTTCTCACTTGAACTATTCATCGGCCTAGCATCTGCAACGGCTGCACTCATCACCAAGATATCTGTGTCAGAGAAGTTTTTCTCTAACTCAGCGAGCATTTGCTGCGCACTTTCAATATGTGTAGTTACTACGCCATCACAATCAGGCATATCAACATTTGCCGCAATCAGGTGAACGCTTGCTCCGCGAGCAGCAGCTGCTTTGGCTATTGCCACACCCTGTTTGCCAGATGATCTGTTTCCAATAAATCGCACTGGATCAATTGCCTCGCGAGTTCCACCAGCTGTAACTAATACTTTCTTGCCAACAAGATCTCGCTTTATTCCGCTCATGGCAAAAAACTCATCGATGATCTTTTGTGTTTGAGGGAAGCGGCCTTGACCAGAGTCAGAACCAGTGAGTCGACCAACTTCTGGCTCCATCACTACAAAGCCACGAGCGCGCAGCGTTGAAACATTTGCAACCGTAGCTGGATCTAGCCACATTGATGGGTGCATGGCAGGTACAACTAATTTTGGAACCGCACTTGCCAGAACAAGATTAGTGAGTAAATCATCGGCTCTGCCCATCGCTAAGCGTGCAATCAGATCTGCCGTTGCTGGAGCAATAATGAAGAAGTCAGCTAACTTGGCTAGTGAAATATGACGCACTTGATCTACGTCTTCCCATACTTGAGTTGTAACAGGACGGCCAGAAAGCGCCTGCCACGTGGCAGCGCCAACAAAATTGAGTGAATTGGGAGTTGGAACTACAGTAATTGCAAAGCCGTTATCTTGAAGGCGGCGCAAAAGATCAGCAGATTTATATGCAGCAATTCCACCACCGATACCGAGGATAACCTCGCGGTTAGTGGCGCTCATAGAGTTAGTGCTTAAGCTGTTGGTTCTAGATTTTCAATCGTGAGCAAGCCTTCATTGATCTCGCGAAGTGCGATTGATAATGGCTTCTCATGAACATGTGTCTCAACTAGTGGTCCGACGTACTCAAGAAGACCCTCACCTAGTTGTGAGTAATAAGCATTGATCTGACGAGCGCGCTTAGCTGCATACAAAACTAAACTGTACTTAGAACCGCTCTTATCTAGAAGTTCATCGATAGGTGGATTTGTAATGCCATCCATGTTTATACCCCGCTCAGATCTAGTGTGCTGTGAGAATCCGTTTGCGGACTCAAGAGGCCAATGCTACCAGTTGGGCAACCACCCGCTCGACGGCATCATTTACGATGACATGGTCGAAAAATGAGGCTGCTGCAAGCTCTTCTTGGGCCAATTGCAACCTGTGAGCCCTTCTCTCAGGATCATCTGTTCCACGACCTTCAAGACGAGCCACCAACTCTTCCCATGAGGGTGGTTCTAGGAATACAAGAATTGCTTGAGGTAGATGAGCTTTGACTTGCTTAGCTCCATCAATTTCGATCTCTAACAAAACGTTTTCACCGCGTAAGAGCGCATCCTGTACTTCAACACTCGGTGTGCCATATCGATTTCCAGCAAACTCTGCCCATTCCAAAAATTCATCTTCTTTGATTTTGCGATCAAATTCATCGTTAGAAATAAAGAAGTAATCAATTCCATTGAGTTCATTGTTTCTTGGTTGTCTAGTTGTTGCAGAAACACTGACCCAAAAATCACCTGATTTGCGCAACAGCGCTGCAATCGTACTTTTGCCCACTCCCCCTGGACCCGAGAGCACAATGAGTTTTCCAGGTCGAACTGCGTGAGTATTTTTCATAAATTCGCTACGCAGTTCCTTAATTTGATGGCGACCAAGTCCTGCAATTCTACGCGTTGGCGAGATGTTTAATCTCTCCATAAGGCTCTGTGCTCGAACCTTTCCAACACCAGAAAGAGCCTCCAATAGTTCTCTCACGCGCATTTTTGCGACCGCATCATCGGTGTTCGCCAACTCCAAAACGGTATCGATTGTGTAGTCACCAGATTTGATCTTGGATTTAACCTCTGCTCGTCGCTTTCTAGAAACTGCAGCCTTGGCTAATGCATCAGCGCGCTGCTGCGGCGTAAGTACTGGAGGTGCTCCCATGCGCTAACCCTAACTGCATGTGAAGTTAATTGAGAATCTGCTCAGCCAGCTCAATTGCTCGCTCACGCATGGCTTGGGCTCCATTTGCAAAACTCTGCGTGATTGGGCGGCCAATGACAACGTAATTTGCGCCTCGATCGATAGCTTCGCGTGGCGTCATAGTTCGTGCTTGATCATCAGCGCCCGAAGAATCTGCCGGTCTAACTCCCGGAGTGATGATTGTTATCTCTTGTCCCACATTCTGACGAATAGCCAGGATTTCAAGAGGTGAACACACAATCGCTCGGGCGCCACCAGCCACCGCAATCTTTGCTAAGCCAACGGCAGAATCAAGTGCATGAGACTTAAAGCCGATATCAGCTACGTCTTTCTCCGACAGAGAAGTCAAGATTGTTACACCCGTTATGTGAGTTGAAG
Source organism: Candidatus Planktophila vernalis (assembly GCF_002288185.1). Lineage (NCBI taxonomy): Bacteria > Bacillati > Actinomycetota > Actinomycetes > Candidatus Nanopelagicales > Candidatus Nanopelagicaceae > Candidatus Planktophila > Candidatus Planktophila vernalis. The sequence goes on along the minus strand of NZ_CP016776.1, from coordinate 657,646 downwards.
GCATGGCATCTGTAGCTGCCTGCACCATCGCACTGCCACCGGCTGCATGCACGGTTAGAAACCTAGGACGTAAAGTTGAAACAGCCCTTGCTGCACCTGCAACTGTGTGTGGAATATCGTGGAGCTTTAAATCTAAGAAAATATCGGTATTACAACTATCTGCAATGGCCTTGATGCCTTCATTTCCAAATGTTGTGTAGAACTCAAGACCTAACTTAACTACTGAGATAACACCATCAGTTGCACCAACCCAAGCCTTAGCAACCTCTAAATCATTCGTGTCAACGGCTAGAACTATGGGAGCTGGTTTATTCATCGCCTACTCACTCTCTGGTCTATGTGCAAAGCCGATTGCTTGGCGAAGTGAGGTGAAACCCTTAGCAATCAACAAATCTTTGAGCTCGTTTTGAATTGACATGATCGCTGTTGGGTTGCCAAAGCTGGCAGTACCAATGGAAACACCACTTGCACCTGCTGCAATCATCTCTAGTGCATCTCGCCCGCTTGAGATTCCACCCATTCCAAGAATAGGAACTTGTGGCATTTCAGCGTGAACTTGATAGACCGCTCTTACTGCAATTGGTTTGATTGCAGGACCTGATAGACCGCCCGTTTTTCCACCAAGGTGTGGTCGCATAGTGTCTAGGTTAATAACCATACCTAAAACAGTGTTAATCAATGCCAGACCATCGGCTCCAGCATCAACTACACCTTTAGCAATAGCGACAAGATCTGTTACATCGGGTGAGAGCTTGGCAATAATAGGAAGTTCCCCACCGATAGTTCTGCGCACGCCATCAATAACGCGTCTGGAAGCTTCTGGATCACAAGCAAAAACTAAGCCTCTATTTTCAACGTTTGGACAGGAAATATTGACCTCAATTGCGCTAATGCCAGAGACTGATCGCAATTTACGCGCCAGAGTTGAATACTCTTCAACTGTCTCACCAGCAATTGAAATAATGATTCGAGCTTTTTGTTCGACTAAAAACGGAACATCCTTAGCTAAAAATGCATCAATACCTGGGCCCTGTAAACCGATGGAATTGAGCATTCCGCTTGGTGTTTCTGCCATGCGCGGTGTTGCGCGGCCATTGCGAGCTTTGAGCATGACTGACTTTGTTACAACACCACCCATTGTTTTGATATCAAAGAACTGAGATAACTCTCGGCCAGAGCTCGCGCAACCACTTGCGGTGAAAGTTGGCGCAGGGAACCAGGCATTACCTAATGTTGTTGAGAAATCTAATGCGGTCATAGCACTTTTCCGACCTTGTCCCACTGAACGAAAGATCCATCCATAACAGGGCCATCAATACATGAGCGCAGCATTGAGATGTTTCCATCAGCATCTGCAACAGGCAATACACAAGTCATACATATTCCAATGCCGCACGCCATTGATTCTTCAACTGCGCATTGGTGAACAACATCGGTGCCTCGTGTAATTTCATCGATAGCCGAAAGCATCGCCATTGGTCCACATGAATAAATAACTGCAATATTGAGATCTTGAATTAATCCTGCAATTGGCTCAGTAACACGGCCAGTCTGACCCATTGAGCCATCTTCGGTGTAGATGCGAAGTGAATTAACTGCTCGCTTTCCTTCCATAGGTGCATAAATCTTTGAGGCAGTACTTGCACCAAGGAGCATGTCCACACGACAACCCTTAGCGTTGAGTACTTCAGCCAATCCAAAAAGCGGAGCTGATCCATAGCCGCCACCAACAAGTAGTACTTGAACTGGCTCTGTTGGAATTCCAAAAGCAGTTCCAAGTGGAACGACGATATCTAGAATTGCTCCTTCGCCCTGGGCGCATAACCACTTACTACCTTGCCCGTGTGGTGCAACTATTAACTCCATTGTTCCGCCAGAGACTGAGTTAGCCGAGACCCGAGATATAGCAAAAGCTCTGCGCAACACCATTCGTGAATTCTCGCCACCCACATTTATTGCTACAAAGTTTCCTGGCCGACAAGTTTGGGCAAGATCGCCTATGTTAATAATGAGTTGGTGATACTGACCCACGCGCTTGTTGCTAACAACATTTGCCCGAATCTGTGCTGCATTCTTATTAATGCCAGCCATTTATCCCAACCACTTCTGAAGAGACTTAATCGACAAGCTATTGCTTTGCAAGAATCTAATCCCTTCAACCGCTGCGCTAAAGCCGGCAGTCGTTGTAATAATTGGAATGGAGCGCTGGAGCGATGCAGTGCGAATAGCCCAACCATCTTGACGCGTTCCTCTACCTACAGGAGTGTTGATTACTAAATCAATATCTCCAGAGTTGATGATTTCGACGATGGTTCTCTCGCCCATAGGCCCGGTTCCCTCAGAATTCTTTCGCACAGTCACGCACGTTACGCCATGCTTATTTAAAAAGCCGGCAGTTCCCTCCGTGGCTAAGATTCTAAATCCGCATTCCTGCAAACCAAGGGCTGCTTGGATCCCAGATTCCTTGTCTTTATCTGCCAATGAGATAAAGACGGTTCCAGACTTAGGCAGTGGACCAAAGGCTGCAATCTGACTTTTTGCATAGCTCTCACCGAAAGTGGGAGAAATACCCATCACTTCTCCAGTTGATCTCATCTCTGGTCCAAGAACTGCATCAACACCGCGACCATCACTTCGACGGAACCTATTCCAAGGAAGAACTGCTTCCTTGACTGAAATGCCCTTTGCAACTCCATCCCCACTAGCTGGAAGAAGTGATTCGGCACGCAGTTCGGCAATGGTTGAACCAACTGCAATTCTGGCAGCAGCCTTTGCTAACGCAACTCCTGTTGCTTTACTAACAAAAGGGACTGTTCTGGAAGCGCGAGGATTAGCTTCGAGTACATACAAAACATTTTCAGCTATTGCGAACTGAATGTTTATCAAACCCCGAACGTCGACGCCTTGTGCGATCTTTTCAGTTGCCTGTCGAATTTCAATGAGCTGAGCTGGTGTAACAGTCATCGACGGTAGAACGCAGGCACTATCTCCACTGTGAATTCCTGCTTCTTCTATGTGCTCCATCACGCCACCTAGGAACAACTCATCGCCATCAAAGAGAGCATCTACATCTATTTCAATTGCGCTATCCAAAAATCTATCGACTAAAACTGGATGATCCGGGGTTATGTCGGTGGCACGTGTGATGAAACCACCTAGCGCGGCATCGTCATAAACAATCTCCATACCGCGACCACCCAGAACAAAGGAAGGACGAACGAGAACTGGATATCCGATCCTTTGAGCGATTGTCAGTGCCTCTAATTGCGAAGCTGCCATCCCAAATTCTGGTGCAGTTAATCCCTGCTCTTTGAGAATATTTCCAAAAGCGCCGCGTTCTTCAGCCAAATTGATGGAATCCGGAGAAGTTCCAAGAATCGTAATTCCGGAAGCTTTCAATCCTGCAGCAAGTCCAAGAGGTGTTTGTCCACCTAGCTGTGTAATAACTCCAAGTACTGGACCAGCAAGTGATTCTGCATGAACAACTTCAATGACATCTTCTAGTGTTAATGGTTCGAAGTAGAGACGATTACTAGTGTCATAATCAGTTGAAACAGTCTCTGGATTGCAGTTCACCATAATTGTTTCAAAACCTGCTTCACGCAAGACAAAGGATGCGTGAACACATGAATAATCAAACTCAATTCCCTGCCCGATTCGATTTGGTCCACTGCCTAAAATGATCACAGCAGGTGTCGTGCGAGGCTTAACTTCACTTTCTTCTTCATAAGAGGAATAGTGGTAAGGCGTGAATGCCTCAAACTCTGCAGCGCATGTGTCAACAGTCTTATAGACCGGACGAATTCCTAAATGATGACGCTCTCGACGGATATCTTCTTCTTGCAGGCCGCGCAGAGTTGCTATCTGATTATCTGAAAAACCATTTCCCTTTGCCTCACGTAGCTTTTCAGCTGTTAACTCCCCCAACTGTGTGAGTGCAAATGCCTGCTCGTTAATGATTTGAATCTGTCGCAAATACCAAGGATCAATCTTGGTTGCTGCAAAGACATCCTCAATAGAAGCACCTGCCCACATCGCCTTCTGAACTTGCTGCAGACGATATTCGGTTGGAATCTTCATCGATACTAAGAGATTCGCCTTTTCTTGTTCACTGATCTGCGGCCAGCTAAAGATTGCTTCCTTGCGCTCAAGTGAGCGTAGGGCTTTCATGAGCGCCTCAGAAAACGAACGACCAATAGCCATTGCCTCACCAACACTCTTCATCGTTGTTGTCAGGCGAGGGTCGGCATCTGCGAATTTCTCGAAAGCAAAACGTGGCACCTTAACAACTACATAATCAAGAGTTGGTTCAAATGAGGCTGGCGTTGTCTTAGTGATGTCGTTTTGGATCTCATCCAGGGTGTAGCCGATAGCCAACTTCGTTGCTATCTTTGCAATTGGAAAACCAGTTGCCTTTGATGCCAAAGCACTAGATCGTGACACTCTAGGGTTCATCTCAATAACGATAATTCGGCCATTTACAGGATTTACTGCGAACTGAATATTGCAGCCACCGGTTGCAACGCCGACTTCACGAATGATATCGATTGATAGGTCTCGAAGCTTTTGATATTCAACATCAGTTAACGTCATGGCAGGTGCAACGGTGATGGAATCTCCCGTATGTGTGCCCATGGGATCAAGGTTTTCGATAGTACAAACAATGACCACGTTATCCTTGTGATCGCGCATAACCTCAAGCTCGTACTCTTTCCAACCCAAGATTGATTCCTCTAGAAGAACTTCAGATGTTGGGCTATGACGCAAACCAGCCCCAGCAATTTGATTTAGCTCTTCTTCATTAAAGGCTATTCCAGAGCCAAGGCCACCCATAGTAAAAGACGGGCGAACAACAACCGGATAGTTAAGCTGAACTACAGCTGCGAAAATCTCATCCATGGTGTGACAAATAACCGACTTAGCTGACTCTCCACCAACTTTCTCAACAATACCTCTAAACAATTCACGATTCTCGCCACGTTGAATTGCGGGAATATCGGCGCCAATGAGTTTCACGCCGTACTTTTCCAATATCCCACCCTCAAAAAGACCAATCGCAGCATTAAGGGCGGTTTGGCCACCTAATGTTGCCAGAACTGCATCTGGCTTTTCTAGCGAAATAATCTTTTCGATAATCTCTGAAGTAATCGGTTCGATATATGTTGCATCTGCAAACTCTGGATCAGTCATAATTGTGGCTGGGTTTGAGTTGACCAAAATAACTCGAATGCCTTCAGCTCGAAGCACACGACAAGCTTGAGTTCCTGAATAATCAAACTCACATGCCTGTCCAATAACAATTGGACCACTTCCTATTACTAGAACACTTTTAATCGAAGGATCTAGAGGCATTAGGCCTTCACCTTCTTTCCCATCAAATCAATGAAGCGATCAAAGAGATATGCAGCATCGTGTGGACCAGCTGCAGCTTCAGGGTGATACTGAACTGAGAACGCTGCACCTTCTAGCAATTGCAAACCTTCAACTACTCCATCGTTCAAACACACATGCGTTACTTCACCAGGACCATAAACCGTTGTGAACTGAGCATCTGTGGGAGCTTTGAGTGCAAAACCATGGTTATGCGCAGTGATTTCAACTTTTTGAGTGTTCTTATCGATTACTGGTTGATTAATACCACGGTGGCCAAACTGCAACTTATACGTCTCAAAGCCAAGTGCTCGACCAAGAATTTGATGACCGAAACAAATTCCAAAGATAGGGATCTGTGCGCCAAGAACTTGTCGAACAAGCTCGATTGTTTCCGTCATAGTCGCAGGATCTCCGGGGCCATTAGATAAGAAAACGCCATCTGGATGAACTGCCTGGATGTCTTCAAAAGTTGAATCATGGGGCATGACATGCACCTCAACGCCGCGCTGCGCCAACATTCTTGGTGTTGCAGCTTTGATTCCAAGATCTAACGCCGCTACTACGAACTTTCTCTTACCAACTGATGGGACCACATAGGTCTTGGGAGTTGAGACATCTTTGACAAGAAAGGCACCTGCCATTTGAGGAGATTTGCGAACTTCAACAACCATCTCTTCGCGAGTCAGTTCGAGGTTAGAGAAAATTCCAACGCGCATGGCACCGCGATCACGTAAGTGACGTGTGATTGCACGAGTATCTACCCCTTGAATTCCCACAACATTCTGGGAGATCAACTCTGCTTCTAAATCATTTTCAGAGCGCCAATTAGATGTTAATGAGGATGGGTTTCGAGCAACGAAACCGGCGACCCAAATCTTTGATGATTCATTATCTTGTGTATTTATACCGGTATTTCCAATATGAGGGGCAGTCATAACAACTACTTGCTTGTGATAAGAAGGATCTGTCAAAGTTTCTTGATATCCAGTCATACCTGTTTGAAATACAGCTTCACCAAAAGTGCGTCCAGTAGCTCCCCATGAGCGGCCCTCAAAGATTCGACCGTCATCTAGAACAAGGAAGGCCTGCGCCATTACTGCACCACCTTGTCTATAACTTTTGAATCAATCATTGTTGCTCGACCACCAAAGAAAGTATGTGTTACTAATCCTGGCAATTCATAGCCATGGTATGGAGTATTGCGACTCTTTGAGAGAACCAAATCGCGATCTACGACCCAGCTCTTGGTTGGATTAATCACAGTTATGTGTGCGGAAGATCCGACAACAAGTTCTTGACCGTGATTTGAGTATCGACCGATTGCTGCAGGAGCAATGGACATACGCTGGGCAACTCCGGCCCAATCTAGAAGTCCGCTTTCGACCATAGTTTTTGTCACAATTGAGAGTGCAGTTTCTAAGCCGATCATTCCAAATGATGCTTCAGCCCATTCACAATCTTTCGTCTCACTGGTATGTGGTGCATGATCCGTTGCAACAATATCGATTGTTCCATCGGCTAATGCCTCACGCAATGCCATCACATCATGTTCTGTGCGAAGCGGTGGATTGACCTTAAATATTGGATCATATGAGCTCGCTAAATCATCTGTTAGCAGCAGGTGATGAGGTGTTACTTCAGCAGTTACCTGAATTCCTCTAGCCTTTGCCCAACGAATAATCTCTACTCCCCCAGCAGTTGTAACGTGACAGATATGTAAACGTGACTGAACATGATCTGCCAACAAAACATCTCTTGCAATAATTGCTTCCTCAGCAATGGCTGGCCAACCTTTCAATCCCAACTTCGAACTGATAATTCCCTCATTCATCTGGGAACCAACAGTTAATCTCGGCTCTTGTGCATGTTGGGCGATTACACCATCAAACTTCTTGATGTATTCCAAAGCTCTTCGCATAACTAAAGGATCAAAGACACAGTTTCCGTCATCACTAAAGACCCGAACACGGGCAACTGAATCAGCCATGGCTCCTATTTCAGAGAGTTGTTCGCCCTTGAGCCCCTGTGTGACAGCGCCAATTGGAAATACATCTACCAATCCCGCTTCTTGTCCCAAACGATAAACCTGCTCAACTACACCGGCTGTATCGGCGACGGGTGAAGTGTTAGCCATTGCAGAGAGTGCTGTGAAGCCACCCTTTGCACCTGCTCTGCTAGCACTTGCGACAGTTTCACTATCTTCGCGTCCAGGCTCACGCAAGTGAGTATGAAGATCTACTAAGCCCGGCAAAACTACGCTGCCCTTGAGATCAATGACAGTTGCTGTTTCATCTGAAATTGATTTAGAAATAGCTTCAATTCGACCATTGCTAATCAAGAGATCAGAGCTTGTCGCTCCTAGTACTTTGCCACCTTTTAGTAAGAAACGTTGGATAGTCATTAGTTGCTCCCTACTTCTAAAGGTCCGCCGGCAAGTAAGACATACAAGATAGCCATACGCACATTTACTCCGTTAGTTACTTGTTCAACGATTACGGATCGAGCACTATCTGCAACATCAGCTGCGATCTCTAGTCCGCGATTCATAGGTCCTGGGTGCATCACGATTGCATGTTTAGCCATAGCTGACATTCGTTCGGAATTGAGACCAAAGTAGCGTGAATACTCACGTGAATTAGGAAAGAAGAGATCACTCATCCGCTCTTGTTGCACACGCAGCATCATGATTGCATCCACGTTTGGAATTACCGAATCAAAATCATATGAGATTGTTGCTGGCCAGCTCTCAACACCAACAGGAAGCAACGTGGGCGGTGCTACTAACACAACATCAGCACCGAGCATTGAAAGCAACAATACGTTTGAACGCGCTACGCGAGAGTGCAGAACATCTCCCACAATTGCAACTCGTAATCCCTTCAGATCACTTGCTCCCTTACCAAGATGTTTACGAATAGTGAAAGCATCAAGTAACGCTTGACTTGGATGCTCATGCGTTCCATCTCCTGCGTTGATAACACTCCCCGACATCCATTCAAGATCTGCTAAACGCTGGGCTGCACCAGATGCCGAGTGACGAATGACCACCGCATCTGCGCCCATAGCTTGCAAAGTTTGAGCCGTGTCTTTAAGAGATTCACCTTTACTAAGACTCGAACCCTTGGCCGAGAAGTTAATGACATCGGCTGAAAGGCGTTTTGCCGCAGCCTCAAAAGAGATTCTTGTTCGTGTGGAGTCTTCAGCAAATAGGTTGACGATTGTTCGCCCACGCAATGTTGGGAGCTTTTTAACTTGCCCGTCATTAATGCGTGCTAACTCTGTTGCTGTATCAAGGATTCCGATTGCATCAGATGCGCTCAGATCATTGATCGAAAGAAGGTGGCGCATTAGTTTGCCTCCCCTTCAATTACAACTTCATCGACACCATCTGTTTCAGTCAGTGAGACCCTGACTGATTGCTTCTCTGATGTCGGTAAGTTTTTACCAACAAAATCTGCTCTGATAGGTAATTGACGATGGCCTCTATCGACAAGGACTGCCAGCTGCACAGTGCGCGGGCGTCCTACTTCTCCGAGTGCATCTAGCGCTGCTCGTATCGTGCGACCTGAGTACAAGACATCATCAATCAAGATGACATCTCGTCCTTGAATTCCTATTGGTGGGATTGATGTAGGCATGATTGCGCGGGGTGCGCGCAGGCGAAGATCATCTCGATACAAGGTGATATCTAGAGTTCCGTGGGCAATCTCTTTACCCTCAATCGAACTCATAATCGCTGCGATACGAGCAGCTAAGTGAGCACCACGAGTTGGAATGCCTAGGACGGTGATCTCTGAAGAACCATGATTCTTTTCTAAAATCTCATGGGAAATGCGGGTCAACGCACGTGAAATATCCTGTGCGGACAGGGCTACGCTCATATAAATCTCCTTCCCCACCTCGCAGGATGGGTCGTTAAAGGATGCGTGGGCGACTATATCAGCAGAATCTGTCCTCTGTGGATATCCAAAAATGCGTGTGGCATCACATGTCTAGCCTTGACCCATGAACATAGAAATGGAAGAAATAGCCGCACGCCTTCGATCAATACGCCTTTCACGAAATCTGACCTTGGCTGACGTTGAAACTAAGAGTCATAAGCAATTACGAGCAGTCGCTCTTGGCTCCTATGAACGTGGCGATAGAACGTTGAGTGTGAAGAAAGCGGCTCAACTATCAGAGTTCTATGACGTACCACTCTCATATCTCTTAACGGGACGTTCTCCCACCCAGAAGGCTGAAGATGAGATTGTGATCGATTTGCGCCGAATCAAAGCACTTTCCATCACAGAGGAGAAGAGCTCGCCAACTGCACAGATTCTCTTCTCATTTATCTTTGGGATTATCAAAGAGCGCCAGGATTTCAACGGGGAAATTTTGTCCCTGCGCAAGAGTGATATCGCATTTCTGACTATCACCATAGGCTGCACACATGAAGAGTTCACCATGTATCTATCACACAACAAACTGCTTTTTGAAACTAAAGGGACAGGTTCTCTTTGAGTGATGAGATTCGACCTAAAACGCCATGGATAAAGCCAGATGACTCATCGGTTGAGAGCTCTTTAGCCAAACTCAATGCTTCATCAATTGCAACGCTGTCTGGAATATCAGCTGCCCATAAAATCTCATAGATACCTAGCCGCAAGATATTGCGATCCACATTAGGAAGTCGATCCATATCCCAGCCTTGGGCATAAGTCGTGATGAGTTCATCAATCTTTCGAGTATTTTCACTCACGCCAGTAACAAGAGAGCGTGTGTATTCTCGAATAGGCCTTGCATCTGGTCCCTCTTCAACGATGTCTCTGAGGTTGAGAGTTTCCAAAGCATTAGTTCCCCGAATATCAGCTTCGAAGAGTAGGTCTAAAGCTTGCTTTCTTGCTTTACTGCGGGCAGACACTAGTTAGCGCGGCCCTGGTATGAACCATCACGTGTATCAACCATGACAATTTCATCCTGCTTGATAAAGAGTGGTACTTGAATTTCAATTCCAGTTTCAACTGTTGCTGGCTTAGTTCCACCAGAAGAGCGATCTCCCTGGATTCCTGGCTCTGTGTATGTAATACGCAAAGGTACTGATGCAGCTAATTCGATATAAAGAGGATTTCCTTCATTAACAGCAACCACTGCATCTGTGTTTTCGAGCATGTAGTTAGCCATATCGCCCACCACAGCTGCTGAGATAGTCATCTGGTCGTAAGTCTTGCTATCCATGAATACGAAGTCGTCGCCTTCTTTATACAAATACTGCATGTCACGCTTTTCTAGAATAGCGATATCAATCTTTACACCTGAGTTGAATGTGCGATCAATAACCTTTCCAGTAAGTACTGACTTGAGCTTTGTACGAACAAATGCTGGGCCCTTACCTGGCTTCACATGCTGAAACTCAACGACTGTCCACAACTGTGTCTCAATCTCTAGAGTAATTCCATTTTTTAGATCAGCTGTAGTTGCCACGGTTCAAGCTCCACTCATGTCTGTAGGTGATTATTTACGGCCATTGATTGTCAATGACAAGAGGCTAAGGATACCCGTATTTGCCGGGCGATTTTTCAACTTAGCCAAGCAGGGATTTAAGGGCATTAATCGCTAAAACATAGGAATTGGGACCAAAACCTGCGATTGTCCCTGATGCCACACCAGAGATAACTGATGTGTGACGAAATTCCTCACGTGCCATTGGATTAGATAAATGAACCTCGATAAGTGGTGCCTTCAATAGTTCTGCTGCATCGCGAATTGCATATGAATAATGAGTAAATGCTGCCGGGTTAATAATCACTGGCAACTTTGCATCTGCTGCTTCATGGAGCCAACCGATAATCGTTGCCTCATCATTGCTCTGTCGCACATCTGCCTGCATCCCTGCTGAGGATGCACTTGTCTCAATCAAAGATTTAAGTTCTGCGTAATTAAGATCTCCATAAATAGAGGAATCACGAATATCTAAGCGAGCCAGATTCGGGCCATTGATAACCATGATCTTCATGAGCTAATTCTCTCATAAGCAGCTGCTAGTTCGCTTTCATTTGCATCCTCAATGCGCAAGGTCTCACCGATCGCACTCAGTCCCACGAATCGAAGTTGGTGGCCTCGTGACTTCTTGTCCAAAGCCAGAAGCGGATAGAGATGTTGCCAAGAATCGCGCGGATATGTGGTGGGCAATCCCAAGCTAGTAAGAATTTGTTTGTGCAGTTGAATGCTCTTTGAATCCAGCAATCCTTTAACTCCAGCAAGTTCGGCGGCAAAAATAAGGCCTATCGAGACAGCTTCCCCGTGACGAAGTGAATACTTGCTATGAATTTCTATTGCATGCCCCAGAGTATGTCCGTAATTGAGAACCTCCCTACCAAAAGATTCTTTGAAATCACTTCCAACAACATGGGCTTTAACCGCCACAGAGCGCGTAATGAGATCTTGAACCAGAGAGGCGTCCCCGCGAATCTCTGCTACGCCCTTACCGTTTACTAAGTCAAGAATCTTGCCATCCATAATGAATCCGCACTTAACGACCTCAGCTAACCCTGCCGCAAAGTCTCTATCACTTAACGTGGTGAGCCACGAGGTGTCGATCAAAACCTTTTGAGGAGAATGAAATGCACCGATTAAGTTCTTGCCATAATCGCTATTAATTCCAGTTTTTCCACCAATTGCTGCATCAACCATTCCGGCAACAGTGGTTGGAACAGCTATCCAATCAATGCCTCGTAACCACGATGCTGCGGCAAAACCAGCAAGATCTGTAATAGTCCCGCCACCAATACCCACAACTGCATCAGAGCGCGTAAAGCCAGCAGCTCCTAACCAATTCCATAATGATTGCAGGGACTGAGAAGTTTTAGCACCTTCCCCATCAGCAACTTCAAAATAATGAATCTCAGTGTTATCTGGCTTGAATCCTTTAATGTGATCACGCATTGCCGATGAATACACAAGTGCTACGCGAGTGTAAGAATCAATTGAGTCTTTGAGGATTGATTGCCAATCACAACCGACAACTACATCATATTCATGCTCTGCATGAACTCGGATAGTGTGAATCATAATTTTGCTGCAATCTCGTTAACTACTTCTTCCACGGACATGGAATCAACTTTAATGACAAAGGTTGCTAAAGATTCATAGATAGGTCTTCGTGTCTCTGCAAGTGACTGCCATTGCGCTCGAGGATTTGAGAGCAAGAGTGGTCTGTCACGATTAAAGCCAACACGAGGAGCTGCAACTGCTAATGAGACATCCAAAAAGAAAATAGGAGAAGCGCAGGACTTAAGAAGCTCTTGGGCTCTGGATGCAATAGGTGCACCGCCACCAAGAGATAAGACACAATCACTAACCTGCAAAGACTCAGCTAGTGCTGCGAACTCTAAGTCTCGAAAGAACGCTTCACCTTTGTCAACAAAAATATCTGAGATTTTATGGCCAAATGAAGTTTCAATTTGAGTATCCGTATCAACGAAATCGATTGAAAGTTTGCTGGCTAGGGCACCGCCAACTGTTGATTTACCGCAACCTGGAGGCCCAATCAAAACAAGACGTGGCATTTTTATGAAAAGTTCAGGTTCTGCATGTAGCTGTTGAAATTACGGCGTGTTTCGGTTACTGAATCACCACCGAATTTTTCTAGTACTGCCTCTGCTAGAACTAATGCCACCATTGCTTCAGCTACGACACCAGCGGCTGGAACTGCGCAGACATCAGAGCGTTGGTTAATCGCCTTGGCACTCTCCCCCGTAGCAACATCGATTGTGTCTAGCGCTTTAGGAACTGTAGAGATTGGTTTCATCGCTGCTCGAACTCGGAGAACTTCACCATTAGACATGCCGCCTTCGGTTCCACCCGCGCGGTCAGTGCGGCGAACAATCTTTCCTTTGGCATTCTTTTCAATTTCATCATGTGCAACAGAGCCTCGGCGCGTTGCAGTTTCAAAGCCATCGCCAACTTCAACACCCTTAATGGCTTGAATGCCCATCAACGCTCCAGCTAAACGAGCATCGAGTCTGCGATCCCAATGAACGTGTGAACCTAATCCTGGTGGCATATTGAAAGCTAAAACCTCAACTACTCCACCCAAGGTGTCTCCATCTGAGTGGGCTGCTTCAATCTCTTTGATCATCAACGCACTCGTTGTTTTATCGGCGCAACGAACGGGATCTTTATCAATTCGTGCCATGTCCTTTGGATCAGGCAACGCATAATCATTAGGAACGCGGGCTTTTCCAATAGATAAAACGTGAGACAAGATTGTTATACCAACGCTTTGCTCAAGGAAACTTCTTGCAACTGCACCAAGTGCAACTCGGGATGCTGTTTCACGAGCACTTGCTCGCTCTAAGATTGGTCGTGCGTCATCTAAATCATACTTCTGCATTCCAACTAGATCGGCATGACCAGGACGTGGTCTAGTCAAAGGTGCATTACGGGCCAAGTCCTTAATTTCATCTTCAGGAACAGGATCTGCAGACATCACTTTTTCCCATTTAGGCCACTCGGAATTTCCAACTTGAATAGCAATTGGTCCACCTTGTGTCAGACCTAGTCGAATTCCTCCAAGAATTGTTACCTTGTCAGCTTCAAAGTTTTGTCTGGCTCCTCGGCCATAACCAAGGCGTCTGCGCTCTAAGTGACGATCAATATCTGCCGTCGTAATTTCTACCGAGGCAGGGATTCCCTCAATGATCGCACTGAGTGCCTGACCATGAGACTCACCAGCAGTTAACCAACGCATGAGCCTATTCTTGCAGAAGTTAGCTCTGGCTCGTTGCCAAATAAAGGGTTGTTCCGATAAATATCGCTGGAGCCATAGCAATTGTTCGTGGAATCACCTTGGAATAGAGCCATATAAGCACAATTTGAATCAGCGCGATCATAAAGATTGCCAGCAGAAGAAGTTCAAATTCTTGAAATCTGGATAGTTGCAGCATCAGAACAATTAGGCCCAGCAACTTGCAATCCCCCATACCAACGCCGATAGCCGACATGAGAAATAAAGTAACGAGAACCACCAGTATGAAAATGGCATCTGGAACACCCCGAAAAACCACTAGAACCGCGACCGCGTAGGCATAGAGCTGCAGATAGATGTTAGGAATTTTGCGTGAGGCAATGTCTGCGATGGATATCGGTAATGCGAAGAGGAGATACAGCACTTCTTAAGAGTATGACTTTCACGCGCCTGCCAAAGTCGTGTGTGGATTACTTAAGGGCTGCTAACCCAACTTCACGTAATTTGTTATACATGAGCGCAGAATCAAAGGCCGTGCTTGAAAAAATAGCAATCTGAGCCAAGGCTTGGTGGATTAAGAGATCTAAACCATCGATAACACTTCCCCCACGCAAGGCCCACAAAGATGATGCAGGTGTTGGCCAGGGCTTATAGAGTGCTTCGAAATATGGAACCGATGTTTTGTCTGGTAGATCAATTGAATCTGTCACGCCGGCTGGTGCTGTGCTAATCACCAAATCAGCATCGGCGAGAACACTCAAATCATCCCAGTTGAGAAAACTTAATTCTGACTCGATCACCGCATCTGACATGGCCTGCACTCTTGCCAGTGAACGATTGATAACGGTGATTTGCGTACTTGAATTATCACATGCAGCAGCTGCAGCACGCGCAGTGGCTCCTGCTCCCAGAATAACTACATGGCCCTTCACATCAACGTTGTGCATCTTGAGAGCGTTTGTAAATCCAATAACATCTGTTGAAGTAGCGTGCCACTGCCCTGCTTTTCTATACAAAGTATTTGCACTATTGATTCGCTTTGCTAAATCATCAACATGATCTGCATAAGCAATCGCTTCTTCCTTCAACGGCATAGTCAGTGAAAAGCCCGTCCATGTTTCATCTCTTTCACCCATAAACTGAGCCAAAGTATCTGCCTTCACTTCTATCGCTTCATAGCTTGCCTTCAGACCCATTTGTGCATAGGCGGCGCTGTGCAACAGTGGGCTTAGGGAGTGTGAAATGGGAGATCCTAGGACAGCGGCTTTTATCATTTAAATACCCCTGCCTTTCTGTTCTTAACAAAGAGCGCTTTCCAAGTCAGAAATTCATCATGAGAACGAGTGAACCGTGTGTCCCCTGGTGCAACTGTAATGAAATACAGCCAATCCCCGTCGGCAGGTTTCAACGCCGCAGCAATTGCCTCACTTCCTGGGTTTCCGATCGGTGATGGTGGAAGACCATAATTTCTATAGGTGTTGTAGGGAGACTTAATCAGCGTGGAATTAGTGCTCAAGAAAATTTCTCCACGAAGTTTCTTCACATAGTGAACCGTGGCATCTAACTGCAGTGGCATAGAGATTTCCAGGCGATTTCTGATTACTCGAGAAACCTTATAGAAATCCCCTGCGCCCCCCTCGGCTTGGATCAAAGATGCGATGGTCAACAGCTGTGCTGGAGAGTATTTTCCTTTCGCAGCTAAGAGTTCTTGTCCCATAGCTTCATCTGAAAAGCGATTAACCATCGCTTGCACAGCCTCTAATGCACTTGTTCCGACAGGAAATGAATATTGCGCTGGGAAAAGTAGACCTTCAGCATTTGAAAATCCTGAAGGCAACACAATTTTCTTGAAGGCAGTATCTATATCCTTCTTTGTGAAACCATACTTAAGTAGAGAGTCGATGACTTCACTCTTCCAACCACCTTCAAATACCTTAATCAAATTCGGAATGCGTGCGGGGTCGAGTAGTTGGGCCAAAGCCTGACGTGCTGAGATTCCGAGATTTAGTTCATGTGCACCGGGTGCAACTTGGGCAGAACGAGGATCTGCAACTGCTGCTCTAAAGTAAGCCAGTGCAGATTTGGTTACTTTGTTCTCGTAAAGTATTTGTCCCACTTCAGAACCGCTAGCACCAGCTGGAATTTCAACAACTACTACCGGTGAATTGGCCTCTATTTTCGCTGTTGGGAAATCAGGGGCTGAGGAGATATTGGATCTCACTGTGTGAATTGAAAGGCTAAGAAGGGCAACGAAGAGAAAGGCTGAAACCACACGGATGAGGGGGTTGTTGAATATCTTCATCCTTTGTTCTTTTCAATTTCTAGAGCAAAATTAAGAATCTCAACTGCTGCTGCTTGATCTATTGAAGCGCGTGCATCCTTGCTGTTGACACCTGAATCGCGCATGCCGCGAGTGGCGGTAACCGTACTTAAACGCTCATCAATGAGTGTCACGGGACAAGATGCCATCTCGCCCAACTCTTTTGCAAAGTTTGCCGCCTTGACGGCTGACTCACTTTCGCGTCCATCCATGTGTGAGGGTTTACCGACGTAGATATGAATTGGTTCGTATTCAGTGAAAATCTGAGCCAGTTGGAATTTAAGTTTGCTATCAGAGGTTTTCAATGTTGTCAGTGGTGTAGCCAGAATTCCATCGGGATCACACACAGCAACTCCGATTCGCACATCGCCATAATCAAAAGCGATTCGGCGACCTCTCTGCATGGAGTGATTATCCAACGAGAGCGTGTGAAATTGCCGCTAATGCATCAACTGATTTAGCCGCATCGGTTCCTCCGCCTTGAGCGAAGTCATCCTTACCGCCTCCGCCGCCTCCTAATACCGTCGAACCAATCTTCACCAGCGCACCTGCTTTTACTCCGCCAGCTCGGGCTGCATCACTTGCCGCAACAACTAGTACTGGCTTGGAATCATTGACACTGATCAGTGCAACGACACTGTTAGCAGCCTTTGAGCGAAGTTCAAGTGCAATCTTGCGCAAATCATCACCAGAGATGCCATCACCCAAGAGTGCTGTGATAACTGTTGTTCCATTCACAACCTTTGCGCCCTTAGCAATCTCGCCAACTTGAGATAGTGCTTGCGCAGAGCGCAACACACTTAGCTCTTTTTCAATCTCTTTCATTGCATTGATGAGGCCGTTGATGCGCTCTGGGAGTTCTTCTACCCGAGCTCCCTTGATGATGTCTGTAAGAGAGTTAAGCAAGATGTGTTCGCGAGCTAAGAAACGATAAGCATCGACACCCACAAGAGCCTCAACACGTCGAACTCCTGCACCAATAGATGATTCGCTCAAAAGTTTTACAACACCGAGTTGACCTGATCGAGAAACGTGTGTTCCTCCGCAAAGCTCGCGTGCCCAATCACCAACACTGACAACACGAACTTGGTCTCCATACTTCTCACCAAAAAGTGCCATTGCGCCAAGTTTCTTGGCGGCATCTTGTGACATCACTTCAGCGCTTACTTCCAGGTTATCTAGAAGCAGCGTGTTAACACGTGATTCAACATCATTGAGTACTGATGAAGGTACGGCTCCTGTTGCCGGGAAATCAAAACGGAATCTTCCAGGTGAGTTTTCTGAACCAGCTTGTGTGGCAGTCTCCCCCAAAAGTTCACGGAAGGCTTTATGCACCATGTGAGTTGCGGTGTGTGCACGAGAAATAGCATCACGACGTTCTACATCGATTGCAGCTTGTCCTTGTGATCCGCTCTCAAGTGATCCAGAGAGAACACGACCACGGTGAACAAATACACCTGGGACAGGAGTTTGCACATCATCAATTTCCACAACAGCGCCATTAGCCAAAGTGATCGTTCCACCATCAGCTAACTGACCACCACCTTCTGCATAGAACGGCGTGCGATCCAAAACAATTTCAACTTCTTCCTCTGCTCCAGCAGAGCCAACTAGATTGCCATCAACTAGAACTGCAGTTACTTTCGCTTCACTTGTCAGATGGGCGTACCCAATAAACTCTGACTTTCCATTCTTATCTGCCACTTGGCGATAGACGGATAGATCTGTGTGGCCACTCTTCTTAGCCTTTGAATCTGCCTTAGCGCGATCCTTTTGTTCTTTCATCAGACGGCGGAATCCGTCTTCATCAACTTCTAATCCTTCTTCACGGGCCATCTCAAGAGTTAAGTCGAAAGGGAAACCGTAAGTGTCATGGAGTTTAAAGGCATCCTCGCCAGGTAGAACAGAACTCTTGCTCTTCTTCAGGGCTGCACTTGCAACATCAAAAATCTGTGTGCCGCTCTTAAGTGTTTGCAAGAAACTCTCTTCCTCAGAAACGCTGACAGAGAGAATTCGCTTTGAATCACTTACTAACTCTGGATACTGAGGTCCCATCGCACCGATTGCCGCCACAGTGAGCTCGGACATGATTGGATCCATTGAACCGAGCAGTCGCATATTACGAATTGTGCGGCGCATCATGCGGCGTAGAACGTAGCCTCGGCCTTCATTTCCGGGTGTTACACCATCACCAATGAGCATCGCTGAAGTACGAGCATGGTCGGCAATAATGCGAAGTGAAACATCTGATTTCTCAGATGAACCGTAATTAACACCTGTTAACTCAGATGCCTTGGTTAAAATCTGCATCGTCGTATCAATTTCATAAATGTTTTCAACGCCCTGCAATAGAGCTGCCATACGCTCTAGACCTAAACCAGTATCGATACTCTTTGCTGGCAGCTCACCAAGAATTGGATAATCATTCTTACCAGAGCCAACTCCGCGCTCATTTTGCATGAACACCAAGTTCCAGACTTCCATGTAGCGGTTTTCATCTGCAATTGGTCCACCTTCTGCGCCATATGCAGGACCACGATCGTAATAAATCTCAGAACAAGGACCACATGGTCCAGGAACACCCATTGACCAGAAGTTATCTTCCATATCGCGGCGTTGGATGCGCTCTTTTGGAACACCCATCTTGGTGTGCCAAATATCTGCAGCCTCATCATCATCCAAATAAACAGTTACCCATAAACGATCTTCTGGAAAACCATAACCACCATCATTAATCGGACGAGTTAACAACTCCCAAGCAAGTGCAATAGCACCCTCCTTGAAGTAATCACCGAAAGAGAAGTTTCCACACATCTGGAAAAATGATGCATGGCGTGTAGTTTTTCCAACTTCATCGATATCTAATGTTCTTACACACTTTTGTACTGATGTTGCGCGCTTGTAAGGCGGGGTAATCTCGCCTAAAAAGTAGGGTTTGAACGGAACCATTCCTGCGTTAACGAGTAAGAGGTTTGGGTCATCAGCGATAAGAGATGCCGATGGAACAACGGTGTGGGTTAATCCTTGACGGTTATCTGATTCAAAGAAGCGCAGCCAGCGCGAACGGATCTCGGCGGATTCCACTTGTGAGGATCACTCAGCCTTCTTCTTAGATCGAGATTTCTTCTTTGACGCTGCAGAGATAAGAGCACCGGCAACCTTGACCGCAGAACCGTTTTTGCTAATGAAAGCTGTTGTTGCTTCATTTACTTTATCTGAGAGATCTTCAGCATTTTTAGTAATTCTGTTTATACTCTTGAGAGGTCCATTTACTAAAGTCACAGTTGTGTGAACTTCATCGATAAGAGGTGCAGTTTCATCTGTGATGGTTTTGAGGGATGCCTTAGCCTCATCTATAAAGCGACCGAGACGAATAATCACGTAGGCAACTGCAATGGCGATAACCATCAGCGCACAACTTGCGATTATTGTTGCAATTCCACCTGGACCCATGTTGTTAGCCTACCTGAGGCGCTGCTTTAGGAGCGCCATCAATACCGCTCTCTTTGCGTTGCGCCGTAGTAATAGGAGTTGGAGCACCAGTTAACGGGTCTCCACCGCTTGCAGTCTTAGGGAATGCAATAACTTCGCGGATTGAATCTGAACCAGTAAGCAGTGCGCACACTCGATCAAGACCAAGTGCAATTCCACCATGTGGAGGTGGTCCGTAATTGAAGGCCTCTAAGAGGAAGCCAAACTTGCTCTGGGCTTCTTCATCGCTCAAACCAATAACGCTAAAAACATCTTTTTGAATTTGGCGATCATGAATACGAATTGATCCACCGCCAAGTTCAGTTCCATTCAAAACAATGTCATATGCATAGGCAAGTGCTGAGGCAGGATCCTTTGCAAATGTCTTTGCAAACTCTGGCTTAGGTCCAGTAAATGGATGGTGAACAGCTGTCCAACCGCCGCTATCTGTTGGTTCAAACATTGGCGCATCGACAACCCATAGGAACTCCCACTTATCTGCAGGAATCAAGTTGCAACGCTTACCTATTTCTAAACGAACCGCACCTAACAAATTCAATGATGCCATGCGTTCACCAGCTGCAAAGAAAATCGCATCTCCAGCTTTTGCACCTGCTGCTGCAGCAATTCCTGAAGATTCAGACTCTGAAAGATTCTTAGCAACTGGTCCGCCTAAAGTTCCATCTTCATTGACCAAGATGTATGCAAGGCCCTTAGCTCCACGGGCTTTAGCCCAGTCTTGCCATGCATCTAACTCACGACGAGGAGAGGTTGCTCCCCCAGGCATAACAACGCTTCCAACGTAAGGTGCTTGGAAAACTCTGAAAGTTGTTTGCGCAAAATACTGAGTCTGCTCAGTTAGTTCATAACCAAAGCGAAGATCAGGTTTATCTGAACCATAGCGAGTCATCGCATCGGCATAAGTCATGCGCTGGAGAGGAAGTGGGATGGTGTACCCAACAGCTTCCTTCCATATCTTTGAAACAATCTTTTCGGCAACGGCCAAGATGTCTTCTTGATCAATAAAAGACATCTCGATATCTAATTGCGTAAATTCTGGTTGGCGGTCGGCTCGGAAATCCTCATCGCGAAAACATCTGGCGATTTGGTAATACTTTTCCATTCCAGCAACCATCAACAACTGCTTAAAGAGCTGTGGTGATTGCGGCAAGGCATACCAACTACCTGGCTGCAGACGAACTGGGACTAAAAAGTCGCGAGCACCTTCAGGAGTTGAACGTGTGAGATATGGGGTTTCGATCTCAAGAAACGCTTCATCCTCCATCACGCGACGAATAACCGAAGTCACCTTTGAGCGCAAACGAAGATTTGCCGCTGGCTTCTCACGGCGTAGATCTAGGTAGCGATACTTCAAGCGCACTTCTTCGCTGATCTCTGAATCATTTCCTGAATCAACTGGGAAAGGCAGCGGTGCTGATTCACTCAAAACAACGACTGTGTCACCCATAACTTCAATTTCACCTGTTGGAATGTTTGTATTCTCATTTCCTGCAGGTCTTGCTAAAACTTCTCCCGTAATCATCAGACACCACTCGGCGCGAAGAGAACCCGCCATCTTTTCATCGCGAATAACTACTTGAACAGAACCTGAAGCATCGCGTAGATCAATAAATGCAACACCACCATGATCACGGCGACGTGAGACCCACCCTGCCAAAGTAACGGTCGTACCGGCATGGGATTTGCGCAATGAGCCTGCGTCATGAGTTCTTAACATATGTGCGTTCTACATCCCTATAACTAAATTGCGCTGATTAATGAGTCAATCTTAACCGATGAAGTGGCACCAGTTTTCATCTCTTTTAGCTCCACCGTTGCGCTAGAAATCTCTGATTCGCCTAAAACGATGACATAGCGCGCACCGCTCTTGTCCGCGCCTTTCATAGCACCCTTGAGCGCTCGATCTCCAAAAGCAATTTCAATACTCTTTCCAGCGTTGCGTAGTTGGCTAGCAATCTTCATCGCCATTTCTTTTGCCGCATCCCCCAGTGGAATGATGAACAAATCTGAGACAAAGGAGTTCTCGTTAATTACTCCTTCAGCCTCTGCTGCCAAAAGCGCTCTATCAACACCTAAACCAAAACCAATTCCAGATAAAGACTGGCCTCCGAGTTCGGCCATAAGTCCGTCATAGCGGCCTCCCCCACCAATTCCAGACTGAGCACCGAGAAGTTCATGCACAAATTCAAATGTAGTGCCTGTGTAGTAATCCAAACCACGAACCATCCGTGGATTAAGAACATAGGAAATGCCTAACACATCAAGATACTTTTTCACTTGTTCAAAATGAGCACGTGAACTCTCACTCAAGTAATCAACTAGCAATGGAGCTTTCGCCATTGCATCTTTAATTTCAGGGCGTTTATCATCAAAAAGGCGTAATGGATTAAGTGCTGCACGCGCAGTTGTTGCCTCATCCAATTTCATCCCCGCAATAAATTTCACTAAATCAACACGATGGGCTGCACGAGAATCCGCGTCACCCAAGCTGGTTATTTCTAAACGGTACTTACTTAGACCTATCGCCTTAAACCCTGCATCTGCAATAGCAATTACTTCAGCATCAATTGCCGCATCATCTAAACCAATGGCTTCAATACCGACTTGGTAGAACTGGCGGTAGCGACCTGCTTGTGGACGTTCGGCACGAAAGAACTGACCCGAATACCAAAGCTTGGCTGGTAGTTGACCACGATCTAGACCATGTTCGATAACTGCTCGCATTACTCCGGCAGTTCCTTCTGGGCGCAATGTAATCGAACGATCGCCACGGTCTTGAAATGTGTACATCTCTTTTGAGACAACATCAGTTGATTCACCAACACCGCGTGTAAATAGCTCGGTATCTTCAAATACTGGAAGTTCGATTAATTGATAACCCGCTTTGCGAGCTGGCTCAATTAAGGATTCGCGAACAAACTCAAATGCTTCAGAGCGCGGTGGAACATATTCACTGACACCTTTAGGAGCTTGAATCTTTTGCCCGGCCATTAGTAGCGACCTTTCAGGGCAGTTAAATATGGATTGTTCTTCTTCTCAGCGGCCATGGTGGTCTCTGCATAGTGTCCAGGCAGAACCCGTAAATGATCGCCGAGCGGCAAAATCTTTTTGCGCAATGTAGTCTCCATCGCCTCTGCTGATCCACTTGGCAGATCTGTGCGCCCAATAGAACCAGCAAAGAGAACATCGCCGCTGACTAATAATTCATCGTCAACTACAAAAACGAGGGAACCGGCGGTGTGGCCGGGTGCGTGGATGGCTTTGAATTTCATACCCACAAGCTCCACCACTTCTTCATTGCGCAATTCTCTTACATCCTTCGGTTCGACAAAGTCCATAGCCGATAATGTCGCTACGAATTCTGGACCATGAATACGCTCAGGATGAGCCAGAGCCACTCGATCGAGTGAGTGAATGTAGGCAGGAATTGAATAACCATCGGCAATAGGCTGAATAGAAAAGGTGTGATCAAGATGTCCATGTGTAGCAATGACTGCAACAGGCTTAAGTGAGTGCTTCTTTAGAATCTCATCCAACTGCTGTGAAACATCGGGCATTCCGGGATCGATCACAACGCATTCGCTTCCAGCCTTGGGAGCAATCACCCAGCAGTTAGTGGCATACATAGGGGCAGCAAAAGAGTCGACTAGCACCGATTTCACCCTTTCGCCCACGCTCAAAATAGGAGCGATTGACGCTCACTCACCTAGACAGGGTACCTTTTACCTCCGCACGATTCACGCTCATCCAAGGTGCGCCTTGAGTGAGCACGCACACTGATAGCGACGTTCTAGATCAGAACAACGCGCTGAAAGGGAACACACCATGAGCGATTTCAATCCAACACCACAAGCAAGTGCAGCATCAGCCTTAATCGGAGATCCATCGGCCTTTGGTCGCGTAGCCGAAGATGGAACAGTTTTTGTTCGCACCTCCTCCGGTGAAAAAGCAGTTGGTTCGTATCCTGGTAAAACAGCCGAAGAAGCTCTGGCTTACTTCGTTCGCAAATTTGAACTCCTTGCAGCTGAAGTTGCACTCCTTGCAGCCCGAATCAAAAGTGGCGCACTTGTCCCATCTGATGCATATGCAGCGGTTAAGAAACTGCGCGAGCAAGTAAAAGAATTGAATGGTGTTGGCGATCTTGATGCTCTTTCAGCATCAGTAGAACAAATCGAACCTCTCATTGAGGGACATCGCGAGGCCTATGAGGCTAAGAAGGCAGCAGAGACTGCTGCTAAGTCTGCTCGACGGGAACAAATCCTTGTTGAGAAGGAAAAGATTGTTGCAGAAGCTGAAAGCCTTGCACTCTCTGAGAGCTGGAAAGTCACTGGCGATCGTCTCAAGGTGCTCCTTGATGAATGGAAATCTGCACCTCGTTTGGATAAGAAAGCAGATGCAGATCTCTGGAAGCGTTTCTCATCATCTCGCAACAAATTTGATAAGCGTCGCCGCACCCACTTTGCAGCCCTTGAATCAGTTCAAAAGGTTGTAGTTGATGCAAAGAAGGCAATCATTGAAGAAGCAGAAAAGCTTGCAACCTCAACTGAGTGGGTTCCAACTGCTAAGCGCTTCAAGGCTCTCATGGATGCTTGGAAAGCTGCTGGACGTGGAAAGCCAAGTGATGATGCAAAGATGTGGGCAAGATTTAAGGCCGCACAAGATCAGTTCTTTAGCGCTAAAAACGCTGATCTAGAAAAGCGCGACACAACAATGGCCACGAACCTTATTAAGCGTGAAGAGCTAGTTGTCCAGATTGAAGCGCTGCTACCAATCACTAATCTTGATCAGGCAAAGAAAGCGCTGCGCGATCACTTGAACGCATGGAGCAAAATTGGCATGACTCACCGCGATAAGCGCGCATCCCTTGATGCACGAGTTCACGCTGTGGAGAGCGTTATTAAGGAAGCTGAAGCCGAAATCTGGCGCAAGACAGATCCAGCGGCAAAGGCACGTGCTGCCGAAGTTGTTAAGCAACTTACTGACTCAATCGAGAGCTACGAAAAGATTGCTGCTAAGTCAGAGGCTGCTGGAAATGCCAAGAAAGCATCTGAGGCTCGCGAGTCTGCTGCAGCTCGTAAGGTGTGGCTAGCTGAAGCTGAAAAGGGCTTAGCTGAATTTAGTTAATTGTTGGTAGTGCGATAAACGTCGTACACACCCTCAATATGTCTGACAGCTGCAATAACCGCATCTAAATGCGTGGCATCTGCCATTTCAAAAGTAAAGCGTGAAATTGCCGTGCGATCCTTTGAAGTACTCACTGCAGCGCTCAGAATATTGACGTGCTGATCAGAAAGTGTGCGAGTCACATCTGCCAACAGTGACTCGCGATCTAGAGCTTCAACTTGAATATTGACCAAGAAAACACTTGCCGCACCCAAACGCCAAGAGACATTAACAATGCGATCGTTCTGATTTAGAACCAAATCACCTGCGTTGACACAGTCGTTTCTATGAATTGAAACGCCGCTGCCCTTAGTGATGAAACCAATGATGGCATCGCCAGGAACTGGCGTGCAGCAGCGCGCTAACTTAACTAAGACATCCTCAGCACCTTCAACATCAATGGCATTACTCGAACGTCTTGCCGTTGGGGTGCGTGGGGTGAAGGTATCCATAGTTGGTTCTGGATGAGAATCTTCGGCGCCCATTGATATAACAAGTTTGTCGATGACAGAGGCAGCAGAGATATGACCATCACCAACTGCTGAATACAGGGCGTCGATATCTGGGTAGCGAAGTTCATGGGCTAACTCAAGAAGTGAGTGACCTGCAAAAATCTTTTGTAGAGGCAAACCAGCTTTACGCATTTGTCGCGCAATTGATTCACGTCCGGCATCAATTGCTTCTTCGCGTCGTTCCTTGCTAAACCAACCTTTAATCTTTGAACGAGCTCGAGGACTCTTTACAAAGTTAAGCCAATCTCTACTTGGACCAGCGTGTTCACCCTTATTGGTAACAATCTCAACGACATCACCGTTGTTTAATCGAGATTCCAACGGAACAAGACGCCCGTTTACCTTTGCTCCTGCGCAACGAAATCCAACATCAGTATGAACGGAGAAGGCAAAGTCGACCGGGGTTGATCCACCAGGAAGGGCAACGACGCTGCCCTTAGGTGTGAAGACAAAAACTTCTGGTGTGCCTAAATCAAAGCGCAGAGCTTCAAGGAACTCTGAAGGATCCTCTGTCTCCTTTTGCCACTCGTGCAGTTGGCGAAGCCAGAGCATCTCAGGAGATGTCTCATTATTTTCATGTCCTTGCTTATATTTCCAATGTGCTGCAATACCGAATTCGGCGCGTGAGTGCATATCAAATGTTCTAATTTGGATCTCAATAGCTTTGCCTGTTGGTCCAATCACGGTGGTGTGCAGTGATTGATACAAGTTGAACTTAGGCATTGCAATGTAATCCTTGAAGCGACCTGGAACTGGACTCCATCTTGCGTGGATTGCGCCGAGCACTCCGTAGCAATCACGAACATCCTCAACTAAAACTCGAATACCTACTAAGTCATAAATGTCATTGAATTCTCGTCCACGCACGACCATCTTTTGATAGACCGAGAAGAAATGCTTTTGACGACCCGTAACTGTTGCTTTGATTCCATCGGCAGCTAAATCTTGCGTAACAATCTCAATTACATCATGTGTCAACTTATCGCGAGATGGTGAGCGCTCTGCAACAAGACGGGAAATCTCTTCAAACTTCTTTGGCTCCAACACCTCAAAGGAAAGATCTTCTAACTCCCATTTAATTGCATTCATACCTAAGCGGTGGGCAAGAGGTGCGTAGATATCTAAAGTTTCACGGGCTTTGCGCTGGGCACTTTCGGCTGAAACATATTTCCACGTGCGAGCATTATGTAGTCGATCTGCCAGCTTTATAACTAGGACCCGGATATCTCTCGACATTGCAACAACCATCTTGCGAACAGTCTCAGCCTCTGCCGTTGGTCCATATGTCAGCTTGTCTAGCTTTGTCACACCATCAACTAATCCAGCGATTTCATCACCAAAATCATGACGCAGCTCTTTAAGCGAATATGCCGTGTCTTCGACTGTGTCATGCAAGAGCGCAGCAATGATTGCTTCTGAAGTTAAACCCAACTCAGCCAAGATATTGGCGACTGCAACTGGGTGCGTTATGTATGCATCGCCAGATTTGCGAAGCTGTCCATCGTGGGCTTTTTCAGCAACTACAAAAGCACGTTCAACATCTGCAAAGTTATTCGTTGCATGGTGCTCTTTGAGCGCACTTATAACCGGTGCAATCAAAGTATCCATTTAGGTACCGCTATTTGCGATGTTTACGCTTTGGTTGGTTGCGTGGTCCACGGCGCTCTTCTGAATGCGCCGGTGCTGGCGTAGGAGTTCCGACAGGGGCTGTACGACCGTTAACGCGCTTTGCAAGTGCTTGCATCGCAGGTTCTCTCTCGCGAAGCTGAGCTAAGACAGGAGGTGCAATAAAGATTGAAGAGTATGTACCAACTGCTAAACCAATGAACAACGCGAGGGAAAGATCCTTGAGCGTTCCGGCACCAAGTAATCCAGCACCAACAAAGAGGATTGAACCTACAGGCAACAGCGCAATGACAGATGTGTTAATCGAACGAACAATCGTCTGATTAACTGCCAAGTTAGTTGCTTGAGAGTACGTGCTCTTTGAAGTTGCGGTAATCGTGCGCGTGTTTTCTCGAATCTTGT
Organism: Candidatus Planktophila vernalis; assembly: GCF_002288185.1. Classification (NCBI taxonomy): domain Bacteria; kingdom Bacillati; phylum Actinomycetota; class Actinomycetes; order Candidatus Nanopelagicales; family Candidatus Nanopelagicaceae; genus Candidatus Planktophila; species Candidatus Planktophila vernalis. The sequence continues at coordinate 630,030 of NZ_CP016776.1, read as the reverse complement.
CGAATACAACAACGGTGTCATAGAGCGAATAACCCAAAATGGTTAAAAAGCCAATGACTGTTGCTGGAGTAACATCGAATCCAACGAGTGCGTAAATACCAACAGTTATAAATACGTCGTGAACCACCGCAGCGATAGCTGCAACAGCCATCTTTGGCTCAAATGCCATTGCAAGGTAGAGCATGACGAACACTAAGAAACCAAGGAGACCGTAGACGGCCTTACGGGTAATTTCCTTACCCCAGGATGGTCCAACTATTTGCGTATCAATTGATTCGACCGGAACTGCGAACTTTGCTGCAAGAGCATCTTGTACTGCGTTGTTTTGTACAGTATCGAGCGCTCCTGTCTGTACGCGAATCTTGTCAGTGCCGATTGTTTGGACAATTGCTTCTCCAGGTACTCCTGTCGCTGATACTGCAGCGCGAGCATCCTCAACGGATGCACCCACCTTAGTAACTGTGAAAGAAGAGCCACCCTTAAATTCAATTCCCAAGTGCAGACCCTGTACGCCTAGGGCTCCAAGAGAAAGCATGACAAAAACAGCAGAGACTGCATACCAACGTCGGCGGTGACCAATAATTTCAATAGAGGTTTCACCGCGATAGAGACGACCACCTAATCCTGAAAACTTTGACATTTCTTATGCCTCCTTTGCTACTGGCAATGTTCCAGTGCTCTTGGCCGATAGTCCGGACAATGGATGACCTGATGCAAAGAAATTCATCTTTGCAAGGATCGTCACCATTGGCTTTGTGAAGACAAAGACGACAATTAAGTCAACAAGTGTTGTTAAACCTAAAGTAAATGCGAATCCTCGAACACCACCTACTGCAAAGAAATACAGTAAGACAGCGGCGATAATTGAAACAAAGTCGGCTACCAAAATTGTTCGGCGTGCTCTACTCCAACCGGTCTCAACAGCGGTTCGAAGTGAACGTCCTTCTCTAATTTCATCTCGAATACGCTCGAAGTAAATAATAAATGAGTCAGCGGTAACACCAATAGCCACAATCGCACCTGCGATACCAGCCAGAGTTAACGTGAATCCAATCCACTCACCAAGAAGTAAGAACATGAGATAAACAAGAGAGGCTGCAACTGCTAGTGAGCCAACAGTTACTAGTCCAAGACCTCGGTAATACAGAAGTGAATAAAGAAGAACAAGTCCAAGACCAAGTCCTCCGGCAAGAAGACCAGCGCTGAGCTGATCAGCACCAAGAGTCGGAGAAACCTGCTGAACTTCACCACGATCAAAAGCAAGAGGTAGCGCACCGTACTTAAGAACGTTGGCAAGATCTTGAGCTTCCAGCTGTGTAAAGCTGCCTGTAATTTGAGCAGTACCTGATGGAATCGCTTCATTAATTCTTGGTGCAGACACAACCAGACCATCGAGCACGATTGCTACTTGGTTAAGGGGCGCAGCTAATGAAGTAACGCGTGAAGTGATTGCACCAAATGCTGCTGTGCCTTCTCCGTTAAATGTAAGGCTTACATACCAAGCACTACCGCTTTGAGCATCAAGTCCTGCAGAAGCCTCTGAAATCTGACGACCTAGAACTTCAGCTGGGGCCAAAATATATTTTGTAAAGCCAGCGCGATCACAGGCAACGATGGTGTCACCCTCTGCATCGGCTCCGGAGCCTTGAAGATTTTCAGGCTTCGTGCAATCGAGAGCTGCAAACTTTGCATTAATCTCTTCGCTCACACCAGTTGCTGGAGTTGCAGCAGGATCTGCTGCACCAGTTGATCCTGCAGTTGCCAATACCTGACGGAATCGCAGCTCTGCAGTTTGTCCAACTAATTCAACAACGCGACGTCCAGTATCTCCAGGAACAGAGATAACAATCTGTCGACTGGTGCCACTTCCTTGCGCAGCTACTTCAGACTCGGCAACACCGAGTGAGTTAACGCGTTGGCGGATGATGGAGACTGCTTGGTCGATTGCTTCATTCGTAACTTTTCCACTTTCACCCGCTGCAATACGCGGTTGAAGAGTGACAGAGGTTCCACCTCGAAGATCAAGACCTAGACGTACTTGCGTAGCGCCTTGGACAAACACAAGACCGGTAAGTGCGATGAGCACTAGGGCCAGGATTGCCAATGAACGCGCTGGGCGGGCAGTCGTCTTTACTGGTTTAGTAGTTGTAGACATAGGTGCAGAGTCTAGGCGTCAGGTGCTGGTGTGTCGAAAAGCGAGGCAAATTGAGCGGGTGGTGTTCGTCCTATATGAGCAAAACCAGCAGCTGTTGCAACTCTTCCCCTAGATGTTCTGGCCATAAGGCCGTTTCGAACTAGGAACGGCTCTGCAACAGATTCAACTGTTTCTATCTCTTCACCCACCGCAATAGCCAAGGTTGATAGACCCACTGGCCCGCCATTAAAGCGCTCGACCAATGCCACCAAGACCCCACGATCGAGTCGATCTAAGCCCATCTCATCTACTTCATACATCTCTAGTGCAGCCTTTGCATCGGCTAATGAAATGGAAGGGCTGGCTTTAACTTGGGCATAGTCGCGAACACGACGTAGCAAACGATTGGCAATACGTGGTGTGCCGCGGGATCGGCCTGAGATTTCAGTGATTGCATCGGTATGAATATCTATCTCCAGCAATGCAGCACTTCTTAAAATCACTTGCGCTAACTCTTTATCATCATAGAAATCTAAATGCGCGGTGAAGCCGAAACGATCACGAAGTGGACCAGGCAATAGACCAGCACGTGTTGTTGCGCCTACTAGCGTGAAATGTGGAAGTTGTAATGGAATAGCTGTGGCCCCGGGACCTTTGCCGACTACAACATCGACTCTAAAGTCCTCCATCGCTAGATAGAGAAGCTCTTCAGCAGGTCGTGGCAGTCGGTGAATTTCATCTAAGAAAAGAATCTCTCCTTCAACTAAAGAAGAGAGAATTGCAGCTAAATCACCGGCATGTGTAATTGCAGGACCACTAGTTATGCGAATGGGTGCTTGCATCTCACTTGCCAGAATTAATGCCAACGTTGTTTTCCCAAGTCCCGGAGGCCCAGAAAGCAAGATGTGATCTGCAGGCGTGTTTCGATGGCGCGCAGCAGTTAACAAAACATCTATCTGCTCGCGCACACGGTGTTGCCCAATGAAATCTTTTAGTGTTTTGGGGCGAAGGGCTTGTTCTAACGCCGACTCCTCTCCCTTGATGTTTGAGCCCACTAAACGCTCTTGATTATCAGCCACGTGAACTCTTTCCACTTGCTAGCGCTAACTTCAAAAGCTCACTTAACTCCATGCTGGCTGGATCTTGGTCGTTGCCATGTAAATCATTAACCACATAACTAATTGCAGAATCTGATTCCTTGGGAGAAAAACCAAGAGAAACAAGGGCACTGAGCAGTTGCTCACGCCATGGCGGTTGATGTCCTTTATATGTTGCACTCGATGAGAGATCGCTGAGTTTGCCCTTCAACTCCAAAATCATGCGCTGTGCACCCTTTTTACCAATACCTGGAACGCGCTCAATTGCAGAAGTATCTTCTTGAGAAATTGCGCGAGCTAAATCTTCAGGGGTTAATGCGCCCATGATTGAGAGAGCTACTTTTGGTCCCACTCCAGAAACCGTTTGCACAAGTTCGAAAAGATTGCGTACCTCTTCAGTTAAAAAGCCAAACAAAGTCAGTGAGTCCTCGCGCACAACAAGGGATGTATAGAGAGTGGACTGGGAACCAAGAGTTAGCCCTGCACTTGTTGGTGGATTAATCAAAACACTCAAGCCCACTCCCCCGACTTCAATGACTAACTTATCCATTGAAAGAGAGCGAATAGTTCCGGTAACTGTTGAAATCATTTAGCCACGCAGTTTTCTAAGACGGGACTTCTCAGCCTCTACTGCTTGATTAATTCTGTCAGTTGATCCACCTCGCCAAATATTACAAATGGCAAGTGCGAGTGCATCAGTTGCATCTACTGGCTTTGGGATTGAATCCAAGTTGAGAATCTTTTGAACCATCTGCGCTACTTGTGCCTTATTTGCTCGGCCTGAACCTGAGACTGCCGCCTTTACTTCACTAGGTGTGTGCATCATGACTGGAATTCCAGCTTTAGCAGCAATGAGTAATGCAATTCCTGCAGCTTGTCCGGTGCCCATAACTGTTCTCACGTTGTGTTGTGCAAAGACTCGCTCTACGGCGATTACATCTGGATTCCAGAGAGCAATCCATTCGTTTAAACCTTTATCAATTTCAAGGAGGCGATTTTCTAGTGCCATATCCGCAGGTGTCATGACAACGCCCACTCCGACCATCTTGAGTGGAGATCCAGGGCTACCTTCAACGATTCCAATACCGCAGCGCGTTAGACCAGGATCAATTCCTAGTACGCGCATTGTGGCCACCATTTCCTCTGACGAAGTTCAAGGTTTCTAGCCTAGGCCTTACCTGTGACGAACTTATTCCAGGCTCGCCATAACCTCATCTGAAACATCGAAGTTGCTATAGACGTTTTGCACATCATCGAGCTCTTCAATCGCATCGATAAGTTCAAATACCTTCTTGGCCCCATCAGCATCTAGTGGGATCGACATTGATGGCAGAAATGAAGAGTCAGCTGATTCATAGTCAATTCCAGCGCTCTGCAAAGCAGTACGAACTTGAACCAAATCAACTGGCTCACACACCACTTCAAAAGATTCACCTAAATCATTTACTTGTTCAGCGCCAGCATCTAGAACTGCTTCAAGAACTCGGTCCTCAGTTAATCCATCGACCTTGTTAACGATGATGACACCCTTGCGATTGAAAAGATATGAAACTGAACCAAGATCTGCCATAGATCCGCCGTTGCGAGTAACTGCAACTTTGATTTCAGAGGCAGAACGGTTGCGGTTATCAGATAGACACTCAATCATGATTGCCACACCGCTTGGGCCATAGCCCTCATACATAATCGTGATCCAGTCTTTGGCACCAGCTTCTAAACCCGCACCACGTTTGATTGCGCGATCGATGTTATCTGCTGGCATAGAAGATTTCTTAGCCTTTATAACTGCGTCGAATAAAGTTGGATTGCCTTCCATGTCAGCGCCGCCATTGCGTGCTGCAACTTCAATTGCGCGAATCTGCTTTGCAAAAACCTTTGCACGGCGACTATCGATAATCGCCTTCTTATGCTTGGTCGTCGCCCACTTGGAATGGCCGGACATGGCTTACACCTTCAATCTCATTAACGCTGATTATGAAACTTACTTTACCTTCTCTAATGCAGGCTTTGCCACTTCCTCAATAAAGTAACGGTGGATTCGATGATCTGCCGTTAGTTCTGGATGAAAAGATGTGGCCAGAAGAGTCGCAGAGCGCACAGCCACAGGGTGTGAATCCACAGAGGCTAGAACCGTGATGCCAGCCCCTACTTTTTCCACCCACGGAGCGCGGATAAATACCGCCTTAATCAATTCACTGGAGCCATCATCAAAAGAGATATCTGTTTCAAATGAATCTACTTGGCGACCAAAAGCATTGCGGCGAACAGTGATATCTAATCCACCAAAAGTTTTTTGTCCTTGCTTGGCATCCAAGATTTGATCTGCAAGCAAAATCATTCCCGCACACGAGCCATAGACCGGCATACCTGCAGCTATTCGTTGCTTTATTGGTTCAAAGATGCCAAAGATTTCAGAGAGCTGAGCAATAGTTGTTGACTCTCCCCCAGGCAAAACAAGGGCATCAACTTCTGCTAACTCAGACTCTCTGCGCACTTCAACGGGATTAATCCCGCAGGCGATCAATGCACTCACGTGCTCGCGAACATCACCCTGGAGTGAGAGAACTCCGACCTTCATGAGCGAAGAGAACTACCAGCCGCGATCGGCAAGACGGTGTGGGGCTGGAAGATCTGCAACGTTAATACCAACCATCGCCTCTCCAAGACCACGTGATGCATCAGCGACAACCTTGGCATCTTGCCAAAACGTTGTTGCCTTCACACATGCAGCTGCGCGCTGTGCTGGATTTCCAGATTTGAAAATACCTGAGCCAATAAAGACGCCATCTGCGCCCATTGCCATCATTAACGCAGCATCTGCTGGAGTTGCAATGCCACCAGCGGTGAAGAGAACAACTGGAAGCTTGCCGCTTTGTGCTACTTCCTTAACTAATTCATAAGGCGCTTGGAGTTCTTTAGCTGCAACATAGAGTTCATCTTCGCGCATTGAAGATAGGCGACGAATTTCTCCGCCAATCTTGCGCATATGTTGCATTGCATTTGAAACATCGCCTGTGCCAGCTTCACCTTTAGAGCGAATCATTGCTGCGCCTTCATTAATGCGGCGAAGCGCTTCTCCTAGATTTGTAGCACCGCACACGAATGGAACTGTGAAGTCCCACTTATCGATGTGGTTTTCATAATCTGCAGGAGTAAGAACTTCTGACTCATCGATGTAATCCACACCCAGAGATTGCAAAACTTTAGCTTCAACAAAGTGGCCAATACGTGCTTTAGCCATAACAGGGATTGAGACTGATGCTTGAATCTTTTCGATCATGTCAGGATCAGACATACGAGCTACTCCGCCTTGAGCACGGATATCTGCAGGTACGCGCTCTAGCGCCATAACTGCAACTGCGCCAGCATCTTCGGCAATCTTTGCCTGCTCAGCGTTAACGACATCCATAATGACGCCGCCCTTGAGCATCTCTGCCATACCGCGCTTAACTCGACCTGTGCCTTTTACTTCTGACATTTACTCTTTACTCACCTTCGCCTGTGTAGGGGAACATCCTACTTTGTCTTTGTCGCCTTCGCGCTCGCAGATAAATAGGTGAAATCAGGCTCCTTATCGGTCAAAGCAACCCAAATTTGGCCTGGGGCAAACTTTATTTCGCTTGCATCACGCAATGTCCACGTAGTTCCGACGCCCTCAGATGCGCGATTCCATAGGGCCGCATAGCTTTTTCCATCACGCAAAATAAATCCGCGGCCACTACCAACTGTTTGTGAAAGCGGGGTTACTCCCCCGATTTTGTCTTTGTATTCAGAGTCAGTAATTGAAACCATCTGAATGACCAAAGTTGTTGGGCCAAGAACTATTCCTGATTCTGCGAGATTACTCTTTGAGTTATGTGAGAGTAACCAACGAGACTCAGTTTCTGACCATTCGGCGCTATATCGAGCCGCTGGCCAATACATGATCACAGATTGAGTTGGCTTGCCACCTTCGGGTGCATCACCAAAGCTCCAACCAACATTATTTGCTGAAGTGATTTGATAATTCTTCTCAATTACCTTGGCCATCAATAGATCTGCCCGTAAAACCATCGCAACAGGTGCAACTCGATTGGGATCAGTTGTGTAGATAGAAGGAGGCTGTGCTTGTGCCCCAAGATTTTGCAGATTCGATGCATCTATAACCGGCAACAGCTTCTTCTGTGCACCGCTATAGGCAAATGCAACACGACCATATTGACTCAAAATATCTATGTCAGAAATTCGTGCACTTCGTACAGGTCCCACGCGCTCTGGAATAACAGATGAAAAGATTGCTGCAAGGCGAGTTAGACCACCTTCAACTTGTTCGATGTAGACAACATCTGCATCCTCTAAACCAATTTGTGGATGCGCAGCATTTGTATCATCGATTTTGACTGCAAGAACTGGGCCGTTCGTGCCCTCTCTTCCGCTGAGCACATTGCGCTCGGCTGATTTCGGCAGTAGATCTGAAATAGCTGAACACCCAGCCAGAAGTGCGAGGAGTGCTGCACATACAAGTGTTAAGCGCTTAAAGAACATCTGATTCAAACTCATAGGTAACGGGAAGCGGGGCGGTACCAGCCAATCGAAACGTCTTTACGACAAACTTATTGCGCACCATCTGGGTCGATGAAACTGCATCTGTGTGAATAGAAATGGCCACACGAATCTTGGCTGTTAATGCAGATAGCTCTTGCAATAAGGCTTGTTCTGAATCTGTGGCGTGCGACAATCCATCAGCAATAATCAACCCTAGCGCTCCTGATAAACCACTCTCTGCCATAGATCTGTTTTTAACATTGGCATCTCGTGCTTGATATGCAGCCCCAGTTAACAACATTGATGATGCTGGATCGGCTAGATCACTATGTGCTATTTCAAGGGCTATTGCTGCTCTCTTTTGCAGTAAGACATCAAGGTTGGCCCAACTAGTTTCAACTCTATGGTGCAAGCGATCTAGTCGGGTAGCCGAGAAAGATAAGTACCAAAGACCAACTAAAAGTAGAAATCCAGAGGCTAGTAAAACCTTCATTTCTTTTCCTCATCTCTTGAGAGGAATCGGCCCCAAGCACGTCCATCAGAGCTAAGAGAAACCCCTTTGCCTCCGACTATTGCCATTTCATAGATTGAAAAGATTTGTTCAGCAACTACATCCCAATCAAAAACTTGTGCATGCTTTTTGCCGGCGCTAGCCAATTCTTTACGCTTATTCTCATCACGCAATAGATCGATAATTACCTTTGCTAAATCTGTTGAATTCTCAGATTCAAAGAGAGCACCAAACTCTCCCCCTCCCAGCAGAGAATCAAATGCTGGAATATCACTTGCAACTACGCATGCACCACCGGCTAACGCCTCAGCCAAGATAATTCCAAATGACTCACCGCCCGTGTTGGGAGCAACATAGAGTGAGACCGATGACATAAAGTCAGCTTTCTCCTGTTCAGAAATTCTTCCTAGAAATTCGAAACGATCACGAAGTTGTGGGTCAATTACCTTTTCAAACTCTTTTGGATCTCCGGGGCCAGCAACAAACACTTTCACATCCGGTGCAAAGCGAGCGATGATGGGAAGTGCATCGACAAGTACTTGTAGACCCTTACGCGGTTCCTCAAAGCGACCAATAAAACCAATGGTGTTTCCAGCCCATTTCTCCTGGAAATTACCAGCCGAATAGCGCTTGGCATAAATTCCATTGGGAACAACTATTGCATCAGTTTCAAGGTGATCGGTAAGAGTTAAGCGCGCAGCTTCTGATACTGCGATACGAGCTGAGAGTTTCTCAATTGCAGGTTCTAGAATCGGGCCGATAGCAAAAATTACTTTCTGTCGCTTTGCCGCAGCATGAAAAGTTCCCACCATTGGACCTTCTGCTGCCCAGCAGGCAAGAAGTGAGATTGATGGAATTGCTGGCTCGTGCAGATGCAATAGATCAAACTCACCGCTGCCAATCCATTGGCGTACACGCGCATATGCAATTGGACCGAATAGAACACGAGCAACTGCGCCGTTATATGGAATAGAAATTGGCTTACCTGCACTTACGACATAGTCAGGTAATTGCTCCTCATCAATGGCTGGTGCTAAGACTGAAACCTTATGTCCAGCAGCGATGAGAAACTCAGCTAAATCCCGCACATGGTTTTGCACGCCGCCCGGTGTGTCCCAACCATAAGGGCAAACAATTCCAATTTTGAGTTTCTTAGTAAGCATTAGTCACGATCCTTGAAATCGCCATCAATCCAGATGCGTTGCATCATGTGCCAATCTTGTGGGTACTTGGCAATACCTTCTGCAAATAAATCGGCGCTTTTCTGGACGAGTGCAGCAACCCGCTGAGTCTCTGTTCCCTCGGTTGGTATTTGCATCCGAGTGAAATCAATATGAATTCCAGTTGGAGTGTAAGAAACATATGCACTAATTAACGGTGCACCTGTGCGAATTGCAAGTAGTGCAGGACCTGCCGGCATTCTGGCTGGCCCACCGAAGAAATTCACATCTATTCCAGATTTGGAGAGATCGCGATCGGCAGCTAATGCAATAACGCAACCTGTTCTAATGCGCTGCATCAATGTGGGAATCACGCGACCATCTAGTGGCAGTGATTCCATCCCAAAATCTGAGCGATATTGCATGAACTTCTTAAACAACTTCTCCGGCTTTAAATGCTCAGCAACCGTGACAATCTTGGCTCCACGAGCACAGAAATAAGCTGCTGCGTGATCGTAGTTACCACAGTGCGGCAAGGTGACAATTGCTCCATTTCCGGCAGCAACAGCGTCCATCAAAATGCTTTCATCATTAAATGTGACGGTGCCGAGAATTCGCTCCCTGGACCAATCAGGAAATCTAAATGTGTCACACCAATACCGGAGGGCTGAGCGCATTCCGGAATAAACAAGTAAATCTAAATCAAGGGCCGTGATGTTGGGTTGGGTGCGAGCAAGGTTGGAGCGAAGTCTGGCAATGCTCTTTCCATTTCGCTTCACTAAATAGTCAGCTACGGCATTAGCTCTGGCATAAACAAAATTCTCAGGTAGCCAACGCAAAATACGCCATGCAGCAAAGTAACCCCACGCACTCACAGTTTGAATCATTATTTAAATGCCTTGCGAACTATCAACATACGTTGCACAACCGTTACTGCTCCAAGCCCTGCGAGTAACCACATTCCACCGGCCAATACATATGGAACCCCAAGGCCATCAAGTGCAATTGCAGACATTGCCATGATTAACCGCTCGGTGCGCTCTGCTATTCCCCCACTGCATTCAACGCCAAAACTTTCGGCTTTGGCCCGAATGTATGGAACAAGCATTCCTGTTACTAAAGTTGCGATTACGACAAAACTTAACTGGTCATCATCGTTGATCAAGTAAATACTCACACCTAGAAGAATCGCTGAATCTGTTACGCGATCGATTGTGGAATCTAGGAAGCTTCCCCATTTACTTGCTCCGGCTTTAGAGATGCGAGCCATCGTGCCATCAAAGAGATCACTTAGGGCAAAGAAGGCAATGACTGCTGTGCCGAGAAAGAAATCTCCACGAGGATAGAAAAACAACGCTGATGCAATTACTCCCACAGCTCCCACCCATGTGACTGCATTGGGTGTTATCCCAATACGCAGGGCAGACGCGGCTACGGGTGTTATTAATCTCGTAACCGCAGGTTTTAAAGAGCGACTTAGCATCACTGCACATCGTAGGCTGACCCAGTGCAGAATCCCACATCGCCTCTCAATCTCTGCGTCTTTGGCCACCCTTCAGCCAACCCTGGTGAAGTTGCCACGGCGCTCGGGGCATCAGTTGGAACTCAAGCCACTGGTGATATTTCCTGCGCACTCTTTGTTGTTAACCCCAACACCGGAATCGACCAGGCAACTATTGATCAATGGCAATCCTTTGATGAGTTCCTCACACCTCGCATGATTGTTGTTACACAGTTGGATGGAAACAATGCTGACTTTGATGATGCAGTCATGTTGGCTAACCGAGTCTTTGATCAAATTGCCACGCCTTACTTAGTTCTCCATGATGATGATGGATCACCTAGAGCTCTTATCTCACTCTCGGACATGGTCATCACCGATTACTCCACCACTCCCCCAACTAAAAATCCCTGCGAGCCAGAGCATGAAACTTTAGTTCAAGAGTTTCGTGATGAATATCTAGAGCTTGTCACATCAATGGGTGAAGGTGCTTTCGCCGCAGGTGTTCTATTTCCAGCAATTCCACTTGTGATGGAAAAGGGAATTGGCCTTGATGTTATAAAGAAATATCTCGCTGAACTCAACTAGTGCTACCAAGCAGCAGCAATCTCTTCTCTGGTCAAAGTAAGTAACTGTGGAAGCACCTTTGTTTTTCCAATAATTGGCATGAAGTTTGCATCACCGCTCCAACGAGGAACGATGTGTTGGTGGATGTGTTCTGCCACCCCCGCACCTGAAATAGCACCTTGATTCATTCCTAAGTTAAAGCCTGCAGGGGATGAAACTTTTCGAATAGTTTTCATCGCATGAGCAGTAAGAGATGAAATCTCGTTGCGCTCTTGCTCACTTAAGTCAGTTAGATCTGCAACGTGTCTGTTAGCGCAGACTAATAAGTGTCCTGGGTTATAGGGATATAAATTCATGACGACATAGGCCGTTGCGCCCCTATGAACAATGAGGCCTTCTTCATCAGTTAATTTAGGAATACGGCAGAACGGACATTCAACTTCATTGCCCTCTAATGGGCGGTTTTCTCCCCGTAAGTATTCAAGACGATGAGGCGCCCATAAACGTTGCCACCCATCAGGCATTCCTGCGCCATCAATATGCATTGTTAAACCTGAGTGCGCTCTGCTACTACTTTTTGAATTTCGGCAATTGCATCCTTAATAGGAATTCCGTTCTTCTGTTCGCCATTGCGATAGCGGAATGAGACAGCACCTGCTGCCATATCTTCCTCACCTGCAATAACCATAAATGGCACCTTTTGCATCTGTGCATTACGAACCTTCTTCTGCATGCGATCATCGGATGCATCTAGCTCTGCACGAATGCCAGCTTTCTTCATCTGCTTAATGACATCAGCCAAATAATCTGCAAACGCTTCAGCAACAGGAATACCAACCACTTGAACCGGTGCAAGCCATGGTGGGAAAGCACCTGAGTAATGCTCTGTTAGAACACCAAAGAATCTTTCAATAGAACCAAAGAGAGCGCGGTGAATCATTACTGGGCGCTGGCGTGATCCGTCGGCTGCTGAATATTCAAGTTCAAAGCGTTGTGGAAGTTGGAAGTCTACTTGAATCGTGGACATCTGCCATGTGCGACCGATGGCATCTTTTGCTTGCACGGAAATCTTTGGTCCGTAGAACGCTGCGCCGCCCTCATCTAGAACTAACTCTAGTTTTTGAGCAACAGCTGCTTTGCGCAATGTCTCAGTTGCCTCTTCCCAATCAGCATCTGCGCCCACAAACTTTTCAGGGTTCTTGGTTGATAGTTCTAGATAGAAGTCATTGAGACCGTAATCGCGCAAAAGATTGAGTACGAAAGTTAACAGTGAATCTAATTCATCTGCCATCTGCTCTTTTGTGCAATAGATGTGGGCATCATCTTGCGTAAAGCCACGAGCACGAGTGATGCCGTGTAGCACACCAGATTTTTCATAACGATAAACAGTTCCGAATTCAAAGAGTCGAAGTGGAAGTTCACGATAGGAGCGCTGACGGGCTTGGAAAATAAGGTTGTGGAACGGGCAGTTCATTGGCTTCATGTAGTACTGCTGGCCAGGCTTTTTAATCGTTCCATCGGCATGGAGCTCTTCATCCATGATCATCGGTGGATACATTCCCTCTGAGTACCAATCCAAGTGTCCTGATTTTTCAAACAGGGCAGCTTTGGTTAAGTGAGGCGAATAAACAAACTCATAATCTTCTTCTTCATGGCGCTTGCGTGAGTAATCTTCCATCGCACGGCGAATGATTCCGCCCTTGGGATGAAAGACTGCTAAACCTGAACCAATTTCTTCTGGAAATGAAAAGAGATCAAGTTCAGTTCCAAGTCGGCGGTGATCGCGCTTTTCAGCCTCGGCTAGTAATTCCAAGTGAGCATTGAGTTCATCTTGCGATGGCCACGCTGTGCCATAGATGCGCTGGAGCATGGGATTTTTTTCAGATCCACGCCAATACGCAGCAGCACTTCGCATCAACTTAAATGCAGGAATGTGTTTTGTTGATGGAAGGTGAGGACCTCTACAAAGATCTCCCCACACTGGGTTTCCATCTCTACCTAAATTGTCATAGATGGTGAGCTCTGCTCCACCAACTTCAACACTTGCCTCTTCGCCTGCTGGGCCTTTTATGCCAATGAGTTCGCACTTATATGGCTCGTGGGAAAGTTCAGCTAGCGCTTCTTTTTCGGTAACAACACGGCGGCGAAAGCGCTGGCCATCTTTAACAATCTTGCGCATAACGCTTTCAATCTTTGTTAAATCATCTGGATTAAAAGGAGTCTTTGGATCAAAGTCGTAATAGAAACCATCTTTGATCGGTGGTCCAATTCCAAGCTTTGTATCAGCGAAAACCTCTTGCACAGCCTGTGCCATAACGTGGGCAGTTGAGTGGCGAAGGACAAAGAGACCATCAGGAGAATTGATGAGAACAGATTCAACGACATCGCCTTCGTGCAGGTCGGTCCACAAATCTTTGAGAGCTCCATTGATACGGCAAACGACTACCTCTTTATTATCTGCAAAGAGGTGGGTAGGGCGTTGATCTGCCTCTATGGAGCGTGATGCACCATCAACGGTTACCTGAATCATGAGGCTAGCCTACCGAATACTTATGAGCCAACGCCTTTATTTCTTCTCCGAAGGCGTGTGAAAGATGCAACGGCCGTGAATCAATCGATGAAATAGCGTGAGATAAACGCAAACTACTAATAAAGAAGGCAGAGGTGATTTCCGCTAGCCGATCTGCTGGGATGCTCTCGATGGCAACTAACTCATTCTCAATCAGAATCTGACGAATAATTCCGGGCAGAACAACATCAGTAGTTGGTGGTGTCACCCAACGACCATCAATGTTTGCAATCAGATTAGTAACTGAGCCCTCACAGATATTGCCTTGGCTATTAACGACGACTGCATCATCAAAGCCAGCCAGGCGGGCCTGCTCAAGAATTGCTAATCGATTGGTATAAGGAAATTTTTTATGAACATCACCTGTAACAGCATCTGGATGCAATCTCACATCACAGCTTTTCTCTTGCTCTGCATAAGGCATGTGAACTGCCAACCAGTTACCTTGATTATCAAATGAAATCCGCAGCATTCCTAAACCTTGTGGAACAGCGGCAAACAAATCAGTCACACTTTGTGAAATCTGATCTGAGTTTGGGATGGTGATCCCGAGAGCTACTGCGCTGCTCTGTGCCCTGGCTATATGGCGAGATAAAGACAATGGCTTGTTCCCAACGCTTTTGATCGTTTCAAAGATTCCTTCACCTTCTAGCCACCCAGAGCTAGTTGCTGGCACATCATCAATACCTCTTACTTCACCGTTATAGATCACTCTCATAACTGACCACCGGCAAGTGAAACTAAACGTCTTGCTTTGAGTTGAGTCTCTTCCCACTCATCTTCTGCCACGCTGGCCCACGTAATTCCAGCACCTGTACCAAATCGCAACTTGTCATCTTTATAGAAGATTCGGATTGCAACTGAAAGTTCACACTTATCCCCTTGCACCCAACCCAGCGCACCGCAATACGGCCCGCGCTTTCCTTCATTGTCTTTAATGACAGAGACGGCAGATGACTTTGGAGCACCACTAATGGATCCTGGTGGACTCAAGCGATTGAAGATCTCTGTCCAAGTAATCTCATCTTTGAGTTCGCCTTCAATATCTGACACCAAATGCACAAGGCCAGGATGGGACTCGGTTGAAAGCAAACGAGGGACAGTGACACTTCCGCTCTTACAAATCTGCCCTAAATCATTTCGCATGAGATCAACAATCATTACGTTCTCGGCTTTGTCCTTCACGCCAAAATCAACTGTGCCAGCTGGTGCTGTGCCCTTGATAGGCGAAGTGCGAATTCGTCCTCCATCGCGCTTAAGGAATAACTCGGGTGATGCTGAAGCGATGTTGATTCCTGGTGCTTCTAAATAGGAAGCCCATGGCGCTGGGTTACCTTCAAGAATCTTAGAAAACAGTCCACGCAGATCCTCAACATCAACATGGATAGAGATTTCTCTGCAGGCATTAACTTGATAGACCCAGCCTTGTGCAATGTGCTCTTGCACTTTCTTCACATATGTTACGTATTGACTTTCATTCAAACTACTTGACCATTGGCCTTCTATTTTCTGCCATGGTGATGTTGGAAAACTTGCTTCAATAACATGATCAAATTTGAAAGCTTGAAAATCTCCTTCAAAAGTTGTTGAGAGCGCCCAGAATCCCCCATCGGCTAAACACGATGGATCATTTGAAACCTGCGAAAGGCCAGTTGCCAACCGCCCATTCATCCAAAAAACAGGCGCATTCTTCGATGAACTCACAAGGTAACGGTAGTCATTGAATTCCCACTTTGGCGCTATGGCCTCACCTACGATAGATTTGCCCTCCTCGCGGACGTAGCGCAGTTGGTAGCGCGGAACCTTGCCAAGGTTCAGGTCGCCGGTTCGAACCCGGTCGTCCGCTCTCAAAACTGATCGCCGTTCACGTAAAAAATGAACGGCGTTCGTTTTTGGTCGGATGGCCGAGAGGCGAGGCAAGGGACTGCAAATCCCTCTACACGGGTTCAAATCCCGTTCCGACCTCCATTAGTAGAACGAGTAAAAGGAAGAGTTCATGGACGAAGACGTCAGACCGTGGGGTCGCTATGAAATCTTGTCTGAAAGTTCAGATCACAAAGTAAAGCGAATTGTTGTTAATGCTGGCGCTCGTTTTTCTTACCAACGCCATCAACATCGCTCTGAACATTGGTTCATCGTCAGCGGCAATGCAAAGGTCACTCATGAAGGCCTTGAATTTGAAATGTCAGCTGGAGACTCGATTGATATCGCCCAAGGCGAGCTTCACCGTTTAGCAAACATCGGTAGTGAGCCTGTTATTTTTATTGAGGTCCAGAGCGGTTCATACTTTGGTGAAGATGATATTGAGCGTATCGAGGATGACTACAACCGATAAGCACCACTTATTTTCGTGAGGTATCATTTCTCACTCAAGCAAGGATCGTTGGCTCAGCGGTAGAGCACCACATTGACATTGTGGGGGTCACTGGTTCGATCCCAGTACGGTCCACTTCAGTAAGTTCATCTAGACGCAGAGAAAACTATCGGAATGCGTGCAATGTCAGCCGATACAATTTCGCTTATGAAAGCCCCAACCAAAAAGCCTATTGCCCGTGTGGTCAATACCGTTGAGCGCGCCGTGGGGCGCCGTGATCTGGTGTTGGCACGCAAAGGTGTTCGCGATTCTGTTGTTTCACTTGCAGGATTATTGGGCTGTCCAGTTACCAATGAAGATGGCCGTGAGATAGGTCGTTTAGTAGATGTTGTCGTTAAGCATGGCCAAGATGCTTATCCACCAGTCTCAGGATTGATCGTAAAAGTAGGTTTGCGTCGATCATTTATTGATGGAGCCCGTATTGCAAAGCTAGAGCGCCATCAAATCAAGCTCTCTTCCACAACAATTAATTTGACTGACTACAAGCGCCGCAGCGATGAATCATTGTTAGATGCCGATGTTCTTGATCACCAGATTGTGGATGTGAATGGGCTACGAGTTGTGCGTTCCTCAGATCTTTACTTAGCGCCTCTAGATAAAGAGATTCGCGTAGTTGGCGTGGATATCTCTTTTGTTACTTTCCTTCGCCGCATCTTTCCTGGTGCACTTGGTCGTCGTGCAACACCTCAACACGTTCTGGACTGGGCAACAGTTGCATCCCTTGCCGACACTTCCGGAGTTGTTAAAACCTCTGGTTCTAAAACCGCACTTTCACAACTGCGCCCTGCTGACTTGGCAGATTTGATCGAAGATTTAGCTGGACGTGAACAAAGTGCATTGATTGAAATGTTGGATCCAGAGTTGGCTGCCGATGCACTGGAAGAAATGGAAGATGAAGAATTGCAAGGCCTTCTTCGTGGTTTGAGTGAAGAGCGAGCCGCCGAACTTCTAAGTCGCATGGAACCAGATGAGTCTGCTGAAGTACTGCGCGATTTAAGTGATGAGCACCGTGAAGATATTTTGAAAGCAATGGATGTCAAGATGGCTAAGCAGTTGCGTCAGCTCATTGCTTTCGATGAGACCCTCGCCGGTGGAATCATGACCACTCACATGGTCTTTGCCCAAGAAAACGACACGTGTGGTGCGGCTCTTGCCCGCCTTGTTGAAAACAGAGATCGCGATATTTCTGATGGCGTTGTTATCGTTGATAGCAAAGGCAAGTTAGTTGATCACATCCAAATTATTGAGTTGGTGGCCGCTAAATCCACCGCGCTTTTGAGCACTCTTATCGGACCTCCTTACCCAACATCTGTCCAAATTGATTCTCCACTGGAAGAAGTAATCGAAGAGTTTTCAAACAACCGAGGGGCATCCATCGTTGTAATTGATGAAAAAGGAAAGCCTGTAGGACGAATTTTGGCTGATGACTTGGTGGATGCACTTAAGCCAGAAGAACAACATGGTTTATCTAAAGGAACAGGTGCGCTCTCATGACAACAACGCGCAAGATTCGTTTAGCTGCACTTCTTTCAGTCATGGGTCCTGGAATCATTGCTGGGCTTTCAGATGATGATCCAGCCGGCATCACGACCTATTCACAGCTCGGTGCCAAATTTGGTTATCAAATGCTGTGGGTGCTCGTTCTCTCCACTTTGGCATTAGTTATCTTCCAAGACTTAGGTGCTCGCATCGGTGTTGTTACACGTCAAGGACTCATTGGATTAGTTCGTCAAAAGTATGGTGCTCGCTCTGGAACTCTTAGTGCAAGTGCTTTGATTATTGCTAACTTTGGAACTCTCACAGCTGAATTTGCAGGTATTGCTGTGGCTGGAGAGCTCTTTGGAATCTCACGTTTCATAACAGTTCCCGCAGGGGCTTTAGTTGTCTCAGCCCTTGTGCTGCGTGGCTCCTTTGCAAACGTAGAAAAGGTTTTCTTTGCACTCTCTGCAATCTTTATTTCATACATCGTCGCCGGTTTCATGGCTAATCCAGACTGGGGACAAGCTGCGCGCGGTGTTTTTGTGCCATCGATGCCATTCACACAAGATGCTATTTATCTAGCAACTGCAACCCTTGGAACAACCCTTGCCCCTTGGGGACTTGCCTTCATTCAAAGCTACGCCGTTGATAAGCGCTTAACTCGCGATGATTTGAAACTACTTCGCATTGATGTGTGGACGGGTTCACTGCTCACAGGAATTATAGGTTTCTTTGTAGTCATCACCTGTGCCGCAACTTTGAACAAACAAGGCATCACAGACATCACTGATGCTTCCCAAGCGGCCCAGGCCCTTGAGCCATTAGCTGGATCACTAGCAAAAGCTCTCTTTGCAATCGGATTAGTAGGTGCAGCACTACTAGCTGCTTCGATTTTGCCTTTATCAACTGCCTATTCTGTTGGAGATCTCACCGGGCAACCTGCAGCACTCGATGATGGACCAAAAGAGGCACCCTTGTTTTATGCCACATTTGGTGTCATGACAGTTTTGGCTTCAGGGCTCATTCTTATTCCTGGATTACCACTGATTAAAGTTCTGGTTTTCACTCAGATTCTTAACGCAATCTTGCTCCTGCCACTTCTGCTTTTCATGTTTGGAATCTCAAAGGATGAGCGCTTAATGGGTGAGTACGCATCAAGTACTCGCATGCGCGTTGTTTATGGTGCCATCATCTCTTTAGTAGCAACCTGCGTTTTGGCACTTCTCTGGTTTGGCATTAACGCTTAATTTCAGGGGCGAGTGAGCCCTTGGATAAAAGTTAGTGAGTTCTGGAAAATCAGCTCCTGGTCGTAATCAAGGGTGGCAACGTGATAACTGTTGATGAGTTCAATGCGGACCTTATTTGTCGATCCAAGTTCATCCATAATGATTTCAGTGTTACAGACTGGAAGGGTGTGGTCGTTGATACTATGAAAAAGCTGAACGGGAATGGTGACTTTGCTCAGCTTTGGACGAGTTACTTTCAGCATTCTAAACAATTCATAGGCACCCTTTGATGCAGTTGCATCGTATCCATGCTCGGTAATCCCAGGTCGCTTAATATCATTTCCAACACTGGCCCGTAGTTTGACTGTGAAGGTTAGGAGATATTTTGCCCACAGAGGAAGACGCGATAAAACAGCAGATGAACGATTGATCATTGGGTTAACAAGAATGAGGCCACTCAAGCGATTGTTGTTCTCAGCTGCAACAAAGAGGGTGGTTGCACCACCCATTGATAAACCAGCCACGAATACTTGATCACAGCTTTTGAACAACTGATCCAATTCAGATTGAACTTTTGCTGGCCACTCTTGCCATTTCACTTTATTGAGATCCTCAGGTTTCGTTCCATGTCCCGGAAGTAATGGGACTCGAACGGTGTAACCCTTGGAGTGCAGGAATTCGCCCCATGGACGCATTGATGGTGGGGCTCCAGTAAATCCATGAACAAGTAAGACTCCAACGCGAGCGTTTTTGCCTGAGCCTTGCGCCGACCAATCTTGCATCCAACCTGGGGGTGCTGTTTCAACTGCCATGGTGAACACCATACGCGTGCTGTCAATGACAGTGCAATCATTTACTATCGCCACTATGCACCTATCGGAAGCCACCTTTGTGGTTGTGGATTTAGAAACCTCAGGCGCTGCCCCTTCAACTGGCGCAGGAATAACAGAGATTGGCGCAGTTAAAGTGCGCGGCGGCGTAGTGATTGGTGAGTTTGAAACCTTTGTAAATCCGGGTGTTCAGATTTCAGAATTCATCACACAACTCACTGGGATTACAGATCAAATGCTTTCCAACGCTCCGACGATCGCTCAAGTATTTCCCTCATTTATTGAGTTCTTGGGGCCAGAGAGTGAAAATGTATTAGTTGCACACAACGCTCCTTTTGATGTGGGATTCCTAAAGGCTGCTGCTGCGCATCTTGATTACCCATGGCCCAATCACCATGTCACTGACACTGCCAGATTAGCTAGATATGTATTGACCAAAGATGATGTCATCAACTGCAAATTAGCCACCTTGGCAGAGTTCTTTGGAGCAACTACTTCCCCCACGCACCGCGCCCTAGATGATGCCCGTGCCACGGTAGATGTTTTGCATGGAATTATCGAAAGACTGGGAAGTTTTGGAATTACGACTTTGCCACAATTCAAAAAAGTTAAGAAGCGGCTAGTTTCTGGCTAAGTGCTGCCCACTGTGAAAGTAGCTTTGCTGCAGCACCACTATCAATAGCCATGGTGGCTCGTTCAACACCCTTCTGGATTCGATCATGAAGGCTCAATTCCATCTCACCTTCATAGGCTGCAATTGCAGCCGCTGCATTTAATACAACAGCATCACGCGGTGCACCTTTTTCGCCAGCAAAAATAGCGCTAGTTATTCTGGCATTTTCAGTTGCATCTCCCCCAGCAAGGGCTGAAATCGGGGCTCTAGCAATTCCAAAATCAAGTGGGTCTAATAAATCACTAGCTATTTGCCCATTACCTAAAGTTAAAACAGAAGTAGTTGTTGCAAGAGTTATTTCATCAAGGCCATCATCGCCCCGGAAAACGAAGCCATCTACGCCCTTATCTGCCAATACCTGGGCCATCACTAAATGCATTCGATCATTGGCAACGCCAATCGCTGCAGCCTTCGGTTTAGCTGGATTAGATAGCGGGCCCAAGATATTAAAAACTGTTGGCACGCCTAACTCTTTACGGGCAGGGGCAGCAAAGCGCATTGCTGGATGAAAAACAGGGGCGAAACAAAAGCCAATTCCAAGCTGTGAAAAAGTGGTTTCAACGCCTTTGCCATCTAGCGTTACTGCAACACCTAGCGCCTCCAATAAATCTGCTGCTCCTGATTTCGATGATGCTGCGCGGTTTCCATGCTTTACAACTTTTGCTCCAGCAGCTGCAGCGATAATTGCAGCGGTGGTTGAGATGTTAATAGTGTGCGCGCCATCGCCACCGGTTCCAACTGTGTCGACCGCGCGCTCTGTAATGGAGATTGGCGCAGAATGCTCATACATCTGGGCAACTAGCGCACCCACTTCTTCACTTGTCTCACCTTTTGCCTTTAGAGAAAGCAAAAACTTTTTAATTAACTCGTTATCGGCTTTTCCCTCAAGAATCTGATTCATGCACCAGGCAACATCGGCTGGCTCTAAATCCAGCCCACTTTCAAGAATTGAGAAATAACGATCCCACAACTCTTTCGACATTTTTAAACTACAGCAGGTGCTGTGCCGCGTAGAAGTTCGGCAGCACTTCTGGCAAGAGTGAATGGATCAATTGGGTGAACTATTGATGCTTCCGCCATCGACCATGCGGCAAGCCATGCATCTTCCTTGCGCCCTGTTATGACTAGTACTGGAGGGCAGTTGAAAACTTCGTCTTTGAGTTGACGGGCAACTCCCAGACCGCCTTCTGGAACAGCTTCACCATCGAGGATGAATAAATCAATGTTTGTGTTGTTATCGACATAAGAGCGAAGGGCTGCAGCCGTGGCAAACTCATGGATCTGGTGCTCTGCTATATCGCTGGCCGTTCTGGTACCCAAGGCGTCAATGACAGCCTTTCGTACAGTTGAATCATCTGCATAAACCAGAATCTGCTTCTTTGCCATGGCCTAAGTCTAAGCTCCTGGAAAGGGTGTGCGAGCTGATTTTTACCTCGAAAAATCTGTGGGCTGTTTCACTCCAGAACCGGGTGAATAACCTGCATATGAGGGGTCTCCCGTAAGACGCAGGCGTGTTTTTCGGGAATAATCATCCCCATGTCGAGTACATCAGTAGCTGCCCAC
Source organism: Candidatus Planktophila vernalis (assembly GCF_002288185.1). NCBI lineage: Bacteria > Bacillati > Actinomycetota > Actinomycetes > Candidatus Nanopelagicales > Candidatus Nanopelagicaceae > Candidatus Planktophila > Candidatus Planktophila vernalis. The sequence goes on along the minus strand of NZ_CP016776.1, from coordinate 607,822 downwards.
CACAAGATTACCCGCCCCAACGCCGTTGCGGTTGGCACAATCGTGTGGCTATCAAGTGAGTTGATGTTCTTTGCCGCACTCTTTGCTATTTATTTCACTACTCGCGCAGTGCAGGGTCCAGCGATTTGGACAGAGGCAGGCGAGATTCTCAATATTCCATTTGCAGCGTTGAACACAACAATTCTTGTTCTCTCATCTGTTACATGTCAGTTCGGAGTATTTGCTGCAGAGCGATTCCAAAACCACCGCACAGGTTCAATCTTCCAGCTCAACAAATGGGGAATGCGTGAATGGTTTGCGCTGACTTTCCTCATGGGTTCTTTCTTTATTGGTGGACAAATTTATGAGTATGCCGCTCTTGTGGAAGAAGGCTTAACACTTTCTTCATCTGCCTATGGTTCTATCTTTTTCATCGCAACAGGTTTCCACGGTTTGCACGTAACCGGTGGACTTCTTGCTTTTCTTATTGTGCTCATCCGTGTTTCTAAGGCCCGTCGCTTTACACACGAACAAGCTACAACTGCAATTGTTGTTTCGTATTACTGGCACTTCGTCGACGTCGTGTGGATCGCCCTCTTCTCAGCGATCTACCTCATTAAGTAAGGGGCACAAAAACTTCGTGAAGCGTTTATCGCGTTACCGTCGACATAAGGCCGCTGGCCCAATGCTTCTAATTTTTGCTCTCCTTGCGATAGGAACTACTTTCTCTGTTGCAAGTGCAACTGTTACAGAGACCCAGAGCGTTTTAGATCGCTCGGCATCTATTGAAGAAGGAAAGCAAATATTCCTTAAGGGTTGTTCTTCTTGTCACGGACTCAACGCTGAAGGTGCATCTATCGCGCCATCTTTAATTGGAGTTGGCGCAGCTTCTGTTGATTTCCAAGTTGGAACAGGCCGTATGCCAATGGCTGATATGAGCACACAGGCCATGCGCAAACCCCGTGTCTATAACGAGGAAGAGACTGCAGCCCTAGCTGCCTACGTTGCTTCGTTAGCTCCTGGTCCTGCTATTCCAGGTGAATCTGAACTTAATTATGAGCGAGATGGAAACTCCGCCGAAGGTGGCGAGCTATTTAGAAATAACTGCGCAATGTGTCACAACTTTGCTGGTCAAGGTGGTGCGCTATCGCAAGGTAAGTACGCACCAACACTTATGGGTGTTGAACCAAAACATATTTATGAAGCAATGATTACTGGCCCACAATCAATGCCAGTCTTTAGTGATAAAACAATTACACCTGAAGAAAAACTTTCCATGATCAAGTGGATCAAGGCCGCTGAAGCTGAACCAAATCTAGGCGGTGCAACAATGGGCCGCATTGGACCTGTTACAGAAGGTTTGTTGGCTTGGGTATTAGGGCTAGGACTGCTCATTGGTATTGCAGTCTGGCTAACTACGAGAGCAAGGTAGGCGCATCGTGTCTAATGAATTAACTCCTATTGATGACTCAGCACTGCCTCAACATGCACCACGTGCGACAGATGTACATCCTGCATCCGAAAAGCGTGCAGAGCAACAAGTAGCGATTCTCTTTGGTCTCTCTGGTTTTGGTTCGCTTCTTCTGATTTATTCCTACATCTTTGTTAAAGACACTGTATTCATCTTCATTCCGATTATGGGCAATCAGAACGCTCAGCAATTAGGAATCGGTATTGGTATGGCTATGTCGCTGTTCTTTATTGGCATCGCTGCAATTCACTGGGCCAAAACTTTGATGCCAGATAAAGAGATTGTTAATCACCGCCACGAATTTCGTTCAAGTGATGAAGATCGTGCAGAGTTAGTTCAAACTGTTAAAGAGGGTGTGGCTGGAGTTCAACTCGGTCGCCGTAAGTTAATCAAGCGCTCACTTGGCGCAGCCGTTGGCCTCTTTGCTCTTCCTCCTGTTCTACTCCTTCGCGATCTTGGTCCACTACCTGGAAAAAAGTTGGAGATGACGAACTGGAAAGCAGGAACTCGCCTGCTCACTGATCCGGGCAACCGTCCTATCTTGGCCTCAGACCTTGAAGTTGGCTCTGTAGTTCAGGTTTTGCCCGCTGTTGCTGACATGGAACATCGTCCATTGAGTGATATCGCAAAAGATCCTGTTCTCCTGATTCGTTTGCGACCAGAAGAGTTCCAGTTAGAGCCAGATCGCCTTGCGATGACCCATGAAGGAATTATCGCCTTTTCAAAGATTTGTTCACATATGGGATGCGCAGTTGCACTCTATGAACAAACAACAAAACACCTCTTGTGTCCATGTCACCAATCAACATTTGATGTGACTCGCGCTGCCAAGGTCATCTTTGGACCCGCAGCTAGACCATTGCCTCAACTCGACATCACAGTCGATGCTGAAGGTTATTTAGTAGCACGTGCACCATTTAATGAAGCAGTCGGACCTAGTTTCTGGGAGCGAAACTCACAATGACAACTACTGAAAAGAAGATCGGCACCGCAGCTAACTTTGTTGATGAGCGCCTTGGTGCTGCCAAGTGGGTTAAGAAGTCCCTGAACAAGGTCTTCCCTGATCACTGGACGTTCATGTTCGGTGAAGTGTGTATGTATTCATTTATCATTTTGTTGCTCTCAGGAACTTTCTTAACATTCTGGTTTGATCCTTCCCAAAAGGAAATTGTTTATAACGGCTCTTATGAGCCACTCCAAGGTCTAAAGATGTCGGCTGCATATGCCTCAACTTTAAATATCTCATTTGAAGTTCGCGGCGGTCTCTTAATGCGCCAAATTCACCACTGGGCCGCAAACATCTTCATGGCTGCAATCGTTGCCCACCTTTTGCGCGTGTTCTTCACTGGCGCATTTAGAAAGCCACGTGAGTTCAACTGGATCCTTGGAATTCTCCTACTCACTCTTGGTCTAGTAGAGGGACTTCTTGGTTATTCACTTCCTGATGACTTGCTCTCTGGAACTGGATTACGTATTACTTCAGCGATTATTCAAGCTATTCCAGTAGTTGGCACATACGCTGCATTCTTTTTATTCGGTGGAGAATTCCCGGGAACCGACTTTATCCCGCGCATCTTTACCCTGCATATTTTGATCATTCCTGGAATCTTCTTAGCTGTCATCACGATTCACGTGATGTTGGTTTGGTACCAGAAGCACACACAGTTCCCAGGTGTTGGTCGCACAGAAAACAACGTTGTTGGTCACCCAATTTTGCCGGTCTACATGGCTAAAGCTGGTGGATTCTTCTTCGTAGTATTTGGAATCACCGCATTCATATCAGCCGTTGCCTCCATTAACCCGATCTGGCTCTATGGTCCATACACTCCTGGACAAATTTCAGCAGGTTCGCAACCTGACTGGTACATGGGCTGGCTCGATGGTCTTGTGCGAATGGCTCCCCCATTAGAAACTCACGCATTCGGTCACACCATTTCCTGGAATATTTTAATTCCAGCAGTAATTGTTCCTGGAATTATCTTCACAGGTATGGCGCTCTATCCATTCATCGAGAGTTGGATTACTGGCGATAAGCGTGAGCATCACTTACTAGATCGACCACGCAACGTGCCAAACCGCACCGCACTTGGTGTCATGTCAATTACCTTTGTAATGATTTCACTTATCAACGGTGGAAATGACATTATCGCGACGAATTTTGATCTATCGATTAACCAAATCATGTGGTTCTCTCGCATAGGAATCTTTATTCTTCCACCGCTAGCTTTCATCATCACAAAGCGTCTGTGTTTGTCATTGCAACGTGCAGATCGCGAACTTCTCCTTCACGGAGCAGAGACTGGTCGCCTACTTCGCTTGCCACACGGTGAGTTCGTAGAAGTTCACGCGCCTATCTCTCCAGAGAAGGCTTACCTATTGCAATCTCACGAGCAGTTAGTACCGCTTGAGATTGAGGATGTTGATGCTCGTGGTGTTCGCAGACCCGGTGCAATAAAGAACAAGATTCAACGCCGTTTGAGCAAGGCGCATGCAGTCTCTGTTCCTAAGGTAACTGAGCAAGAATTAAAGGAGATCGAAAACCACTAGTTGGTTCTGCGTATTACAAGCCAAACACCCAGGGCGGTAATTCCTATTCCAAGGAAGCCTTGGGTGTTTACTTTTTCGCCAAATAAGACATATGCCTCAATGGCTGTTGCTGGTGGAACTAAATAGAACAGCGATGAGACCGAAGCGGCGCTGCCGTTGTTGAGTAGTCGAAGCAGAAGAAGAACTGCGCCCACAGATAGGGCAAAAATTAGCCAGATCATTGCGCCAGCAAACTTGGGCGTGAGATCAATGCGTGTCCCACCCGTTGCAATAGCTGCGATGCCAAGGACTAGACCTGCTGCTAGGTATTGATAGGCAGTTCCAGCCAACATAGGAATGCCAGCACCAAATTTCTTTTGCATCAGGGTTGCTGTGGTGCTTCCTAGGAGTGCAACAAAGACTGCGGCAATTCCTACAGTGGAGACTGAACTATCAAAGCTCGGACCTAGAACTAACACAACGCCAATCAATCCTGTTACTAATCCTGCAAACTGGCTCCAGCGCAACTTCTCACCTAGAACTTTCACAGCCAAGATTGAAACAAAGACTGGCTGCAAACTAGTAATCACTGCTGCCACTCCAGCAGAGACACCTTTGGAGATTGCAAAGAAGACTCCCCCAAGATAAAACGCATGCAAGAACAATCCAATGAGTGCAGATTTATTTATTTCACTTCGAGACAGTGCAATCTGTGCGTGCATGAAGCGGGCTGCGATGAAGAGAATGCCAGCGGCAATAAATATGCGCACCGATAAGAAGATGAAGGGATCTGCATAGGGAAGGCCGTACTTAGCTCCTACAAAGCCAGTGCTCCACAGGAAGACAAAAAGAAAGGGGGCTAAACGAGCGGTTTTCAACCTTCACACAACGCTTTTAGTTGCACCAAACTCTTAGCCATAGACTTTGGATTTCTAACCACAGCTCCAGTCTTCTTTAGCCACCAACGAGAAAAAGCTGGAATTGAATGGCCATCGAAGATTTCAGTAACTTGAGTTGTTGAATTACCCAAATCGTGGAGTTCATATGACCAGGTCCACTTCATGAGGTGACACCAGGTAATTTTCTTGTTCTCTTCAAAAGCCACAACGGTGTTTGTTATGCGATATGGCACCTTAATATTCATCGCCATTCCAAATTTTGCACCTTGATGAAGACGAACTGGTCCCGAAATACTCTTTTTAATACTGCCTGAACCGTCAAAAGATGCATGGGCACGAGGATTAGCTAATAGTTCAAATATCTTTGAAGCTGGTGCATTTATTACGATTCGTGCAGCAGCCGTATTTGGATAATCAACATCCAAAATCTCTGCACGTACTTTTGACATTAGTGAGCTGAAACCGCAATCGGCTTCTCATACTCAGTCACCATTCCGATGATGGAGATAACTAGAGCACCTAGTGAGATGACAGTTAGCCACCAACCAATGATCAACGAGAGCGTCAACGCACACATACTCAATGCAACTGGTAATGGCCACCATGAGTGCGGGCTATAGAAACCAAGTTCTCCTGCGCCATCAGAGATTAATGCGGTGAGATTATCTTCCGGAAGAATCTGTCCAATACGGCGTTGTGTGAACCACACATAAAAACCAACCATTCCAGCAAGTGCTGCAGCAAGTAACATGCCGCCAATTCCTACTGGCTCACCGCCCACTTGCCAATAAATCACTGTCATCAAAACATAGAACAACGCCAGACCGATAAATAGCTGCCAAGAAACCTTCATAGTTTATTAGTGCCCTTCTGTCTTAACGTGTGGATAGTGCAGATCAAATGCTGGACGCTCTGATGAGATGCGAGGCATAGTTAAGAAATTGTGGCGAGGTGGTGGACATGTTGTTGCCCACTCAAGTGATGCTCCATAACCCCAAGGATCATCAACACCAACTAGTGGTGCCTTGCGGGTAATCCAGATGTTGACCATAAATGGAATCATTGAGAACGCAAGTAAGAATGAACCGATTGTTGAAACTTCATTCATAAATGTAAAGCCATCAGTTGGTAGGTAATCGGCATAACGACGAGGGAAGCCCTTAATTCCTAGCCAGTGCTGGATAAGGAATGTTAGGTGGAAGCCGAAGAAAGTTGTCCAGAAGTGAATCTTTCCTAGACGCTCGTTAAGCATGCGACCAGTCATCTTTGGCCACCAGAAGTAGAAGCCTGCAAACATCGCAAAGACCACAGTTCCAAATAGAACATAGTGGAAGTGAGCAACGACGAAGTAACTAGCAGAAACTGCAAAATCTAGTGGAGGTGAAGCCAAGATAATTCCTGTTAATCCTCCGAAAAGGAAAGTAACAAGGAAGCCCATAACCCAGAGCATTGGAGTTTCAAAAGTAACGTGACCGCGCCACATCGTTCCGATCCAGTTGAAGAACTTCACACCAGTTGGAACACCGATAAGGAAAGTCATAAACGAGAAGAACGGCAAGAGGACTTGTCCAGTTGCAAACATATGGTGTGCCCACACTGCAACAGATAAGGCCGCAATTGCGATAGTTGCGGCAATCAAACCTTTATAACCAAAGATTGGCTTGCGACTAAAGACTGGCAAAATCTCTGTTGCAATTCCAAAGAATGGAAGTGCCAAGATATAAACCTCGGGGTGTCCAAAGAACCAGAACAAGTGCTGAAACAACATCGCCCCACCATTTGCCGGATCAAAAAGATGCGTGCCATAAATGCGATCTGACTCCAGACCAAGTAGGGCTGCAGCAAGTGGAGGGAAAGCTAGAAGAACAAGGATTGATGTCAGCAATACGTTCCAAGAGAAGATCGACATGCGAAACATCGTCATACCAGGAGCGCGCATTGTGAAAATAGTTGTAATGAAGTTAACGCCACCAAGAATTGTTCCGATACCGCTCACTGCAAGACCTAGTAACCACAGGTCTGCACCGATACCCGGTGAATACTGTGCATTTGAGAGTGGAACGTAAACAGTCCAACCAAATGATGCTGCTCCTCCAGGTGATAGGAAGCCAGCAAATGCCATGAGGCCACCAAAGAGGTAGAGCCAATAAGAGAGCATGTTCAAACGAGGGAAAGCCACATCAGCTGCGCCGATTTGCAACGGCATAATCACGTTTGCAAAGCCAACGAACAATGGTGTTGCAAACATGAGCAACATAATCGTTCCGTGCATGGTGAAAATCTGGTTGTACTGCTCCGCGCTCAAGAACTGCATTCCTGGGCGGGCAAGCTCTGAGCGAAGCAGGAGCGCTAAAACTCCACCAATAAGAAACCATGCAAAAGATGTCATCAGATATAGATATCCGATGGTCTTGTGATCAGTAGAAGTAACCCACTTTACGAATGCTCTACCTTTTTTGGCCGGTAGTGGTGGCAAGTCAGAAATCGTTGGGCGTTCTGCGTAAGTTGTCATGCGCCATTCCCCTTAATCGTTTCAAGATAAGCCTGGTACTGCGCTGGTGTTACTACGCGAACCGTGAAAAGCATTTGTGAGTGATTTCGTCCACACAAGATGTTGCAACGTCCTGGAAAATCACCGAGCTTGTTGGCTGTAAATTCCAAATAATTAGTAACTCCTGGAATGTTCTGCATTTGAATCATGAAAGCTGGAATCCAGAATCCATGAATAACATCGTTTGCAGTAATTGTGTAGCGCACTCGCTCGCCCAGTGGAACATAGAGAACAGGTGGCTGGGCAGGTGTGCCAGTAACTACGGCATCAGGACCTGCTTCTGGGTAACCAAATTGCCATGACCACTGAATACCTTCGACTGTAATCTCATGCTTGTACGTATCGGTCTTAGCTGTAATAACAGTTTGCTTCTGAGCAGTGAAATAGAAAAGAACTGCAACGATAATAAATGGGATAATTGTGTAGAGAACTTCAACTGGAATGTTGTACTGAGTTTGCTTGGGAAACTCTGGGCTGTCATTTTTAAGGCGATGAAAAAACGCTGGCCATAAAATTAAAATTAATGTGAAGACTCCAACAACACCTGCAGCTATCCATGCGCCTTGCCATAGCGATAATGATTGATCGTTAACACTAGATAATCCCTCTTCAAAGCCAAGGCCTGAAACTTTTGAGCAACCCGTGAGCAAGAACGCCGGGCTCAGAAGGAGAAGGCCTCGTAGGAATTTAAGCGCTTTTAACGGCATAGGGGTAAGGATAGAGCGCAAAGCGCGCTTGCGTGGCATCGGCTTAAGGGGCCACCCTCGTGGTTCGTGTCACAGATTCTTAGGCCTTAAAAACTAAGGTGTGGCGCTATTTGCGAGGCCGCTTCTGCCCCATAAGCAGCTTCAAAGCGGGCTAAGAACTCATCACTACTAAAGCGATATTCCTGGGTTCCCATCGTCTCTATCACGTAGGTGGCAATCAAAGATCCCAACTGGGCGCATCTCTCATGGCTCAAACCCCAAGCAAGGCCGGCGATAAAGCCTGATCTAAATGAATCTCCAACACCTGTTGGATCTGTCTTTGATTTCTCCTTGGGCACTCCTACTTGAACGAACTCCCCAGCTGCACTTTCAACTTTGGCACCCTTTGATCCCAAGGTCACCACACGGATCTTCACATGCTCCAAAATCTCACGATCACTCCAGCCCGTCTTTTGCATGGCTAGGGCAAGTTCGTATTCATTCAGGAAAAGATAAGAAGCGCCATCGATGAGAAGTTTGATTTCCTCACCTGACATTCGTGCCATTTGCTGGGAAGGATCTGCAGCAAATGGGATGCCTTCTTTGCGGCAGACATCAGAGTGATGCAACATCGCTTGAGGATCATCTGGTGAAATCACGACCATGTCGAAGCGGCCGGTTTTTTCCATAATGGGTCCTAATTCAATATTGCGGGCCTCACTCATCGCACCTGGGAAAAAGGATGCGATCTGATTCAGGTCATCATCAGTTGTGACCATAAAGTGGGCGGTATACAAAGAAGTTGAAACAAGTGCGTGTGATGTGTCCACACCGTGGCGTGAAAGCCAGGCTTCATAATCTGCCCAGTCTTTACCAACAGCGGCAATGAGTACTGGATTTAAACCAAGGACACCCATGCCATAACAGATATTGGCCGCACATCCTCCACGGCGAACATCCAAACTATCTACTAAAAATGAGAGTGAGACTTTTTCTAATGAACCTGCGACAAATGAATCAGTGAACTTTCCGGAGAAAGTCATCAAGTGATCTAAGCCAACTGATCCCGCTACGCCGATTTTCATGTGGCGATACTAGGGCCTTTTTTAGGTTTTATTAGTTAAATGAATCGCCGCATGCGCAAGAACCTGCTGCATTTGGGTTATCAATTGTGAAGCCTTGCTTCTCGATGGTGTCAACGAAATCAACAGTTGCACCCATCAAGTAAGGATCACTCATCTTGTCTACGATGACCTTTACTGAACCAAATTCGCGGACGATGTCGCCATCTTGATTGCGATCATCAAAGTAGAGCTGATAACGAAGACCAGAGCATCCACCAGGTTGAACAGCAACACGAAGATTCAAATCATCGCGACCTTCTTGCGCCAAAAGCGCAGCTACCTTTGCAGCAGCAACATCGGTTAGGGCAAGACCAGTGGTTGTAACTTCTGTAGTCATTTTCTCTCCTTGTTTGCTCCAAGCCTACCTTTCCCTCTCCCCTGGCGCGAGTTGTGACGTACCGTGAATATTTGTGGTTTTGCCCCACCCTTCTATAGTTCTCCCTATGACTACTGACTCAACTGGCAAAGGCCGTCCAACCCCAAAGCGCAAAGATGCCCAGGCAAAGGTGAAGGTTTCATCCCTATCCCCTGTTGTCACCAAGGAGCAAAAGCGCGCCCAGAAGTTGGCTTCCAGACAAGATCGCGTTAACTCGCGAGCTGCATATTTGCGCGGTGACGAGAGTGCGATGCCACTACGAGATAGAGGCCCAGAGCGCCGTTTTGTCCGTAACTACGTTGATGCTCGTCGCTCAATCGGTGAATACTTCCTGCCAATTATTTTCATAGTCTTAGTACTGACTTTGATTCAAGTGCCTGCAGTTCAATTTGCAGCAATTGCTCTGATGTATGCAGTTCTGCTTGTTGCAATCATTGATGGAGTTTTCTTGGGACGCAAAATTAAGCGCATCATTAACTCCAAATACCCAACTTCTAGTACAAAGGGCCTAGCAATGTATGCATGGCTTCGCTCAACACAGATGCGTCGTCTTCGTGCTCCTCACCCACAAACCAAAGTGGGCGACGTAGTTAATTAAGCTCTTGGATTAGGGCTGATGTTTTGAGCTGGATCCTTCTCAGGAAGATTGCCTAAAGCTTTATCAATGGCTCTCATGGTCTCTGCATCTAGTTTTACTCCAGCAGCCTTCACGTTTTCCTTAACCTGAGATGGCTTGGTAGCACCCACAATTGCACTTGAGACATTTGGATTTTGCAAAACCCAAGCAACAGAGAGCTGAGACATTGTTAACCCTGCTTGATCTGCAATTGGCTTAAGGTTTTGAACGGCCGTTAAAACATCATCCTTCATCCACTTAGAAATCATTCCAGCGCCACCCTTTTTATCGGTAGCACGTGAGCCGGCAGGTGGTTTCTTCCCTGGCAAATACTTTCCAGTTAAAACACCTTGTGCCATGGGCGACCAAACAATTTGGCCAATGCCTTCCTTTTGAGAAAGCGGAACTACTTCTGCTTCAATCACGCGCCATAGCGCTGAGTATTGAGGCTGGCTTGAAACAAAGCGGTTATAGCCTTTTGCATCTTGAATCTTTAAAGCTGCAGCGATTTGGCTAGCAGTCCATTCTGAGAATCCGATGTAGTGAACTTTGCCAGCACGAATCAAGTCATCAAAGGCACTGAGTGATTCTTCCAATGGAGTCTCAAAATCAAAGCGGTGCATTTGATAGAGATCAATGTGATCTGTTTGCAGGCGCTTGAGGGATGCGTTACAGGATTCAATAATGTGCTTGCGAGAAAGGCCGCGATCGTTTTTGCCTGGGCCTGTTGGCCAGTAGACCTTAGTAAACAGCTCATATGACTCACGACGAACACCTTTGAGCGCTTTACCAAGTACTTTCTCGGCGCGCGTACCTGCATAAACATCGGCAGTATCAAAAGTTGTGATTCCACAATCAAGTGCGGTCTTCACACATTTGATTGCAGAGTCGGCTTCAACTTGTGAGCCGTGAGTAATCCAGTTTCCATAAGAAATCTCGGATACATACATTCCAGTACTGCCAAGGCGACGATATTCCATGCCTAGAACTCTAAGTCCTTGCGCGCCTTGTTGCCAAACCAATCACTATGTGCTTTCCTACGCACACAACTTAATACGCCCTTCATTAGGGGAAGTTCGGTGAAATTCCGACGCTGACCCGCAACCGTATAGTCGGATTACCTAATGATTGGTTTTAGACAAACACCCGCCGAGGTTTGCGGGGTGTGGTCCACATGTCTTTGAGATTTTTATTTATCTCTTATTCGCGCGGCACTGCTCCCTGTGAGACTCTTTCACAATCGAGAGGCCCCACAGCAATGAAGATTAAAGCATTACTTATTTCACTACTCATTCTTTCCACATCAGTTCTCTTTATCCCCCAATCACAGGCTGCTGGCAAAGGCTGGCGCTACTGGGGTTATTTCCAAGCAGCTCCAGGTGCAACAAAGTGGACTGCTGCAATGACAGGACCGACAGTTGATATCGCAGATGGCGCAGTTGAAGGTTGGTCATTTGTATTTGGCGCTGACGATATCCCTTCTCTTGCGCCCGCAGTAAAACCTAGCTTTGCAAAGATCTGTGCTGGTGTTAAAGGTGACACAGACACTAAGCGAATCGGACTAGTCATTGAGTTTGGTTCAAAAGCCTGGGCACCCAAAGGTGAATCTCCAAAGAAAACAATCACTACCTGCGTTCGCACGGCAAAAACTTCACAGGGAATTGATGTTCTTGGTCAGGTCACAAAGATCCGTGCTGCTTCCTCTGGCTTGATCTGCGGCCTTGGTGGCTACCCAGCAAAGGAATGCGGTGTTGAAATCCCAACACCTAAATCTTTGATTAAGACCAAGTAATTCCTTAATGAAAAAACTTTCATTTCACCCACTGACGTGGTGGATTTTCTCGGGGGCCGTTGCCTTTGCAATAACCCGAGTGAACTCTCCAGTCTTTGCCATCGCGGCAGTGGGTGTTATGTCAGTGATTGTCTTTACGCAACGAGATGACGCCCCATGGGGACGATCATTTAACGCAACTTTGAAGCTATCCCTTTGGATCATCTCAATTCGAGCGATTATTGGCGTGCTCATTGGTGTTCCAATCCCAGGAACAACCCTTTTCACTATCCCTCGTCTGCCACTGCCTAGTTGGATGCCCGGTATTCGAATTGGTGGCGCCGTGACCTTAGAGCGCTTAACTTCATCGGTTTCTGAAGGAATCATCATCTGCGCAATCCTTGTGGTTTTTGGCGCAGCTGCATCACTGACAAGTCCACACCGCTTGCTGCGCGTTTTGCCTGTCTATGTCTATGAATTTGGAATTAGCGTTGTTATTGCCACTTCAGTGCTTCCACAATTAGTTTCAGCTGTCTCTCGTATTCGTATGGCACAGCGTTTGCGTGGTCAGAAGACCCACGGGGTTAAATCCTTCAAACGTATTGCTCTTCCATTACTTGAAGAGTCCTTAGCTAGATCACTTGATTTAGCTGCAGCCATGGATTCACGTGGGTACGGAATTAGCAAAAAGAGATCTAAGTATCGCCCGATCAAATGGGCACGAATTGATGTGGCCGTTGTCATTGCCGGCTTAGCGGTTGTGGGTCTTTCATGATTAAGTTTTCTAACGTTTCACTTATCTACCCAAACTCCACAACAACAGTTATTGAAGATCTCAACCTTCAAATCGCTGAAGGAGAGTTAGTTCTAGTTATTGGACCAACAGGTTCAGGTAAATCATCATTGCTACGCCTCATCAATGGCCTTGTTCCCCACCACACCGGCGGCATCTTGGCTGGAAGTATTGAAGTAGATGGAATATCAACTGCAGAAGTAAAGCCTGGTGGCCTGGCGCATTTGATTGGAATTGTGGGACAAAACCCCATTAATGGCTTTGTGGCAGATACGGTTGAAGAAGAACTCGTATTTGGCATGGAGGCCTTAAATCTTTCCAATGAAACTATGCGAAAGCGCGTGGAAGAAGTATTGGATTTAATGTCATTGGCTGCCCTTCGAAATCGCACGATTGCAACATTAAGTGGAGGAGAACAACAACGCGTTGCTATAGCAAGTGCCTTGGTTGCCCATCCAAAAGTCTTAGTTCTAGATGAACCAACAAGTGCACTCGATCCAATTGCTGCAGAAGAAGTGCTCTCAATTCTTCACCGCCTAGTCCACGATTTGAGCCTGACAGTTGTTATCGCAGAACATAAGTTAGAGCGAGTAATTCAGTTTGCTGATCGCATTGTTCACATTAATGGTGCAGGAACTGCCGTTGTTGGAACCCCTGAAGAAATCCTGATGAACTCCCCCATTGCCCCACCAATAGTTGAGTTGGCGAGAACACTCGGGTTAAAAGAGATTGGTGTTTCTGTTCGCGAAATGCGCCGAATGACGCAAGAGTTTAGAGACTCACACGAAGTCACTCAACAAGAAACCGCGAGTATCTCTTCCAAGCCATGTGTAAACATTAAAGACCTCACTATTTCCTATAGTGGCAAGAATGCAGTGAATTCTCTTTCAGCAACTATCTATGAAAATGAGATTGTTGCGATTATGGGTCGCAACGGAGCCGGCAAGAGCTCACTGCTACGTGCCATTGCTGGGGTAAGCGATAACGCAGCTGGTCAAGTAATCGTGAACGGTATTGATTCGCAGAAACTGCACAGTAAGCAAAGGCGAGAAAACGTTGGCTATATTCCACAAGAGCCAAGTGATCTGCTCTATGGGCAAAGTGTTGCTGAAGAGTGCAAGCAAGCCGATTCAGATAATCAAATTGATGCTGGGACAACTTTCACACTTCTTTCCCAACTTGTTCCTGGAATTTCGACCCATACCCATCCCCGCGATCTCTCTGAAGGACAGCGCTTAGGTTTAGCTTTGAGCGTGGTTCTATCGGCTAATCCGCGCCTTCTTATCCTGGATGAGCCAACTCGAGGTTTGGATTATCAGGCCAAACGAGTATTGACCAAGATGCTTATTGATTTTGCTCGAGTCTTTAATCGAAGCGTCATTATCGCTACCCACGATGTTGAGTTAGTAGCTGAATTAGCCACCCGAACAATCTTTGTTGCAGATGGTGACATCGTTGCAGATGGACCAACCATTGATGTTCTCCTATCTTCTCCAGCTTTTGCACCGCAAGTTTCAAAGATCATGGCGCCGCAACCTTGGTTAACGGTGGCCGATGTGGTCCGAGCTATTGAGGCGGATAAATGATGCGCACTAATGATGTTGTGAGATTTTCTCCCATTGGTACATCAGTACTTGCATTAGCTTCCTTGATTTCTGCTGCTGGATTTCTCTGGCCATTTTTCTATAATGGACAATCACTTCCACGCACGCAGCTTTTCTTTTGGGCAGCACTCACCGTTGCATTCATTTTAGTAATCGTTCAAATTTCTAACTCAGCGTTAGATGCAAAATCAGTTGCCCTCCTAGGTGTTTTATCGGCACTCATTGCAGCTCTTCGCCCGCTAGGTGCAGGAGCCGTTGGAATTGAACCCATGTGGTTTATTTTGATTCTGAGCGCTCGTGTCTTTGGTCCCTCTTTTGGATTTATTTTGGGACTTACATCAATGTTTGTTTCAGCCCTACTTACCGGTGGTGTTGGTCCATGGCTGGGTTACCAAGCATTTGCAGCAGCTTGGATTGGAATGGCTGCAGGAATGCTTGGCGGTAAAAAACTTAGAGGCTGGAAAGAAATGTTGCTTCTGATTTTCTTTGGCATCATCGCTGCACAGGTATTTGGAATCTTGATGGATCTACAGTTTTGGCCTTGGGCGCTGGGTGCTGACACACAATTGTCTTACATCGCCAATGGCGCAATAAGTGAAAACCTCTCTCGTTTCATCACTTTTCACTTTGCCACAGCAATGGCCTGGGATATCCCCCGGGCAGTCTTTACGACGATTCTCTTGGTGTTTTCAGGTAAGGCTGTTTTATCAGCGCTGCGTAGAACTAAGACCCGCGCTGCATTTTTAGAGCCGATTGAATTTAACGAACGTGTGAAGGCATAAAGGGAAGTTTTACAACTTCCACCATTGAGTCCCGGCCTCGCACATCAATAACTAACTGATCACCGATTTTCACAGATGCATCAAGGAGCGCGATTCCTATCCCCACTTTAAGTGATGGGGAAAAGGTCCCGCTCGTCACTTCACCTAGGGCTGCGCCATCCTTTGTTTTCACACTCATTCCACCACGTGGAATTCCACGGTCCAAAGATTTAATTGCAACGCTTCGGCGCTTTGCACCTTGAGCCTTTTGTGATTTCAAAACCTCTGAGCCAAGAAACCCACTCTTGTCCCAACCAATGGCCCATGTGGCACTTGCTTCCACCGGAGTGATCTCTAGTGAGAGTTCATGGCCGTGTAGTGGGTAACCCATTTCAGTGCGCAATGTGTCACGCGCTCCGAGGCCACACACTAATCCACCCACAGGTTCTATCGCTGCAACGATTGCATCCCAGACTTTGGAGGCATCTGCAGTCTTAGGTAGAAGTTCATAACCGAGTTCGCCTGTGTAACCGGTACGGCACAAAATTACGTCTGCTCCCCCGATGCTTACTTTTTCAAATGCCATGTAATCAATGGCGGTATTAACCCCAAGTGATTGCATCACTGCTGGTGCCAGTGGGCCCTGCACAGCAATTACTGCATACTCAGTATGTAGATTTGTCACAGTAATTCCCGCTGGGACATGAGCATTTAAAGTTGCAACAACATCAGTGGTATTTGATGCATTTGGGACTAAAAAGAAATCTTCTTCACTATTTCGATATGCAATAAGGTCATCAATGACCCCTCCCTTTTCATTACACAGCAGGGTGTATTGGGCAAAGCCATTTCCAATTCGACCAAGGTCGTTGGTAAACATTGAATTGAGGAACTCAAGAGCACCTTTTCCAGTCACACTGGCTTTGCCTAAATGCGAGACATCGAAAATGCCCACCTTTTCGCGGACCGCGCCATGCTCGGCTAGAACTCCTGCCCCTGGATACTCGATAGGCATCAGCCAACCACCGAAATCGGCCATCTTGGCATTTCGGGCTAGATGCTTATCGTGTAAAGGTGAGTGCTTCATAGTGTGAACCTACCAATACATCTATTACGCTGGCACCTATGACAACACTCAAAATCTCAGATGGCCTCGTTAAAGATGATCTCCTTGTTGTGGGTCTGGTTAGCACCAACACAAAAGGTGGCATCGCCATCGAATCAGGTGATTTAGCCCTTGATTCAAAATCTCTTCTGGCCTCTTTACTTGAGATGGGTGCAACTGGAAAAGCCGATGAAGTAACAAAGATGCCTGGTGGACCAGCACGGCTGATGGTCTTCACAGGTCTTGGTCCTAAATCTTCTACTTACTCTCATGAAGTTTTGCGCAGAGCAGCAGGTAGTGCATCTAGAGCGCTGGCAGGAAATAGTGGAGCAACTTTTGCCCTACCGACTCGCGATCTAGCAGGTGTGAGCGCTGTTGCAGAAGGCGCGGCCCTTGGTGCTTACGTTTTCAATGATTTCCGCGGATCTTCAAAAGATAGCCATAAGAGTGCATTGAAGTCAGCAACGATCTTCTCAAAGCTAGCGGGCAAAAGTGAAGCTAAAGAGATTACAAATCGTGCATCGATAATTGCTAAGTACACACACCTTGTGCGTGATCTGATCAACACACCTCCTAGCCACTTAACCCCTGACTCATTTACTAAAAAACTTGCTGCAAGCTTTAAAGCGGCCGGCGGTGCTAAAGCTGGCTTGAAGATAACTATCTGGGATGAGAAGCAACTCAAATCTCAAGGCTTTGGCGGCATCATTGGTGTGGGACAGGGATCTGCTAATCCCCCACGCCTGCTCTATATCTCTTACACACCAAAAGCTAAAAATGTTAAGCGCTTTGCACTTGTTGGCAAAGGAATCACCTTTGACACAGGCGGTCTCAATCTCAAGCCAGGTTTTGGTATGGAAGCAATGAAGTGCGATATGAGCGGTGCGGCAGCGGTATGTGCTGCAACGTTGGCTATCGCAGAACTTGCACTACCTGTGGCAATTGATTGCTGGGCACCACTTGCTGAAAATATGCCAAGTGATACTGCCACGCGTCCAAGTGATGTCATCACCATCTTTGGCGGAAAAACTGTTGAGGTTCTCAACCCTGATGCTGAAGGTCGCTTAGTTCTTGCCGATGCAATGGTGAAAGCTCAATCTGGCAAAAATAAGCTAGATGGCATGATTGATGTAGCCACTTTAACTGGAGCCCAAGTTGTTGCGCTGGGTACTCGCACTGGCGCAGTCATGACAAACAACCAAAGCTTTAGTGATTCATTTATCGCAATTGCAAAAGAGACAGGCGAGCAGTTCTGGCCCATGCCTTTACCTGTCGAGCTTCGAGCCTCTCTTGATTCTCCAGTTGCAGATATCGCTAACCGAGGCGATAAGAACGGCGGCATGATGGTTGCTGGCCTATTTTTAAAAGAGTTTGTAAGTGATGATCTTCCATGGTTACACCTTGATATTGCAGGTCCGGCCTTTAATGAGGGTAAGCCCCACGGATACACGCCAGTCGGTGGAACAGGTGTGAGCATGCGCTCACTCGTGAGATTGGTCGAACAGGCGTAGGTACGGCAGGATAGAGCCCTGAGCTCGAGGTAAAAGGGGTAGCGCAGTGTCGCAATTTGATTTAGTAATTCTGGGTGGCGGAAGCGGTGGCTATGCCTGCGCTTTGCGCGGTGCGCAGCTTGGCCTCTCAGTTGCTTTAATCGAAGCCGACAAAGTTGGTGGAACCTGTCTACATAAGGGCTGCATCCCGACGAAAGCGCTTTTGCACTCAGCTGAAATCGCAGATGGTGCCCGCGAAGGTTCTAAGTTCGGCGTGAAGTCCACATTTAATGGCATCGATATGGATGGCGTTAATTCATACAAGGACGGTGTTATCTCCCGTCTTCACAAAGGTCTACAAGGTTTAGTGAAGTCACGAAACATCACATACATCGAAGGTCATGGAAAGTTAGTTTCTAAAGACACGGTTGAAGTAAACGGACAGCGCTACACCGGCAAGAACATCATCCTTGCAACTGGCTCATATGCGCGCACTTTGCCTGGCCTTGAAATTGATGGCAAGCAGATCATTACATCCGATCATGGAACAAAGATGGATTATGTTCCAAAGTCAGTCATCGTTCTTGGCGGCGGAGTGATTGGTTGCGAGTTTGCATCTGTCTGGAAATCTTTTGGTTCAGAAGTAACAATTATTGAAGGCCTTCCTCATCTGATTGCACTAGAGGATGAGAGCTCAAGCAAGCAGTTAGAGCGTGCTTTCCGCAAGCGTGGAATTAACTTTGAACTTGGCGTTAAATTCAAATCTGCTGCCAAGAGCAAAAAAGGCGTAACAATTACTTTAGAAGATGGCAAAGAATTCACCGCAGATCTTTTGATGGTCTCTGTTGGTCGTGGTCCAGTATCTGCAAACCTTGGCTATGAAGAGCAGGGAATCACAATGGATCGTGGTTATGTGATCGTTGATAACAAGTGCCGTACCAATGTTCCAGGCATCTGGGCTGTTGGAGATTTAATTCCAACGCTGCAATTGGCACACGTTGGTTTTGCTGAAGGCATGCTCGTTGCTGAGGAAATCGCAGGATTAAATCCCCGTCCAATTAACTACGATGGAATTCCACGCGTTACTTACTCAGATCCAGAAGTTGCCTCCGTTGGTTTAACAACTGCAGAGGCTAAAAAGCGCGGTCATGATGTTGTCGAACTTAGTTATGACTTGGCTGGAAATGGTAAGGCTCAGATTCTGGGAACTGCTGGTTCAATCAAACTTGTTGGTGAAAAAGATGGCCCAATTCTTGGAGTGCACATGGTCGGCGCTCGTGTCGGCGAACTTTTGGCTGAAGCAGAGTTAATCTTTAACTGGGAAGCACGTGCAACCGATGTTGCATCCCTGATCCATGCACACCCAACACTGTCTGAGGCAATGGGCGAAGCTCATATGGCTCTTGCAGGCAAACCGCTTCACGCACACGGATAACCAAGGAGAGAAAATAATGACATTTTCCGTAACGATGCCGGCACTTGGTGAAAGTGTTAGCGAAGGAACAGTTACACGTTGGTTAAAGTCCGAAGGCGACCATGTCAATGTTGATGAACCACTTCTTGAAGTATCAACTGACAAAGTAGATACCGAGATTCCTTCACCTGTTGCTGGAACTCTTACAAAAATTGTTGTTCAAGTTGATCAGACAGTTCCAGTTGGCGCAGAGTTAGCAATCATTGCTGATGGCGCTGCTGCACCTGCTCCATCTGCGCCAGTAGCTGCTGCTCCTGCAGCACCTGTAACTCCACCGCCAGCAGCCCCAGTTGCTGCTGCACCTGCACCCGTTGCACCAGTAGCTGCAGCACCTGCTGCAGCAGGAGCCGGCACAGTAATCACAATGCCTGCATTGGGTGAGAGCGTGAGCGAAGGAACTGTTACTCGTTGGCTAAAAAACATTGGTGACTCTGTTGCCGTAGATGAAGCATTACTAGAGGTTTCAACAGACAAAGTTGATACTGAGATTCCTTCACCAGTTGCAGGAACTCTATTGGCTATTGATGTTGCCGTTGATACAACTGTTCCAGTTGGAGCACGTCTTGGATTAATTGGTACTAGCGGAGCAACGCCAGTAGCAGCACCTGCTGCTCCAAAACCTGCGCCAGTCGTTGCAGCACCTGTGGTCGCTGCGCCAGTTGCAGCAGCACCTGTTGTCTCTGCACCTGCTCCAGTTGCGGCAGCACCTGTTACACAACCTATTGATGCATATGTGACTCCCCTAGTTCGAAAGCTTGCAAATGAACTTGGCGTAAATCTTGCAAACGTTAAGGGAACTGGAATCGGTGGACGTATTCGACGTGAAGATGTTGAATTTCTAGCAAAGCCTGCAACTCCTTCATATTCAGCACCTGCACCAACTGCTCCAGCACCTTCTGCTGCTAAGCCAGCTGCAGTTGCAGTCTCTCCACTTCGTGGAACAACTGTGACAATGTCTCGACTTCGCAAAGTTATTGCAGCCAGAATGGTTGAATCACTTCAGGTAAGTGCCCAGCTAACAACTGTTGTGGAAGTTGATGTAACAAAGATTTCTCGTCTGCGCGATAAGGCAAAGGCATCATTTGAAGCCCGTGAAGGCGTCAAGCTTTCCTTCCTTCCATTCTTTGCAGTTGCAGTATGTGAAGCACTCAAGCAACACCCAGTTCTTAACTCATCCGTTGAGGGCGATCAAATTACTTATCACGGAGCAGAACACCTAGGAGTTGCTGTTGATACAGAGCGCGGACTCCTAGTTCCTGTTATTGCAAACGCTGGTGATTTGAATATGGGCGGCATCGCACGCAAGATTTCAGATCTTGCTGCTCGTACACGCGATAACAAGGTAACTCCAGATGAATTAGGTGGCGGAACTTTCACACTCACAAATACTGGTAGCCGCGGAGCACTCTTTGACACACCAATTATTAATCAACCGCAGGTAGCAATCCTTGGCTTAGGCGCAGTTGTTAAGCGTCCAATGGTTGTTCGCGGTGAAGATGGCGGAGAGACTATTGCTATCCGCTCAATGGTTTACCTAGGTCTTTCATACGATCACCGTGTAGTCGATGGCGCAGATGCAGCCCGATTCCTTGTTACGTTGAAAGAACGTCTAGAAGGCGGCGCTTTCGAATCAGATTTGGGACTCTAAGTAGTAATGCGCGTCCCTCAAAGAATCGCAATTAGCGGTTCCTCCGGCCTTATTGGTACTGCCCTCGTTGGCCATTTAAAATCTGAAGGCCACACAGTTCAACGTCTAGTTCGTCGTGCACCTGTTGCAGCCGATGAAGTGCAGTGGGATCCAAAGACAGGTTTTGTTGATTTAGCTCCTCTTGCTGGTGTGGATGCAATCATTCACTTGGCTGGTGTGGGAGTTGGCGATAAGCGCTGGACGAAGAGATACAAGTCTGAAATTCTCAATTCTCGTCTACTCGGAACTACAACTATTGCTAAAGCTGTTGCAGAACTTAAGCCTCAAGTCTTTATCTCAGCAAGTGCAATTGGTTGGTATGGAGAGAGTGGAAACCGCGCAGTAGTTGAAACAGATCGCGTGGGCGATGATTTTCTTGCTGCCGTTTGCCGCGAATGGGAAAGTGCAGCTGATTTAGCCGCAGATGTTCGCACTGTAAAGATTCGCACAGGACTAGTGCTTGATCCAACAGGCGGAGCGCTAGGAAAGATGTTGCCACTCTTTCGCTTAGGTTTTGGTGGAAAACTTGGTTCAGGTAAGCAGTGGTGGTCGTGGATTACATTGCATGATCAAATCCGCGCAATCGTTTTTGCATTAGAAAATCCAATTTCAGGTCCTGTGAACGTGACCTCGCCTAATCCAGTTACTAATCAAGAATTCACATCAGCCCTAGCGCGTGCACTTCACCGTCCCGCCCTCTTTCCAGCTCCAGCTATTGCACTAAAGATCGCACTCGGTGGTTTTTCCTCTGAAGTGCTGGGTTCTAAGAAAGTGATCCCCCATGTATTACAAGAAGCAGGGTTTACTTGGGACTATCCCCACATTACTGAAGCGCTCAACCAACTAGTTCAAGATTAATTGCGCAGCCAGGCTGCCACTAAAGAGGGCGCCTTGCTGTGATGGAACTGTTCGGTGATCTCCTGCAACATAGAGATGATCTGAAATCTTCGTTGGTTGTGTAAGTGCTTTTCCAACTTCATGAAGTGACAACGCTGAAGGAATCTCATACTTTGCGATCAACTGCCAATCACGGGTTTCAACGCCCCACATTGTTGAAAGATGACGGCGCACTTCTGAATCAGTTGTTCCAAGCTCGGTTGTACTTGAAATCAGATGCATACCGTTAGGTGCATAAGCCTTTGAAATATCGGAAATAACAAGGGAGTTAAAGACCGGTCCACGCTTTTGCCCGTCGATAAGCAAGCGTCCAGTCCCCGATGGATTCTGGTCAGTTGCGTGATACCAAGTCACACAGCCTTGCATTCGGCACACTTCACCTAGCTCTAATAACTGCGTCGCAGTTGTCGCATCCGTTGCTATCAAAATATCTTTTGCAGCAAAATCTCCAGCAGATGTCTGCACGGTGTTACCCACAATGCGCTCAGCCCGCACATTGAGTTGTAAATCTACAATCCGAGATGCAAGTGCTTGTGATAGTTGGCCAACACCAAACTTAGGAATACCAGGTGATCCAGTCACAAATGAGCGAATGACTATTTGCCCATAGTGCGCATCAACTTTGTCTGGATCTGCTAAAAACACGCCTTGCAAGAATGGACGTAGCACTCGCTCATATGTTGTTCCACAACCAGCTTTTCGCAGCGCTTGGCCCAGTGATTGTTCACCCTTTAACTTAGAGAAAATAATGCGGGCAAAATTCACTTTCTCATTTAGGGAACCGGTTCCACGATGCAGGGCTGAAAATGGTGCTTTGCGTGGATCACCTAGTGCAATTCGCTCCGTTCCTAAACTGACTTCAATTACTCGAGGTGCAGGGATGAAATCAATCTCATCGATCACATCGAGTTCCATAAGTGCTGGATACTTAGAATTAATGAGTTGGAAACCACGATCACAGATGTATCCATCAATGTGATCACTTGCTACACGTCCACCTGCGCGATCACTTGCCTCAATAACCGTTACAGAACGCCCCGCAGCTTGGAGTTGGATGGCGGCGTTGAGCCCAGCTAGACCAGCACCAACAATGAGGACATCACTGCTTTTAGACATGAAGTGCGTTGTTTCGTGCCTGGTCAATAATTTGAGCAACTAATAGCGCATCATCATTAGAAATTGGCCATGGGTTTGTGCCAGCAATTGCCCCAGCTACCAAAGTGTAGAAAGTGGCGTAGTTGCCATCTTCGCCAACTATTTCTTCCACGCTATCGCCGCGATGGATAAAAGTCTTTGATTTCGTAGGGACATCCCATTTACCACCCATTGGGATTTTGCCCGCTTTGAGTAGGGCCTCTTGAGGATCTAAATCATTGATAACCAAAGCACCTTTGCTACCCAATATACGGATACGAGGACCTGGTGCACCCACAACAACACTTGCAGAAAGAATTGAAAGAACACCTGAATCGTGCTTTAGAACTAACACGGCGTCATCATCAGCGCCTCCACGAATGGTGCGAACTGTGGATGTAACTAACTCGGCTTTACCGAACCAATCAATAGCAGTTGAGATCAGATGTGGTTGCAAATCTAGTAACTGTCCCCCACCATCGGCAGCGCTCATGTTCTCACGCCAAGAAGCTTTATTGAGTTCTGGGCGAAAGCGCTCAAAGCGTGAATCCATTCGATGAATAGTTCCAAGTACTCCGGATGCTAAAACTTTCTTAATTGTTAGCGCATCACTATCCCAACGGCGATTAAAGAAAGTTGATACTGGAACACCTGCACGCTCTCCTGCAGAGATAATCTCTGCAGTTTCAGCAAATGTGCGCCCCATAGGCTTATCGACGACGACTGGAATTCCAGCATTAATTGCAGCAAATGCATGCTCGGCGTGGACAAGATTTGCAGAGGCAACAACGACTAGATCAAGTTTGTGAGCAACTAACTCTTCAATAGTTGCAACAACATTGACATCTGGAAAGTCTGCAACGGCATGTCCTGCTCGTTCGGCATTACTGGTCTGAATCGCAACAACTTCATACCCACACCCTTTAAGCAAAGGTGCGTGGAAATATCGGCCTGCTAATCCATATCCAGCAATGCCTACGCGCATTAGCTCTTTATATCTTCATGCTGAAGTTTTGAAGGCCACCAGATCTTTGGACCGATCTCATGAACCATTGCTGGTACCAAGATTGAACGAACAATGATGGTGTCTAGGAGAACTCCAAAGGCCACTGCAAAGCCAAGCTGAGCTAGCGGCACCAATGGCAACAGTCCGAGAACAGCAAAGGTTGCTGCTAGAACCACTCCGGCAGATGTAATAACTGAACCAGTTACTGTCACGCCCTTAATGATTCCTGCACGCGTACCAATCTTGGCACTTTCTTCGCGCACTCTAGTCATAAGGAAGATGTTGTAATCAATTCCAAGTGCCACCAAGAAGATGAAGGCAAAGAGTGGGAATGAATTATCACCTCCGGCAAAGCCGAATACATTATTAAAGACCAGCGCACATACTCCCAGAGTTGCAAAATAAGAAAGAAGTACAGTTCCGAGAAGAACTATTGCGCTCAAAATACTGCGCAGCAGCAATCCAAGGATGATTGTGATCACGAGCAAGATGATTGGGATAATCGTCTTGTTATCTCTGTCATTGGCTTTTCGAACGTCGTAATAGACCGCACTTGTGCCACCAACTAATGAGGTCTCATCAGCAGCTTGGGCCAGTTCGCGAATCTTAGGAATGTCATTTGATGCTTCCACGCTATCTGGAGCCTTATCCAGCGTCACATTTAAAATAGCTTTGTTATTAACAACCTTCATTACCTTAGTCATTGGATCAACAAAAGGAACGATTCCTGTTACACCAGGTGCATTCTTAACAGCTGCTGTTACCGCATCAATTTTATCGACGGCCACAACAATCTGAGTTGGATCACCCTCTCCCCCTGGGAAGTGGGTAACAAGAAGCTTTTGTCCAACAACTGATTCAGGATTACCAGTGAATGTGTCGACTGTTCCGATTCCATCAGCTTTAAGTGTTGTTGATGCGAAAGCAAAAAGCAGTAGGACTGAACCTGTAACAACCCACGCCTTGCGAGGATTGCGTCCAATTCCATTTGCAAGCTTTGACCATCCACCAGTCATCACATGATCATCGCCATCAAAGAGAGGTCGTCGTGGCCAGAATATCCAGCGGCCAAAGAGCAGAAGAAGAGCTGGTAGTAAGGTCAAAATTGTGAGCATTGCGCAAACAATTCCGATTGCTCCAACTGGACCAAGTCCTGCGGTGTTTGTTAACTGACTAAAAAGCAAAACAAGTAATGAGATGGAAACTGTTGAACCTGAAGCAAGAATTGGTTCCCAGACGCCTTTGTAAGCACTCTTCATCGCATCGAAACGGCTTTCATGAAGATGTAGCTCTTCGCGATATCGAGCGATAAGTAGAAGTGCGTAGTCGGTGGCAGCACCGATAACCAATACCGAGAGAATACCTTGGGATTGTCCATCAACATCGATGATGTCATTTTTTGCTAAGAGATAAACAATTCCACCTGCTGTAGATAATGCAAACAGTGAAGACAAGAGTGGAATTATCCACAAAACTGGAGAGCGATAAACGAAAATCAAAATGATTGCAACAACTGCAAGAGTGGTCAAAAGCAATTTAGAATCAATATCTCCAAAAGCGCCAAAGAGATCGCCCAGCAAACCACCTGGACCTGTTACATAAGGTTCTAGACCATTGGCTTTGGCAATTGGTCCTATATCTGCGCGAAGCGCTGCGATGAGTTCAGGTAGGACTGGCTTATCGTTGGGCAGAACTTTGGTGAGTGAATTTCCATCTAATGGAATGTTTGCCAAAATCGCTTTTCCATCTTGGGATGGAAAGACACTTATCTGCGCACCAGGAGCTAAGAAGTCAGAGATCTTTGCGCTTGTTCCATCCAGTGTTAGCGCACCAACTTTTGAGATGTGGGCATTAATTGCAGCAAATGTCTCTGGTGTTGATGTGCCTTCAAATAAAATTAACGTAGGAAAATTGAAGGTCTTCTCATCAGAGAAAGTAGCAATTACATCTGAAGCTTTCGTTGCTTCAGCACCCTTAGGCAAGAAAGAAGAGTTGTTGTTCTCTTGAACCGAAGAAAGCTTGCCAAACAGAGGACCCATGACACCTGTTATGCCAAACCAAACAATTACTACCAAGAGTGCGATGGCGAAGGGTTTACGGGTTTTTTGAATTGACTGCGTGGACATAATGAAGGAGGCCTTTCCTATGGGTCTGATTTGGCTTCAATTGGTAAGGAGGCAAGCCTACCTTTAGGCTAGCGATGTGCCCGTCGTAACCACTCCAAGCCAAAGTGCGATTGCCCTCACCCGCCATGGCCTGATTGATTATGAAAAGGCTTGGCAAGTCCAGCGAACAATTCACTTAGAAGTTTCTGAGGGAATACGTCCCAACACTTTGTTATTACTTGAGCACCCATCTGTTTACACCGCAGGTCGCAGAACTTTAGATTCAGAAAAACCTCAGGATGGAACCCCTGTTATTGAAGTTGATCGCGGCGGAAAAATTACTTGGCACGGGCCAGGACAACTTGTTGGATACCCAATCGTAAAACTTTCTCAACCTCATGAACTTGTTGGCTTTGTTCGCGAAATTGAACGCGGGCTGATAAATGTCTGTGAAGATTTAGGGATTAAAGCAACGTGCGTTTCTGGTCGCTCAGGAGTTTGGGTAATAGATGAAAAGGTCGATCGCAAAATAGCTGCCATTGGAATTCGCGTGAGCAAGGGCGTGACAATGCATGGGTTTGCACTCAACGTATGCCCAGATTTAAGCGCCTTTAATCAGATCATTCCCTGCGGAATTTCAGATGCTGATGTCACTTCTATTTCTAGAGAGCTTGGCCGTAACATAAGCATCGAAGAGGTTTCTCCATTGGTTGAGAGACATATTTTTGAATCCTTAAAGAAGGTGTGCGCATGACACTTGCCCCAGAAGGTCGCAAACTCATTCGCATTGAAGCACGCAATGCCGAGGTCCCTATTGAGCGAAAGCCTGAATGGATTAAGACCAAGGCACACATGGGCCCTGAGTACACACGTTTACAAAGCCTTGTTAAATCAGAAGGTCTCCACACAGTCTGCCAAGAAGCAGCTTGCCCAAATATCTTTGAGTGCTGGGAAGATAAAGAAGCGACATTTTTAATTGGTGGCGATAAGTGCACCCGTCGTTGCGATTTTTGCAATATTGATACCGGCAAACCTGATGCTCTAGATCGTGAAGAGCCACGCAAGGTTGCAGAATCTGTTAAAGCAATGGGACTTAAGTACGCGACCATCACTGGTGTTACACGCGATGATCTACCTGATGAAGGTGCTTGGCTCTATGCCGAAACTATTCGAAAGGTCCACGAGTTAAATCCAGGTACTGGCGTTGAAATGCTAGCTCCTGATTTTCATGCAAAAGTACACCTGCTCAATGAAATCTTTGAAACTCGCCCAGAGGTCTTTGCCCATAACTTGGAAACTGTCCCCCGCATTTTCAAACGAATTCGCCCAGCGTTCACTTATGAAAAGTCCCTAACTGTTATATCCATGGCACGCGATTTTGGTTTAGTTACTAAGTCAAATCTCATCCTTGGTTTGGGCGAGACTCGAGAAGAAGTTACTCAAGCACTCGTCGATTTACACGATGCAGGCTGTGACTTAATCACCATTACTCAGTACCTGCGTCCAACAAATCGCCACCATCCAGTTGAGCGTTGGGTTAAACCCGAAGAGTTTGTTGAGCTTTCAAAAGAGGCTACCGATATTGGATTCCTCGGCGTAATGAGTGGTCCACTCGTCCGCTCTAGCTATCGCGCAGGTCGCCTCTATAAGCAGGCAATCGATGCAAAGGCAGCTCGTGGCTGATCTCGTCTATCCCCCAGTTATCGTAGTTATAAAGACCCTATGGAAATATCTTGGTCTCAAGTTTGATTTCAGCGGAGAAGAAAACATTCCACGAAAAGACGGCGCAATTCTTGCCATTAATCATGTGAGCTATTTGGATTTTGCAATAACTGGAACTGCCGCCCTGCCAGCTGGGCGGTTAGTGCGCTTTATGGCTAAAAAAGAAATCTTCGATCACAAAGTTGCGGGGCCATTGATGCGCGGTATGCACCACATCAATGTGGATCGCAGCAACGGCTCAGCATCTTTTGTTGCAGCTTTGCGCGCTCTTAAATCTGGCGAGATTATCGGCATCTTCCCTGAGGGAACGACCTCCACCTCTTTTGAGATCAAAGAACTTAAATCCGGAGCTGTCAGATTAGCGATGGGTGCCGGTGTTCCAATTATCCCAACAATCATTTGGGGAAGTCAGAGGATTTGGACTAAAGGGGTTAAGCGAAACCTCAAACGCAATAACTTCCCCGTCACTGTTGTTTTTGGTGAGCCGATTTTCTATGAGCGCGGTGCAGATGTTGAGAAATCAGAGTTACATCTGCGGCAAACTTTGCTGGCCATGTTGTATCAGGTGCAAGAGAACTACCCTGATAGCCATGTGGGCCAACGTTGGGCTCCAGCCCGCCTTGGTGGAACTGCCCCTGCCCCACTAAACTAAAGCCATGTTCAAGAGAAAAGCTAAAGAAAAGAAGATCAAGACTCCACGCTTTCAAACTTTCCGTGATGCCTACGCAGTCACCAAGCAAGTCAAGCCTTGGATTGGCATTGCACTTGTTGCAATCTTCCTAGTAACACTCTCAATAGGAATTGGCATTGGAATTGCAGTTGATCATCCTTTCTATGTTGGCTTTATCTTTACTCCACTTTCTTTTCTTGCCACTCTTCTTTTCTTCACTCGAGTTGCAGGTCGTGCGGCATATTCATCCATTGAAGGTCAGATGGGCGCGGGCGCAAGCGTTTTGATGGCAATCCGCAAAGGATGGACGACAACCCCAGCCGTTGCAGTCTCACGCAACCAAGACATGGTCCACCGAAGTGTTGGACGTGCGGGAATTGTTCTCACCGGTGAAGGTTCACCCAGCACTCTTCGCCAACTGCTCCAAGATGAGCACAAGAAGACCGAACGCTTTGCTCCAGGAGTTCCAGTCATTGAAGTAATTGTTGGTGATGGAGAAGGCCAAGTTTCTCTTCGTAAACTACAAAAGCATTTACAAAAACAACCTAAGAAATTAACTGCCCATCAAATGCGCGAAGTTCGTGCTCGCCTTAAGGCAGTTGGTGGTTTATCTATGCCAATTCCTAAGGGTCCGATGCCAACTCGCGCACCAAAGGTTCGCTAACACTTATCAATTAAGGGGTAGGAAGTTTAATTCTCTCCCCGTCGTGAAGTTGTTGATCAGGCAGGCCTTTTAATACGTGCACTTTTGCCTCACCCACTACAACCCATTCCGTATCCCCTGATCGCTTCACAATAGCTGTCAGTTCATCAACGCCTATCAAAATAGAGTTATCTGGCACATGCAGCAATACCTTTGCCGCACTCTCTGGGATCCACTTAAAGAACTTATTAAAGTGTGGAATCACACGAATCTCTGGCAGCAGATTAAGACCTTGCGTTGCCGTTTTCTTGAGCAATCGAAAGTTAGGGATATGCGCGCTCAGGACCATGGCACCAGCGCTACATCCTGCAAGTGATGCTCCCGTTTTCCAATTCTCAACAATTGCCGACCACAAGGGAGTGTCACTCAAAACTTCAGCTAAATGATGCGGGTCTCCCCCAGACATATACATCAGGGCGCTATTTGCTACTGCATCAACATATTTCTGATTGAAGGCATCTTCACGTGTGTAGATGGGAAGATAAGTTGCCTCAACACCAATCGCTTTTGCTTGTGTCAGGCCCAGTTGTTTCCAGTATTCCAAACGATCAGTACTTTCTCGCCCAGCAGCCGTTGGGATTTGAACATATCTGGCTTCTTTGCCGTTCTTAACACCGTCGTGAACAAGTGATTTTTCAAACTCTGCCATGGCAGGTAGATATTCACCTGAACCAACAAGTGCCAGTGAGCCGTTCATTCGGTAAGTGTAAGCGGAGTTAACTTGATTGATTCAAAATTGATCTAGCTTCTTGTAAGCACCGATCCACTCAAGCGCTCATGGATTCCACGGCCGTTCTCATCAAAAGTAACTGCAGTGACAACAAGCATCACCAGAATTGTTCTAATCAGAGCCTGTCGAATAGAGAGTGGCCCACCATCCTCAAATCGAACAACCTTCATTCCAAAGAGGTGATGACCGAGAGTTCCACCTTTCAAAGCGGTGAAAATCCACATCTGCGCAAAAAACAATAGGAAGATCCAGAGGGGTCTAAGCGGGTCCACCGCAAACAAACCTCCAGAAAAGGCCCCAACAATTGACATGCACGCCAACCAATCAAGGGCCAGGGCGCCCATGCGGCGTCCATAGGTGGTTCGGATGAATGGGTAGCTCATGGGCTAAGCCTATCGCCCCGAAAATTCTTAACATGGATGTAACAGGGCGGTTAGGCCATTTTGCCTTTTGCGACTTATTCTTGGGCCACGAAGCAGAGAGCTCAAAGTCGAGAAAATCTGCACTGATACACCATCTATGTATCCATGTGAATTGGGAGAAGCATGTTTAAGAACTCTGCAGAAATTTTTGCATATATCAAGAAGGAAGACATAAAGCTCGTTGACGTGCGCTTTACAGATCTTCCAGGTATCCAGCACCACTTCAACGTTCCTGTTGAATCATTTGATGAGGCCGTCTTTACAGATGGTCTGATGTTTGATGGTTCATCAATTCGCGGTTTCCAGTCAATCCATGAATCAGATATGAAGCTGTTACCAGTTCCAGAATCTGCATACCTTGACCCATACCGCAAAGAGAAGACTCTGATCATTATCTTTTCTGTTCACAATCCAGTTGATAACTCTGCTTATAGTCGCGACCCGCGTGGTGTTGTTGCAAAGGCAGTTGACTTCATGCGTGCACAAGGAATTGCTGACACAGCGTTCTTTGCACCAGAAGCAGAATTCTATGTTTTCGATCGCGTTCGCTTTAAGACTGATATCAACACTGCTTATCATGAGATTGATTCTTATGAAGGTGCTTGGAACACAGGAATTAAGGAAGATGCTGATGGAACTCCTAACCGTGGATACCGCACACGCGTCAAGGGTGGATATTTCCCAGTATCACCAACAGATCAATTTGCTGATCTTCGCGATGAGATGGTTATGCAACTTGGAAAAGTTGGCCTTCTAGTTGAGCGCTCACACCACGAAGTTGGTACAGCAGGTCAAATGGAAATTAACTACCGCTTCACAGATATTTTGACTGCAGGTGATGATGTAATGAAGTTTAAGTACGTCATTCGCAACACTGCATGGCAGGGCGGCAAGACTGCAACATTTATGCCAAAGCCACTCTTTGGTGATAACGGTTCAGGTATGCACGTTCACCAATCACTCTGGAAAGATGGCAAGCCATTGTTCTTTGGTGATGGATACGGTGATCTTTCAGACCTGGCCCGCCACTATGTCGGTGGCCTTCTAAAGCACGCACCGTCATTGCTTGCCTTCACTAACCCAACTGTTAACTCATACCGTCGCTTAGTCCCAGGTTATGAAGCACCAGTAAACCTTGTTTACTCAGCGCGTAACCGTTCAGCTTGTATCCGTATCCCAATTACAGGATCCAATCCAAAGGCAAAGCGCATTGAGTTCCGTTGCCCAGATCCATCATCAAATCCATATCTAGCATTTGCTGCGATGTTGATGGCCGGTCTTGATGGAATCATCAATAAGATCGAACCACCTGCCCCAGTAGATAAAGATTTGTATGAATTAACTGGCGATGAAGCGGCAGCTATTCCACAAGTTCCAGGATCACTAGATGAAGTACTCAACAACCTAGAGCGCGATCACGAGTTCTTGCTCAAGGGTGGAGTATTTACAAAGGATCTCATCGAGACATGGATTGAATTCAAGCGCAAGCAAGAAGTTGATTATGTTCGTTTGCGTCCACATCCAGCTGAGTTTGAGCTGTATTTCGACATCTAAAAACCGCTTTAAGACAAAGCCCGTGCCGATTGGTACGGGCTTTGTTGTTTGCTGTCATAGTAGATTTAGACCATGTACCTAGATGCCTTAATCGCTATCTTCTTCTTTCTAGTTGGCCTTGAAATTAAGAATGGCATCAAGGATTTAAAAACCGCTGTTGTTCCAATTGTTGCAGCTTTGGGCGGCATGATTGTTCCGGCCAGCATCTATCTACTTCTTAACCCGGGCTCGCATGTGTGGGCCGCATCTATGCCAACAGATATAGCCCTTGCTTTGGGTGTGCTCTCGTTACTTGGTAAGCGTGTTAACCCTCACGTCCGATTGTTCCTATTAACTCTTGCAATAGCTGATGACTTATTTTCTCTCATTGTTCTTGCAATCTTCTATGGTGATGATTTAGAGCCGATAAAGGCCCTCACTACTTTAGTTGCAGCCACAATCGGATTCCTACTGCCGCTACGCACTCATGCACTCCACAAAGTAATCAAGGTTTTAACGCCAGTGTCAACCTATTTCATCGTGCCCGTTATTGTGATTGTCAATATTCCCCTTGATATCAATATCAGCGCCTTCACTTCACAAACAACCATCGCCATCATCATCGCCAGGTCAATTGGAAAAATCATCGGCATCACCCTTTTTGCTTGGGTAGCTTTAAGAATTGGCGGTCATGCAAATATTGGTATGAAGGAGATCACTGGCATTGCAACCTTGGCCGGTATGGGGTTAACAGTTGCTTTAGTAATTGCAGATATCGCTGCACGCTCTGAGGTGGAGTTAGATCAAGTGCGTTTAGGGTTATTTGTTTCAGCGATTATCTCCGGGCTAGCTGGATACATCTGGCTTAGACCGACTCCTGCGCCCTTATAGCTTTTCTCGATAAGAGAATGTGTCCTGTGAATCCGATTACCAACGCTGCAATAACTCCCACGTTGGCATATGCCCAAGCACCTTCTTTGCCACCAATGAGAAATAGCAAATAACCCTGCCACGATAGCCATGAAGCAAAAGTATTTGTAACTAATCCCCAACCAACAATTGTTCCAATAATCATCAAAATGATGGATCCCTTGTTGATTGACCCATACATCCCTTGTGGGTCGTATAGGTCCCTCTCGCTATATGCCTTCTTTCGCATAATTACATCTGCAACAAAGATTGCTGACCACACTGCAACAGGAACACCCAGTGTGATGAGAAATCCTTGGAACGGATAGAAGAAATTATCGGCGACCCAGACGATATAGATAGACCCAGCAAGCATGATAAATGCATCGATGATGGCCGCTTGATGTCGTTTGATTGGAACGCCGATTGAGACAAGGGCTAGCCCTGAAGAGTAAAGGTCAAGAATTGCTCCACCAACTAATCCTAAAATTGCAACAAGAGCAAATGGAATTAAGAACCATGTTGGCAATAGCGAAGTCAATGCACCGATTGGATCCATAGCAATTGCTTGGCTGAGATCTTTGCTGCTAGCAGACAGGGCTGCACCATAGATAACCAAAATGATGGGCACAATCGAGGCCCCAAAGACAGTCCATCCCACAACTGCTTTGCTAGAAACAGATCTAGGAAGATAACGCGAATAATCTGCTGCGCAATTAACCCAACCAAGTCCAATTCCAGTCACACCGAAAATTAGTGCACCTATGAAACCTTGAGTTGAACCATCCTTAATGGCAGTTACCGCACTCCAATTAATGGTGTCGATTGTTAGTGCGATATAAACAACGGTCATCACAACGGTAATTACCGTCAATATTTTCTGTAACTTCATAATGACGCCAAGTCCCAGAACTCCACCAAAAACGGTGAGTGAGACCGCTATTACAAATCCAAGAATCAAAGCAAGGTTCTGGTCTACTCCGCCAATTCTAGAAAAAACCGTTCCTGTTGCCAGAGTTGCTAGAGAGACTAAAACTGTTTCCCATCCGACGAAGATAAAATATGAAAGGAATCCAGGAACGATGCTGCCCTTAACTCCAAAGGAAGCTCGAGCTAACACCATTGTTGGTGCATTTGAACGCTTGCCAGCTAAAGAACTAATACCGACTAAGAAAAAGGAACAAATCGTGCCGATGATTGCAGCCCATGTGGCTTGCCTAAATGAGATGCCAAATCCTAAGAAGAAGGAACCATAAGACAGCGCTAGGAGTGAGACATTTGCTCCAGCCCACGGCCAGAACAATGAGCGCGCCGATCCCCGTCGTTCTGATTCTTGAATCAGGTTGGGACCATTGAGTTCTAATTCAAAAATAGGCATTGGGGCAGTCTACTTCTTGATGCGCCTTACAACGAGGAAAGCAATGCTAACTAGAGTCAAAATTCCGATTCCGTTCACAAGTAAATTACTGCCACTTTCTGCAACTTCTTCTCCAGCGCTTTCTTCACTTTGCGCACTAATAGCCACTGGCGTTTCACCAACAGTGAAGCTGTAATCGCCTTCAACAGGATGTCCGTCTTCAGAAACTATTCGATAGTGCACTGAAACCAGGCCAGTAATATCGGTTAACTGCAATTTTGTTGAAATCTTGTTGCCTTCAACTACTGAAGTTGGAGATGAAATTATTTGACCTTGATTATCAGTTACTTCAATTGAATTTACGTTGGTGTTTCCAATGATTTGAAGCTTTCCATCAAATTCAATTGAAACCTCTGTGGGTGCTGTGAGCACATTTGAATCTACTGCCGGAGTTGCTTGGACCATTTCTCCGTGGGCAAAAGCGGCAATAGGAAAGGCAAACAGAGAGGCAATAGCAAGTACAAGAATTTTCTTGATCATTTAGCCATCTTAGTCAAGAAAGAAGTCGAGAAGGAAATCCTTTGTCCCTGGAGTAACAGAATACTTCTCTAGATCAGTAATTCCTTCTGATGCCAATAACTCATCATCTACAAAGAAATTGCCAGTGCAATCTGCTGCTTTGCGATTAAAGATGACATATGCAGCATCTGCCAAGATTTCAGGTGTGCGACCAGCTAGGGCATCAATGCCTGGAATCATTTGAAG
Source organism: Candidatus Planktophila vernalis (assembly GCF_002288185.1). Lineage (NCBI taxonomy): Bacteria > Bacillati > Actinomycetota > Actinomycetes > Candidatus Nanopelagicales > Candidatus Nanopelagicaceae > Candidatus Planktophila > Candidatus Planktophila vernalis. Next base: position 572,956 of record NZ_CP016776.1, on the reverse strand, counting down.
AGCAGCAGTATCGATAACAGTTCGTGGCCACAGCGCATTCACAGCAATTCCATCACGCTTGAACTCTTCAGCCATTCCCAATACGCACATACTCATGCCGTATTTAGCCATTGTGTAAGCAACATGGTTTTTAAACCACACTGGCTTCATCGATAGCGGTGGTGACAGATTCAAAATATGAGGATTACGACCATCGGCAGCTGATTTGCGAAGATGTGGCAAAGCAGCCTGAGAAGTTAGAAAAGTACCGCGCACGTTCACATCAAACATGAGATCAAAGCGCTTAGCTGGTGTTGCATCTGTAGGCGTCAAATTAATGGCACTGGCATTATTGACCAGAATATCTATTCCACCAAAGGCTTCTGCGGCTTGATTAACTGCGGCCTCAATCTGGAGTTCATCCCGAAGATCACATTGAATTGCAAGGGCCTTTCCACCTGCGGCTTCAATTTCTGCAGCTGCTGTGTGAATAGTTCCTGGAAGTTTTGGATTAGGGTCTGAGGTTTTTGCCGCAATTGCTACGGATGCACCATCGGCTGCGGCGCGCAATGCAATCGCTAAGCCAATACCGCGAGATCCTCCTGTGATGAATATGCGCTTTCCTGCAAGTGTCATGATTTCCCCTTCTTAGCCATAAACTTCATAAACGCTTCCATTGCTTCATCTGATTGCAAAGCCATGGCAAAGATTTCAAACTCTGCCTTCATCACTGCTGCCACTGATTCGTGGTTGCGCGCCTTGAGCAGTGCTTTGGTGTTAATAATTGCTTGAGGTGGTTGCTCGGCGATGTGCTGGGCAATCTTTGTTGCACCGGCCAATGCATCTGAATCAATTTCGGCGATCAGGCCCATTTCAAGTGCTGCATCTGCGCCAAAAGATTCACCGGTAAAGAAAATCTTGGCAGCTCTTTGATATCCCACTAATGCAGGAAAGAGGAAACTTGAACCTGCTTCAGGCACCAAACCTAAAGATGCAAAAGGCATAGAGAAGTTGGCAGAAGGTGCGGCAACGACAACATCGCAATGCAAAAGCATCGTTGTGCCAACCCCAACTGCATTACCTTTAACTGCACCAATGAGTGGTTTAGGAAAGTTAAGTAACGCTGCTAAGAATTGGGCAACCTCTGATGAATCACTTGTGGGTGGATTGTCCATAAAATCGACGATGTCATTTCCTGCAGTGAAATGATCACCTTCACTTGTAAGAATGACCGCACGGATACCAAAATCTCCAGCGGCATCATTGAGACCTTTAGCTAAGCTGGCATACATCGCCCGCGTAAGAGCGTTCATCTTTGCGGGCCTATTGAAGGACAGAGTCAGGATTGAGCCTGACTGGGTGGTCAAGATTTCACTCATTGGCCCATCTTAGGGGTGATATTCCCTTGAACAAAGTAGGACAATGGAAACACCGCGGAGAGGTGGTCATTTACGATGGCAAGAGACATAACTATTGCATCACGAGAACTATCCCCTTTTGAACAGTTAGTCCTCAATCTTTTATGTGAGGGTAAATCCAACTCCGCTATCGCTAATGAAACAGCGCATACTGAAAAAGTTATTGAAAATACTGTCAGCCGAAGTGCCCAGGTATTTGGAATTAAATCTGATAGCGAAACTAATTTGAGAGTTCTTCTTGCACTTGCATTCAGAGCGCATTATGGAGATAAAGCTTTTGATGAATTAAATGTGCCTTGTGCGCATCTGGAAGTTGGACCAGACGGCAAGGCTATGTGCAACCGTCACGTTGATTAATTCCTGTCTGTTGAATCACAGTTTCTGAGGGCTAACTCTCTCAGATTCATTTTTTCAAGTCATCGAGTGGTGACCCTCGCACTTTCGAACTCTCACACATAGTTAGAAGAGTTAACTATGAAGTGCATCAATACACATGATGCCTAAAAGGAGAGTAATTAAATGAAACGTAGAACTTTTGACAAGCTGGTTTCTTTCGTAGGTCTTGGCCTAGCAGCACTTCTATTGATATTTGCAGGCTTACTTAACTTCGGAGCAAACTTTGCTAACGATTCTGTTGCAAGCCAGTTGGAAAATCAAAACATTTCCTTCCCAGCTGAAGATGCAATGCCAAGTGAAACTAAGGATCAACTAGCCAAGTGGGCTGGCATGAAAGTAGTTACAGGAGAAATGGCTAGAGATTACTCAGACCTATACATCTGGGAGCACATGAAAGGCTCTGCAATTGCAGTAATGGGTAAGCCAGCTACTTACTCTGAGGTCTCAGGTGTTTACATGGGCCTTGTGCGTGGTGGAAGCACTGACGTAGAAAAGATTAAGCAGTATGGGGATCTTCGCCAAACACTTTTCATGGGTAACACTCTTCGTGGCATGCTCCTTGAGGCGTATGCATTTGGAACTCTGGGTGTCATTGCAGGATATGCAGCTATCGCATCTTTAGTTGGCGGAGTTCTATTCCTCTTGCTAGGTATCGCCGGGTTAATGCACATTCGTCGCACTCCTGAGGATGCGACGATTTAACCCTCAACTCTCCGTGAGGGGTTAGAAAAGGCCCCCTGGTTAATACCGGGGGGCCTTTTCATTTCTACTTCTTTTTTCTTTAGCGCTCAATCTTTCCGTTGATGAAATCTTCAGTCTTAACATGTGCCTGCTCATCTGTGTACTGAACAGGTGGTGTCTTCATGAAGTAGCTAGAAGGTGAGAGCAGAGCTCCACCAATCTTGCGATCAAGGCCGATCTTGGCGCAACGTAGTGCATCGATGATTACACCAGCAGAGTTAGGTGAATCCCATACTTCTAACTTGTATTCCAAGTTAAGAGGAACATCGCCAAAAGCGCGGCCTTCGAGGCGAACGTAGGCCCACTTGCGATCATCTAGCCATGGAATGTAGTCAGAAGGTCCGATGTGGACATTCTTCTCACCCAAGTCATGCTCTAACTGTGATGTTACAGAGTTAGTCTTTGAAATCTTCTTGGATTCAAGGCGATCACGCTCGAGCATGTTCTTGAAGTCCATATTTCCACCAACGTTTAATTGGTATGTGCGATCGAGGTGAACACCGCGATCTTGGAACAACTTAGCCATGATGCGGTGAGTAATTGTTGCACCCACCTGGCTCTTGATGTCATCTCCCACGATTGGAAGACCAGCATCAGCAAACTTCTTTTCCCATACTGGATCTGATGCGATAAAGACTGGAAGTGCGTTAACAAAGGCACATCCTGCATCAATTGCGCACTGTGCATAGTACTTAGCGGCAACTTCTGATCCCACTGGTAGGTAGCAGATTAAAACATCTACTTGCTCTGCCTTCAACGTTGCAACGACGTCCACTGCAGGGGCATCGGATTCTTTGATTGTCTCGCGGTAGTACTTTCCAAGACCATCATTTGTTACACCTCGTAGAACTGGGACACCAGTCTTTGCTACGTCAGTGAACTTGATGGTGTTGTTCTCGCTGGCCCAAATGGCATCAGCTAGATCTAGACCGACCTTCTTTGCATCAACGTCAAAGGCTGCTACGAACTTCACATTTGAAATGTGATACGCCCCAACTGTTGCATGCATAAGACCTGGGATCTCTTGATCAAGGGCGGCATCCCTATAATAAGTAACGCCTTGAACTAAAGAGTTGGCACAGTTTCCTACGCCAACGATTGCAACACGGATGTCGCCTTTACCGGTTGTTATGTTCACTCTATTTCCTCTCGGTTTTGATCATTTTTTCCAGCCAAGCAATCTCTCGGTCAGCTGAGTCCAGTGAGTGACGTCGCCACTCCTCCAGATATTTATCGATTCCAATCGGTGACTTCTCGAGTTCACCGCGCAGAATCTCTGCTTTCTCCTTAAGGCGACGATGGCGTCCCTCAAGAATTCTTACTCTGTTCTTTGAAGATGTTGGAGAGAAAAATGCAAAGCGGATTTCAAATCCTTCGTCTTCCCATGTTTCAGGGCTAACGGTCTCTGTCAGGTTCTCAAAGCGAGCCTGACCTTTATCTGTAATGTCATAAACGATTCGCGAGCGCCGAGATGGAGAATCCACCACGCTCTCTTCAATAAGGCCGGCTTCCAACATTCTGCGCAGCTGTGGGTAGAGAACTGAAAAGGAGAGTGCGCGGAAGGGTCCAAAGATTGTGCCCATGCGCTTTCGAAGCTCATAGCCATGAAGCGGGGTCTGGGATAAAAGACCAAGGAGGGCGAACTCAAGTGATTCACTGCGTGAGCGCATCGCTTACTCCTTTCTACCTATCGGGCTATGTATCCATTCGATATATACAGCCGTAATCTATTGGGATAGGTAGGCAGGCGCAACTTCCAACACGCTCACGCTCAGATCTCCCCTAGGGCAAAGGTGTAGAAAAGGCCACGCCAGCGATCCAGACGTGGCACTTGAGCCCTCACTGCCCGCTGAGTAGCGACTCTAACTACTATCTGACCTGTGGTAATTCCTTCGCGCTTAGCTGAGTACATCGTTGCCGCGATGATTATTATCTTGGCGCCTGGCCCGAGCGTTTTATTCGTAATCGCTCGGGCCATCGCCTGGGGTCGCAAAGTTGCAGTTTTCACCGTTGCAGGCAATGTCTCCGGTTCTTTTGTTTTATCAGTATTTGTGGCTCTTGGTCTTGGCCCTATCTTGCAAAGATCAGATCTTGCATACATCGCAGTGCAATGGGGCGGCGGCCTTTACTTAATCTATTTAGGTATTGATGCAATCAGGCAACGCAAAGCTCATGCATCGGATATGACCAATCAGGGAGATGTCTCTCCTACTGCCCTTCGCTCCATGCGAGATGGGTTTTGGGTTGGAGCACTGAACCCCAAAGCGATAGTTTTCTATGCAGCCGTTCTTCCTCAGTTCATCGATCGTGAGAAAGGGCAGATCACCTCACAGTTGATTTTGCTCGGCGCAATTTTTTCCATTCTTGCCTTCTTCTCTGATGGCACCTGGGGATTATTAGCGGGCACGGCCCGTGCATGGCTAGCTAAAGACTCCAGCCGCCTGGAAAAACTACGCGCAACTGGGGGAAGCATCATGATCCTTCTAGGTCTGTCGGTTTTGTACTTAGCAATTGTCGGTGGCTAGAGACACAATAGGCATATGAAAAAACCTATAAAGCCAGCGCGCGAAAACATCTCCCCTTCGGATTTAACTTTTGGACTATCAACATGCAAACGTTGCTTATGGGTTAAGTACTGGTACAAAGTCACCGCTCCTATGACCATGCCACTTGTTGGCACATTATCTTCACTGCAAGAGGAGTACTTTCAGCGCGCAGATATGCCAACTATCGATCCATCACTTCGCCCTGGAACTGTTACAAAATGGGGCGAATTCGTTAAGAGCAAGCCCATTCAAATCAATGGCCAGGACACACGCTGGCGCATACTAGGAAAATACGATCTTGTATCAACTAATGATGATGGCACCGTCGGATTAATCGATTGCAAAGTCTCTGATTCAGAGCGAGATAGCGGGGCTTTCTACTCACCTCAGTTAGAGGCATATGCCTTTGCCTTAGAAAACCCAGCTGCTGGCAAGGCTGTTGAAGTTGCATCCATGGGCTTGCTTGTGTGGAAACCAACCCACACCGTTGGTGATAATCCAGATAACAGTGGCTTTGGTGTCTATCAAAAGTATGTGGCAGTTGAACGTGATCACGATAACTTCATGAGAGTGATTGGAGATTTCATTCAAGTTCTAGAAGGTGAAATACCAGAAGCTGGTCCAACCTGCACCACATGCCAATTCTTAACTACAAGAAATGGTTTAGATCTTCTCTAGTCTTCCTCGCCAGCAACATTAATATCATCTGGCTTTGATTTCTTAGGCGCATATGTATCAACATATTCTTGGCCTGACATAGCTTGAATGACATTCATGATTTGATCGGTCACATCGCGCAGATAGAGCAAATCTGTGGAGTCACCATCAAAATACATGGGCTTTCCAAATTGCATTCCTACGCGATGAAGATTAGGGATCACTTTTCCTGTGGGTTGAATCTTGTCCGTGTTGGACATTGCAACAGGTATAACTGGTGCCCCTGATTCAATTGCTAAACGGGCAATTCCTGTGCGACCTTTATAAAGGCGCCCATCTGGTGAGCGTGTTCCTTCTGGATAAATTCCTAGACAATCACCTTCTGCCAAAACTTTTAATCCAGTAATCAGGGCTGCTTCACTTCGGCGCCCGCCTGAGCGATCAACCGGGACTTGGCCTAGGGCTATGAAAGTTAACTTCTTGAGCAATCCCTTAGGTCCAGGTGAGGTGAAGTATTCGCTCTTTGCTAAGAAGGTAACTTTTCGTGGGACTACCAATGGCATAAAGATGGAATCGCTAAAAGATAGATGGTTAGACGCGATGATCACTGGGCCTTTTGCCGGAACATTTCGAAGCCCTTTAACTTTGGGACGAAAGCCTGCCATCAAGAAAGGCGTCAGGAACGCACGCAAAGTTCCATACGGCAGGTTGTTGAGCACGGGTCTAATTTAGTCGCTATTGCCAGATATGACACTATCTGAGGGTGAACAATCCCCGTCCAGGCCCTGATGAGTTCGATGAAGAGGAACTTATTCGTAGCGAATTTGATTCCATCGTCTCTGGCCTGTCCCTGGATGAATCAGCACCCACAACATATTTAGATGATCTTGATGCGATACAAGATTCAAATCGATTTATTCCACCCAATCCCCCACGACAATCACCACGTGCAATGTGGCAGGCAGTTAAGCGCGCAGTGAAGCGTTGGTTTCATCGCGGATATCACGAAGATGATGGAGCAACGTTGTGAGTCAATTTAAATGGGGAATCATTGGTACGGGCGGCATTGCTCGTGCTTTTGCAACTGACATTGCACTTCTTGGTGATCACGTCGTGGCTGCAGTTGGATCTAGAAGTTTAGAAAAAGCAGAAAGCTTTATTAAGAGTGTTCCGGGTGCAAAGGCCTATGGAAGCTATGACGCACTATTAAACGATTCACACATCGATGCCATTTATGTTGCAACCCCGCACCCCTCCCATAAAGAAAATGTGATTGCAACTCTTAATGCAGGTAAGCCGGTTCTGTGCGAGAAACCATTTGCTGTAAATGCTGCAGAGGCAAAAGAAATGGTGGCAGCGGCTAAGGCAAATAACGTGGCATTGATGGAAGCGATGTGGGCACGCTTTTTACCTCACTATGCAAAGATTCGCGAAATTGTTGCAAGTGGAGTTTTAGGACAGCTCACAACTATTCATGCTGATCACGGGCAGCGCTTAGCTGATCAAAACATTGCGCGCCTTGTTGAGCCCTCTCTTGCTGGAGGGGCATTACTTGATCTTGGAATCTATCCAATTTCATTTGCCCACATGATTTTAGGAGTTCCACAATCAATAACCTCCACTGCAGTCTTCACCGACAAAGGTGTTGATGCGCAAAGCTCTATGATTTTTGATTACTCCAACGGAGCACAAGCCGTACTCAATACGACAATGATTGTGCAGACACCCTGCACAGCAGTTATTGCAGGGCTCAATGGATATTTAGAAGTTAACCGAACCTTCTATAACCCAACATCTATGCGCCTCACACTCTTTGATGGAACCATTACCGACTATCCATCTGATTACAAAGGCCATGGATTGCGCGAACAAGCGGTTGAATTTGCCCGTGTAGTTAAAAGCGGAGCTAAAGAATCCCCGATTCTCACATGGGCAGACACCATCGCAATTATGGAGATTATGGATACCGTGCGCTCTCAAATCGGGTTGAAATACCCATTTGAGAATTAACTTCTAGCTAAGTCAGCAACTCCAACAAGTCCAGCTTCATTGCCTAACTGCGCAGCAATTATCTGCGGATAAGGATGTTTGCCAGCAAATGGCATATTGCGCTCTAGTGATTCACGTGTTGGCTTTAGAAGAATCTCACCTGCATCAATTACTCCCCCACCAATAACAACGCATGCAGGGTCTAGAAGAACTGCAAGTGATGCAATACCGGCGCCTAACCACTGCCCAGTTGTATTAAAAGCAGCCAACGCCACAGGATCACCATCGCGCGCAGCATCAGTAATAGCTTGGCCGGTTAAGCCTGCAACAGTGCCATCTCCGCGAGAGAGCAAGTTTCGTGCAATTTCAGGACTGGCGTTAATAGCTTCTCGTGCATGGCGAAGTAATGCATTTCCTGAGGCATATTGCTCAAAACAACCACGAGCACCACAGCCACAGATATGTCCTTCTGGAACTACGCGCATGTGTCCAAACTCTGCTGCAATTCCAAATGCGCCTCGGTAGAGCGCACCATTGACAACAATGCCTCCACCAATTCCAGTTCCAACTGTAAGCATCATCATGTGATCTTGATTCTTGCCTGCACCAAACTTTGCTTCACCCCACGCTGCTGCATTTGCATCATTTTCAATGACAACAGGAAGACCGATGAGTTTAGTAAGTTGATTATCTAAATCAACACCATTCCAATCAGCAATATTGGGGGTTGCCAGCATGGTTTTTCGATCAGAGGAAACAAAACCTGCAGCAGAAACTCCAACAGATGCGACTGAATGTTGTGCGAGTAATTCTTTTGCTACATCGGCAATCGTTTGTGTTAGCGCACTTCCACCTTGACGAGGCGTGTCTTTTCTTGCAGTAGTGAGAACTTTTCCAGCTTCATCAACAACGCCGCCCAGAACCTTAGTTCCACCAACATCGATACCAATTGTTAATGACATTAACGTTTGATTAAGCTTCTAGCGCAGCTTTAAGTTGTGCAAGTGCTTGATCAATTGTCGCCTTCTCAGCCTTTTGACGCATCATCGCTGGGATTGGCATTGAGAGTGAAACACCCAACTCATAGGTAACTTGGGTCGTATCTTCATCGATTGCCTTAATGGAATAAGAACCATCCATTCCAGTGAGTAAATCTGCATCATCGAGTGAGAAAGTAAGTTGACCAGGTGCTTTGCTCCAGTCGTAATCTAAAATCACACGGTCTTTCATCATTCCTGCATCAATAGTCATTTTCACCTTGGTGGCCCGGCCCTGGTCATCACTTTCAACGACCTCGCTGGACTTAATCGCACTCGACCAGGTTGGATATTGGCCAAGGGCAAAAAGGGCTCCTTGAACATCGGCTAATGGGGCATCGATCGTGATTGTTGAACTGCTCAAATCGCTCATGGGACAAGGTTACCCTCTTCCGTATTTCATATTTCTCACGCTAGCGTTAGCCCCATGAATGAAGTCACAACACCCGCCCTCGTCCCTTCAGCTACTGCTGGCAATCTGACAAATCTGATTGCTGAACGCGCCTGGTTTGAGCCAGAGCGCATCACCATGTCTCGCCCACTCGGCGATGGATGGCAAAGTGTCACTGCCCGTGAAGTTGACGAGGAGGTGCGAGCAACTGCCAAAGGCTTAATCGCTGCAGGTATTCAAATCGGTGATCGTGTGGCAATCATGGCCCGTACTCGTTATGAGTGGACCATTCTTGATTTTGCGATTTGGTATGCAGGAGCTGTCGTAGTTCCAATTTATGACACATCATCTGCAGAGCAAATTGATTGGATTCTCAACGACTCTTCAACTGTTGGCATCATTGTTGAAACTCCAGCACTGCGTGAATTAGTCCAAACAGTTCAACCTGCACACACTAAGCATGTCTGGGTGATGACTGAGGATGTTCTTACAGTGCTTCGCAATGCAGGTGCTCAAGTATCAGATGATGAAATTGAACGTCGTCGTACAGCACTTGGCCCAGATACTTTGGCAACACTTATCTACACATCAGGTACAACTGGAAAACCAAAGGGTGTTTCACTCACACATGGCAACTTCTTAGCTGAATGCGGAAATGTTGTGCAGGGTGCAAGTGATCTATTCCTAAAACCAGGCGGATCAACTTTGCTTTTCCTACCTGTTGCTCACGTCTTTGGTCGCATGGTTCAAATTGGTGCAATTAATTCAGGTCTACACCTTGCGCACTGCAGTGACCCACTTGGACGTCTCCCAATTGATCTAGCTTCCTTTAAGCCAACATTTGTTTTGGCAGTTCCACGTATTTTCGAAAAGATTTATAACGGAGCTGAAGCTCGCGCTGAAGCTGCTGGTAAGGGAAAGATTTTTAGAAAAGCAGCAGATGTAGCAATCGCTTATTCAGAGGCATTGGATAAAAAGAGAATCTCTCCTGTCCTTAAACTCAAGCATGGACTCTTTGACAAGTTGGTCTACTCAAAGATTCGCGCGGGTATGGGTGGACGCGTTGAAGCTGCAATCTCCGGTGGTGCACCGCTAGGTGTGCGTTTAGGCCACTTCTATCGTGGTGCTGGCGTAACAATTTTAGAAGGCTACGGTTTAACTGAAACAACTGCTGGTGCGACTTTGAACTTAACTGGTGCACACCGCGTTGGTTCTGTTGGACGTCCAATCCCAGGCACTTCAATCAAGATTGCTGAAGATGGCGAAGTTCTTATCCGTGGCGCAATTGTTATGCGCGGATACTGGCAAAACGATGCTGCAAACGCTGAAGTATTTGACTCTGAAGGTTGGTTTAAGTCAGGTGACTTAGGAAAGCTCGATGATGAAGGCTTCCTGTACATTGTCGGCCGCAAAAAGGAACTTATTGTTACTGCAGGTGGAAAAAACGTTGCCCCTGCTGTTCTAGAAGATCGCCTGCGTGCACATCCACTAGTGAGCCAGTGCTTGGTAGTTGGCGATAATCAACCATTCATTGCCGCACTTGTAACTATTGACCAGGATTCACTTAAGGGTTGGGTAACAAATCACAAGAAGGAAGGTGCTTCAATGGCCGACCTTGCTAATGACCCTGATTTGATTGCTGTTATCCAAACTGCAGTTGATGATGCAAATAAGGCAGTGAGCAAGGCGGAATCAATCCGTAAGTTCACAATTCTTACAACAGATTTCACAATCGCTGGTGGGCACTTAACTCAGAAACTCTCAATCAAGCGACACGTCGTTGCGAAGGAATTCGCAAAGGAGATTGACCAGCTCTTCACAAAGTAATTATGTGAGCCTTACACAGCGGGTAAAACTCGCACAAGAGCTCCACGATGGCATAGCCCAAGATCTCGTGGGGTTGGGCTATGGGTTGGATTCTTTGTTGTTTCAAGAAGATGATGAGACTAAGCGCGCCGCTTTGCGCTCTGTGCGCTTTGATATCAACACATTGATAGAAAAAGTACGTAGTGAGATTCTAGAACTTCGCACAGAACGCAACGAGCAAGAGCTTCTTGGTTCTCAACCAGAATTAACCTATGAGCTCAATAAGGTTTTTAGCGAAATCATCAACAATGTGACTGAGCATTCGCATGCGACTCGCCTAGATGTGACATTCATTGATAATGGAATTGGTGGAGCTACACAGGTCGAGAATCATTATGGAATACCAGGGATCTCCGAGCGGATTATGGCTTTAGGTGGTCATGTTGATATTCACTCTGATTTCACCGGCACTAACGTTGCAATTTCATTGGACTTACTTACTCCATGAGCAGGTTATTGATCGTTGATGATCATGCCCTAGTGCGTGAGGGATTAAAGCGCGCACTTACCCATGAAGGCTTTAGTGACATCACAGAAGCCTCATCTGTTCTTGAAGCCCGTGCCTCTATCGCAGCCCTACAACCCGATGTTGTGACTATCGATATAAACCTTCCAGATGGTAGCGGCTTTGAATTAGTGAGCTGGATCAGAAGCATCTCCCAAGAGATGGGAGTTGTTGTCTTAACACTCAATGATCATGAGAATTACATTCGTGCTGCCATGAAAGCTGGTGCAAGCGCCTTCGTCTGCAAATCTGAACCCATTCCTTCTCTCGTGGCCGCGATTAAACATAGCCTTGTCGCTCCACTTAGCTTTAGTGCCAAGGGATTAGAGAAAGTATTTAAGAACACTCACAACGTTCTTACGGCCCGTGAATTTGATCTTCTGGCTCAGTTAGAGCGCGGTCAAACAACTGCGCAAATTTCTAAGAGTCTATTTATTAGTCCTGCCACTGTTAAAACTCATTTGGCTTCAATCTATAGAAAGCTGGAAGTGACTAACAGAACTGCGGCAATTCATGCCATGCATGAGCAGGGATTATCTGGCAAGTAGTTCAGAAAACTTGCTGGCCCAGATCTGCCAGCGCCATTCTTTTTCAATCCATGCTCGGCCTGCGCTACCCATATCCCGGCGCAGTTTTTCATTACGCAAAAGTTGAATCGCTCTTTGTGCAATCTGTTCTGTGTTAGTTCCATCAATGACAAATCCTGTTACACCTTCTATAACCGCATCAGGTGCTCCCCCAGATTCACCTGCAATAACTGGTAAACCACATGCACTTGCTTCAAGGTAAACAATTCCTAAACCTTCGACCTCTAGGCCACCAAAACGCGATCTCGATGGCATCGCAAAGATATCGCCCACGCAGATATAGCCCGGTAAATCCTTGTATTGGATTCGTCCAATGAAGCTGACATTTTCTTGTAGCAAATGTTTAGTGACTAGCTTTTCTAAGTGAGCGCGATACGGACCTTGACCGACAAGCAAAAGATGGGCATCTGGAACTTGAGTAAGAATTTGTGGCATAGATTCGATGAGAAAATCCTGACCTTTGCGATGCACAAGGCGGCCCACGCTAACAATGACTTTCTTCTCACGCAGTCCCAGAGATTGACGTAGGGAAGTTGCATCTACTGCCGTGAAATGCTCAACATCAATGCCAGGAGCAATTTTCTGCATAGCTGATGCACTCTTAGCTGTGAGAGCTTTTGAAATTGCTGTTCGAGTGAAATCACCAAGATACGTGAGTGAATCAGTAGTAGATCCGATGCGCCGCAAAATCAAGTTGAATGGAAAAACCTTGGCCCACCAGACTTCATGTCCATGAGTAAGTGCAACGATGCGCAGTGCTCCCGCTTTGCGCAATGTTGAAGACATCCAACCTAAAGGTGCTGCTGCGCCAAATGCTACGGTTTTGATTCCTCGCTGGCTAACAATTCTGGCAACTGCGCGATTTACTCGTGGAGTCGGCAATAGTATTTTTGCTTTATCTCTTATGACTTCAACACCAAAATCGCTCAGCCATTGAGCGTCATAGTGCGCAGTTTCTTCTTGTGCCGAGGTGTAAACAATAATGCTGGACTTTGGTAATCGTTCAATCAAACCAATGATGAAGGTTTCTATGCCTCCAGCCCGTGGGCCAAAATCATTAGTTACAAATAGAGTTTTGTTAGAAACGGCGTGCTCCAACTAAAGGCTTTCTTCCAAGAGAACCACTCGTTGTGATTTTCACACGTGATCCTGAACGTGGTGCATGAACCATCTTTCCACCACCGATATACATTCCAACGTGTGAAACTGGACGACCATAAAACAGAAGATCACCTGGCTTTAGAGACTTAGTTGAGACTTGCTTACCCAGGCGCGATTGGGCAGCAGATGAATGTGGAAGTGAAACTCCTGCGGCTTGGTATGCACGCATTGTTAGACCAGAACAGTCCCAGGTGACTAAACCAGCCGATCCAAACACATAGCGATCACCAATTTGCTTAAGTGCATACTTGATTGCAATTCCTGCGCGACCTGAAATCCCAGACAAGGCACGTGCTGCTGCCTGAGAATTTGCCTGGTCAGCATCTTCTTCTTGTGCAGCCAACTTTGCCAATCGCTCTCGCTCGGCTTTAGTTAACTTTGAAAGTAGAGCCTCAGCCTCTGCCAGTTTCTCTTGGGCTTTTGCTGATTGGGCTTTAAATTTCTTTTCAGCTGCAACTACTAGCGCCAACTTGTCGTTAACGGTCAGAGTAGTTGCACTTAAGCGTTGCTGAGCCGCTTCATACTTTCGAAGTTGGGCAGATTTACGTCGACTGATTGCATCGAGTGCACCGGCTGAGGACAAATACAGAGTGGGATCTGAAGAAAAGAGAAGTTCAAGTGATTGACCGAGTCCCCCGGCCTTGTATTGCTCGATTGCAATAGTTCCTAAAGATTTTTGGAGTGCTGAAAGAGTTTCTCCCTGGACGGCAGCTTTAGCTTTGATGCCGTTGAGTGTGCGAGTCAGGGCAATTAACTTCACTTTCGCTTCCTGAGCACCTTCAGCTGCCGTGGTTGCTTCTTCTTCTAGATATCGCACCTTTGCCTGAATCTCGGCAAGTGATGGAGCCGCGTTGGCAGGGGCCATTAAGCCAACTGCCATGGCCAAAGCCACGAGTGCGCAAGGAAGAATGCGGCGATACATGGTTTAAGGCTAACGAGGTTTATTGCGACATCTCAACTTATGAGCGTGATTTACGCCTGAGAATTCTCACAGAATCTGCAATAGTAGGACAAATGAGCACAGTTGCATCGCTAGTGGTCGGGCGAGATGGGTCCACATCAAAAGATAAGAGTTCTAACGGAGTTTCATCCGATGCCGATCGAAAAGCTTTTCTAACTAGGCGACGCAAAGTCGATTGCATATTAATTGGTGGAAATACTGCTCGCCATGAGCCTTACAAGCAGAGCCCAGTACCTTTAGTAATTGTTTCGCGATCAACGATTAATCCAGTTGTTGGCAATGATTTATCACATTTATGGAACATGTCTCCTGCAGATGCCCTAGCAAAAGCTAAATCACAGTTTGGTGAAAGAATTTTAGTAGAAGCGGGAACATCAATTATTTTTGAACTTATTGATCAAGGTTTAATTGATCAACTAGAGCTCAGTGTTACACCAGTAACCGGTGGTGATGATCCTATTGATTGGCAAGCTCTCCTCAATAGATTTGAAAACCATACTCACACTCATGTTGATGGAACTGATTTCTACGTTGCCCGTAACTAGAAAGCTGAAATAAGCGCCACGCCTGCAACAGCTAAGGCAATTCCGATGTATTGAACCCTCTGTAAACGCTCGCGCAAGAACTTAAATGCGAGAAGCGCAGTTGCTATTGGAAAGAGTGAGCCCAGAACCATCGCAATTGAAACCAAGCCCTTAGTGCATGCAACGCCCAGCAACACGTTGGCTAAGAAATCTGCGACACCGATGAAAATAAGTGATGGGTATTCCTTTTTAGTAAACCCACCCATCGTGCGGAACTTGAGTGCTATGGAGATGGTTACAAAGAAAGTTGCCCCACGCATGGAGACCATTGTCATGAGTGCACTTGACTGCGAACCAATCGACATTGAGGTTAGTGCTGTGCCAAATCCAAGTGCTGCACCTATCGCTAGAAGCAAAGGCTTTAGAGGAAGACCTTGGGAGAGCTCTGGACCACTGGCACAAAAAACTCCCACCAAAGCAAGTACTACGCCGATTGAAGTAATTGTTGAAAGTCTGTCACCGTTAATCAATGCATACGTTAAAGGGACAATTGCTCCCATAGAACTAATTGGAGAAACAACACCCATGCGGCCCGTTGATAAACCTGCATAAAGACAAAACAATCCAAAGTAACCAAATAACCCAGCAATAATTCCAGGGACTAAATATCCGCCAGATCCAAGTGCCTGTGCACTCCAAGCACCAGAGGCAAGCATTAAAACTATGCCAAAAACTAAACCAAGAACTTGCGTGAATCCGAGTACTGCCAAAGGTGCATGCTTTTTACTTAAACGACCACCTTCAAAATCTGAAGTTCCCCACAAGATGCTTGAAAGAATTGCAAGTAGTGAGGCCATATGCACAAGGATACCGCCCTGCCTCCCATGAAAAGGACTCCTTACTGTTTATTCTTAAGCAGTGGATGCCAGAGGATTTGAAGATTTAGTCAACTCCTTACGTACCTTTACACCGCGTGCTGAAATCGTTTTAGAAGAGGTTCCAGCCCCACAAAAACTAGCTACGTACTCTTTCGCATTCTCAGCCGATGTCAGTAATGGCTTACTAGGCGATGACGAAGATGAAATAGCTTCAGGTCGCTTTGTCTTATTACACGAACCTGGCGGACAAGACACCTGGGAAGGTGAATTTCGCTGCGTAACTTTCGTCCGTGCAGATGTTGATCCAGTGATGCAACAGGATCCACTTCTGCCAGAGGTCGGCTGGAGTTGGTTTCTTGAAGCGCTAGAAAGTGAAGAGTGCGCACTAGCTGCACCAAGTGGAACTGTCACTCGTGTATCAAGTGCCTCTTTCGGAAAACTATCCCCACGAAATGATGAATCAGAAATTGAGATTCGTGCTTCTTGGACACCTGCAATTACAGATCCCATTGAAATCATCAAACACATCGCTGGATGGTGTCGCTTGATTACTGATGTCGCAGGACTCGAACCAATTCCTGATGGCGTTTCAACTATTTCATCTGCCAGACGTCGTTAAGCCCGCTGATGTCTGAAGAGGTAACTGCAACACCACTGCTCACTCCCGCCGGTGGTACTCCTGCTGTTATTGATAATGAGACATCTCTTAAATCTGCATTAGAACAACTGTCAAAGGGAAGCGGTCCATTTGCCGTTGATGCAGAGCGTGCATCAGGTTTTCGCTACAGCGCACGTGCATATCTCATTCAAATTAAGCGCACCAATGGTGGATTACATCTGATTGACCCAATCCCCTTTGGTCCAGGTCACTCACTGATGCTTGAGCTCAATGATCTTCTCAATACAGATGAGGTAATTCTCCATGCCAGTACACAAGATCTGCCCTGTCTTCGAGAATTAGGAATCAACCCAAAGCGCTTATTTGATACTGAATTAGGGGGGCGAATTGCAGGCCTACCCCGTGTTGGTCTTGGCCCACTTCTGGAATCTTTGATGGGTGTTTCTCTTGCAAAAGAACACAGTGCTGCAGACTGGTCTGTGCGTCCACTGCCTCAAGACTGGCTGACATATGCAGCATTAGATGTTGAACTACTTGTAGAGCTGCGCGACAAAGTTGAAGCGCTGTTAGTTGATGCTAAAAAAGACTCCTGGGCCAAAGAAGAGTTTGCTTCAATACTTTTAGCCCCTCCTGCACCTCCTCGCGTGGACCCATGGCGTAGAACCTCTGGAATGCACAAGATTAAGCGAAAAGATCAATTAGCAATTATTCGTGAACTCTGGATTACGCGAGATGAGATTGCAAAGTCACTAGACATTGCGGGCGGAAAACTACTCAATGATTCAGCAATAGTTGAAATAGCACTCAATCCAGTTACAACTAAAAAAGAGTTTGAGAAAGTTCTACGCCCTCTTGGACTTCGGGCACGTTGGCTAGAGAATCTCAAGGCGTGGCTAGATGCCGTGGCACGCGCAGTTGCTCTTGAAGAAAAAGACTGGCCAGCACTTCGCACTAATGCAGATACTTTGCCGCCAATTAAACTGTGGAGAGATAAGTTCCCGGAAAAATACGCACCGCTTTCTCATGCTCGAGCTCGCATAGAAATCATTGCTCAAGAGAACAACATCCCGGTAGAAAACCTGATCACTCCAGAGCTGGTTCGCCGCATTTGTTGGGCTCCGCCAACACCATCAACATCGCAATCCTCTCCAGAGATTGTCAGGGAGCATTTGCTCTCACTCGGTGCCAGAAAATGGCAAGCGGATCTGGTTTCAGAGGCGATTACGGCCTCCTTGCTGGAGAAAGAGGCGCTTCCCACGCCTGAACCTGTGCCAGAAACCACACCAGAGGAAGCCTGAATTACGCAACATAAGAGTTGCGTAAATACCCCCCACCCTCTAGATTTTCTCCCATGTTGAGCACATTTATCATCGCCCTTCGCGAAGGCCTTGAAGCTGCCCTGATTATTGGCATTTTGGTCGCCTATATTCTAAAAACCGACCGCAGACATTTATTAGCCCCACTATGGAGCGGAGTAGTTGCAGCCATTGTTGGAAGTATTGGCCTTGGATTAATTCTTTCTAAAACTTCTGAGGAGTTAACCGAGCGCGCTGAAAAGCTTTTTGTAGGAACAACATCATTCCTAGCTGTAGCACTTGTTACATGGATGGTTTTTTGGATGAAGCGCACTGCTCGCACTCTAAAGGCAGATCTACATGGCAAAGTTGATTTAGCTTTGCGCACAGGGCCTCTAGCCCTTGCTGGGGCAGCGTTTTTCGCTGTTATTCGAGAAGGTTTAGAAACTGCTTTATTTGTTTACACAAACTTTAAAACTATTGCAGACACTCGTAGTGCTGCACTGGGATTGATTCTCGGTTTTACAGTTGCAATCTCTCTTGGATATTTGATTTTCAAATCTGCAATCAAACTCGACTTGAGCAAATTCTTCCGCTACACCGGAGTTGCTCTCGTTGTCGTTGCAGCAGGAGTTCTCTCATATGGAGTGCATGAGTTCCAAGAGCTCGGCTGGCTTCCTGGTGGAGAGTCATATGCCTGGGATGTTTCAAGCCTGATTCCTAAGGACTCATTGCTTGGCGCAACACTGGGTGGCCTTGTGGGCTTTGATAACACAACCTCATGGCTACAACTAGGCATCTGGACGATCTATCTCACCACTGTCCTTGGGGCCTATCTCTCAAAGCCTCGCACGCGTGCGCTAACTCCAGCCTAAGCGCTGTCACAAATCCTTACTGGCGGGTAACATAACCGCTATATCCACCCCTAGTAAAGGATCACTATGTCTCGCTCAGTTGTCTTAGTCGATGCCGTTCGTACCCCTTTTGGAAAAGCAGGGGGGATGTATGCAGGTACACGTGCCGATGATTTGATGGTGCGCGCAATTCGCGGACTTTTAGATAGAAATCCAAATGTTGCCCATAGCGCAATTGATGATGTTGCCATTGCTGCTGCAACACAAACAGGTGATCAGGGAATGAACATCGGCCGCAGTGCCACTCTCCTAGCTGGATTACCAAATACTGTCCCTGGCTATTCAATTGATCGTTGGTGTGCAGGTGCATTAACTGCAGTAACAACAATTGCAGGCGCAATTGCCTTTGGCTCAAATGATATTGCTATTGCCGGGGGCGTGGAACATATGGGAAATCACCCAATGGGTGAACTCATGGATCCTAATCCTCGTTACTTGGCTGAAAAGATTGTTGAGCAAGATGCACTTGCAATGGGTTCAACAGCTGAAAGACTCCATGATCGCTTCCCAACAATTACGAAAGAACGTGCAGATAGATATGCACTTAACTCACAACTCAAGACAACAAAGGCATATGAAGCTGGGTTGATTCAACGAGATCTCATTCCAATGGCTGCACGTAGCGCAGAGTTGGGTTGGACAATTGCAACAGTTGATGAAGCACCTCGTCCAACAACAACAATGGAAGGTCTAGCAGGTTTAAAGACTCCCTTTCGTCCAGCAGGTCGAGTCACTGCCGGTAACTCCTCTGGATTAAATGATGGAGCAACTGCGGCGCTTCTTGCTAGTGAAGACAAAGCAAAAGAGTTAGGTCTAAGCATTAAGGCGAGATTGGTTACATACGCATTTGCTGGAGTGGAACCTGAAGTAATGGGATTCGGACCAGTTCCTTCAACGATTAAAGCACTTGCACAAGCTGGATTGAGTATTGAAGATATTGGACTCTTTGAAATCAATGAAGCCTTTGCCGTGCAGGTTTTAGCTTTTCTTGAGCACTTTGGAATTGCCGATGATGACGCCCGCGTTAATCCATTTGGCGGAGCAATTGCCGTTGGACACCCACTTGCATCATCTGGTGTTCGCCTGATGCTCAATTTAGCTAGATCTTTTGAAGCCCATCCAGAGGTGCGCTATGGCTTAACAACTATGTGTATCGGTCTTGGTATGGGTGGTTCTGTTATTTGGGAAAACCCACACTTTAATGGTCAGGTGAAATAAATGAGCGTAGATATCAAACTTCCAGAAGGTGCACCTGAAGAGGTTGTCACGCAAGCTCTGGTGCGACAGGTTGATTTAAGCGCGTTCGGCACCAAAGGCGTCTTAGCTCTGATCACTTTAGATAACTCACTCGATCATAATCGCCCCAATACTTTTGGCCCACAGTCTCTACTTGCATTAGATGCAGCTATTACGGCAGCTACTGCGCTAAATCCAGTTGCAATTGCACTGACTGGTAAGCCTTTTATTTTTGCCGCAGGAGCTGATTTATCTGCTCTTTCATTTATTACTAGCCGAGAGCAATCACTGGGTATCGGAAAATTGGGCCATGATGTCTTTCGCCGCTTAGGTGAATCAAAGATTCCAACATTTGCATTCATCAACGGTTTGGCACTGGGTGGCGGTCTTGAAGTTGGACTTCACTGCCACTACCGCACACTTGCCTCCACAGCATTTACTGCATTGCCTGAAGTATTCCTTGGCTTAGTTCCTGGTTGGGGCGGTGCAACTATTTTGCCTAAGTTGATTGGCCCTGAGCGTGCTGTTCAGGTAATCATGTTAAATGCTCTTAATAACAACACCATGATGAAAGCTAAAGATGCTTTCAAACTTGGTGTTGTCGATGCTGTGTATGAACCTTCTGATTTCCTAGAGCGCTCCATTGCATTTGCCGCAAATGTTCTCAATGGAGTAACTAAAGTTGAGCGCAAGGACTACAGCCAAGATCCAGCATGGGAAAGCGCTCTTGCAACTGGAAAAGCTGCTGCACTCAAGAAGTATGGCGGCGCTGAAATAGCATCACCTATGAAAGCCCTTGAACTCATTAGCGCAGCCAAGAGCAACACATTAGGTGCTGGCTTTGATGCAGAAGATTTAGCTCTAGCTGATTTAACAATGAGTGATCCGCTGCGTGCATCTCTCTATGCATTCAATGTCATTCAAAAGAAGCGTAAAAAAGTAGAGGGCGCCCCAAAGCCAGCTCTTGCTCGCAAAGTAGGCAAAGTGGGAGTTGTTGGCGCAGGCCTCATGGCCTCACAACTAGCACTACTTCTTCTACGTAATCTCAAGTGCCCAATTGTTATGACAGATATTGATCAAGAGCGCGCCGATAAGGGTGTGGCCTGGGTTAAGAATGAGTTGGCTAAATTAGTTGAGAAGAAGCGAATGAGCGCTGAATCTGCCGCTCGTTTGTCACTACTTATCTCAGGATCGTCAGATCAAAACACTTTTGCAGGATGCGACTTCATCATCGAAGCTATCTTTGAAGAACTATCTCTCAAGCAGGAGCTTTTCAAGAAGCTTGAAACAATTGTCTCTCCTGAGTGTGTTTTGGCCACGAATACCTCATCACTTTCAGTTGAGCGTATGAGTGAAGGACTTAAAAATCCTGAGCGAGTTGTCGGTTTCCACTTCTTTAACCCAGTAGCTGTCATGCCATTACTTGAAGTTGCACGAACAAGTAAGACCGATGATGCAACTACGGCAACAGCAATCTCTGTGGGTAAAGAACTCAAGAAGACCATGATCATCTGCAAAGATGCGCCTGGTTTTGTTGTTAACCGATTGTTGACTCGCTTCATGGGCGAAATCACCGATGCAGTAGATGAAGGCACTTCACCAGAGGTTGCCGATAACGCTATGCGCTCTATTGGTTTCCCGATGTCACCATTCCAACTTCTAGACCTAGTCGGTCCTGGAGTTGCATTACACGTATCTGAAACCTTGCACGCAAATCTTGGAGATCGCTACCGTATTTCCCCAACAATGGCTGCGATGGTTAAAGAAGGCGTTCGAAACTTCTATGTTAAAAATGAAGATGGAAGTTACGGTGCAAACCCAGCAGCCTTAGCCCTTATTCATAAAGGTGATTCACCATCAACGGCTGAGCAAGTTCGCAGCCGTGCATTAACCGCACTTGCCGTTGAAGCGCGAATGATGCTTGATGAAGGTGTTGTTTCAACTGCTGCTGAGATTGATCTCTGCATGTTGATGGGCGCAGGATGGCCAATGCACCTAGGTGGAATATTGCCGTACTTGGATCGTGAAGGTATTAGCGAGGCTGCTTGCGGTCAGCGTTTTCATCCGAAGGGAGTTGCATCTCTTCCTTAAGAGTGCTGCTCCATTCAACAACGCTGCGTGAAATGTTTTGAGCTGTAATACCAATATCGCTCAAAATCTCGCCACGCTTAGAGTGTTCAATAAACTCAAGCGGAACGCCTATGGAATGAAGTGGGATTAACACTCCTGCATCTCTAAACATCTCAGAGATGGCACTTCCAATACCTGCATGTCTAATGCCATCTTCTAGAACAACAACACTCTTATAGCGCTCTGCCATACGTACCAATGACTCTGGCAATGGCTTGACCCAACGTGGATCAATGACAGTTACTCCAACGCCTTCACGATATGCAGAAGATGCAGCTTCAACTGCAATTGCAGCCATAGCCCCAACGCTAATCATCAAAACATCAGCACTCTCACCGCGATAGAGAACGTCTATGCCATCACGTCGCTCGAATGCAGGAATATCTTCTTGCACTGCACCCTTTGGAAAGCGCACCATAGATGGAGCATCGTTAATGGAAACAGCTTCACGCAATAGTTCTTTAAGTCGCGCACCATCTCTAGGTGCTGCAACATGCATTGTTGGAACAATTCCAGTTAAAGCTAAGTCCCAAATACCATGGTGAGATGGTCCATCATCACCTGTCACGCCGGAGCGATCTAGGACAAATGTGACTCCGGCCTTGTGAAGGGCAACATCTAAGAGCAATTGATCAAAAGCGCGATTAAGGAAGGTTGAATACACGGCAACAACTGGATGAAGTCCAGTGAAAGCTAAACCAGCAGCACTAGTTACTGCATGTTGTTCTGCAATTCCCACATCAATTGTGCGCTCTGGATAAGCAGCTTGGAATTGATCTAAGCCAGTTGGGCCAAGCATCGCAGCAGTGATTGCCACAATATCTGTGCGGGTCTTACCAATCTCAACTAACTCTTGTGCAAAGACTTTCGTCCACGATGTTCCACTCTTGGCCAAAGGCTCCCCTGATTCAGGATCAATAACGCCTACTGCATGGAACTTCTCTGCTTCATCGGCAACTGCCGGCTTGTGGCCCTTACCCTTTTCAGTAATGGCATGAACCAAAATTGGCGCTCCATACTCTTTAGCTTGTTGCAGCGCTCTTTCCATTGCAGCAATATCGTGACCATCGATTGGGCCTAAATACTTAAGCCCTAAATCCTCAAACATTCCTTGCGGAGCGACAATGTCTTTGATTCCCTTTTTCATTCCATGCAAAGTCTCATAAATTGGCATTCCAACAACTGGAGTCTTATGGAGAACCTCTTTGCCCCAATCCAGGAACTTCTCATAACCGCTTGTAACACGCAGAGTTGAAAGATAGGTAGCTACTCCACCAATTGTTGGTGAATAAGAACGCTCGTTGTCATTAACGACAATAACTAGGTTTCTCTTTTGTTCAGGAGCAATATTGTTTAACGCCTCCCACGACATTCCACCAGTTAGGGCGCCGTCTCCAACCACGACGACTACATGTCGATCCTTGGCTCCTTGTAATGAGAAACCTCGAGAAATTCCATCGCCCCATGAAAGCGCCGTTGATGCATGTGAATTCTCGATGACATCGTGTTCACTTTCCCTGCGATTTGGATATCCAGAGATACCACCACGTTGGCGCAAAGTATCGAAAGCTCCACCACGGCCCGTTAGCATCTTGTGAACGTAGGACTGATGTCCTGTATCAAAGACAATGACATCCTTTGGTGATTCAAAAACTCTGTGAATTGCAACTGTCAGTTCGACAACACCTAAGTTTGGACCTAAGTGGCCACCTGTCTTTGAAACTTTTTCAATGAGCAAGCCACGAATCTCTGCACTGAGTTCAATGAGATCCTCGTGAGAGAGAGCAGCCAAATCGGCTGGGGAGTTAATCTGGCTCAACATGGGGTTAAGTTTAGATGCTTATGCGTTTAAGAGCGAGCGAAGAACGTACTGCATGATTCCACCGTGGCGGTAGTAATCGGCTTCTCCTGGAGTATCTATGCGCACAGTTGCAACAAAGCTCTTGCTTCCAGCAGTCACTGTGAGCTCCTTAGGAACTCCCCCAGTATTGAGAGCTGTGATGCCGCTGATTGAGAATTCTTCCTCACCTGTGAGGCCAAGAGACTGAGCACTATCGCCATTTTTAAATTGGAGAGGTAGGACTCCCATTCCAATTAAGTTGGAACGGTGAATACGTTCAAAGCTTTCAGCGATTACTGCGCGCACTCCAAGAAGTGCAGTTCCCTTGGCAGCCCAGTCACGTGAAGAACCAGAGCCGTATTCCTTACCTGCCAAGATAACTAATGGTGTTCCAGCGCTTTGATAAGCAACTGATGCATCATAAATCGTTGATTGCCTTCCATCAGTTGCGAAGTTGCGAGTGAATCCACCTTCAACGCCATCTAGTAACAAATTCTTCAGACGAATATTGGCAAAAGTTCCACGAATCATTACTTCGTGATTTCCTCGGCGAGAGCCATAAGAGTTGAAATCTTTACGATCAATTCCATGCTCTGCTAAGTACTTACCTGCTGGTGAATCAGCTTTGATGTTTCCTGCAGGTGAGATGTGATCAGTTGTTACTGAATCCCCTAGAACTGCCAAGACGCGCGCTCCAGAGATATCTACAACCGGAGTTGGGGTTTTTGGCATTCCATCAAAGTACGGAGGCTTTCTCACATAGGTAGATTTAGGATCCCACTCAAAAACTTTTCCAACTGGTGTAGCCAATGACTTCCAGCGGTGATCACCATCAAAGACTGAGGCATAATCTTTTGTAAACATGGCAGATGAAATTGAAGAGTCAATTACTGATTGAATTTCCGCTGGTGTTGGCCAAATATCGGCTAGGTAGACATCTTTACCATTTTGATCTTGCCCTAGAGAGTCTTTCTCAAAATCATGATCCATAGTGCCGGCGATTGCATAAGCCACAACTAATGGTGGTGAAGCCAAATAGTTCATCTTCACATCAGGACTAATGCGGCCCTCAAAATTTCGGTTACCAGACAGGACAGCGGTTACTGCCAAATCTGAGTCATTCACGGCCTTGCTAATTTCAATAGGCAGTGGGCCTGAGTTACCAATACAGGTCACGCAACCATAACCAACTAAGTGGAAGCCCAACGCTTGCATGTATTTAGTTAAATCAGCACGGTCATAGTAATCAGTCACAACTTTTGAGCCTGGAGCTAGAGTTGTTTTGACCCAAGGCTTTGATTTCAAACCTTTTTCAACGGCCTTTTTTGCTAGAAGTGCCGCACCAATCATTACTGAGGGATTTGAAGTGTTTGTGCACGAGGTAATGGATGCAATAACTACATCTCCGTTTTTCACACGTGTTGACCCTGCTTTTACTTCTTCTCTAGATGTTTTGTCTGAGAAATAAGTAGGCAAAGTCTTTTCAAAAGCTAACTTTGAGTCACTTAGAGAAATGCGATCTTGTGGACGCTTAGGTCCTGCAATAGATGGCACCACGGTCGAGAGATCTAACTCAACTTGCTCAGAAAAACGTGGCTCAACAGATGGGTCATGCCATAGGCCTTGCTTCTTTGCATACTGCTCAACCAAAGCAACTTGATCATCACTTCGCCCAGTTAGGCGCAAGTAACGCAAAGCTTCTTCATCGATAGGGAAAATTGCACATGTTGATCCGTATTCAGGACTCATGTTTCCAATAGTTGTGCGATTAGCCATAGGGACTGAAACCACACCTGGGCCATAGAACTCAACAAACTTTCCAACAACTCCGTGCTTGCGCAAGATTTCAGTAATGGTCAAGGCCATATCTGTTGCGGTAGTTCCAAGAGGAAGTTGGCCGGTTAACTTAAATCCAACAACGCGTGGAATAAGCATTGAAACTGGTTGACCAAGGAGGGCTGCTTCTGCCTCAATTCCGCCGACGCCCCACCCAAGAACTCCTAAGCCGTTCACCATCGTTGTGTGTGAATCTGTTCCAACCACGGTGTCTGGATAGGCACGTAACACGCCACCAACTGTGCGAGTCATGACTACGCGAGCTAGGTACTCAATATTTACTTGGTGGACAATTCCAGTTCCTGGCGGTACCACCTTGAACTCATCAAAGGCGGTTTGGCCCCAACGCAAAAAGCGATAACGCTCTTGGTTGCGCTCATATTCAATATCAGTATTTTGCTCAAAAGAATCTTTTGTTCCAAAAACATCTGCAATAACTGAGTGATCAATTACTAACTCTGCTGGAGCAAGAGGGTTAACTTTTGAAGGATCTCCGCCCAAATCCACGATTGCCTCACGCATTGTTGCAAGGTCCACAATGCAGGGCACACCCGTAAAGTCCTGCATTACTACGCGAGCAGGAGTGAACTGAATTTCAGTATCTGGTTCTGCTGCTGGATTCCAATTAGCTAGCGCCTTGATGTGATCGGCTGTGATGTTAGCGCCATCTTCTGTGCGAAGAAGATTTTCTAAAAGAACTTTCAGTGAGAATGGAAGGCTAGTTGCACCCTGAATGCCAGAGATATCGAAAATCTCATAACTCTTGCCCGCAACTTCTAGATTCTTCTTTGCGTTGAAAGAGTTCTTACTCATCATCTCCCCTAATAAATCTTCGCTTTCTTGAGCGTCAAGATACCTTAGCGGGCTCAAAGCGCGCAACACATTCGATGTGATGTGTCATTGGAAAGAGATCAAAAGCTCTCAATTTTACGAGTGAATATCCACGTTCCAAAAAGTAACCAGTATCACGCGCTAATGCCGCTGGATCGCATGCCACATAGACAATTGTTCGTGGCTTGAGTCTGGCAATTTCGCTGACCACTATTTTTCCAGCACCATCGCGGGGCGGGTCTAGAACTACAACATCTGCCGAATTGATTCTTGGTAGGTGTGTGGCTACATCTCCAGTTATAACTTTAACATTTGTATTTTCAGCAAAATTTCTAGAAGCATCAGAGGTTGCACTTTTGCTACCTTCGATGAGTTCAATTCTTCCCTCTGAACCAACCATGTCAATCAGCGCTGCGGCAAAAAGTCCGACACCTCCATAAAGATCCAAAACATGGTCGGCGTTCTTAACTCCAGCAAAATCTCGGACAACTTCACTCAACACACTAGGAGCATTGACATGGCCTTGCCAAAAAGAGTTATTGCTAACCTCTAAAGCTTTATCCAAAACCTTTTCATGCAATATTGCCGGTCCTTCGCTCAAGCGAGACTTGCTTTCTCCGCGAGTTGGCATAAGTGAAATAGAGCGTTCATCACTATTAGAGGCAGCTATCTCAACGCGCATATCCCCTTTCCACGTTCTGGCAGCTAATTCAGAAAATCTAATTTCCTTAGCCGCAACTAAACAATTAGAAACTGGGATCACTGTGTGACTTCGAGAGCCAATAAATCCTAGGCGTCCATTTTTATCGGTTGTAGAAGTGATCCGAGAGCGCCAACCAAGTTCTGGTCCAACACTCTCAACTTCAACGGCCATTTCCATTTTCGCAATACGTGCAAATTGCTCAGTGATGACATCAGCTTTTAGTTTTCGTTGCCGCTCGATAGTGATGTGCTGAAAATCGCAACCTCCGCACCCGTTACGGTTTGAGTATTCACATGGTGCAACAACACGGTCGGTCGATGCTTCCAATGTTTCAACAACATCTGCGCGGTTGAAGGAACTTCCTACCGAAGTGATTTGGATACGGCACTTTTCGCCGGGAATGGCATGGCGCACGAAAATCACGCAGCCTTCGTGTCGGGCAATAAAGTGGCCGCCATGGGCAACCTTTTCTATTGTTACCTCGATAACTTCGCCGACCACAAGGGTTCTTTTCATAGTTGGTGCCACGGAACTAACCTTATGGGTGTAAGTTAATACATATGCACGTAGTCATCATGGGATGCGGTCGAGTCGGCTCATCACTGGCCACTGATCTTGAAGCAGCTGGCCACACCGTCGCTGTCATTGACCAAGCACGTGAGGCTTTTCGCCGCTTAGGTCCAAACTTCAAAGGCAAAACTGTCACTGGTGTTGGCTTTGACCGAGATGTTCTGCGCGAAGCTGGAATTCAAGATGCCGATGCATTTGCCGCTGTTAGTAATGGTGATAACTCAAACATTCTGGCCGCACGCGTTGCGCGAGAAACTTATGGCGTTCAAAACGTTGTAGCTCGCATTTATGATCCAGGTCGTGCTGAAATTTACCAGCGCTTAGGTATTCCAACTGTTGCGACAGTTCTTTGGGCAACAGATCAAATCATGCGCAGATTGCTCCCAGAAGGTTCTCGCTCTGAATGGCGCGATGCCAGCGGAACTGTCCAACTGTGTGAAATGCACCCACACAATGATTGGTATGGACGCCAAATTCTTCTTATCGATGAACTCACTCCAGCTCGTGTTGCATTTATTACTCGCCTTGGAGTTGGCCTCATTCCTGATGAACACACCGTTTTGCAGCAAGGCGATCTCATCCATGTGATGGTTAGCGATGAAGATATTGCTAAGACTGAAGAAGTCCTTGCTAATTCACCAGATGGAGAGCGTCAATGAGAGTTGCAATCGCTGGTGCAGGAAATGTGGGTCGAGCCATTGCGCGCGAACTTCTTGATAACGGACACCAAGTTTTACTCATCGACAAAGATCCTAAAGCCCTAAAACTTGAGAGTGTCCCAGATGCTGAATGGCTGATGGCAGATGCTTGCGAGATTACATCGTTAGATAATGCCCACCTCAATACATGCCAGGTTTTAGTCGCTGCAACAGGTGATGACAAAGCAAATTTAGTGACATCACTATTGGGAAAAACTGAGTATGGCGTGCCACGTGTTGTTGCCCGAATTAACCACCCAAAGAATGAATGGCTTTTTGACTCCTCTTGGGGTGTAGACGTAGCCGTATCAACTCCTCGCATCATTGCAGCCCTTGTTGAAGAGGCTGTAAGTGTTGGTGATGTTGTTCGCTTATTCTCATTTAAAAAGGGTCAAGCAAATCTTGTTGAGTTAACTCTTCCTGATGGATCTTCTTGTATTGGTAAAACAGTGGAAGAGATTGAACTTCCAGAAGATGCAGCTCTCGCAGCAATTGTTCGAGACGGCCGTGTAATCACTGCCAAAGCCCATGATGTTTTTGCTGCTGGAGATGAGCTTCTATTTGTTGCTTCATCTGATGCTGAAGCCCGCATTAAATCTTGCTTTATAACTAGCTAGATTTAATCACAGGCGGAGCGGTTTTAATCACTAACCAACTTGCGTAGGCAGTAGCAAAAAATAGCGGATAGCCCATCGCAAGATTGACTGTGCCAAGTAAGTTCACATTTCCACTGCGATAAATTGGATACTGGACTGCAATGCGTGAGAAGAACATGGCAACCCAGATCCAGCTAGCCCGTGTGTATACCTTCTTGCGTGCTGGATTTTTGCGCCATTCAAAGTTTTCACCTAGCAATGGGCCTAGAACAATTCCAAGTAATGGCCACCCAACAAGATTTGCGACTAAATACGCAGTGCCATATGCAAGATTTGTTAGTAGTTTTGGAATGTAAAAGTCAGAGGCATTTCCGGAACGATTGGCAAAATAAGCACAAAGCAAAACACCCAAAATACCCGAGACTGAATGCTGAATCGTGTCTTTTTTGGCTAAACGTAAAATTGCTAGAAAGATTGAAAGGCTCAAGGCCGCAATTATGGCTTCTCGTAGATTGTTTCTGAGGTTAAAAGTTACAAGGAAAATTACAGCTGGAAGACCCGAATCAATAAGCCCTTTCTTTCCACCAAGGGCTTTTATTACAGTCTCTTTATCTTGATTATGTTCGCTCATGCCACTCCCGTTGATCCAAAACCATCGCTACCTCGCCCGGAGCCAGGCAGTTCTTCTACTTCGATGAATTCGGCTCGTTCAACTTGTTGAATAACCAATTGGGCGATGCGATCGCCCTTTTTAAATGCAATTGATTCTTTAGAATCATGATTAATCAAAATACAGGCAATTTCACCACGATAGCCAGCATCTATAGTTCCAGGAGTGTTCACCAATGTAACTCCATGTTTAATTGCCAAACCAGATCGAGGATGTACCAAGGCCACATAGCCATCAGGAAGTGCGATTGATATGCCAGTTGGAATGAGCGCGCGCTCCCCTGGGGCCAAAGTGAAATCCTTTGTTGTGACTAAATCAGCTCCAGCATCGCCACCTTTTGCATAGTGCGGAAGCGGAACCGAAGGATCCAAGCGCTTGATCAATACCTTTAGTTGGCTCATCTACGGATTAATCTCAAAATCAGGATCAACAAATGCCAAAATCTCAGGACTTTTTGCAATGTGGTCTAAGTACTCCTTAGGCGCATTATTGAGGAAGTGATCCATTGGAACAATGACAAATAAAGCAGCTGCACGAACAGCTAGAGGACCATCTGGTGTGTCTAGTCGACCTTCGGCAGAGGAATAAACCTTGCGATTTACTTGACCAGTAATTTTGGCGGTGATGTGCAAGGTTGAACCCATTGGAACAGGTTTTAGGAAATCTGTTTCTAAGCGGGCAGTAACCGCAGGCGCACGAAGTAACCACATCAACTTTCCAAGTGCTTCATCAAAGGCGAGTGAAAGTAATCCTCCGTGAGCTAAACCAGGTGCTCCTTGATGATTTTCAGTAACAGTAAATTGCGCAGTTATGTCTGCGCCATCTCCGGCATAAGCAACAAGATGTAAACCAGTGGGATGAAGTTCACCGCAACCAAAACAGTGACCAAAATGTGAAGGAATCTTTGAGCCAACTGGCGGAGCTTTTGGATGTCGCTCTGGAATGATGGCACCTTCAGGTGGCACGGTCGAAGCGATACGGCTCATGAAGCAAAGACTATCCGATAGCGTATGACCTATGCGATACCGCGAAGTGATCCGTATGCCACTATGGCTACTCGCACTTATTTACTTCTTTTTTCTCTCCTTTGTTCTCTCAGTGTGGGCTGCACTCGGAAACTCTGCAGCGCTGGTTACCTTTCTTGCTCTGAGCGCCCTATTGGTTTTGATTTCCATCCGCACGCGCTTAATTATCCAAGTTGATCACTCTGAACTCATGGTGGGCCGAGCTCACATAGAGTTTAGATACATAGGTGAGGTCACAGAGTTAGATACCGCAGCGATGAAAGCCATCAGATCTCGTGATGCAAATCCAATGGCCTTTTTAGCATTTAGGTTTTGGTCATCAACGGGGGTGAAAGTAGAAGTACTTGATGAACGAGATGAAACGCCTTATTGGTTAATTTCTAGTAATAAGGCGAATCAACTGGTTAAAGCTTTAAAAGAGAATTAATTACACTCTTTACAAACAGCCTTGGCACCTTCGCCTTTTGCAAGCTGAGTGATGTGATGCACAAGGAAGCAACGTGAACATGTGAATTCATCAACCTGCTTTGGTACTACTCGAACTGCTAATTCTTCACCGGATAAATCTGCACCAGGTAGCTCTAGGCTTTCAGCAGCTTCTGCTTCATCAACATCGATCTGGCCGGATTGAGCATCGACACGTTTAGCTTTTAATTCTTCTAACGACTCTTCATGTAGTTCTTCATCGGTTTTTCTGGGTGTGTCGTAATCTGTTGCCATTGCTCTCACCTCGATTCCACACTTGACTAGTTCCTGCGGGGGCATCATGGCGCACATCAGGCTTTACTGTTGCTATAACGCTCGGCGTGTCGGGGTTATTCCCCCCTCACTTGCACCTTTTCTATCGCCGCAGCCAGTGTTGCATCGACCCGGCCATGAACAGCAGTCCCACCCTCTACATACACCTCAGAAAAGATTTCTCCACGCTCATGAATCTCATGCACTAAGTCGCCTCGGTCATATGGAATCACTGCATTGATTTCAACTGATGGCCTTGGCAATGAACGCTCAATTGCATAAACAAGACCCTCGATACCAAAGCCAGTTCTGACTGAAAATGCATAGCTATTTGGTTCTTTCCGCAAAATCTCCATGACAACTTCAGGATTAGCGACATCAACTTTGTTAATCGCGATAATTTCAGGAATATCTCCCCCACCAATTTCTGCAATTACCTCGCGAACTGCGCGAATTTGTTCAAATGGATCTGGGTGAGATCCATCGACAACATGCACAATGACATCAGATCCAGATACTTCTTCAAGTGTTGATTTAAAGGCATCAATTAACTGATGAGGTAGGTGTCGAACGAATCCCACCGTGTCACTTAATGTGTATACACGGCCATCGCTTGTTTGCGATTTACGAACAGTTGGATCCAGTGTTGCAAAGAGTGCGTTCTCAACAAGGACACCGGCATCAGTGAGGCGATTGAGTAGCGATGATTTACCAGCATTGGTATATCCGGCAATAGCAACGGAGGGGATGTTAAAGCGCTTGCGCTCCTGACGCTTGGTATCGCGCGCGACTCTCATCTCAGCAATCTCTTTGCGCAGCTTTGCCATCTTGTCGCGGATTTTGCGTCTATCGGTTTCAATCTTTGTTTCACCTGGACCACGTCCACCAATTCCAGCACCACCAGCTGCGCGACCACCTGCTTGGCGTGAGAGTGAATCACCCCAACCGCGTAGACGTGGGAGTAGATATGCAATTTGTGCCAGCTCTACTTGTGCCTTACCTTCTTTGCTTTTAGCGTGCTGAGCAAAAATATCTAGAATCAAAGCGGTGCGATCCACAACCTTTACCTTGATCTTCTCTTCTAACTGTCGAAGCTGGGAAGGAGAAAGTTCTCCATCGCAAATCACGGTGTCAGCCCCAGTTGCAACAACAATCTGCTTTAGCTCAGCAACTTTTCCAGAACCAATATATGTCGCTGGGTCTGGTTTATCGCGACGTTGAATAATGCCTTCCATAACTTCTGAACCTGCAGTTTCAGCCAATGCTTTAAGTTCTGCTAAAGAATTCTCAGCCATCTCTGAAGTGCCCTCAGTCCAGACGCCTACTAAAACAACTTTTTCAAGTTGTAATTCACGATTTTCAGCCTCAGTAATATCTTGGAGCTGTGTAGAAAAACCCTTTACGCGTCTTAACGAATGACGCTCTGAGAGTTCCTGGGTTGGATCTACTAACTCATCCTCATCGCTGGCGTCGTATTCAGCGGCAACGCGTGCGCTTTCAGCAAGCAGAGCTTCAAACTCGTCATCAAACTCTTTATCAGGCAAGTAGAAACTCCGAAATATCCACATCTTTCACTAGAACTGCAGGACCAATTAATGTGGCGTTGGAGTGTCCATCAATGGAAACTTCTAGACGTCCCCCTGGTGGATTGACAATCCAATGTGCTGGAAGTCGTTGCTTTGTATAAAGGGATGCAGCAAGTGCAACAGCGCATGTTCCTGTGCCACATGAGCGCGTTTCACCACTTCCTCTTTCAAATACACGCATTGTTACTTCGTTATCTCCCGTGATCTGAACAAACTCAACGTTTACACCTTCTGGGTATGTGTCTTTAGGGCGCACAATAGGAGCATCATCTAGAGCGCCTACCTGAGCAATATCATCAACAAATACAACTGCATGGGGATTACCAACATTAATGTTGTAGCCATTCCAGATATGTCCATTATTTGCTGCAGTTATTGCTATCTCTTCATCGCTAACTTTGCCCATGTTTACCGAGATATCGCCAACCATCGGCACGCGTAAATGCTTCATTCCATCTCGTGTATTAATCCCAAAAATGCCCTCGGGCACATGGCCACGTTCCACTAAATATCTGGCCATCACTCTTATGCCATTGCCGCACATTTCTGCCAATGAGCCGTCAGCGTTGCGATAATCCATAAACCACTTCTCATCGCGTTTAATAATTCGTATTAATCCATCTGCACCTATACCTGATTCGCGGTTACAAATGGCAGCGGTCTGGGCAGTTGTTATGGATTGTTCATCTTTTGGGTCAAAAACGAGAACAAAGTCATTTTCAGTCCCGTGACCATACGTTGCAATCATTAGCGTTAGTTTATCTTCTCTAGATGTTGCAGTGCAGTTTCAAGACGCGGTTGGGCTTGTGATATCCACTTAATTCGATCATCACGCGAAAACCAAGTCTCTTGGCGACGGGCGTATTGGCGTGTGGCCCGCTTTGTGTCCTCTTTGGCTTCTTCCTCACTCCATAGCCCATTTTTCATAGCAATGAGCTGTGAATACCCTAAAGCTAACTGAGCTGTGCGCCCGGAAGTAATTCCATCTTTGAGTAACTGCTCAACTTCTTCAACAAAACCTAACTCCCACATTCGATCAACGCGTGCACTTATTCGCTCACTGAGATGATCTCGGTCCATTACTAATCCGAACTGAACTGCATTGGGATAACGAGTGCTTGCCTCTCGTGGCAGATTAGCTGTGAATGGTTTACCTGTAATTGCAATTACTTCTAGGGCGCGAATTACTCGCCGAGAGTTAGCGCGATCAATTGCAATGGCCGCTGCTGGATCAAGTTTTTCTAAGCGCTCAAACAGTGCATTCAACCCAATAGTTGCTAATTCAAGTTCTAACGACGCCCGAACGACAGGATCAGTATCTGGAAAGTTCAGATCGTCCAGAATTGCCTTTATATAGAGTCCAGTGCCACCAACGACGATGACATCTTTACCGCGGCTATGGATTTCACTTACTGCATTACGTGCTTGTTCTTGATACCAAGCAACCGTTGAATCCTGCGTGACTTCCAAAACATCGAGCATGTGGTGGGTGATTCCTGCTCGCTCACTCACGGTAAGTTTTGCGGTACCAATATCCATGCCCTTATAGATCTGCATCGAGTCAGCATTAATGATTTCAGCGCCTAGGTGTTGAGCCAGCGAGATTGCTAAATCGCTCTTTCCGGTTGCAGTTGCTCCGCAAATGACAATCAATTTCATACTTTTAACGTCGGCATTCCTAGTAATGTCGCTGCACTCTTCTTTTCTGCAGTTCGTGCTGCATGGGCATCTCCCCCGCGTGTGGCTCTCACTTTTCCTGGAGTTCCGATTAAGTAGTGCGCTGAAGCTTGAGTAATAGATACCTCAACTTCATCACCTGGGCGTGCTTCGATGCTGTTTGAGAAATGAACTAATCTGAAATCCTCACTTCGCCCAGTCATGCGTTCCTGTGCTTCATCTCTGCGGCCTTCATAGTCGCCAACTAATACTTTGAAATTCCTACCTACTGCTTCTTCATTTACAGAGAGAGAAATTGCTTGTTGATGATTATGCAAACGCGTATAACGCTCACCAACAACTTCTGCCGAAACTTGATCTGGCATCGAAGCGGCTAGTGTTCCAGGACGCTTTGAGTATTGATAGGTATAGGCAGCTGCAAAGCGAGCCTGCGTACAAAGATCCATTGTCGCCTGGAAGTCACTTTCAGTCTCACCTGGGAATCCAACGATGATGTCAGTTGTAATTGCAGCGTGTGGCATCGCAGTGCGGACTCGATCAATAATTCCTAAATATCTGTCGGTTCTATAGGAGCGACGCATCGACTGCAAAATTGAATTGGAACCTGATTGAAGCGGCATGTGAAGATGTGGCATGACATTGGCTGTTGTGGCCATTGCTTCAATTACATCATCGGTGAAATCACGTGGATGCGGAGACATGAAACGCACTCGTTCTAATCCATCAACTTTGCCACATTCTTTAAGCAGGTTGGCAAATGCACTTCTATCTCCAAAATCAACTCCATAGGCGTTCACATTTTGACCCAGCAACGTAATTTCTATAACGCCTTGATCAACTAGCGCTCGAACTTCACTCAAAATATCTATCGCACTTCGATCTTTTTCAATACCGCGCAAAGTTGGCACAATGCAAAAAGTGCAGGTGTTATTACACCCAACCGAGACAGATACCCAGGAAGAGAAGGCTGATAAGCGTCTTGCTGGAAGAGTTGACGGGAAATGCTCCAAAGATTCAAGAATCTCAATCTGAGACTCTTCTTCTATTCGAGCTCGCTCAAGTAAGACCGGGAGTGAGCCAACATTGTGAGTTCCAAAGACCACATCGACATAGGGTGCCTTTTTTAAGATTGTTGCCTGATCTTTTTGAGCTAAGCATCCACCGACTGCAATCTGCATATTGGGGTTAGCTTTTTTGATAGGCGCTAAGAAAGATAAGTTTCCATACAATTTGTTATCTGCATTTTCACGCACTGCGCAGGTATTGAAAACAACAATGTCTGCCTGTTTACCAGGCTCGACTGGAATAAAGCCTGCCTCATCGAGTAATCCAGCAATGCGCTCTGAATCATGCACGTTCATCTGGCAGCCGTAAGTTTCAACGGCATAGGTGCGGTTCATGCACCTATCGTAATGGGGGAAATTAGAGGTTGATTACGTCAATCTCAAAGGTTGAACGGTTCACGATGGCCGCATGGTGATTTTCTAAGGTGTGCCAGCCTGGTTGGTTCCATCCACTTGATGCAAAGAGAACCCCATCAGCGTCTTTCTTATACTTGATGACGTAATAGTCAGCAGGTGCCCAATCAGGTTTCTTTTCAGAGTTGTGCTCGCTACCAACAACAAAGCTCTCTTTGTTCATCAACATGAAGTTTAAAGATGTTGTCTTTCCATGTTCTTTGATAATCGCAAGAGTCGTCTTGATTCCTTCAGCCAAACCTAATTTTTCGATCTGAGTCATCATCAAATAGAAATAGCGCTCACTATCGGTGTCACCAACAATTAACTTTTTGAATTTTTCATCAATGAAGTCAGAAAAAGAATCTGGAGGAAAAATAGATCCATTATGGATAAATGAATAGTCTCCATATACAAATGGGTGTGTGTTGTTCTCGCTAATTGATAAGCCCTTGGTCGCCCAACGAAGATGCAGTAAAGCACCATCGGCTGCATTGTCAGCAATTACTTTTTGAAAAGTTGCGCTTTCGGCTGCAGCTTCAACTTTTTTCTCTAGCACTGCGTGTGCGTGCTGTCTATCATTTGTGGAGATTCCCCAGCCATCGCAGTGGACAGATGACAGGGCGATGAATTCTTCAAAATCTTTACCCACTTGTGCGGGAAATGAGGATTCGGCCTGCGACACGTAGCCCATAAGACGGCACATTTTTGAGAAAACCCCTTCCATTTCAGTCACACTGTGGAGTAGAAAGATTACCCCAAATGGCTCAGGAGGAGAACATCTTGGCACTAACAGACGAACAACGCTTAAACGAACTCGGTTATAAGCAAGAACTTAACCGAACATGGAGTTCATTCTCGAACTTCGCGATCTCATTCTCAATCATTTCAATTCTTGCAGGTTGTTTCACAACATTTGCGCAGGCTTGGAATAACGGTGGTCCGGTTGCAATTTCAATCGGCTGGCCCCTCATCTCACTTTTCATTTTGGTCATCGGCTTTTGTATGTCAGAACTTGCTTCCGCATATCCAACATCAGGTGGTATTTACTGGTGGTCATCAAAGCTAGGTGGAGCTAAAGCTGGTTTCTACACAGGCTGGCTAAACCTGATTGGTCTCGTCTCTGTAACAGCATCTGTGGGTTACGGCGTGACTGGATTCCTTAACAATCTCATTGGCTTGTACTCACCTTCATATGCAACAAGCTTTATGGGTGGGGATTACATCAAGCAACAGTTCATGCTCTTCCTCTTTGTTATAGCTTTTGCAACCTTGGTAAACGTTTACAGTGGTCCGCTTCTAGCTATGTTTAACAACATTTCAGTGTGGTGGCACGTATTCGGCGCTGCGCTCATTGTTGGAATTCTGGTATTTGGTACAGATAAGCATCAATCACTTAACTGGATGTTTACTACACAAGTAAACAACTCAGGTTTTGGTGACAACGCTTACTGGTACTTTGTGCTTCCACTAGGATTCTTACTTACTCAGTACACAATTACTGGTTTTGACGCTTCAGCTCACTTGTCAGAGGAAACTCACAGCGCTCACTTAGCAGCAGCTAAGGGCATCTGGAAGTCAATCGCTTACTCAGCAATTGGTGGATATATCCTTTTGATGTCCTTCCTTTATGTTGCAACTAACACTGATTACATCAACTCATTTGATCCAGCCGTGAACCCTTACGGTGGCGGTTCAATCATTGCGTTGCTATACAGCGCACTTGGTGGTGGCGCATCATTTAAGATCATTATGCTCATCACTACAGTCGGTCAAATCTTCTGCGTTACAGCGTGCTTAACCTCTTGCTCACGCATGATGTTCGCATTCTCACGCGATGGCGCCGTACCTGGAGGAAATCTCTGGAAGAAAGTTAACAAGCACCAAGTTCCTGCAAATGCAGTACTTGCATCTGCAGTAGGCGGCATTGTTTTGACTCTTCCAGCTCTATGGAAGTCACCAACTGGTGCACCAACTGCGTTCTATGCAGTTGTATCTGTTTGTGTGATTTCTCTTTACTTAGCGTTCTTAATTCCAATTTATCTACGCCTCAAGGCTGGCGATAAGTTCAAAGTTGGTGAATGGAACCTTGGGTCTAAGTACAAGTGGATGGGTACGATTGCAGTTGCCGAAATCGCAGTTATTTCGGTTTACTTTATTCTTCCATTCTCACCAGCTGGTGTTCCAGGAAATGAAGGCTTTACTTGGACAGCAGTGAACTACGCACCGATTGTTACTGGCGGAGCGTTAATCATTCTGTGGATCTGGTGGAACCTATCTGCTAAGAAGTGGTACACAGGACCTCGAACAAACCTATAAAAGAGTAATAACTCTCATAAATCCCCCCGCACACAAAGTGCGGGGGGATTTTTTTACCCTAGATTTTAATGCCGTAAATCGTTAGGCTATTGGGCATGACATCAATGACGATTGCTGATTTAACAGCCAAGATCAAGAGCGGTGAAGTAGATACCGTCGTAGTAGCAATGACCGATATGCAGGGCCGCTTAACTGGTAAGCGCATCCATGGAACTTTCTTCCTTGATGAAGTGCTCAAGCATGGAACTGAAGGTTGCAACTACCTTCTAGCAGTCGATGTCGATATGAATACCGTTGATGGATATGAGATGTCCTCATGGGAACGCGGCTATAGCGATTTCGCATTGGTTCCAGATATGGACACGTTGCGCATGATTGATTGGCAAGAAGGTGCTGCACTTGTGTTAGCTGATGTGCAGTGGCTAGATCACACAGATGTTGTCGCCTCTCCCCGCCAGATCTTGCGCAAGCAAGTCAAAGCGCTTAAAGATGCTGGCATGGAAGCCATGTGTGGAACCGAGCTTGAGTTCGTTGTATACAAAGACACTTATGAGGAGGCTTGGAACAAGGGCTACAAGAATCTGATCCCTGTTAACCAATACAACGTCGACTATTCAATTTTAGGTGGATCACGCATTGAGCCTCTTTTGCGCAGAATCCGTTTGTCTATGGCAAAAGCTGGAATGACTGTTGAGTCCGTTAAGGGTGAATGTAACTTTGGCCAGCATGAAATTGCTTTTAAGTACTCCGATGCTCTATCAAATTGTGATAACCACGTCATTTATAAGAACGGTGCTAAAGAAATTGCATCACAAGATGGCTATGCACTTACATTTATGGCTAAGCCAAATGAAAAAGAAGGTAACTCTTCACACATTCACCTTTCATTCCGTGGTCTAGATGGCTCCATGGTGATGGCTGATGATTCAGATAAAGAGCAGGGCCTTAGCGATCTAGGTCGCCAGTTCATTGCTGGACAGATTGCCCACATGCGTGAGATGTCTTTGCTCTTTGCGCCAAACATCAACTCTTATAAGCGTTATGTTCCAGGCTCATTTGCTCCAACAGCTATCCGCTGGGGTCGCGATAACCGCACATGCGCCCTTCGATTAGTTGGAAAGGGTGCAA
This sequence comes from Candidatus Planktophila vernalis, assembly GCF_002288185.1. NCBI lineage: Bacteria > Bacillati > Actinomycetota > Actinomycetes > Candidatus Nanopelagicales > Candidatus Nanopelagicaceae > Candidatus Planktophila > Candidatus Planktophila vernalis. The sequence goes on along the minus strand of NZ_CP016776.1, from coordinate 533,452 downwards.
GCCTTCGCCTTGAAAATCGTGTTGCAGGTGGAGATGTGAATCCATACCTAGCTGTTTCAGGAATCATCGCAGCAGGCCTTGATGGAATTAAGAACAAGATGGTTTTAGAACCAGCATTCACAGGAAATGCATACGCCTCAGACTCACAACGTGTTCCTTCATCAATGAATGAATCACTTGCACTGTGGGAGGGCTCTGCTTGGGTTAAGGAAACCTTTGGCGCTGAAGTTCAAGCACACTATGCAAATATGGCCAAGATTGAAATTGCTGCATACGGCAAGGCAATCACCGATTGGGAATTAGTCCGCAACTTCGAAAGGTTCTAAACAACCGTGTCCACTTCATACGATGTAATCAACCCTGCCACTGAACAGATTGTTAAGAATGTTCCGCACTTAGATTTGGAACAAACTGATGCGATCATTGCAAAGGCAGCTAAAGCTTTTGAAACTTGGAAAAACGTTACCCCTGGTGAGCGAGCTCGCTTACTTCGTGCTTTCTCCCAAGTTGTAACTGATCACCGTGAAGAGTTGGCGCAGTTAGAAATCACTAACGCTGGCCACACACGAGGCAATGCACTCTGGGAAGCAGACAACGTTGCCAATACGCTGATGTATTACTCAGCAGCACCAGAGCGCTTATTCGGTAAGCAAATTCCAGTTCCAGGCGGAATAGATATAACTTTCAAAGAGCCTTTGGGTGTTGTTGGAATCATTGTGCCTTGGAACTTTCCTATGCCAATTGCTGGTTGGGGTTTTGCTCCAGCGCTAGCTGCTGGAAATACTGTTGTTCTAAAGCCAGCCGAATACACACCGCTAACTGCTATCCGCCTCGGCGAACTTGCATTGCTCGCCGGAATTCCTGAAGGTGTTCTCAACATTCTGCCCGGCAAGGGAAGTGTTGTTGGCAATCGCTTTGTTACACATCCCCTAGTTCGAAAAGTTGGCTTCACAGGTTCGACTGAAGTTGGTAAGCAGATCATGGCTGGATGCGCCGATCAGGTGAAGCGCGTGACTCTTGAGCTTGGTGGCAAGAGCGCCAACATCATCTTTGCTGATGCAGATATTGAAAAAGCTGCAGCCGGAGCACCTGGTGCAGTCTTTGATAACGCTGGCCAAGATTGCTGTGCTCGTTCACGAATCCTTGTGCAAAAGTCGGCATTTGATAAGTTCATGGAGCACTTTGAAGTCGCGGTTAAGAAGTTCCGCTGCGAAGATCCAAATCTTGCTACTGCTGAAATGGGACCACTGATTTCAAAGAAGCAGTTTGATGTTGTTGAATCTTATCTTGATGAAAAAATCGCTTTCCAAGGTTCAGCCCCATCAGGGCCTGGATATTGGATGCCGCCAACTGTCTTGCTTCCTAAGAATGCTCAAGCTAAGTCTTGGCGTGAAGAGATCTTCGGTCCAGTTGTTTCAATCTTAACTTTTGAAGATGAAGCAGAAGGCATCAAGATGGCAAACGACAGCGAATATGGTTTATCTGGTTCTATCTGGACACGCGATGTTGGAAAAGCTCTTCGTGTTTCTCGCGCAATTGAATCAGGCGCACTATCTGTGAATTCAAATTCTTCAGTGCGTTTCTGGACACCATTTGGTGGCTTCAAGCAATCAGGTCTTGGGCGCGGTTTAGGTCCAGATGCAGTTGATTCTTACACAGAGTTAAAGAACGTATTTATCTCTAACGATTAATTAGATAGTGCGAATTGGCGCGGTTGCGATGCGATCAAGAAATTGATCAACTAAATCGTAACCGCGCTGATTGCTTTGCGCTTCGAGTTTTCTAGTCTCTGCCCGTAGTTGTTCTACGACTACGCCTTCAGATTCAACTTCGGCGCACCCGCCATCCATTGCGAGCCACATATCTAAAACTTCAGAATCAATCTCTGGATGAAACTGCAGGCCTAATGTGCGACCAAAGTGATATGCCTGCGGGCATAGTTCGGTTCGGGCAATCTCTGTCGCCCCTGGTGGAACAGTGAATCGATCCCAGTGATACTGAAACCATGGGCCTTTTGGAATCAAAGTCTCATCATCGCTATCTACTTCATACCAACCAAGCTCTGCATGAGGAGAACGAGAAACAGTTCCGCCTAACACGCGCGACATTAACTGTCCCCCAAAGCAAATACCTAACACTGGAATTCCAGCGTTATGAACTTCGCGCATCTTTGCCATTTGTGGAATTAACCAGTTACCAATTGCGCCATCATCATATGCAGCATATGGCGCACCCATAACAACTACTACATCAAATGAAAGTAGATCTGGCCATACCGGTGTGACATTGGGAGTCTTTGCATGTTCTTCATCAACGATGATAAAACGAGAAATTTCATAGCCTCGCTTTTCAAACTGTTTCCAGATTGGACCACCAGCAGAGACATGGTCATGCTCGATGAAGAGAACGCGCTTGGACATGCAGGTAATACTACTTAATGATTCGCAGTGGTTCTTGTCCACGTGCAATTAAACGCTCAAAATGAAGTTCACGCTTTTCATTAAAGCGGTTGGACTCTGCTGTGGCCTTGGCCAAGAATGCTGAAAGCTCATCGCGAGCAGCTAAGCCATCACCGCTCAGGTCCGTTCGATCAAAGACATTCCATGCACGAAGGACCGGAGCAACTACCTCTTCTAAATGCTGCTGCATGTCATAAATTCCAGCCAACGCAATCTGCACAGCTTTTCGACCAAAGCCTGGCATGTTCGCACCTGGCATATCAAAATTGGTTACAACATCAGCAATTGCGCGCATGGACGCATTCGGTTCCATATCAAGGGCAGCGCCTAATGTGTTGCGATAGAAAAGCATATGCAGGTTCTCATCCAAAGAGACACGTTGCATCATTGATTCTGCAATCGGATCATCTGAAATCTTGCCGGTGTTGCGGTGGGAAATGCGCGTGGCTAATTCTTGGAAAGAAACATAGGCGATGGTGTGCAGCATGTCGTTTTCATATGGAGTCTGATAACCCAATGACATATGTGCCATACGTAAATCTTCAAGCTCATATGGATCAACACCACGCGTTGCCATTAAATAATCTCGGATAACAATGCTGTGACGCGCCTCTTCTGCCGTCCAACGTTCAATCCAGGTCCCCCATGCACCGTCACGGCCCATAGAGAGAGCAATTTCGGTGTGGTAGCTCGGCAAGTTATCTTCAGTTAATAAGTTAAGAATTAAAGAGTCTTGTGCAACAGGAGTCAGGCGTGAATCTTTTGCTTCCCATGCATCACCGTTCAGAGGTCCAGCAAAATCGCGGCCTTCAGACCATGGGACATACTCATGGGGATACCAATTTTTTTGAACCTTTAAATGTCGATCGAGTTCGACAGCAACGACAGGTTCTAGGTCTCGAATAAGTCGAGCTTGAATCGCCTTGCTGTCGTAAGTCATAGGCGCAACGCTACGGCAGTACGTGGGTTACTGCCCAGTTAGAAATTCTCTTTCGCACGCTCAATTGCTTGTGCCGCGCGCCACTTTGCGATTTCTCCGTGATTTCCACTCAACAAAATCTCTGGAACCGGGATATCACGCCAATTCTGAGGCTTTGTGTAATTGGGATATTCAAGATATCCCTCTTCATTATGTGACTCTTCAGCAAGTGATTCAGGATTTCCGAGAACTCCTGGGATTAATCGAGTAATAGCTTCAATCATCACAAGGGATGCAACTTCTCCCCCACCTAATACATAATCACCAATTGAGACTTCATGCACACGGTGATTCTTAGAAAGATAATGCTGGCGCACTCGATCATCAATGCCTTCATAGCGTCCACAAGCAAAAACTAGGTGTGATGCCTTGGAAAAATTCGCTGCCATTGGCTGATCAAAGCGCTTGCCTGCAGGAGTCAAAATGATCAAATCTGTTTCAGTACTCATCAATGGGTCTAAGGCTTGTCCCCACACTTCAGGCATCATGACCATTCCAGCGCCTCCACCGTAAGGTGTGTCATCAACCTGGTTATGAACATTTGTAGCAAAGCTGCGTAGATCGTGAATTCCAAAATCAACGATTCCACTCTCTTGTGCTTTACCTAAAAGTGAAAGCTTAAGCGGTGCAAAATACTCAGGAAAGATAGTTACAGCATCAATTCTCATTTAACTTCCCCTGACATATCAGGTGGAATGACAACAACTCTACGCCCTGCAATATCAACAATCGGAACTAGCTGATGCACGAAGGGAATAAGAACCTCGCCAGTTTCCGTCTTAATCGCTAACAAATCCTGTCCTGGAAGATTAACAACATCAGTTACTTCACCCAATACTTGACCAGATTCAAGTTCAGCCGAACACCCAACGAGCTGGAGCACGTGATAATCATCTTCATCAATTCCTGGCTCATTGATATCTACATCGCAATAAATCAAAGTGTTACGTAGCTTTTCAATTCCATTGCGATCAGTGATGCCATTGAAACCCAGCAATAAAATGCCGTTATGGACACGGCCAGAGGTAATTGTTAGCTCACCGTGGGCATCTGTTTGAACTTTGTTACCAATGGCAAAACGACGATCAGGTTCATCAGTTCGAACCTCAATCGTCGCTTCTCCAAGAATTCCGTGGGCGCGACCGATGCGCCCCACGAGTAAACGCATTGCTATCGTGCTTCGTCGGTCTCGATGAGATCGACGCGAACAGTACGTCCTGCAATTGCACTCACGACCGTGCGAAGCGCCTTTGCAGTGCGACCATTACGACCAATAACTTTGCCGATATCTTCAGGGTTCACACGAACCTCAAGAGTTGTTCCACGACGATGATTCTTTTCAGCAACAACTACATCATCGGGATTATCGACGATTCCCTTTACTAAATGCTCTAGGGCTTCATCCATCATTGTTATTCGGCAGCCGCTTCTTCAGTTGGAGTTTCAACAACAGCTTCTGCAGGAGTTTCAACTACTGCCTCTGCTGCTACTTCAACAACTTCCTCCGCTGCAGCTTCAGCAACTGGTGCTGCAACTACTGCTTCTTCAACAACTGGGTTTGCCTTTGCAGCTAACTTCTCTTGTGCTTTCTTCTTAAGAGTAGTTGCGCCTTCTTTTGGTTCATCCATTGCCTGCTTCATAGCTGCTTCGTAAGCAACATGCTTGCCGACCTTTGGAGCTGCAACACGAAGTGTGCCTTCAGTTCCAGGAAGACCCTTAAATTTTTGCCAATCTCCAGTGACCTTCAGAAGAGCCTCTACAGCCTCTGATGGTTGTGCACCAACACCGAGCCAGTACTGAGCACGCTGTGAGTTGATCTCAATAAGTGATGGTTCTTGTCCTGGAACATAACGGCCAATTTCTTCAATTGAAAGACCGTTACGTGCCTTGCGTGAGTCTGTAACAACTACGCGGAAAAATGGTGTGCGGATTTTACCCATGCGCATTAAACGAATTTTTGTAGCCAAGTGAGGTTGTGCTCCTGTTTATGTGTGTCATAAAAATCAATCGCAGCGGGGTGCGCAATCAATTACATACAACTATCGGTCGTGGATGTTGAACGGGGGTAGAGGGCCCCATCAACAGGTGCCCAATTCTGCCATCTAAGGGTGGCAAAGGTGAAATCGAGCTTTACTGCCCCTCTTCCAGGGCGCGTTTGGCTGGATTACCTGATTTGGACTTCTTCTTGGGTGGAGCGCTCTTAATAGAGGCCTTAGGCATCGCAGGAAGACCCATACCGCCCATACCTTGTGGCATGCCGCCATTTCTCACCTGCTTCATCATCTTTTGCGCAGCAGAGAAGCGATCAACCAAGTTGTTCACATCAGAGACTTTACGACCAGAACCCAGTGCAATTCGAGCGCGACGTGAGCCGTTGAGAACCTTTGGATCACGCCTTTCAATTGGAGTCATTGATTGAACAATTGCTTTTGTGCGAACTATTTCGCCTTCATCAAAGTTTTCAATCTGTTTCTTCATCGCCCCAGCACCTGGCAACATGCCCAATAACTTAGACATAGAGCCCATCTTGGACATGGCCTGAAGTTGCTCTAAGAAATCTTCCAATGTGAAATCTTCACCGCTTGCAAACTTGGCTTCAAGCTTTGCAGATGTATCGCCATCAAAAGCCTTTTTGGCTTGCTCGGCAAGAGTTGCAACATCGCCCATACCAAGAATACGAGAGGCCATACGATCTGGATAGAAGATGTCAAAATCACTGAGCTTTTCACCAGTAGATGCAAACATAATCGGGCGCTTAGTGATTGAAGCAATAGATAACGCCGCACCACCGCGAGCATCACCATCTAACTTTGTTAGAACTACACCATCAAAGCCAACACCATCTAAAAATGCTTGTGACGTTCTCACCGCATCTTGACCGATCATTGCATCAACTACAAAGAGAATCTCATCTGGATTAACGGCATCTCGAATATCTGATGCCTGTTTCATTAACTCTTCATCAATACCCAAACGACCTGCAGTATCGACAATAACCATGTTGTATTGCTTTGATTTGGCAAACTCAATACCACTCTTTGCAACCTTTACTGGATCGCCAACACCATTTCCAGGTTCTGGTGCAAATACTGGAACGCCAATGCTTTCACCAACAACTTGGAGTTGGGTGACAGCATTAGGGCGTTGTAAATCAGAGGCAACGAGAAGAGGCGTATTTCCTTGATCGGCATAAAACTTGGCAAGCTTTCCGGCCAAAGTAGTTTTACCAGCACCTTGCAAACCTGCCAACATAATCACTGTTGGAGGATTCTTTGCAAAGCGAACCCTGCGCGCTTCTCCCCCGAGAATTTCAATAAGAGATGCGTTAACAATCTCAAATATTGCTTGACCCTGATTAGTTCCAGATTGCATTGTTGGCAGTGCAGCTAAAGATTTCTCACGTATCTGCTCAACGAAGCTTTCCACGACAGATAGGGCAACGTCTGATTCAAGTAAAGCTTGTCGAATCTCAGCACAGGTTGCATCGATATCAGCACTACTTATCTTGCCGCGAGAGCGCAGCGATGAAAACGCGCTACTAAATCTGGAGGTGAGTGACTCAAACATAAGGCGCTAAGAGTACTTGAGCAGTTGCACTAAAGGCGAGCCAACTTTGCTGGCCCGCCTTTAGTTTAAATCTCACCTACAAGCAACTTAGATTGCCTCTGGCCCACGTTCTCCAGTGCGCACACGGACTACTTGATCAACTGGCGTAGTCCATATCTTTCCATCACCAATTGTTCCTGTTGATGCTGCCTTAACAATGACATCGACAACTGTGGCTGCTTCTGCATCATCTGCAAGAACTTCAAGTCGAACCTTTGGAATGAGGTCCACTGTGTATTCAGCACCTCTATAAACCTCAGTATGTCCTTTTTGACGACCAAAGCCACTAGCTTCTGAGACCGTCATTCCGGCAACACCATGTGCCTGCAGAGCATTTTTTACATCTTCTAACTTAGATGGTTTCAAAATCGCTGTAATCAACTTCATTAGAATAAACCTCCTCGGGAAGAACTAGACATTTCGTAAGCAGTCTCGGCATGTTCAGACAAGTCCACACCTTCCACTTCAGCATCTTTAGACACACGGAATCCTATTGTCTTTTCAATAATGAATCCAAGGACCAATGTGACTAGGAATGAATAAAGGGCAACCATGCCAACACCTAGAGCTTGTTTGGTAAGTAGCTCTGTGCCACCGCCATAGAACAGACCATCCACGCCAACGCTATTGACAACCTGTGTGCCGAATAATCCGACCGCCAAAGATCCCCAGATTCCACCAACGAGGTGAACTCCAACGACATCGAGTGAATCATCAAGTCCGAACTTGTACTTCAACCCAACGGCAAGTGCACAGAAAATACCTGCAAATAGTCCGATAACTACTGCTGCCCATGGTGCAACGAAAGCACATGCAGGAGTAATTGCAACGAGTCCAGCAACTGCTCCAGAAGCTGCGCCAAGGGATGTGGCATGTCCGTTGCGAATCTTTTCAATTAACAACCAGCCAACAAGGCCTCCGGCCGTTGCAACTTGAGTGTTAAGGAGGGCAAGGCCTGCAATTCCATTAGCTGCAAGTGCTGACCCGGCATTGAAACCAAACCAACCAAACCAAAGCAAACCTGAACCAAGAAGAACTAGTGGCAGTGAGTGTGGCCGCATTGACTCTTTGCGCCAACCAACGCGCTTACCAAGAATAATTGCTAGTGCTAAAGCTGCAGCACCTGCATTGATATGAACTGCAGTGCCACCAGCAAAGTCTTGAACACCTTGACTTGCAAGGAAGCCAGCACCAGTAACTGTGTCACCAACTTTGTTGCCGAATGCAAATACCCAGTGTGCAACTGGGAAGTAAACGATAGTTGACCAAATGGCAACGAATACTGCCCAAGCAGTGAACTTTGTGCGATCTGCAATTGCGCCAGAGATGAGAGCTGGAGTAATGATTGCAAACATCAATTGAAATGCCGCAAAGACCAAAACTGGAATGGGATAAACACCACCATTGTTAGTCAAATCATTAACCATTCCACCTAGGCCAGAGAGCGAAAGATTTCCATACCAAGGTGAATCGGCTTTGTAACCAAAAGCTAATTCGAAACCGTAAATAACCCAGAGAGTGCTAACTATGCCGATAGTTATAAACGACATCAGCATCATATTTAGTGCGCTCTTAGTGCGAACCATTCCGCCGTAGAAAAAGGCAAGTCCAGGTGTCATAAGAAGAACCAAAGCGGTACTTGCTAACATCCAGGCTGTATCACCTGAGTTCAACGCAATATCTGTCATATTTTCATCTGCTTTCGAGATTGTTTTTGAAATTTCTCGCCTTTGAGATGGCCATACCTTCTCTGGACCCGGTTACGGCTGATGATGTGAACTATTGCGGGGGCGTGACAATTTCGCTCCAGTGTTACGGCTAAGTTACGAAAGCAGGCCCTGGATGTAGCTATCGGCTTCAAAATGGGCGAAATCTGATTCAGACTCCCCCGTGCCGATCCATTTAATCGGGATGTCGAGTTCTTTCTCAATTGCCAGGGCAACTCCGCCACGGGCGCTTCCATCAATCTTGGTCAGGATAATTCCACTCACTTTTACTGCTTCAGTAAAAATCTTTGCTTGCTGCAAACCATTTTGACCAGTTGTTGCATCAATTACTAACAAGACTTCATTGATTGGGAAGACTTTCTCAACTACACGCTTAACTTTTTCAAGCTCTGCCATCAAATCATTTTTATTATGCAAACGCCCTGCTGTATCGATAATCAGAAAATCAGCTTTGCTCTCTTGAGCTTTCTTTGCAGCATCAAATGCAACTGACGCTGGATCACCATTTGCTTTACCCGAAACTACCTCAACACCAATTCTCATCCCCCACGTTTGCAACTGCTCAACGGCTGCGGCTCGGAAAGTATCTCCAGCTGCCATCACAACATTCTTGCCGCTCTTTTTTAGATTTGCAGCAAGCTTTGCAACACTTGTTGTTTTGCCTGTCCCGTTAACGCCAACAACCATGATGACAGTTGTCTCTTGACCCAAAAGTGCGCCGCGATCTTTAGTTGATAGATGCGTCGAAAGAATTTGAGAAAGTGCCTCTTGAGCGTTCTCACTCTTGACTTTACGGGCTTGTTCTAAGAACTCTTTGGTCAGTGATGGACCCAAATCAGAGAGAAGTAACTCTTCTTCTAACTCTTTCCAGTCGGCAGGTGCAAAATCATTTGTTCCCTTGATTTTGGCAATAAATTTGCTAAATAAACCCATGAGAAAGCGTTACTTAACTTGCGTCAGATTCGCGCAAACGCTGAGAAATAACTTCAGTTACTCCATCACCACGCATAGTCACGCCATAGAGTGCATCAGCAATCTCCATTGTGCGCTTTTGGTGAGTAATGATGATGAGCTGAGAACTTGCTCGAAGCTCTTCCAAAATCACTAGTAAACGTCCAAGGTTAGTATCGTCAAGGGCCGCTTCAACTTCATCGAGCACATAGAACGGACTAGGGCGCGCTTTAAAGATTGCAACCAACATAGCAACTGCTGTTAATGACTTCTCTCCACCAGAGAGCAGAGACAATCTCTTAATACGCTTTCCTGGTGGTCGAGCTTCCACATCAACACCACTTGTCAGTGGATTATCTGGATCGGTCAAAATCAAGCGACCATCGCCACCTGGGAACAAGCGAGAGAAGATATCTTCAAAATGTGTTGCTGTTGATTCAAAGGCTTCCATGAAGATTGACTGCACTCGATCATCAACTTCTTTAATGATGTCCAACAAATCCTTCTTCGTGTTCTTCAAATCTTCTAACTGCTCAGCTAAGAACTTCAAGCGCTCTTCTAGTGAAGAGAACTCTTCTAAGGCCAAAGGATTAATCTTGCCGAGCAATGTCAGAGAGCGCTCAGCTGAAGCCAAGCGTTTTTCCTGTTGATCTCTGCGGTATGGGATGAGCTCGGTTGTGACAATCTCCCCAGCTTCATTTTCAAAGAATGTTGGAACATCTTTGTCAGGGCCATATTCAGATACGAGTACAACTGTGTCAATGCCAAACTCTTCCATCGTTCTATTCTCAAGCGTCTCAATACGCATGCGTTGTTCAGCACGTGCAATTTCATCCTTGTGAACACTAGAAGTAAGTTGTTCAAGTTCAGCAGTTAATTCACGGCCACGTGTGCGAACAGTGAGAGTTTCACCATCTCTAGCAGTGCGTGATTCTTCTAAACGAGCACGCTCTGTTGCAGATTTAGCGATAGAGCGCTCAATATGAATGAGTACTTCGTAAGCAGATTCAGCAATGGCTTGAGATATAACTGCTGCTCGGGCACGAGCACCGCGACGCACGATTGCCCGCTCAGATGCTTCACGCTCATTGCGCGCTGAATCTTCAAGTGCTTTAGCACGTGCTGCAACTGAATCCACGCGCTCTTCGATTGTTCTAACGGCTAGTCGAGCCTCAACTTCGGTTGTGCGAGCAAGTGAGACAGCATTGCGTAAGTTTTCAGTGAACGTGTGATCGGGCTCTGCAACTGCGCCTTGTTGATGCAACTGGTTCTGTGCAATGACTAATTCACCCTCATCACGGCTCTTGGCAGAACTTGCTTCTTGTATAGAGGTATTAAGGCGCTCAACTTCAGCTAAAGCAGATTTCATATTCTGTCCAGAAACAGCAAGCTGCTCAGTTATGGATGCAATACGAGCATCTGATTCATTGAGCTTAGAGAGTGCAACATCAAATGAGCTCTGGCGATCTGCAACCTCAGTAGTTGCAGTTGCAATCTCGAATTTCAGACGATCACATGTGTGAGTAATCTCAGTCAACTTGGTCTCAAGACTCTCAATCAAAGCCTTAATTTCAATGAGTGAAGATGAAGATTTAGAACCACCACGCGCTCTGGCCTTAGTGATTACATCGCCATCGCGTGTAACAACGGTTACTGATGGATGAGAGCGAAGAATTGCCTCAGCATCACGTGCATTTTCAGCAACCACTGTTGAAGCAAGTAAAGATGAAATGAGATCACCAATTGAATGTGAGCGTATATGGGAAGCAAGAGCGTTCAAACCGGCAGGAATATTTGAGTTTCCACTATTGCCGGCTTCATATACCAAGACATCAGCCTGGCCTAAGTTTTGATCGCGCAAAGTTGTTAACGCAGTTACTGCTGATGATAAATCTTGAACCACGATGGCATCGGCTAATGATCCAAGAGCTGCAGCTGCTGCTGACTCCCAACCGTTATCAATTTCAATCAGGGAAGCAATGGAGCCCAGGATATGAACTCCGCGTGAATCGCGCATAAGAGCAGATGCCCCATCGCGATTTTGTGAAGTTAACTTCATCGCTTCTAACTTAGATTCAACGGTATTTCGCTCACGATCTGCAGCACGCTCAGAATCAACCAGAGCATTTAATTTAGACTTTGAAGCATCCAGTGCAGACTTAGCGGTTTCAAAAGCAGAATCAAGACCTAGTTCACCAGAGTCAGCGCTAGCAATTTCAAGTTCAAAGGATGCGTATTCACGTGATGCACTATCGGCGCGATGTTGGGCATCATCACGGGCTTTTGTAAGGCGTGCGATTTCTTCTGCGATAGCTTCAAGACGGGCCTGGAGGGATTTGATATGACCCTCTTGGCGGGCGGTTCCTTCGCGAGCATCGGCGATAGCGCGCATTGCTGCAGCGATTTTGTCTTCATCCATCTTTAGCGCTTGTTCGGCATTTGCAAGTGCAGTGGTTGCTGCGGCTAGCGCCGTGCGAGAATCATTGATGTTGTTTCTCAACGCGTTTTCTTCATTGCGCAGAACTTGAGCTTCTTTTTCTAAGGCCTCTGGATCGCGACCAGCTGAACGGGCTTCTTCTGCTTCCTCATTAAGAAAGCGTGAGCGCTCTTGTGCCAGGCTTTGTGTTCCACGGAACTTTTCCCGTAAAGAATTTAACTGGTAATACGTTTCTTGTGCTTGTACAAGTAGTGGTGTTTCAACTGCCGACTGTGCATCCAATGCTTCTTCACGAGATCGAATTGTTTCAAGTTCTCTATCAACTTCCGCACGCTTTTGACGTAATGCAGTTTCATCGGCTACCTCTGCATCGAGTGTGCGAGACATCGAAATAAAGTCATCGGCAAACAAACGTAGTTTTGCATCACGAAGATCGGCCTGAATAGTTGCTGCCTTCTTGGCAACTTCTGCTTGCTTACCTAGTGGGCGAAGTTGGCGACGAAGTTCAACAGTTAGATCTTGAACACGTGCCATGTTGGCTTGCATAGAATCAAGTTTGCGCAAAGCTTTTTCTTTACGCTTGCGGTGCTTGAGAACGCCTGCAGCTTCTTCAATAAATCCACGACGCTCTTCAGGCGTTGCCATCAAAATTGCATCTAGCTGGCCCTGGCCAACAATGACGTGCATTTCGCGGCCAATACCTGAGTCACTGAGTAGTTCTTGAATATCGAGCAATCGGGAAGCTTCACCGTTAATTTGATATTCAGATTGGCCATTACGGAAAAGAATGCGAGAAATAGTTACTTCGGTGTAATCGATAGGTAGTGCGCCATCAGTGTTATCAATTGTTAATGAAACTTCTGCGCGTCCAAGTGGTGCACGTCCGCTAGTTCCAGCGAAAATAACATCTTCCATCTTGCCGCCGCGAAGGGATTTTGCGCCCTGTTCACCCATAACCCATGTCAGAGCATCAACAACGTTACTTTTACCTGAACCATTAGGACCGACAACGCAGGTAATTCCTGGCTCAAGACGCAAGGTAGTGCTGGAGGCAAAGGACTTGAAGCCCTTTAAGGTCATGCTCTTGAGATACACGCGGTAAACCTATCGCGCCGCCTGCTTGTTTTTGGCGATATTACTGCTCGGGCAGCTCAGTTTTTAGAGTTTCATATGCAATACGGGCAGCTACTTGCTCAGCTTCTCGCTTGCTCTTTCCGGTTCCCACCGCCACAGCGTTTCCAGCAACCATTGCCGTAGCCGTGAAATCTTTATCGTGATCTGGGCCCTGTTCAGTAACAACGTATTCAGGTGCACCTTTTCCAAGGCTGGCCGCTAACTCTTGAAGGGCCGTCTTGCCATCTAAACCTGCTCCGCGCGCAACGGCTGAATCCATAGTTGATGAAATCAATCGCCGCACAATTTCAGTGCATTTCTCAAAGCCACACTGAAGATAAATGGCTCCAATTAAGGCTTCTAGCGCATCGGCAAGGAGTGAGTTTTTATCACGGCCATTTGTAACTTCTTCACCTTTTCCAAGGCGAATATATTGACCAAGTTCTAATGTGCGCGCAATGTCTGCGAGCGCACGCATGTTAACCACACCTGAGCGCAACGGTGATAAACGTGATTCATCTAAATCGGGATAACGTTTGTAGAGTTCTTCGGTAACAATTAAACCGAGAACGGAATCTCCAAGAAATTCAAGACGCTCGTTAGTTTCTTTGCTTGCAGATTCATAAGCAAATGAGCGATGTGTAAAAGCTAACTCCAGAAGTGAGGGTTCAAGTTCAACCCCCAACGCTTCATTGAGCATAGAACTAACGATCAAACCTCTAGAACTTGGCGGCGGTTATATGTACCGCATGTTGGACATGCTGTGTGTTGAAGCTTTGGTGATTGGCATTGTCCGCATGTTGCTAAAGAGGCAGCAGTTGTCTTCCACTGGCTACGGCGTGAGCGCGTCTTTGAACGCGACATTTTTCGCTTTGGTACTGGCACGGTTCGAACCTCTTCTTATCTATTTCTAAAAGCAGCGGTGGCTGCAAGGGGTAAGTATCCCCCAAAAGGGCTAATTCTTGAAATCGGCCGCCTTACTCCAGATCCAGCCCATTTAAGGAGGCCCAGCGGGCATCGATAACCTCATGAGCGTGCTCTGCTGGCAGCTCGGCCCACTTACCACCGCACTCAGGACATAGCCCAGGGCAATCATCACTGCAGAGTGGATTAATCGGAAGGTCGAGAACGATGGCATCTCGGATAGGTGGCTCTAAATCCATAATGTCGCCATCCATCATCAACTCATCATCTTCGCCTAAATCATCCTCATCATCGTTTCTTTTCTTCTTCTTTGGTCGCTCTAACTTCTGTGCGTAGTAGTAGAGCTCTTGCACCTTACGTTCAATCTCTATTTCAACTGGATCTAAGCAGCGGGTGCATTCACCTTTAGCGATTGCAAAGATATCTGCAGTGAGCAATATGCCTTCTGTAACTGATTCCAGGCGGGCATCTACCTCAATTACTTCTCCGGCAGGAACGGATATGAGCTCAACTCCCAGTTTTTCTAGAAGTTCGATGTCGAGTTCATACTCCTTCATCTCCCCTGCACGGCGTGCAAGTTCATGGGTGTTGAACTTAAAAGGCTCCGGTAGGCGTGCCATAGGAGTTAGTCGGCATCTGAGAGTTGCGAAAGAACATCTTTATCATTTGCACCAGCAAGGCGCTCACGGCCACGTGCAACTGCATCTTGAGTCTTATTCAAAATTACTTCTAACGTGGCCAAACGACCATCGATATATTCCTCAACTTCTTGCTTCTCTTGATCACCTAATGTGCGAGCTTCATCGAGAATCTTGCGAGCTTCATCACGTGCCATTTGAACGATTGAGGTCTGTTCAACCATTCTGGCCACATCTTCTCTAGCCATAGCGATCATCTGCTCAGCACTAACACGGCCTTCTTCAATGATGGCATCACGAGCAGCGATAAGTTTTTGCGCCGATTCAAGATCGTTAGGAAGTGCAGCACGTGCTTCATCGAGCAGTTCTAGCATTTCACCGCGGTGCACTACACAGCTAGCAGAAAGTGGAACACCACGAGCCTCTTCAACCATAGTGATTGCAGATGTTAACTTTTCAACTGAATCCATTTTTTACTTCCCGCCTACTCGAAGTTTGAGTGCTGCATTTATCGATGCTGGCACCATCGTAGAAACATCTCCCCCATAGTGGGCGAGCTCTTTCACTAATGATGAAGATAAGAATGAATGGACTGGTGAGGTTGCCATGAACATGGTTTCAACCCCTGAGCCTTGCAGATTTACTTGGGCCATTTGAAGTTCGTAATCAAAATCGCTCACTGCGCGCAATCCCTTGACGATGGCTTGAATCGAATTGCTCTTGCAGTAGTCAACGAGTAAACCTGACCATGAATCAACGCTCACATTAGATAAGTGAGAGGTAGTTTCCTGGATCATCTCAATGCGCTCAGCAACTGAAAATAGAGAGGATTTTGTTCGATTTTCAAGCACTGCAATCACAACATGATCAAAGTGAGCACTTGCGCGAGCAATGATGTCGAGATGACCAAAAGTGATTGGATCAAAGGATCCAGGACAAACCGCGCGTCTCATGGTCTAAACGCTAGCAAGAGATGGGTCAGTTATCCATTCTCAGGCGTGTAATTGCCATAGAAAATCGTGGCCTGCCCATAGTTGCGTTCGCGCACTGCGCTAAAGCCTTCTGGCCATGAAAAATTTGAACGCTTTGCCGTGCGCTCAACTGCAATCACTGCATCATCTTTAAGGAAAGAGCCTGCATGTAACTTACTTAAAATCTCTTGAACCTCAATATCTGAAAAATCAAAGGGCGGGTCAACATAAACAATGTGGTATTTCTCTTTTGGTGCATCGCTCACAAATCTTTGAGCTGACATTGAGTAGAGATGAAACTTTCCTGCAGGCCTATTTTTATTGACCAGCTCATAGTTGTTCTCAATTGTCTTTTGCGCCTCGGGATCTTTTTCAACGATATGAACAAGAGTTGCTCCGCGTGAGAGAGCCTCAAGTGCTATTGCCCCAGATCCTCCATATAAATCTAGAACGTGAAGCCCTAGAAAATCACCGAACTCAGATAACAGGGAGGAGAACAAGCCTTCGCGCGCGCGATCTGAAGTTGGGCGTGTAGCACCGGCAACTGTGCCCAGAGTGCGACCTTTAGCAACGCCTGCAATGATTCTCAACGCATCAACCCTTATCCAAATAATCCACGGCCATATCATTAGCCATAGCGCTCAATTCTTTCTTAAGCGCAGGATAACTTGTTAAATCCAATGATGTCGCAATCAAATCCTGGGCAGCAGTTCTAGCCTTCTCGATTAATTCCTCATCGCGTAGTACTCGAAGTAAGCGCAAGTGTGACTGAGTTCCAGATTGGGATGCACCTAAAACATCTCCTTCTCGTCGCTGTTCTAGATCGATACGAGAGAGTTCAAATCCATCAACAGTGCCAGCCACAGCATCTAAGCGTTCGCGTGCGGGAGTTTCGGCAATGGCATTTGTTACTAGTAAACACAGCCCCGGTGAAGTTCCGCGTCCCACACGACCGCGCAACTGGTGAAGCTGTGAAACACCAAATCGATCAGCATCCATAATCACCATAATCGTTGCATTTGCAACATCCACGCCCACTTCAATTACTGTGGTCGAAACCAATACATCTATCTCACCGGCAGCAAAGGCTTTCATGGTGCTTTCTTTTTCTTCACTGCTAAGGCGCCCATGCAACATTGCAACGCGCAATCCTGCTAAATCTCCCCCATGCAGGCGAGGTGCCAGCTCTTCAACCGATGCAATATCACTGGATTCTGTGCCAAAGAGGAAATCAATATCGGCGTTCTCATCACTTCCGGCAGTAATACGTGGTGCAACAACGTATGCCTGATGACCTTGTCCTACTTCTTCTTGGATGCGTGCCCAAGCACGTTCTAAATACGTTGGCTTCTCCATGACAGGAATGACATGTGTTGTGATGGGCTGGCGTCCGAGTGGAAGCTCGCGCAACGTTGAAACATCTAAATCACCAAAGACTGTCATTGCAACTGTGCGAGGAATTGGCGTTGCAGTCATGACAAGTAGATGTGGAGGCTTTTGTGCTTTCTCTTTTAGAGCATCACGCTGTTCAACACCAAAGCGGTGCTGTTCATCAACGACAATGAGACCTAAATCCTTAAACTCTACTTTCTCACCGAGCAATGCATGTGTGCCAATAACGATTCCTGCATCACCAGATGCAGCTAGCGCAAGGGCTGCTTTGCGTGCTGCAGCGTTTTGGGATCCAGTAATGAGAGTTACTTGCGTTGCACCTTCGTGCGATCCCAGAGTTCCACCTTGTGCCAGCGGACCTAAGAGTTTTTCTATTGTGCGCAAATGCTGGGCAGCTAGAACTTCAGTTGGTGCAAGCAGAGCTGCTTGTCCCCCGCTATCAACAACGGCCAACATTGCACGCAGCGCCACAATAGTTTTACCTGAACCAACTTCACCTTGCAGCAAGCGATGCATCGGATGGTCTTGGGCTAAATCGGCTTCAATTTCAGCGCATACGCTCTTTTGTCCACCAGTTAATTGGAAAGGCAATGAGGCATCAAAGGAATCAAGAATTCCACCTTTGATCACTTTGCGAGATGCAGTGTTGAGCTTTCTTAACTCATTGCGGCGCAAGACCAGAAGTGATTGAAGCAAGAAAGCTTCATCGAAAGTTAAACGCTCACGTGCACTTTCTGCTGAATCAAGATCAGCTGGGCGGTGCAGCTGCACTAATCCCTGGTGCAAGGTGGGATAGCCAAAGCTGCTACGTATGTGTTCGGGCAGAAAATCTTCCACTTCATCGAGTGAATCAATTGCCATCTCAACACACTTAGAGATCTTCCACGATGGCATCTTCGCGCTAGCTGGATAAACAGGCAGATACTTTCCTGCAAAAGAACTCGCTGCAGCATCAACATCATTGCCATCTGGAATCATTTCGTAATCAGGATGGGCCAACTGCTTCTTGCCATTAAAGAGGCCTACCTTGCCTGCAAATAAACCTTGGCGACCTGCCTTTAACTCTTTTTCCCGCCAGGCTTGATTAAAGAAAGTGAGCGAGAGTTTGTCCGTGCCATCTGTAACGACTACTTCGAAAATACTCCCCTTGCGCCCGCGTAGCGGTCTATTTGTTGAACTGAGTACTTCAGCCAGGATTGTTACTTCATCACCCTCTGCTAACTCTGAAATATCTGAGAGTTCTCCTCGTACTAAATACCTGCGTGGGTAGTGGCGCATCAAATCGCCAACTGTTTTTATATCGAAAGTATCGGTGAGAACTTTGGCAGTGCGATCTCCAATAACTGAGGAGAGTTTGCTTTCAAGATCTGCCATGGTGGCATTCTCTCCTACTGTGCCTCACAAGCCGTGGAGCGTTTCAGGCTCAAGGGCAGGCAATAAAGCGTGATTTCCCCTTGATTGGCGTCAGCCCCCACGTTCGCGATACCCTTTCGCCTTGTCCGTTAAGGACTTACTTACGTTCACATATAAGAGGAGTACCGCTGTGGCATCAACATGCGATATCTGTGGCAAAGGGCCCAGCTTTGGCAATAACGTTTCACACTCTCAGGTAAAGACACGTCGCCGCTGGAATCCAAATATTCAGCGCATCCGTACCTTGGTTAACGGAAACACAAAGCGCCAAAACGTCTGTACTTCATGCCTTAAGGCTGGAAAAGTTACACGCTAACTAATTTTGCTTAACTGAAATGGCGCCAGGTATCTGGCGCTTTTTTCATTTCCAAACCAAGTACCCCGCTACCTTCTTTAACCACACCCACGCATAGCCCAGGTAGATCTTTTCCTGTGGCCAGGAAGACATGATCTTCTCCTCCTGCAAAAATCCATTGCCAGACATCTACTCCGCTAGCTTCTGCTAATTCAGATAACTGTGCAAACTCTTCACTTGTCTTAAAGGCTTCGGCATCAAAAACTAACTGCACACCAGATGCTTGAGCTAACTGCTCGGCTTGGATAACTAACGCATCACTCACATCACACATCGCATGAGCACCTTTATTTGCAAAGGCAACAGCCATTGAATAATCAAGAGTTGGAGAGCAGAACTCTTCCACCGCATAGCTCTCTAAATCACTTAACTCACTTTTCTCAATACTTGCAAGACCAGCTGCCGACCAACCTGGAAGTGATGACAAATAGATTGAATCCCCCACTTGTGCACCAGAACGCGTAACCGCCTTTTCGACTTCACCGAGTGCGCTCATTGAGATTACTTTTATTGCCCCGCGCGCTAAATCTCCGCCCACCACAACTGCCCCACAGGAACTAGCCTCATGTTTTATTCCTTGCGCCAGTTCAGATATCCACTCCATGGTCTCTTCACCGCTCAAAGTAACCGCTACAACGAGATATGTAGGAGTAGCACCCATGGCATAGATATCTGCAAGGTTTGCAGCCGTTATCTTTCGACCGATCTCAAAAGCTCCTGACCACTGGCAATTAAAGTGCGTTCCCTCAACTGCCATGTCGGTTGTAATAACCGTGTGTTCACCTGTAGCAACAACTGCAGCGTCATCGCCGATTCCAACCTGAACGCCTCGATGGTTACTGCCAAAAATCTCGGCAAGTGCGCCGATTATCTGGGCTTCATTCAAGGTCATAGTGAGAAGAGTAATCGACTAGCCAGTTGCCATATCTCTGAAGTAGCCTGTACCCACCAACGAAAGGAAACTCTTATGTCAGTACAGGCCTACATTTTGATTCAAACCGAGGTCGGCAAAGCGTCATCCGTAGCAAAGGCTGTTTCAGCTATCGCTGGTGTAAGTCTGGCCGAAGGCGTCACCGGTCCTTACGATGTCATCATGCGTGCAGAAGCACCCAGCATGGAAGATTTCGGTCGTTTAATTCTCTCTAAGGTCCAAGGTGTTGCAGGCATTACTCGCACACTGACCTGCCCAGTTACTTACCAATAAAAATCTTTCTCATATGAGCACGCTTTATACAAACGCGCGCTTTTGGTCTTCTGGCAAAGAAATCTTTCACGACTTACTAGTTAAAGATTCCCTCATTCTTGCCGTGGGTGAAGATGTTAAGAATTTCCCGGCAGAGACAACAATTGATTTAGATGATGCCTTTGTCATCCCTGCATTTCTGGAAGGCCATGCACATCCAATTTTTGCAGGACGCGAAGCTGCAGGGCCAAAAATTAATGGCATCACCAGTATTGAAGAGATCAAAACCCAAGTGAAAGCTTTCGCAGATGCAAACCCCTCCATAACCTGGATTATTGGCGGTGCTTATGAGGCTGCCATTGTTGAAGGCGGAGACTTTGATGCAAAGTGGCTGGATGAAGTTGTCAGCGATCGCCCAGTTGTATTACACGCCGTTGATCACCACACCATCTGGGTTAATTCCAAAGCACTTGAATTAGCTGGAATCACTAGTGCAACCAAGGATCCCCAGGGTGGAACTATCGCGCGCAATAGCGATGGAAGTGCAAAAGGAACCTTGCGTGAGCCATCTGCTATGGCCTTAGTTCTAGATCACGCCCCTGCCAACACCCTTGAAAGTGATATTGCTGCAATCAAATATGCCTGCAAGGAATACAGAAAAGTCGGTGTAATCGCTGCTATTGATTCATGGTGTGAGAAAGATATGGCGCGGGCATATATCGCTGCTGCGCAAACTAAAGAGTTAACAATTGCTTTCAATCTTTCATTGCTTGCAACTCCCACCACTTGGTCTGGCGACATTGATGATTTCAATGAGATTCGTGAGCAGTGTTTAGAGCTTGATAATTCATCACAACTACAAGCCAATAGCATCAAGTTTTTACTCGATGGTGCCTTATCTGCTGGAACTGCCCATTTAATGCAGCCATATGTGGATGACCCAACCTCGCATGGAATTGCTATCTGGAGCGATGAAGAACTACTCAATGCCCTTGTTGCATACGACGCTTTGCAGTACCAAGTTCATTTACATGCCATAGGAGATGCTGCTGTGAAGCAGGCATTAGATGCGCTGGAAGCAATGCAAGGCATCAATCCCACATGGGATCGGCGCCCAGTAATCGTTCATGCTCAATTAATTCGCGATGAAGATCTGCCTCGCTTTGCTCAACTTGGCGTCATCGCAAATATTCAACCGCTCTGGTGCTACTTAGATCCCATGAACAAAGAACTCATAGCACCGCGTATTGGCAATGAGCGAAACAACCAGCAGTACCGACTTCGCTCAATGCTAAATGCTGGTGCCATGATTGCCTTTGGAAGTGATTGGCCTGTTACAAGTCATGTGCCGATGCAAGCTATTGGTGTGCCAGTTACTCGCTCAAACCCGGCCGATGGTGTTACCCAAGCTTGGGTAATTGAAGAAGCGCTCACCATGGATGAATCACTCACCTTCTATACAAAAAACGCTGCCTACCAACTCTTTCGTGAGAATGAGTATGGTGATTTAGAAGTTGGGAAAAGGGCCGCGTTCTTAGTTTTAGACTCAGATCCTGCGCAAAACCCCGCAGCAAAGATTATTGAACTAGTTTCCTAAAACTCCATTTGTGCGAAGTAAAGCGGTCTCAATCAAAGCTGTAATTAGGCTCGTGTAATCAACTCCAGTGGCAGCCCAGAGTTTTGGATACATAGATGTTCCCGTGAAGCCTGGCATCGTGTTTATCTCATTAATTATGATTTCGCCCTTATCGGTATAGAAGAAATCACACCGAGCAAGTCCGCTGCATCCCAACGCCTTAAATGCCTGCACTGCCTTTACACGAATTTCCTCAGCTGCAGCTGCTGGAATATCAGCAGGAATCTTTACAGTGGTTGCACCATCTAAGTACTTGGCTTCAAAATCATAAAACTCAAACTTGCTATCAATAACAATCTCACCAACTACTGATGCCTTTGCCACGCCATTAGATTCAAGTACTGCGCACTCAATCTCCCGGCCCACTAGTGCCTGCTCAATCATTACTTTGTGGTCATATAGAAATGCATCTTTGAGCGCAGTATTTAGCGCATCAACAGATTTAACTTTGTGTGTGCCGCGACTTGAACCTCCGCGAGCAGGCTTAACAAAGACTGGGTATGCCAAGTCATCAATTGATACTTGCTTGTCTTTGCTCGTTACAACAATTCCATCAGCAACCTTCATGTCAGCTGCAGCAAAGATTGGCTTGGCAAAAGACTTATCCATCGCAACTGCTGATGCTAAAACTCCACTACCAACATAGGCAAGGTTTGCAATTTCGAGCAGGCCTTGAATCGTTCCATCTTCACCATAAGGCCCGTGCAATACAGGAAAGACAACATCGATCTGTAACGCTTTGCCCGCAACCGAAAAACCATGAACATCAGCCACAACTGCCGGCGCACTTTCATCAACCGTAGGGAGCTTTCCACCAACAATTTCAAGTGGGTAATCATTAGGCAATAAAACCCAATTGCCCGTTTTTGTAATTCCAATAAGGATTGCGTTGTATTTACTTGAATCTAATCCTTTAAGAACTCCCCCAGCCGAAACGCAAGAGATCTCATGTTCACTACTGATTCCACCACAAATAACGGCGACATTTAATTTACTCATCGAATGAAGTTTTCTGCACGCGTTGTAATTTCCATTAATCGATCAAGGGCATCAGAAGGTGAAATCGTGCCCGCAACAACATCGGCCACCGCTTCAATAACTGGCACTTCGACTCCTACTCGGTGAGCAATCTCAAGAACTGCATTGGAGGAGGCTACGCCCTCCACGGTCTTTGCCACATGTTCACGCGCAACAGCCATAGATCCTGAGCGTCCCAACACTTCGCCAAAGGTGCGATTGCGAGATAGTGGTGAACCGCAACTAGCCACAAGATCGCCCATGCCAGCTAATCCGGCAGCACTGAGCGGATCTGCGCCGTGGGCAGCGCACAGCCGTGCAACTTCATTTAAGCCTCTAGTAATGAGCATCGCCTGTGTGTTTTCGCCAAAACCCATACCAATTGAAATTCCGACGGCTAGTGCAATAACAGATTTGATGGCACCGGCTAATTCGCAACCCAAAACATCGGTCGATGTGTAAACGCGGTAGTAAGGAGTTGCAAATAACTTCAGAGTTTTTTCAGCCAGAATCTTCGTAGGTGCTGCAGCAACAGCACCTGCCGGCTGGCGCAAAATGAGCTCTGTTGCAAGATTGGGGCCGGTAATGAGCGCAACATTTTCCGTATTCATTTCTTCATGAACAATCTCTGTCATGCGAGAAAGAGTGCTGACTTCAATGCCTTTGAGCGTGCTGATATAGGTAGCATCTGAATCAACTAGAGGTTTCCAGCTCTTAAGGTTTTCGCGCAAAGTCTGTGCCGGCACAGCCAAAACATAGATATTTGAATATTCAAAAGCTTCACTCAAATTCGTTGTAGCACTTAATCCAAGTGGCAATACATTCTCATCGAGGTACTTTCGGTTGGTGTGGCTGGTATTGATTTCATTAACAATCTCTTGATTGCGCCCCCACACAAGGACGTGATTACCAGCATCAGATAAAACCTGGGCCATTGTGCTGCCCCAAGCACCAGCACCTAGAACAGTTACTTTGCTCATCGCTTCTTTTTAAAGTTTCCGGTTCGAGGAAGAGTAGAAGTATGTGGATCAAAGATTTCGACGGGGCGTTTTTCACCACGAAGCTCTTCCAGCAAATCAGTAATTGCTCTCATTACAAATGCTGTGGCTTCAATCAATGCCGCTGGATCATTTTCCTTGCCATACCAGGGTGATAAATCAACCGGCTCACCAGCTAATATCTTTATGTGCGTGCGCGGAAAGATCTTCAACTTCTTTTCATATGTGGGCATGACAATCTGTGAACCCCATTGGGCAATTGGAATAATTGGCGTGCGAGTAGTTATGGCTAAACGTGCTAGCCCAGTTTTTGCAACCATGGGCCAACCGTTGGGATCGCGGGTGAGCGTGCCCTCAGGATAAACGCCAACACAGTGCCCAATTTCTAATAATCGCAGCGCATGATCAAGGGCTTTAGAAGCATCCTTACTTTCACGGGCCACTGGAACCATTCCTGCAGCAAGGATGATTTTTCCAATAACAGGGACTTTAAAAACGCCTTCTTTGCCGATGTAGCGAGGAGCGCGTCCGTTTCTAAACAAAAAATGAGTAAGAAACAAAACATCTAGATATGAAAGGTGATTACTGGCAACAATTGTCTTTCCGCTCTTGGGGATATTTTCTCCCCCGCGCCACACTTTCTTTCCCACAAGATTGAGAAGTGGAATAACTACTTTGGTTCCGATCTTGAATGTAAAATTTGTCCCGTGTGGCTTTCCCTTTGGCGGTGCATATGAAACCTTGTAATCCGCCATGTGGGCAATACTAACGAATAAGCATAAGAAAACGGGGCCGGCGTGAGCCGACCCCGTTAACTAATAACTAAGCGAATTACTTCTTCTTAGCCTTCTTTGCTGGCTTGCGCTTTGCAGGAGCCTTCTTGGCAACCTTCTTCTTAGCTGCAACCTTCTTCTTAGCTGCTGGCTTCTTCTTAGCAGCCTTCTTTGCAACTGGCTTTGCCTTAGCAACTGGCTTTGGTTCTGGCTTTGGAGCAGGTCCTAGCTTGCGCTCACCTGAGATGACATCCTTCAAACCCTTTGCAGGCAAGAAGCGAGCCTTCTTTGAAGCCTTGATCTTGATTGTTTCGCCAGTGAATGGGTTACGTCCCATGCGAGCCTTGCGATCAACCTTCTTGAACTTACCGAAATCGTTGATCATTACGTCTTCACCCTTTGAAAGGTTGCGAACGATAGTGTCAAAAACGATATCTACAGCGTGTGCTGCTTCCTTCTTGCTGTCGTTGAAATGTGGTGCCAACGCCGCAATGAATTGGGCCTTATTCATTGAAATCCCCTTATTACGCGTAAATGTTAAGCAATTGCTTAACGTGTTAGTAAACTTACGCGCATACATAGGGTGATTACGCTATTCATGCAGGTGTGTCGCGAATTAATTTTTCAATGAAATATCAAAAAATCGCAGTTTTTATGCGTAGAAAACCCTCAATTCAACGTTGAGAGTTTTGCATGACCACGCTCACCCCTACGTAAATCTCATTGATTTACGCTTGTTTTTCGGTGATTATCCGCGAATTGGAAGCGTTGCTGGCTTCAGAGTTGTTCGAGATTTCTCAAAAGAGTCAATGGAATCAGCGTTTTTAACAGTCAAGCCAATGTCATCTAGACCCTCCATTAAGCGCCAGCGGGTGTAGTCATCGATTGCAAAAGGCAAAACAACGTTGTTATAGCTCACTGTGCGAGTTTCAAGGTCAACGCTGACAGAAGTGGCTGGATTAGCCTCAATTGCCGCCCAGAGCGCCTCTACATCGCTTTGATCGATGATGACAGTGAGCAGGCCACCTTTGAGTGAGTTACCGCGAAAGATGTCAGCAAAGCGGCTAGAGATAACAGCTTTAAAGCCATAGTTCTGCAGCGCCCACACTGCGTGTTCACGGGAGGAACCAGTTCCAAAATCAACGCCTGCCACAAGAATTGTGCCAGCCTTGTATTCGGCCTTGTTCAAAACAAACTGCGGATCATTGCGCCAAGCAGAAAACAAGCCATCTTCAAAGCCGCTACGTGTTACGCGCTTTAAATAGACAGCCGGAATAATTTGATCTGTATCAACATTGCTACGGCGCAGTGGAACTGCGGTGCCGGTGTGCTTAATGAATTTTTCCATGGTTTTGCTCCTTACAGATCCGCAGGTGAAGAGAGAGTTCCACGCAGGGCAGTTGCTGCCGCTACTAGTGGGCTTACAAGGTGTGTACGTCCGCCCTTACCTTGGCGGCCTTCAAAGTTTCTATTTGATGTTGAGGCAGAGCGCTCTCCCACAGCTAGCTGATCTGGATTCATACCCAAACACATGGAGCAACCAGCGTTTCGCCATTCAGCTCCTGCATCAAGAAAGACTTTATCCAATCCTTCTGCTTCAGCTTCCAGTCGCACACGGGCAGAACCAGGAACCACCAACATGCGAAGTGTTGAGGCAATCTTCTTACCCTTCACAACTTCAGCAGCTGCTCGTAGATCTTCAATTCGCCCATTGGTGCAAGAGCCCAAGAAAACAGTGTCAATGGCTATCTTTTTAAGTGGTGTGCCAGCCTCTAGACCCATATAAACAAGTGCGCGCTCTGCTGCCCCACGTGCTTCTGGATCTGCGATATCTGCTGGGTTTGGAACATTAGAACTCAGCGATGCACCCTGGCCTGGGTTAGTTCCCCATGTAACAAATGGTTCTAGGTCATCGGCATTGAGATTTACTTCAACATCAAATTTTGCATCGCTATCTGTATAAAGCGTGCTCCAGTATTTCACCGCAGCATCAAAATCCTCAGGTGCATGGGGCTTTCCCTTAATGTAATCAAATGTTGTTTGATCAGGTGCAATCAGACCTGCGCGAGCACCAGCTTCAATAGACATATTACACACCGTCATACGAGATTCCATAGACAGCGCACGGATTGCAGAGCCACGGTATTCAATGACATAGCCCTGGCCTCCGCCAGTACCGATCTTTGCAATGATTGCCAAGATAATATCCTTTGATGTAACACCAGTCTTTAGGCGTCCCTCAACATTTATCGCCATCGTCTTTGGACGAGCTAGCGGCAAAGTCTGTGTTGCCAAAACGTGTTCAACTTCAGAGGTTCCAATACCAAAAGCTAAAGCGCCAAATGCGCCGTGGGTAGATGTGTGTGAATCTCCGCAAACAATTGTCATGCCCGGCTGCGTTAATCCCAGCTGTGGACCAACTACGTGAACAACTCCCTGGTCTTTATCGCCTAGTGAGTGAATGCGAACGCCGAATTCGGCGCAGTTAGCGCGAAGTGTGTCCACTTGCAGCTTTGAAACAGGATCTGCAATTGGCTTATCAATGTTAAGCGTTGGAACGTTGTGATCCTCAGTTGCAATAGTCAGTTCAGGGCGGCGCACTGTGCGTCCAGCAAGGCGCAGACCATCAAAGGCCTGTGGGCTAGTTACTTCATGGATGAGATGAAGATCGATATACAAAAGATCTGGTTCACCATCGGCGGCGCGAACAATGTGTTCGGCCCAAATCTTTTCAGCTAGCGTTTTACCCATCTGCTTGTCCTTACTCCTTCATTTGCCATATCACATAGTGGGATGTTAATATCACCCTATGAGCAGAAAGAATAGCGGAGTTGGCGTATTAGATAAAGCCGCAGCGATTTTAAACACCTTAGAAGCTGGCCCGCATTCATTAGCAGAGCTCGTCGCTGCCACAGGAATAGCTCGTCCAACAGCCCACCGCTTAGCTGTGGCCCTTGAATTTCATCGCTACGTCGCCCGCGACCTCTCTGGTCGCTTTGTATTAGGCCCACGCGCAAGTGAACTTGGCGCAGCTGCAGGAGAAGATCGTTTACTTGCCGCTGCTGCCCCAGCGTTGGCAGCGCTGCGTGATGCAACAGGTGAGAGCGCCCAGCTCTATAAGCGACAAGGTGATCAAAGAATTTGTGTGGCAGTTGCAGAGCGCTTATCAGGACTTCGTGACTCTGTTCCTGTTGGCGCAGCGTTAACAATGCAGGCAGGTTCTGCTGCGCAGATTTTGCTGGCTTGGGAAGATAGCGAAAAGATTCATCGCGGTGTTGCAAACGCCAGATTTACTGCCGCACAACTTGCTGCAGATCGTCGTCGCGGTTGGGCGCAATCTGTTGGAGAGCGCGAAGCTGGAGTTACTTCTGTTTCTGCCCCAGTTCGCGGTCCTAATGGAAAAGTTATTGCAGCGGTGAGTATCAGTGGACCAATTGAGCGTTTAGGCCGACAGCCTGGCCGCGTTCATGCCGCAGCCGTAGTTGCTACAGCTGCTCGCCTGAGTGAATATCTAGCTCGCGAATAACACGGCCGATAACACCAAAGCCAAAACCTTTGCGTTGTAATAAGGATTGAATTCTACGAATCTGAACTTCTGGTTCCATCCGAGACATTGTTGAGTACTTTTTCATTGCCAAAGAAAAAGCTGTTCGGTATTCAGATTCATCATCAATCTCATCTAGGGCCTCATCGATAGTGCTTTGATCTACTCCCCTGGTGCGCAGCTCTCCTGCAATGATGCGCTTTGAGAGTTTTTTGGCGTTGTGACGAGATTGAGTCCATGCTTTCGCAAACTCAGCATCATTGATTAAACCGTTTTCGGTTAACTTATAAATGGTTGCATTGGCAACATCATCCTCAACGCCTCGCTTTTTAAGGTGAGCCAAGAGCTCACCCTTACTCTTGGCCCGCGCAACCAAAGCATTTTGTGCAATGGCATATGCGATTGAGTAAGGGTCAGCCTCTTGGTCAACCTTTGCAAATTGCAGGCTAATTAGAAATCAACCTCAGCGGTGGCTTCATCGATAGCTGCGATCAGATCTGCATCTACTTCGATTGGCACAAAGTGAGCGCGAATCTTGGCTTCAATCTCATTAGCTAGATCTGGGTTATCGATAAGGAATGTGCGTGCATTTTCCTTGCCTTGACCCAACTGATCAGCTTCATATGTATACCAAGCGCCAGACTTCTTCACGATTCCAACTTCTGCTCCAAGATCAATCAAAGAGCCTTCACGTGAAATACCTGTGCCGTAAATGATGTCGAACTCTGCTTGCTTAAATGGTGGAGCCATCTTGTTCTTAACAACCTTAACGCGAGTACGGTTACCGACTGCGTCCTGGCCATCTTTAAGGGTTTCAATACGACGGATATCCAAACGAACTGATGCATAGAACTTGAGTGCTTTACCACCAGTAGTTGTTTCAGGTGAACCGAAGAAGACACCGATCTTTTCACGCAACTGGTTAATGAAGATTGCAGTTGTCTTTGATTGGTGAAGAGCACCAGTAATTTTACGTAGAGCTTGTGACATCAGACGTGCTTGAAGACCCATATGAGAATCTCCCATTTCGCCTTCAATTTCAGCACGTGGAACAAGTGCTGCAACGGAGTCAACGACTACGAGATCAAGTGCACCTGAACGAATTAGCATGTCCATAATTTCTAACGCTTGTTCACCTGTGTCTGGTTGTGAAACTAGGAGCGCGTCAATATCAACACCGAGCTTCTTTGCATACTCTGCATCGAAAGCGTGCTCAGCATCGATGAATGCACAGATACCGCCCGCAGCTTGTGCGTTAGCGATTGCATGCAATGTAAGAGTTGTCTTACCTGAAGATTCTGGTCCGTAGATTTCAACGATGCGACCGCGAGGCAATCCACCAATACCAAGAGCGATATCAAGTGCGATTGAACCAGTTGGAATTACTTCAACAATCTGGTTTTGACGATCCGACATCTTCATTACTGAGCCTTTTCCAAATTGACGTTCGATCTGGGCTAGGGCTGTATCGAGCGCTTTTTGGCGTTCGCTTGTAGCTTTTTCTTGTGCAGCTTCGTTAGCTTTATTGCCTTTTTCAGTAGCCACTTACTTTCCTTTCGATAGAACGTCGTATGACGTTTGGTCCTGGCCCAGAAGGTACGGAGACCTAACGACGGACCGCAGCGCTCGGGGGAAGAGCTGTGGGCGGAGGTTAGAACCGCTCTGGTTGTACTCGGATAGAGTATCCGAACATCTGTTCGAAAGGTAGCAGGCGGCACTGACAGATATGAGCGTGTCGCCAGCGCTGTGCAGCCCCATACTTACCCCCATGCTCATCTTGCTTCCCCCTAGTGAGAAAAAGGCGACAGAGCCAGGTCCAGCCATCACCGTCTATACAGGCGTTCTCTATCAGGGCCTGGGCTGGGCAACGCTGACTAAAGCTGCACAAAATCGTGCCCAGAAATCAATTGCAATCATCTCGGCTAAATACGGAAGCCTCAAATGCCTTGATCCCATTGAGCCCTATAAAGAAAAGATCGATGCAGCTCACATGCGAGGGCCCATCACTCAAGTATTAGATGTCATTGAAACTGATTTAGTTATCGACTGTCGCTCTTCGACCTATCAAAGCGTTTGGTCTCCCCCGGCGCACAAATGCGTGGAGATTAAAGTGTTCAGCAAAGTTGATGGCGTGAAAAAGGTGATTACTCATATGTCTAAAAAGACTCGCGGTGAAGTAACACGACTACTGCTGCTCTCCAAAACCATTCCCACAAATCCCCAAGAATTGGCAGAGATTGTTTCATCTGAATTTGAATGCGAACTCTTTGGTGCTACAGCAAATGAGCCTTGGGTGCTAGAGGTTATTGCCCACTAGTTTGGCTGATGATTTTCACCATCAGTTCCGGATAATCCCACATCGGTGCATGCCCACAATTATCAATAATAATCCATGAGGCATGCGCTGGTGCTAGCGAGCGCTCCTGTGAATGTGGATATGGCAAAGTGTTATCAGTATCGCCAAACAGGATTGTTAGAGGAACGCTCTCTGGAATATGTGCTTCAAAACGTCTTCCTAACATTCCATCCCAAGCTTGAAAGTATCCCGTCGCATGTCCCATTGCATATGCTGAGTCATAACAGATTTCATAACTGAACTCTTTCCATTTAGGACTCACGTTTGCATAGCCAATCTTGCGCAATGCAATGACATGTAATCCAGCTCTAATAACAGGCCGTAATACTTTGGCCATGTAATAGGACCATGCTTCACTAGGTGCTCGTCCAGATGCTGGCTTTAACCACAGCCCGGCAGGTGCTAGTCCTGTGAGAGTTTTAATGCGTTGGGGTTGATCTGCAGCCATCTCAAGTGCAACCCAGCCACCTAATGAATTACCTGCAACATGAAACTCTTTAACTCCATACTCGCGCTCTACTGTTTCAAAAATTGCACGGCCCAGAGACTTAGGGTCCATAGCTTGTCCCTTGATATAGGGACTTTGACCATGTCCTGGCAGATCCACAGTAATCACGCGAAAGCGCTGTGAGAGCGCAGGGATGATGGGCTTAAATGCCGTTGCAGCCGATCCCAGCCCGTGAATTAAAACTAAGGGTGGGTGGTTTTGATTTGTCTGCGTCAGGGTTGTTACAAGGCTCATAGTTAGTACTTATGTTTTTCTGTCTCTTTAGGATGCGCCCTACATACCGCTTTCCAAATCTCATCTGCCTCAAGGCCAGCAGCAAGGGCTTCATTAACGGTTTTGCTACCAAGTTCTGAGATTGCTATATCGGTGGGAAAGTGTGAATGCTCACCAAATGAAAGCGCTAAACGCTCACGTAGATCAGATATTCGCACGGGCAATAAGAAACTCTGCTTGAAGTCTTGAATCCTCTGGGGTCAGCGGCTGAATCGCTTGGCCAATTAACCAACGTGTGGCTAGGTCGGCCAAAATCTGTGAACCAAGAATCATGGCAAGTGCGTCATTGAACTGCAGCCATAGCGGATGCGCCGTCGCTGCCATTACCTGAGTTAAAGGTGCTGGATCGCAAATTCGCATGTTGGCAAGAGCGCCATCTGATGAGATTTGAATTGATAAAACTTCTAAGGCATCAGTGGGATTGGGTGCACTCTGAGCGATGCTTACTAACCTGCGAATCTCTGAATCACAGAGGGCGGCAAGTACTGATTCTTTATCTCGGTAGTGGTTATAGAGAGTTGCACGAGAAATCTGTGATGTGTCGGCGATTTCAATCATAGACATTTTGGCCAAGCCAACAGTTGCAATTAAATTCTTAGCACCTTCAAGGATTGCACTTTGTGTGCGGCGATGTGTTGCAGCTTGTGGTGCGTATTTATTAAGCGGCATCGACGACAGTAAGAGTGACGCTCTCGCGGCTCTTTAACTCAAGTGCTACATCATTGAAAACACCAGAAAGAGAAAGACCTAGTGCAACACAAATTGCGTTTAGAAGTTCAGATGATGCTTCTTTTTGTCCACGTTCTACTTCTGATAAGTAACCCAGTGAGACACGGGCATCACGTGCAACATCGCGCAATGTGCGATTTTGTGATGTGCGGGCAGCGCGAAGTGTGAGACCAACTGCTTGACGAACTAGAACCACGGGCCCACCTCCTTTTTTACGCTCGGTGTCTAAGGATACGCGCAAAGGTGGCAATGGCGCTTGCTGTAGCTGCGTTTCGCACAGATTCTCGCTCACCAGATAAGGATAATTCGATGCTCTGACATACCGGCCCCGCAATTGCTACCCACACCATGCCCACTGGATGGCCATCTAATGGGTTAGGTCCAGCAACTCCTGTTGTGCCAATGGCCCATGTTGTTCCAAATGATTTGAGCGCACCTTGCGCCATTGCTATTGCAACTTCTTCACTGACCGACGTGTGCTCGGTGATGATTGCTGGATCAACACCTAAATGTGAAATCTTTATTTCATCACGATAAGCAGTCGTGCTACCCACGAAAACATCAGAAGCACCAGCGATTGTGACAATGGCAGAGCTAACTGCTCCTGCAGTTAAGGATTCAGCGGTACTAAGAGTTTCACCACGAGCACGTAAATCATCAACTACTTGCGCCGCAAGGCTGATGATCTCGGCAGGCAGTGCCATGTGAGTGTGTCCCTAACTCTTAGTGAACGCTGATTTTACATAGTAAGCACCAGTAACGATAGTCAGAGCCACTGCTATATACATAAATCCATCACGAAACCAGTAGAGCGATGGGCTCAAAGGCAAGACATAGAAGCCCACTCCAAAGTTTTGCATGGTGGCCTTGATCTTGCCACCCTTGTTGGCGGCAATGACTCCTCGATTGATAGTCATCAAACGAAAAACCGTAATTCCTATTTCGCGAGCCAAGATAACAATCGTGATCCACCATGGCATCCGCCCAAGAATTGAAAGGGAAATCATGGCCGTACCAATCATGACCTTGTCTGCGACTGGATCTAGAAACTTTCCAAACTCTGTAATGGTGTTTCGACTTCGTGCCAAATTGCCATCCAGAATGTCGCTCATTCCAAGGATGAAAAACACACACCAAGAAATGTATTGCCACGTTGGATCATTGCCACCATTTTTAAAAAGTGTATAGGCACCCACTGGCACCAGCAGTAATCGCATAACGGTTATAAAGTTGGGAGTCACAAATCCTGGCAACTTCATAGAGGCTTTGCCACCAAATCAGCACCCATTGAATCAATCACCACAGCATCAACATACTGCCCCACTGTAAAATCTGTCCCGATAAAAGTAGTACTTCCATCAACTTCTGGACCTTGATGAGCTGCTCGTCCTTCTTGTAGTTCGGCATCTTCGATCAAAACACGAATAGTTTCACCGATACGAGCCTGTGCGCGCAAAGAAACCATTTCATCGGCCAAGGAAGAAAGTGTCTCCACGCGCTGAGCAATCACTGCTTCATCAATTTTGCCATCAATCTTTAGCGCTTCGGTGTTATCTTCATCAGAATAACCAAAGATGCCAACAGCATCTAACTTGGCTTCAGTAATGAATCTAGCTAACTCGTCAAAATCCTCTTGTGTCTCACCTGGAAAGCCAACAATGAAGTTTGAGCGAATTCCAGCCTCTGGAGATAAGACTCGGATCTGATTGATTAAATGGAGAAACTTTTCATTATCGCCAAAGCGGCGCATGCGGCGCAGAACTGTCGGCGATGAATGCTGGAAAGATAAATCAAAATAAGGAACAGTCTTTGGTGTTGCAATCATGGCCTGAATCAGCGTTGGTCGCATCTCTGCAGGCTGTAAGTAGGAAAGGCGAACCCGTTCAACTCCTTCAATAGCAGCAATCTCAGGCAGCATCTTTTCCATTAACTGCAGATCGCCTAAATCTTTTCCATACGAAGTTGTATTTTCACTGACTAAGAAGAGTTCTGTCACACCGTTGGCAACTAACCAACGTGCCTCATCCAAGACTTCGTGGGGGCGGCGTGAAATAAATGAGCCTCTAAAGTATGGAATCGCACAGAATGAACAGCGACGATCACAGCCCGATGCAATTTTAAGTGGCGCCCAAGGCGCATCCCCTAAACGTTTGCGGGAAAATTCAGAGTTTTCACGAGTTTCGGCGCGATCAGCAGGAGCAATAGGCAAGAGAGCGCGACGATCACGTGGAATATGAGGCGTGTGTGAATTACCTGCAACGATTGACTGCAACCGTGCAGAGATATCTTGATAGTCATCAAAGCTCAATATTGCATCAGTATCTGGAAGTGCTTCGGCTAATTCATTTCCATAACGCTCAGCCATACATCCCACTGCTACAACTGCACGCGTCTGCCCATGACCTTTGAGTGAGTTTGCCTCAAGCAGAGTGTCAATTGAATCCTTTTTAGCTGACTCAATAAATCCACATGTATTAACTAGTGCAACTTCAGCTGATTCAACATCATCAACCAGGGTCCAACCATCGGCTGCTAAACGACCAGCCAGCTCTTCTGAATCAACTTCATTTCGTGAGCACCCTAAAGTGACGACTGCTACGGTGCGCTTCATTTGGCAAATCTTAGCGTGTTATGAATCGACTCCATACGACACGCTAACTACCTCACCATCAACGCCTATCGATGGAACTTTCTTGCCATTTACTTTCAGATCTACTCCCCCAGCATTTCCAACTTTGAGATTGAGTTGTGAATCTGAGGAAAATGTCTTAGCTGAGCCGCGTGAAATCTGACCACTAAAGAGAACTCTTCCAGCATCATCAGAGACAAAGAGCCATGACTTAGCACGGGCCGCATTAATGACTACTTCAACTCCAGTGCCACTTGAAAAAGTATTTTCAGCCGACGGTTCTGCAGATGGTGATTGAGCTGCAGTTTCATCTGCAGTTGGTGATGAACTTGCAGATGGAGTAGCACTAATAACTTCATTTGTATTGACGTTTGAAATTACTACTTGTGCTATACCAACAGCAAATAATGACACCACAGAAATCATCACAAGAACTTTCCATGAGACTTTGTGAGCTTCGGCTGGTAAACGCATAACGCTATTTTCAACAAGCAAATCTTTGATTGAGCGGGTTTCACCACCCTGCTCTTCTTCATAGAGACGAATAAACTCTTTTTGATCAGCCTTCAATATTGAGGCGATATTCCGAACATGGCCACGGGCATAAGTTTCACCGCCACAATGTTCAAAGTTATCTTTTTCTATCTCACTCAAAACGCTTATGCGAATATTGGTTTTGGCAGCCAAATCTTCAAGTGAAAGGCCCGCGTCTTTACGCGCCTTAGCAATCAAAGATCCTAGTGACATCGTTGTTTGTCCTTAAGGGAAATTACTTCTGCCGATGAGTGTCCAAGTCTAGAACTGGAGCATCCCTTGTGGCTATAGAGGAGTGTGAGAACAGGGGGTGAAATGTGGGTTAACCCCTTGGAATGGTTGCGCTAGTAATCCCGCAATGTTGCAATAACCGAATCAAGTTCATCTGGCTTGACCAAAACTGTTCTGGCCTTGGAACCTTCAGATGGTCCAACAATTCCACGGGACTCCATCAGATCCATCAGGCGTCCAGCCTTAGCAAATCCAACACGAAGTTTTCTTTGCAACATTGATGTTGAACCAAACTGTGTTCCAACAACTAATTCAACTGCTTGCAGCAAAATATCTAAATCATCGCCAATTTCTTTATCAACCATCTTTGGATGCGATTGCACTGCTGTGACATCGTCGCGATAGCGCGGTTTTAACTGCTTCTTTACATGTGTTGTGACCGCTTCAATTTCGCGCTCTGACACATAGGCACCTTGGATACGAACTGCTCGGCTAGCTCCCATAGGAATAAAGAGAGCATCTCCTTGGCCAACAAGTTTTTCAGCACCTGGGCTATCTAAAATAACGCGGCTATCGGCTAAAGAACTTGTTGCAAACGAGAGTCTGGAAGGTACGTTTGCCTTAATCAAACCGGTAACAACATCCACAGAGGGACGCTGTGTTGCAAGTACTAAGTGAATACCAGCAGATCGTGCGAGCTGGGTAATACGAACAACAGATTCTTCCACTTCCTTTGCAGCCACAATCATTAAATCTGCAAGCTCATCAATGATGACAAGTAGGTATGGATAAGGCTCAACTGTGCGATCACTTCCGGGAGGCACAATTACCTTGCCAGCTCGAACTGCCTTGTTGAAATCATCTATATGTCTAAATCCAAAAGTAGAAAGATCTTCGTATCGCAAATCCATCTCACGCACTACCCAGGTCAGTGCATCTGATGCCTTTTTTGGATTAGTAATAATTGGTGTAATTAAATGCGGAATACCTTCATAGGCAGTTAGCTCAACACGCTTAGGATCAATTAGCACTAAGCGAACTTCATCCGGTGTTGCACGCACCAAAATCGAAGTAATCATTGCGTTAATCATTGAAGATTTACCAGCACCTGTTGCACCAGCAACCAAAAGGTGAGGCATTTTTGCAAGATTTGCACAGACAAAGTTGCCTTCAACATCTTTTCCGAGTGCAACCAACATGGGATGGTGATCTTGGCCTGCAACAGATGAGCGTAAAACATCGCCTAGAGCCACGATTTCGCGGTCAGTATTTGGAATTTCAATTCCCACAGCAGATTTGCCTGGAATAGGAGAAAGGATTCGCACATCACTACTTGCAACAGCATAAGAAATGTTCTTAGCAAGGGCGGTAATGCGCTCGACTTTGACGGCATTTCCCAGCTCAACTTCATAGCGTGTAACGGTCGGTCCACGCATAAAGCCTGTTACTTGGGCATCAATTTCAAATTGAGCAAATACTTCAGTCAGCGCTGCTACAACTAAATCATTTACTTTGCTCTTGGCTTTTGCAGCAGGTCCTGTGCGCAACAGATCGGCAGGTGGCAATTCATATGTTGAATCAGGGGTGAGCAAGAGTTGTTCTGGACGCTTGGTAACTGTTTCTGGAGTTATGACAGGAGAGATAGGGATAGGAACAGTGAACTCTTCATCAAAGCTCTCTTCATCCAACTCTTCTTCATCTTCTTCTACCGGTTCATTCCAGGCAGCAACAATCGGGGATTCAAAAGGTGGAGTGTCAGTGATTTCAAAATCTTCAACCTTGATTGGTCTTTCAGGACGCTTGGCCCATAACCAACTAGCACTAGAGGTAAAGCGATCTAGAACTTGTGAAACTGGTGTGGCAGTAACGACTAGTAATCCAAAGATGAAAACAATGATTAACACTGGATAAGTAAGTACCGAAGTCATCAGTGACACCAACGGGGTGGTTACTGCGTAACCAATCCAGCCACCACCTTCGCGCATTGCGGTGGCACCTGTGCCGGTAGAGCCATTGAGTAAATGTGAAATGCCAGTTGACGAGAGCAATAACGTTAAAGTGCCAACTACAACTCGCCCGATAGCTGCCTTATCTTCAGGAGTTCTAAATAGTTTGAAGGCAAAATAAATTAAGACAAGTGGTGTGATAAAACCGATGCGTCCAAAGCCACCATAAACAAATGCATAGACCGCACGGCCAACAATATTGTCAGCATGGAACCACGTGCCCGCTGTAGCAACGAGAGCAAGAATGAGAATGAGAAATGCGATGCCATCACGCTGATGTGCTGGATCTAAATCACGGGCACCGCGGGCGATAAAGCGAACTGAATTACCAAGAATTTTTGCAATAAATCGCCAGATTGCAGTTAGGCCTCTTCCGAGCGCGCCACCTACTGCGCCGCTTTTGGATTTAGATTTCTTCTTAGCCACACTCCTCATCGTAAAGGAAGAGTAATTTCTTAGCGCCTAGGCGCGCCGTTCTTAAACTTCAATAACAACAGGGACAATCATCGGCTTTCGGCGATGTTCTCCCCCTACCCAGCCACCAACGGTTTTTCTCACAATCTGTGAAAGCTGATGCGTTCCATTAATTCCTTCGGCAACTGCTGAAGCCAATGCTTTTTCGATCTTTAACTTCACATCATCAAAGAGCGCCATATCTTCATTGAATCCACGTGCATGGATATCAGGTCCAGCAACGATCTTTCCACTTTGTGAATCAATCACCACAATGACTGAAATGAAACCTTCTTCACCAAGAATTCGACGATCTTTCAGTGATGTCTCTGTGATGTCACCAATACTCTGACCATCAACATAAACAAATCCACATGGGACTGAACCAACAACTTGTGCTTCATGGTCAATTAAATCGACCACAACGCCATTTTCAATAATCAACGCATTTGATCGCGGGACTCCAGATTGAATTGCAAGTTCAGCATTTGCCTTCATATGCCGCCATTCGCCGTGGATTGGCATTACAAATCGAGGCTTCACGATGTTGTAGCAGTAAAGAAGTTCACCTGCAGCCGCATGACCTGAAACATGGACCATGGCATTTGCTTTATGGACTACTTTTGCACCAAAGCGAGTGAGTTCATTGATAACTCTAAAGACTGAGTTTTCATTTCCAGGAATGAGTGATGAAGCCAAAATAACTGTATCGCCTTCGCCGACTCGAATCTGGTGATCACCATTTGCCATACGCGATAGCGCTGCCATCGGTTCACCTTGTGAACCTGTGCAAATCAAAACCACATTGTCATCAAAGGAATCTAAATCCTTTGCATCCATAACGATTCCAGGTGGAACTGTTAGGTAACCCATATCTTGGGCAATCTTCATATTGCGAACCATGGAGCGCCCAATGAAGATAACTTTTCTATTGTGAATTAAAGCTGTATCAATTACTTGTTGAACGCGGTGCACATGGGATGAAAATGAGGCAACAATTACCCGGCGCTTAGTCGAACCGATAACGCGATTAAGTGCGGGCATAATTTCGCGCTCTGAAGGAGTAAAGCCTGGAATGTCAGCATTAGTTGAATCCACCATAAATAGATCAACGCCTTCTTCACCCAAACGGGCAAAGGTTCGAAGATCTGTAATACGACCATCAAGTGGTAACTGATCCATCTTAAAATCACCTGTTGCAAGAACTCGGCCAGCATCAGTATTAATCACAACTGCTAATGCATCTGGAATTGAGTGGTTAACGGCAACAAATTCAAGTTCAAATGGTCCAACATCTTCATGTCCACCTTCGCGAACTTCGCGTGTGAGTGGAGAAATTCTGTGCTCCTTTAGCTTTGCTGTGACTAGGGCCAAAGTAAGTGCTGATCCATAAATAGCAATATCTCCACGTTCGCGCAGTAGATAAGGAACTGCGCCAATGTGGTCTTCGTGGCCATGCGTTAAAAAGACTCCAACAACGTCATCTAAACGATCACGGATATATGAGAAATCAGGAAGAATTAAATCGATTCCTGGCTGCGTATCTTCAGGAAATAAAACACCGCAGTCAACAATGAGTAGTTTTCCTTTAGTTTCAAAGACGGTCATGTTGCGACCAATTTCACCTAAGCCGCCTAAGGCGACAATGCGCAATCCCCCTTTTACTAAAGGTGAGGGTAATCCGAGATCTGGGTGAGGATGATTCATTATTTAAGTACTACGCCACCTGCGCGTAGGTCGTCACGCAACTGCGCAATTTGCGCATCTGTTGCATCGACTAGAGGAAGACGGGTATATCCACCAGGTAGACCCATTAATGTCAGTGCGGCTTTTGTCATGATGGCACCTTGTGTGCGGAATGTTCCAGTAAAGACTGGTAGCAATTGCTGATGAATCTCTAGTGAGCGAGCAGGATTGCCTGCAAACCAAGCATTGAGCATCTCTTTGAGTTGTGATCCAACTGTGTGACCACACACTGAAACAAAGCCAACTGCGCCCACTGATAGAAGTGGCAAATTGAGAATGTCATCACCTGAATACACAGGGATTCCGCAGCGCTTTATTACCCAAGAGGTTGCGGCAACGTTTCCTTTAGCATCCTTGAGCGCAACAATTGAAGGGTGTTCAAAGAGTTCAACGATCGTGTCTGATTCAATCTCTACTCCTGTGCGACCAGGAATGTCATAGAGCATCATTGGCAGACCGGTTGCATTTGCCATTGCCAGGAAGTGAGCTTTGATACCTGCTTGTGGTGGCTTGTTGTAATAAGGAGTAACTACCAAAATTCCATCCGCGCCAGCTGCTTCGCTGCGCTTGGCTTGATTGATTGAATAATCAGTTTCATTATCGCCAGCACCAGAAACAACCTTGATGTTCGCTCCAACTACACGCTTAACAACTTTAATTATCTCTTCTTTTTCAGAGGATTTAGTCGTAGGGGCTTCACCGGTTGTGCCATTGACGACAATGCCATCATGACCGGTTTTAACTAGATGATCAGCGATCTTTTCAACGCCATCCCAATCAATGGAGCCATCTTTTTTAAATGGCGTGACCATTGCCGTCAACATGCGGCCGAATGGCGCTGGCGTACTCATGCGGGCAACTCTACCCGTTTTATGGGGCGATGCGACCAGACTTTTCGAAGGCCCCGTATGTAAGCGGCATTAATTTTGCGAATTCGGCTTCCATTTTCTCGGCCACCATCTCAATTTCGCGTTGAGGGTAGCTTGGAAAGTGCGAGCCTTCGCGGGATGTGCGAAGGGATAAAAAGTTCATGAGTGCACGGGCATTCATAGAAACATACATGGATGAATATGTCGCCACAGGCAATACAGCACGTGCAACTTCGCGTGCAACTCCAGCTTCTAACATTTTCTGATAACTATCATAGGCAACAACGTAGGCAGCCTTCATTGAGTTAGTTGTAATTTCAAACTGTTCTTTGGTTCCATCTTCAAATGTGTAGGAACCAGTCTTACCAACTTGCACAAGCTTTCGCTCTTTTGATGGAACATAGAAAACAGGTTTCAATTCGCGGTAACGACCACTTTCTTCATTGTATGAAGCGATGCGGTGGCGCATGAATTCACGAAATACAAATATTGGTGCAGAGATGAAGAAAGTCATAGAGGTATGTTCAAACGGTGATCCATGGCGCTCACGTGCAAGATAGTTGATCAATCCAGCAGAGCGAGCTGGGTCTTCACCAATCTCATCCATTGACTGTTCACCAGCAGTTGAAACACGTGCTGCCCAGATTACATCGGCATCACTTGCACTGGCTTTTACTAATTCAACGGTTACATCGTCTCTAAATATGATTTCCTCAGGCATGGGCTCACCTTATAAGGGGCCGGGTTTGAGCCTTTGGATATCTAGGGCAGAATGTCTGCGTGTCCAGAATTGAATCGACCACATTGCGCGATTCTCTGAGCGTTTCCATCACAGTTGGGGCCTATGGAACCGCTTTTGGAGCAGCTGCGGTTGCAAATGGCTTTTCAGTTCTGCAAACGTGCTTGCTGTCACTTCTAACATTTTCTGGTGCATCTCAGTTTGCTGTCATCGGAGTTCTCGGTGCTGGCGGCGGAGCAATAAGTGGAATTGCTACTGCTTCTCTACTTGGAATTCGAAATGGTGTGTATGGCGTGATCATGGCGCCTCGATTAAAGGTAAAAGGTTTTAAGAGAATCGTTGCTGCTCAAATCACTATTGATGAATCAACAGCAGTAGCACTTGGTCAAGAAGTGCGCGGGGAAAGTGCCATGCGCCAAGGTTTTTGGCTCACCGGTTTTGGTGTGTTTATCTTTTGGAATCTATTTA
The DNA here is from genome assembly GCF_002288185.1 of Candidatus Planktophila vernalis. NCBI lineage: Bacteria > Bacillati > Actinomycetota > Actinomycetes > Candidatus Nanopelagicales > Candidatus Nanopelagicaceae > Candidatus Planktophila > Candidatus Planktophila vernalis. The sequence goes on along the minus strand of NZ_CP016776.1, from coordinate 491,795 downwards.
CAGTTGCAGGTGCTCTTGGCGCACAAGCCATGGGAGATATCCGTGCTTGGGGTCTTGATTCAGCAGTTCCAGCGGCATTCTTAGGACTTGTGTGGCCACGCTTAAAAACTAATCGTGATCGCTTCCTCGCCGTTGGCTGTGTTGTTTTTGCTCTTGCGATGACACCGATTTTGCCGGCAGGGTTGCCAATCATTGCAACTGCATTTATTGCCGTAGCGGTAGGGCTGCGCAAATGAACTCATTTTGGATTGCAACGATAGGCACAAGTGTTATTGCTTTTGCTCTTAAATACGCTGGCCATAACGTTCCAGAGCGAATTTTTGCACACCCTAAAGTTCAATCCATTAATGCTCTTATTCCTATTGCACTCTTGAGTGCTTTGGTTGCCGTTCAAACCTTCACCGAAAAATCACAACTCATGATTGATCATCGATTAGCAGGCGTGTCGGCTGCAGTTATAGCCCTTATTCTTAAAGCACCGTTTCCAGTTGTAGTACTAAGCGCAGCCTTCACATCGGCTGCAATCTATAACTGGTTTTAGATAATTTTGAGAGCTTGAAGCTTTGCCTTCAAGTCATTATCTGAAGGCTCAGTTAAGTGAGTGCCGTCAGAGAAAACAATCACAGGAATTGACTGCGCTCCACCGTTAATCTCTTTAACTTTCTCTGCTGCACTTAGATCAGCATCAACATCGATAAGTGTGTATTCAACATTTAACTCTTCAAATAAACGCTTTGAGCGACGGCAATCTCCGCACCAGTCAGCGCTATACATCGTGATTTGATCTTTTGACATGTGTGTCTCCCTTTACATGAACTTATCTAGGCCATGTGTCAGGCCTGGATGTGAAACTACATTTCTAATACCAAGGATTACTCCCGGCATAAATCCTGCACGATCAAGTGAATCGTGACGAATCGTTAAAGTTTCGCCCAATCCCCCAAGAATGACTTCCTGGTGTGCAACTAATCCACGTGCGCGCACGGAGTGCACTGGAATATCTCCCACTTTTGAACCACGAGCACCATCGAGCGAAGTTGTAGTTGCATCAGGTTGCGGCCCTAGACCTGCATCTTTGCGGGCCTTGCTCATGAGCTCTGCTGTGCGAGATGCCGTGCCACTTGGCGCATCAACCTTAAGTGGGTGATGTAATTCAATAATTTCAGCTGACTCGAAGTAACGCGCTGCTTTTTCAGCAAATTCCATCATTAACACTGCGCCAATTGCAAAGTTAGGTGCAATAAGAACTCCAACAGATGGGTTTGCAGCTAGCCATCCTTTAACTTTTGTGAGCTTTGCTTCATCAAAGCCGGTTGTGCCCACAACAACGTTTATTCCATTATTAATAAGAAATTCAAGGTTTGCCATGACGCTATCTGGAGTAGTGAAATCAACAACTACTTTTGCACCAGAATCCTTGAGTTGATCAAGTGAATCGCCAAGATCCAAGGCGGCGACAAGGCTTAAGCCTTCGGCAGATTCAACGGCCTTTACGACCTCTGAACCCATGCGCCCCTTTGCACCAAGGACTGCGACGTTAATCACTTCAACACCTTTTCAAATTTCGACGTATTCTTAAACGGACCCACAAGTGCAAGCGTAGGCGTTTTGGTCAAAAAGGCGCTAGCAATTTCCCGTATGTCCTGCTCATTTACGCGTGAAATAGATTTCAAAATATCGTCAAAGCCCGTAACTTGGCCATAAACAATCTCATTTTTCCCAATTCTAAACATGCGCGAGCCTGAGTCCTCTTGGCTCAAAACCAGTGAGCCACGAACTGCACCCTTAGCGCGTTCAATCTCTTCATGTGTCATTCCATTATCGACCACATCGGCGAGGACTTCGCGGATGATCTCCACAACTTCTATCGCCTTTGTTGGATTACATCCTGCATAAAAACCAATCTGACCACTACCTGCATATTGCTGGGCATAGGCATAGACAGAGTATGCAAGACCACGCTTTTCACGAATCTCTTGGAACAAACGAGATGACATTCCTCCACCAAGTGCTGAAGCTAAAACTCCCATTGCAAAGCGACGATCATCATGGCGGGCAACGCCTTCCATGCCATAAAACATGTGTGCTTGCTCAGTTTTGCGAGAAATCAATCCAACGCTCTGTTGTTTTACTTTCTTGTCTTGTGCATTTGAGCGAAGAACTGGTGCGCCCATTACATCTAGGAAACCATCGACTGAAAGGGCTGCTTCAACCATGGCAACAACTTTTTTGTGCTTGATGTTTCCAGCAACTGCCACAACAAGATCTTGGGGCAAATAACGCTTCTTGTAGTAGTTATTGACTGTACTGCGAGACATGCCCTTAATTGATGCAACAGTGCCAAGAATTGGACGCCCCAGTGGAGTGTCACCATAGTAAGTCTCGGCATAGAGATCATGGACCAAATCACTTGGATCATCATCGCGCATTGCGATTTCTTCTAAAACAACTTTGCGCTCAGCATCAACATCAAGGGCTGAAACAACAGAGGATGTAATTAAATCTGAAATCACATCGATTGCCATAGGCAAATCGGTATCAATCACACGTGCATAGAAGCAGGTGTATTCCTTTGATGTAAATGCATTCATTTCACCACCGACTGATTCAATCGAAGATGAGATTTCAAGTGCGCTGCGTCGAGCAGTTCCTTTGAAGAGTAAATGCTCTAGAAAGTGAGAAGCCCCAGCAGTTGCCGGGGATTCATCACGTGATCCAACATTTACCCAGATACCAATTGCGGCACTGCGCACCGAAGAAACTTCTTCAGTAACGATGCGCAGACCGCTAGGTAAAACTGAACGACGTACGCTCATTTATTCAGCAGAACCAGTTGTTCCATCTTCAAGAACTGGAACCAAAGACAACTTGCCCTTTGGATCAATCTCGCCGATTTCAACCTGAATCTTGTCGCCAACCTTCATGACTTCTTCCAAGTTCTCAATGCGCTTTCCACCATGCATCTTGCGAATCTGAGATACGTGGAGCAAGCCATCTTTACCTGGCATCAATGAGATGAAGGCACCAAATGCTGCAAGCTTTACAACGGTACCGAGGTAGCGCTCTCCAACTTCTGGCATCTGTGGGTTAGCAATTGCATTGATTTGAGCACGTGCAGCTTCAGCTGATGGACCATCAACTGCGCCGATATAAATTGTGCCGTCATCTTCAATTGAAATATCTGCGCCAGTTTCATCTTGGATCTGGTTAATAATCTTGCCCTTAGGCCCGATTACTGCGCCGATCTGATCAACTGGAATCTTCACAGAGATAATGCGTGGAGCAAATGGGCTCATCTCATCTGGGCCATCAATTGCTTCATTCATCACATCTAAAATTGCAAGACGTGCTTCCTTAGCTTGGTGCAGTGCACCAGCAAGAACTGAAGCAGGAATTCCATCAAGCTTTGTATCTAGCTGCAAAGCTGTAACGAAGTCCTTTGTTCCAGCGACTTTAAAGTCCATATCGCCAAATGCATCTTCTGCACCAAGAATGTCAGTGAGTGCTACGTACTCGACCTTGCCATCGACAGTGTCAGAGATAAGACCCATTGCAATACCTGCAACTGGTGCACGTAGTGGAACTCCTGCGTTATAGAGCGCAAGAGTTGATGCACACACAGATCCCATAGAGGTTGATCCATTTGAACCAAGAGCTTCAGAGACCTGACGGATTGCGTAAGGGAACTCTTCGCGTGTTGGAAGTACTGGAATCAAAGCACGCTCTGCAAGTGCACCGTGGCCGATTTCGCGACGCTTAGGTGTACCAACTCGACCTGTTTCACCAGTTGAATATGGTGGGAAGTTGTAATTGTGCATATAACGCTTATGGTTTTCAGGATTCAACGTATCTAGCTGTTGTTCCATCTTGAGCATGTTAAGAGTCGTGATTCCAAGAATCTGTGTCTCTCCACGTTCAAAGATTGCTGAACCGTGAACACGAGGAATTACTTCAACCTCTGCAGATAGTGCACGGATATCGCGCAATCCACGTCCATCGATACGAATCTTGTCACGCAAAACGCGCTGACGAACAAGCTTCTTGGTTAATGAGCGAAACGCTGCAGGAAGTTCCTTCTCACGGCCTTCAAAGGCAGCAGAAACTGATTCCTTCGTTGATGCAGAAATCTCATCAATCTTTGTTTCGCGCTCTTGCTTACCAGAAATTGTTAGTGCCTTTGCAAGATCTGCACTTGCTGCCTTTTCAACAGCTGCAAATACATCATCTTGGTAATCAAGGAACACAGGGAACTCAGCAGTTGGCTTTGCAGCCACCTTTGCAAGCTTTGACTGTGCTTCACAGAGAATCTTGATAAATGGCTTTGCAGCATCTAGACCTTGTGCAACAACTTCTTCAGTAGGAGTTGGTGCGCCGCCCTTGATGAGTTCAATTGTGCGCTCTGTGGCTTCTGCTTCAACCATCATGATTGCAACATCGCCATCGCTAATGCGACCAGCAACAACCATGTCAAAGACTGCGTTAGCAACCTGTGAGTGGTTAGGGAATGCAACCCACTGTCCATCAATCAAGGCAACGCGAACGCCACCGATTGGGCCAGAGAAAGGCAAACCTGCAAGTTGTGTTGACATTGAAGCAGCGTTAATCGCGATCACGTCATACATGTGGTCTGGATCAAGTGCCATTACTGTCACAACGATTTGAACTTCATTACGAAGTCCCTTAACAAATGATGGACGCAGTGGACGGTCGATTAAACGACAGGTAAGAATTGCATCCTCTGATGGACGACCTTCACGACGGAAGAACGATCCTGGAATTCGACCAACTGCATACATCTTTTCTTCAACATCAACTGTTAAAGGAAAGAAATCAAATTGATCTTTAGGAGTCTTTGATGCAGTTGTTGCTGAGAAGATCATTGTTTGATCATCTAAGTAAACTGCTGCTGCTCCTGCTGCTTGGCGCGCTAGGCGACCTGTTTCAAAACGAATCTCTCGTTTTCCAAATTTTCCGTTATCAATAACTGCAACGGCTGACTGAACCTCTTGACCCTCCATGGGTCCTCCTTTATTACTATGGACGCGACTCATTGCAAGTCACATCGTGGTTACTACCCACTTAAAGGAGAAATGAATCTTCGATCGAAGTTCACGCACATTATTTTGTGCGGAAACCACTACCGAGGACCATTTGCCTTGAAGTGGTGTAGGTATTAATTAATTAGCGGCGAATACCGAGCTTCTCGATAATCACGCGGTAACGGTTGATATCTGTCTTAGCAAGATATTGAAGAATGCGACGACGACGACCAACTAGCAACAACAGACCACGACGGTTGTGGTGATCATGTGGATTGGTCTTTAAATGTAATGTGATTTCTTCAATACGCTTAGATAGCAAAGCGACCTGAGCTTCAGGACTTCCCGTGTCAGTAGGAGTAGATCCGAACTGCGCGACAATTTGCTTTGTTACTTCTGGTGTTAGTGCCATTCTTTAGTACTCCTTGGTTTCTGATCACGAGGGCTTTCGGTTTGCCTCACGAAAGCTCGCTTTCTCGTTGGACTGGGCAAGATTACCAGCGGGGGCGAATAAGGTGAAATCCTGAGCCTAAAGCTCGGTTAATTCACGGGCTTTGGCACAGTCTTTAGCCATCTGCTCAAGTAATGGCTCAAGTCCATCAAATTTTAAAGTTTCACGCAATCGCCAACCAAATTCAATTGTTGCCCGCAGTGAGTAGAGCTCTAAACCAACTTGATCAATTGCATATGCCTCAACTTGCCGGCCTCGAACTCCATCAAATGTTGGATTAGTTCCAATTGAAATAGCAGCAGGCCATCTATCAATGCCAACAGTTAACCATCCTGCATACACACCATCAGCTGGAATTGTTTGATTTTCAAGATCTCCCAGATTTGCAGTTGGATAACCAATTTCCCGACCACGCTTTTCGCCATGAACCACAATGCCATCTAAACGATGTGGCCTGGTTAAAAGTGTGCGTGCAAGTTCAACATTTCCTTCAACAATCAACTTGCGAATCCGAGTGGATGAAACAACTTCTCCCTCAGAAGGTTCGAGATCTAGAACGATTGTTTCAAACTGGGAATGCGCTTTGAGTGAATCAACATTTCCAGCAGCCTTTGATCCATAGGTAAAGTTCTTACCCACGACAACCTTTGTTGCGCCAAGCTGGTCTACTAAAACTTTATTCACAAAATCCTCAGGTGTCATGGCGGCAAACTCCGGCGTGAACTTCATAACGGCAACTTGATCGGCGTTGTGAATCTTCAGAAGCTCTATCCGATCAGTTAAAATGGTGAGCAAAGTTGGAGCACGATCAGGTGCAAAAACAGTTGTTGGGTGTGGATCAAAGGTCAGCGCAATAATCTTTTCATCACCAGCAATCTTTTTTGCTTGGTTGAGTACTTCTTGATGGCCCCTATGGACACCATCGAAGACTCCAATGACTACAACGCTCATGGCCTTATTCTCTCAGACCTAGTTAGCTGCCGCGAATACGGCGATGGGTTTAGCTAAACCATCCTTGTTACACAGCAGTGCAATGAGATCTTGACCAGAAATTGCTGCATAGATAGCTTCATCTGGGTTAGCACTGAGCGGGCGACCAAAGGAAAGTTCATTGACTTCATCAAGTGCCAGCTCACGCGCGCTAAATGTTGTTCGTGCGACATCTACTAATCCAAGGGTTGAAAACTCCCCAGCCTTAAGTGCTGTAAGAGAGATGGATTTATCTAAACCAAAGCCAGCAACACGTGTGCGACGCAGCGAATTCAAGTGTCCGCCTACTGCAAGTGCATTTCCACAGTCTCGAGCAATGGCGCGGATAAATGTTCCGGCAGAACAAGTCACTTCAATATCAACTTCAATCGCACTTTCAATTCGGCGCACATCTTTGATATCTAATTGAGAGATTGTTACTTCGCGGGCAGCAAGTTCAACGCTTTCTCCTGCTCGCACGCGATCATATGCTCGTTCACCATCAACTTTCACGGCCGATACTGAACTTGGGCGTTGCATGATGGTTCCACGCATCTTTGCCATCTCTGCTTCTATTTGCGCATCAGTGATTGCTGAGACATCCGCGCGTGAAATGACTTCACCTTCAACATCATCTGTAACTGTTGCAGCACCTAAAACAACAGTTGCTTCATAGGTCTTGTCGCCATTTGTGATGTATTGAAGCAAGCGCGTGCCGTTGTTAAAACCTAAAACCAAAATACCCGTGGCCATTGGATCAAGAGTTCCGGCATGGCCAACCTTGCGTGTACCAAGTGCGCGCCGAGCGATAGCCACAACATCGTGGCTTGTCATACCTGGTTCTTTATCTACAACCAGAAATCCGTGCTCGATGATTAATCCTCGTCAATTACACGAGGAGCTTTATATGGATCTTCTCCCCCGGCATATGTTGCATTCGCACGAAGTGCAGCTACCTCAGCATCTAATTCATGTACTTTTGAAAGCAATGAATCAAGTGCTTTAGCACTCTCTGGTAAACCATCTTCAAAGAAGGCAAGTGTCGGCGTAATGCGCAAACCTAATTCACGCCCCAACGCTGATCTGATCGCGCCATTAGCACTCTCTAGAGCTGCAGTTGTTGCAGCGCGTTGGTCGATATCGCCAAGGACTGTGTAGAAAACAGAGGCCTGTTGGAGATCTCCAGTTACGCGTGCATCAGTAACTGTGACGAAGCCAAGACGTGGATCTTTAATCTTTGTCTCAAGCAACTGCGCCACAATCACTTTGATTCGGTCTGCAACCTTTTGGCTGCGGTGTGATGCTGCCATTGTTATACCCGCTTTTTCTCGCGCATCTCAAAGACTTGAATGGTGTCGCCAATTTGAAGATCCTTCATATTGCCAAGACCAATTCCGCATTCGAAGCCTTCCTTGACTTCATTCGCATCATCTTTAAAGCGCTTGAGTGAATCGATTGTGAGGTTATCAAGAATGAGGGTTTCACCACGCAAAATGCGTGCCTTTGCATTACGACGGATGACTCCATCCTTAACAAGTGAACCTGCGATGTTTCCAGCCTTAGAAGATTTGAAGATCTCACGAACTTCAGCGTTACCAGTGATAACTTCTTCATAGATTGGCTTGAGCAGACCCTTAAGTGAGAGCTCAATCTCTTCAATTGCTTGATAGATGACTGAGTAGAAGCGAACTTCAACGCCTTCTTGATCAGCAAAGATTGCAGTCTGTGGCTCTGGCTTAACGTTAAAGCCAATCACTACTGCAGTTGAAGCAGATGCCAACGTGATATCGCTCTTAGTAATTGCACCAACACCACGGTGAATAACGCGAAGATCAACTTCTGCGCCAACATCTAGCTGCATTAATGCCTCTTCTAGAGCTTCTACAGATCCACTCACGTCACCCTTAAGAATCAAATTAAGAGTAGTGATCTTAGATTGCTCCATAAAGTCTTCAAGTGAGACCTTCTTGCGTGCCTTAGCAAGTTGGGCATTGCGCTCTGCAGCTTGACGCTTTTCAGCGATCTGACGAGCGGTGCGATCTTCATCGGCAACTAAGAATGTATCTCCAGCACTTGGAACAGATGTGAAACCAAGAACCTGAACTGGACGTGATGGACCAGCGATTTCTACTGAATCACCATTCTCATCCAACATCGCACGAACGCGACCAAATGCACCACCGGCAACAATTGGATCTCCAATACGTAGCGTTCCACGTTGCACGAGCACAGTTGTAACTGGGCCACGACCACGATCAAGGTGAGCTTCAATTGCCACACCACGAGCAGAATCATCTGCAACAGCGCGTAGATCAATAGCTGCATCGGCTGTAAGAAGAATTGATTCGATCAAATCTTGAACGCCTTCTCCTGATTTAGCAGAGACGTTCACGAAGATTGTTTCTCCGCCGTACTCTTCTGCGATCAAGTTGTACTCAGTTAACTGCTGACGGACCTTATCTGGGTTCGCACCCTCTTTATCCATCTTGTTAACTGCCACAACGATTGGAACATCTGCTGCTTGAGCGTGGTTTAAGGCTTCAATTGTCTGAGGCATGATTCCATCATCTGCAGCCACAACAAGCACTGCAATGTCAGTTACCTTGGCACCGCGAGCACGCATAGCTGTGAAAGCCTCGTGACCTGGTGTATCAATAAAGGTAATTGCGCGGTTAATGCCGTTATGGTCATGGTGAATTTGGTATGCACCAATGTGCTGAGTAATTCCACCCGCTTCAGATTTCATAACTTCACTCTTACGGATTGCATCCAAAAGTGAAGTCTTACCGTGGTCAACGTGACCCATAACCGTTACTACTGGTGGGCGTGCAACCAATGTATCTGGATCAATATCACTGAGCTCATCAGTTAAATCAATATCAAAGCCTTGTAGAAGCTCACGGTCTTCATCTTCTGGGCTAACAATTTGAATGTCATAACCAAGTTGAACGCCAAGAATTTCGAAAGTATCAGCATCAACAGATTGAGTTGCTGTAACCATCTCACCTAAGTGAAAGAGTGCTGCAACTAACGCTGCTGGATCTGCATTGATCTTGTCTGCAAAATCTGCCAATGAAGCACCGCGACGCATACGAATAGGAGTCTTACCATCACCGTGTGGAACAACTGCTCCACCAAGTTGTGGTGCCTGCATATTGTCGAATTCATCGCGCAATGCTTTTCTAGATTTAGATTTACGTCCTGACTTCTTGCTTGCATTCTTTCCAAATGCTCCGCCTGCACCGCCACGTTGTGGTGGGCGACCGCCACCTGGACGTTGTGGACCACCTGCTGGTGCTCCACCTGCATTTGATTTATATGGAGATGCTGGTGCACCAGTTGTTGGCGCTCCAGTGCGTGGAGGAAAACCTGCACCTGCTGGTGGACGAGATCCTGGTGGACGCGCAGCAAATCCTGGACGAACTGAACCTGGACGTGGTCCTGACATTCCAGGACGTTGCGGTGCACCGCCTGGTCGTTGTGGTGGGCGTGGTGTTGTTCCACCAGTTGAAAATGGATTATTTCCTGGGCGTGGTGGTCGAGGAACTGCGCTACCAGTTGAAAATGGATTATTACCTGGACGTGGTGCAGGTTTTGGAAGCTCTGATTTTTCTTCAGCGATTGCTTCTGCAGCATGTGTCTTTGCAGATTCTGCCTTTGCTGCTTCAACGCGCTCTTGTTGTGCCTTAAGTGCGTTGATATCAACGCCTAGCTCTGCCGCTAACTCCGCAGCTTGTTCAGCACTTACTTCACTCTTAGGTTTTGCCGCGGCCTTTTTGGCTGCAGCCTTTTTGACAGGCTTTTTTTCCTCTGCAGGTTTTGCATCGGGATACATCTCGATGAGCTTGCGCACAACTGGCGCTTCTACTGTCGATGATGCTGACCGGACGAATTCGCCCATTTCTTGGAGCTTTGCAAGGACAACCTTGCTCTCCATACCGAGTTGCTTTGCTAACTCGTGTACGCGGACCTTTGACACTTTTTCCCCTGTCTTGGCCCGCATGAAACTTCACATGCAAGCCCTAGTTGTACGACCTCATAGTTCTAACGAGCTCATTTGAGTTTCATATCTTTCTTATCCATTTCTTCGGTTAAAGCAATGCCCCATGGTATCGAACCCAAGGCCTGAATACATAATGGCCTTAAGCCTCAATCGGATTGTCTGGGTGAATATCGATTCGCCAGCCAGTTAAGCGGGCCGCTAAGCGTGCATTTTGCCCGTCTTTTCCGATGGCAAGTGAGAGTTGGTAATCAGGCACAACCACCTTGGCAGAGCGCCCGGCTAGGTCTGTGATTTGAACGGATGCAACTTTTGCTGGCGCAAGTGAATGCCCAACAAATGTTGCAGGATCTTCTGACCAATCCACAATATCAATTTTCTCGCCATGTAATTCATCCATCACTGCGCGAGCACGAGCACCCATTGGTCCGATGAGTGAACCCTTAGGACTAACTCCTGCTCGGTGTGAGCGAACTGCAATCTTGGTGCGATGTCCTGCTTCGCGTGCAACTGCCATGATTTCAACAATACGATCATTAATCTCTGGAACTTCTAGAGCAAACAACTGCTTCACAAGTGCTGGGTGGCTGCGAGATAACATGATCTCAGGGCCTTTTAATCCCTGTTTTACTTCAACAACAAAACATTTAATGCGATCACCGTGGTTATATACCTCACCTGGTACTTGTTCTTGTGGCGGGATGCGTCCTTCAAATCGACCTAGGTTCACAAGAATCATTTTTGGATCACGGCCTTGGTGAACAACACCAGAGATAACATCACCGACATTGGCAGTGAACTCTGCAACGATTGATGCATCATTGGTTTCACGCATCTTCATCTTGATTACTTGTCTGGCTGTTGATGTGGCAACGCGTGAGAAACCCTCAGGCATATCTTGCTCATCACCGATTTTCTCGCCAATCTCATTGAACTGAGGAATCAATATTTGAATTTCACCTGACTCACGATCTAAAACAGCATGAGCATGACGCTTAGCTTCATCGGTCTGGTTATAAGCGGTAAGAACGCCTACCTCAATTGCTTGAATCAACTGCTCCAAGGGAATGCCTTTTTCATTAGTGAGTTCTACTAAGGCTGACATCTCAACATGCATTAGTTGTCATCCTTTCGGTTAAATTCAATTTCAACCACAGCGCGCTTGATATCTGCAAAGGCAATCTCATGGTTTTTCATGCGTCCTTTAATGTTTTCAACTAACTGGGCATGAGTATCGTTAAATTCACCGAGTCTGGCAGTGACTACTGTTCCATCGTTGAGAGTCATCTTGATTAATCGAGTGAGGTTCTTAGTCCAGTGGCGGGGCAAAGTAAGTGGGCGATCAACACCAGGAGATGTGACTTCTAGTGTGAAAGGGTTATCACCCAATGCGGGTTCATTATCTAAAAGCTCTGAGATCACGCGCGAAACTGAAGTAACTTCATCCATGTTGAGCGGCTTTAATCCATCAACAACACAAATAACAGTGCTGTGGTTACCGGCTTTTTGTATTTGAACTTCTTCTAAGAAAAATCCCGCGTTTTCAACAGCTGGGGTGAGAAGTTCAGTCAATGAATCCTTGAGCGCCATGAGTATTTCTGCTTTCTTATTAAGTTGTAAGAGCAATTGTAACTAGAAAGATGAGAAAGTATCAATTCCTACTTTTATGATTAAAGCCACGGTAACTATGAGGAAAACCTTGCGCACCAGCACTGACCCACCTCGAATAGCAAGGCGTGAACCGATGATTGCCCCAGCAACATTGGCAGCGCCTAACATCAATCCGAGCTTCCAAATAATGGCTCCATTTAAACCGAAAATCATAATTGCTCCAACATTTGTTGAAACATTAACAACTTTTGCAATTGCCGATGCAGTGATGAAGGCATACCCAAGGGATGCAACCATAATCAACATCAGGAATGAGCCCGTGCCTGGCCCAAAGATTCCATCATAGAAACCGATAACTAATCCGGCAGCTACTGATATCTGGATTCGACGCTTTGATGCATGGCGTAGCAACTCAATTTTTCCTAAATCTGGCTTCAACCATGTATAAATCGCAACAACGATAAGTAGCACCAGAACAATCGGGCGCATAGATTGTGTAGGAATACGTGAGGCCAGAGATGCCCCAATTGCAGATCCAATAAATGCTGGTATCGCCATCGCTGCAAGAACTTTAATATCTGGCTTTATCTGCCTGCGATAGAGAGCTGCTGCCGTTGTTGTCCCAAAAACTGATCCCAGCTTATTGGTGCCAAGAACTGTGACTGTATCTGTTTTAGGCAAACCGATTAAAAGAGCTGGAAGTTGAATTAATCCCCCGCCACCTGCGATTGAATCAACAAATCCAGCGAAAAACGATGCAGATATTAGAAATAGAACCGTAGCAAGCGTTAAGTCAGCAAACACTTTTCTAGGCTAGCAACTTGGCAATTGTTGATACTGCATCAGCAAGTAAAACTTCACTCTTATCCCCGCTCTTGCGGACGCGAACTTCGACTTTGCCCTCAGCTAGGGCTTTACCAACAACCACAATAATTGGATTACCAATCAATTCGGCATCTTTAAACTTCACGCCAGCACTTGCATCACGTCGATCATCGAGCATGACAGTAATTCCTGATGCTTCAAGCTTTTGGCCAATATCTAGGGCTGTATCAAATGGAAGATCTTCTTTACCTGTTGCAACAATGTGCACCTTGGCTGGAGCGATTTCTGCTGGCCAGTTAAGTCCAATTTCATCGCTAGTCTGCTCAGCAATTGCGGCAACTGCGCGTGAAACACCGATTCCATAAGAACCCATAGTTACCACTTGAGATTTACCGTTTTGATCTAAGACCGTAAGGCTCAGGGCCTCTGCATACTTGCGACCAAGTTGGAAAATATGACCAATTTCAATTGCGCGATCAATAATGATTTCAGTATTGCATTCAGGACAGCTATCACCGGCTCGAACTTCAGCTGCTTCAACGTATGCATCTGGAGTGAAGTCACGACCATTAACAACATAGCGGGCGTGGTGATCCTTCTTATTTGCTCCACTGATCCATGCAGTTCCTGGTGCTACGCGTGGATCGGCTAGAACCTTAATTCCAGATTTAGCGGCATCTTGTGGTCCGATATATCCCTTAACAAGTGAGGGATGTTTAGCAAAGTCCGCTTCTTCAAATACGCGAAGTTCATGAACGCCGCCTAGGTTTTCCTGCAGGCGCTTCAAATCAACTTCACGATCACCTGGAACCAAAACAGCGATTGGTGTGCCATCTGCCATCAACATAATGTTTTTCAAAGTGTCAGCGGCTGTGTATCCCCCACCAAATTTCTCATTCATCAGATCAACGAGTGAATCAATAGTTGGTGTATTTGGTGTGTTCAAGACCTCAAGTGCAGGTGTAGCTGATGCATCACCGGCTGGAACTTTAGTAACCATCGCTTCAACATTTGCAGCAAAACCACACTTAGGACAAAGCACATATGTGTCTTCACCAGTTGAACATGGAGCTAAGAACTCTTCTGATTTAGAACCGCCCATAGCACCAGAGACTGCCTTAACAATGTTGTATTTCATTCCTAAGCGATTAAAGCAACTGACATAGGCATCACGGTGCTTTTGATAGGAGACCTCTAAGCCTGCATCATCAATATCAAATGAATATGAATCCTTCATCACAAACTCACGCCCGCGGATGATTCCACTGCGTGGACGCGCTTCATCGCGATACTTCGTTTGAATTTGATAGATAGAAAGTGGAAGATCTTTATAGGATGAATATTCACCCTTAACCATCAAAGTAAACATCTCTTCGTGTGTTGGTCCTAATAAATAATCTGCGCCACGGCGATCTTGAAGGCGAAACAGGGATGGACCGTACTCTTCCCAACGATTGGTTGCTTCATATGCCTCGCGTGGCAAAAGTGCTGGGAAGTGAACCTCTTGAAAACCTGCTTGATCCATCTCTTGGCGAATAACGTTTTCAACGTTGCGAAGAGTGATAACTCCAAGAGGCAGCCATGAGTAAATTCCAGCTGCAATTCTGCGAATGTATCCCGCTCTTACTAATAAACGATGGCTAGCAACTTCAGCATCTGCTGGGTCATCGCGCAGCGTACGCAAAAAGAGCGTAGACATTTTTAGCATGGAGTGAGCCTATCGAACATCAACAGATGGTTGCCCTGAAGCAACGCCAGCGGCTTCCATTTCTTCGGCTAATCTCATAGCTTCTTCAATTAGAGTTTCAACAATTTGGGCTTCAGGTACGGTCTTAATTACTTGACCCTTAACAAATATCTGGCCCTTGCCGTTTCCTGATGCAACACCAAGATCTGCTTCACGTGCCTCGCCTGGACCATTAACAACGCAGCCCATAACAGCAACGCGAAGTGGAACTGTCATTCCTTGCAACCCTGCCTGCACTTTTTCAGCCAATGTATACACATCAACTTGTGCACGTCCGCATGAAGGACAAGAGACAATCTCTAATTTACGTTGACGTAAGTTGAGTGATTCAAGAATTGAGATTCCAACTTTAACTTCTTCAACTGGAGGCGCTGAAAGAGAAACACGAATAGTGTCGCCGATTCCCTCTGCTAACAAAATTCCAAAGGCAGTTGCTGACTTGATTGTTCCCTGGAAAAGAGGTCCTGCCTCAGTCACTCCAAGGTGCAATGGATAATCACACTTAGCAGCAAGAATTCGATATGCATTGACCATAATTACTGGGTCATGGTGTTTTACTGAGATTTTAATATCTGAAAAACCATGTTCTTCAAATAATGATGCTTCCCACAGAGCTGACTCGGCTAAAGCTTCAGGTGTTGCCTTGCCATACTTTGCTAGAAGGCGTGGATCTAATGAACCTGCGTTAACGCCAATACGAATTGGAATTCCTGCATCTCCCGCAGCTTTAGCAACTTCCTTTACTTTGTCATCAAATTGCTTGATGTTGCCGGGATTAACACGCACCGCAGCACATCCTGCATCAATGGCAGCGAAAATATATTTAGGCTGAAAGTGAATATCTGCAATAACTGGAATCTGTGATTTCTTAGCAATTTGAGCCAATGCATCAGCATCATCTTGACTTGGAACTGCAACACGAACAATCTGGCATCCAGAAGCTGTTAACTCTGCAATCTGCTGCAGAGTTGCATTCACATCTGCTGTAAGAGTTGTACACATTGATTGCACGCTGACCGGAAAATCACTTCCAACGCCAACTTTACCCACCATCATCTGACGCGTCTTTCGGCGCGGGCTTAATGTGGCAGGTGGTGCACTTGGGATTCCTAGATCAACCATGGCGCTATTGTGCCGTAAGAATGCGGGTTGTGCTAAAGATTAAGTATGACTGGATTAACGATGTCTGCAATTAGGAGCAGAACCGTAAGGGCAGCCAGAATCACGAAGACCACCATGGTTACTGGGGTCAGCAAAGTCACATCAATTGCGGCTGGGCGTGCTCGACCGCGAAGGCGCGCTATAAATGCGCGAAGCTCATCAGCAATAGCAACAGCCATATGTCCACCATCGAGTGGCAATATCGGCAATAGATTAAACAAACCAACGAAGATATTTAAGCTAGCAATAATCAAAATAAATGTTGATAAGCGCTCTGCTGCCGTTAATGCATCGCTACCTACTGCTTGTCCTGAAACTCGGGCAACACCGACAACACCAACTAAGCCATTGGGATCACGAGTTTCTCCGCTCACAGTTTGTCCCCATAAGGCAGGGATCTTTGAAGGAAGATTAATGAGTGATTTAACGCTTTGCACTAAGAAATCTTTAGTAACAATCGCTGAATTTTTAAATGAGGTGCCTAGATCAGAGCGCTTAAGTCCAACGTCATTAATGATTCCAAGCACATAGCGCTCAGAACCTTCAATAGTTTCCAGTTTTGCTGAGGCAGTTATTGTGAGCTCTTCCCCACCACGCTTAATCAAGAGAGTGAGAGGTGCGCCATTAGAGTTACGAATGATCTGAACATCTGAATACCAGTTTTGAACTTGCTTGCCATTAATTGCTAGAACTTCATCTCCAGCCAGAATTCCAGCAGATTGAGCCGCTGATCCTTTGACTACTTCATTAATAGTGGGCAATAACTGATTAGTACCAATACCTGCGAATAAAACAAAGAGAAGAATGTAGCCAAGAACAAAATGGAGAAATGAGCCAGCACCAAGGACAATTAACTTTTGTGAGGATTTAGCAGTATAGAAAGCACGTGACTCTTCACCTTCAGGCATTACATCACCTGGTGTCATACCTTCAATCTTGCAATATCCACCTGCAGGAATAGCTTTAAGACCGAACTCGGTTTCACCACGTTTGGTTGACCAAATCCGTGTTCCAAAACCTAAAAAGAATTCACTGACTTTCATGCCGTAACGCTTGGCAGTTAAGTAATGGCCAAACTCGTGAATCATCACTGAGACGAGTAAAGCGACAACAAAGCCAAGGATTCCGATGATCTGCATTATGGGGCCAATCGTAGTAGATGTGCTTGTGCACGGGTGCGAGCATCATCTTCTAGGGCACTGACATCGGATAAATCTCTGAGAGTTTTCGGTGAATCTTTCTCTAGATCTGCAACAACTCCAGCTATAACTCCAACTATTGATTTGAATTCAAGCTTTTTGGAGATAAATGCAGCCACTGCCGCTTCATTAGCAGCGTTAAATATCGCAGGTAATCCCCCACCTACTTCACCACAATGGCGAGCTAGATCAATGCTTGGAAATTGTTTGGCGTTAATAGGTGCAAATGACCAAGTGTGTGGGATTGACCAATCTATTGGCGCAGTTGATTTGTTTAATCTATCTGGCCAGTTCATTGCATAGGCAATTGCGCCTTTCATATTAGGCGGACTGGCTTGAGCAATCGTTGAGCCATCATTGAATTCAACAAGGGAGTGGACGACCGACTGTGGGTGAATAACAGCTTCAATATCAGAGTACGGCAAACCAAATAAGTAATGTGCCTCAATGATTTCAAGACCTTTATTGACAAGAGTCGCTGAATTGATAGTTACAACTGCCCCCATTGACCACGTTGGGTGCTTAAGTGCATCTTCGACTGTAATTCTATCTAGGTTTGAGCGATCTCTAAAAGCTCCCCCGCTTGCAGTTAATACAATCTTCTTAATCTCAGATTTCTTGCCAGCCAATGCTGACTGAAAAATCGCACTGTGTTCTGAGTCAACAGGGATTATCTGGTGTTCCCTAGCCCTACTCATTACTAGATCTCCGCCTGCAACCAATGACTCCTTATTGGCAAGTGCCAAGGTATTGCCGGCATCTAAAGCTGCAAGTGTTGGTCCAAGCCCAATAGATCCTGTTATGCCATTGACCACAACATCGCAGTTAATTGCTGCAATCTCTGTTGATGCATTAGCACCGTCTATGACAGTAACTCCAGGCAATGCTGTGCGCACCAGATCTGCATTATTTACTACGCCAACATGCGAGACTTTGAACTGCTTAGCCTGTGCAATGACTAATTCTGGGTTGCTTCCTGCAGATGAAATACCCACAACTCTAAAGAGAGAAGGATTGCTTGCGATAACTTCAAGGGCCTGAACACCAATTGAGCCCGTGGAGCCCAAAATAACTACATCACGCATTTATCGGTCCAGAAGATTTTGAGTTGGAGAGTACTTAGTTCCTGAACGGCGCTTTGCAATTGCACTCAGGGCCTCTAGGACAACACGGTTAGCCAAAATTGCAGTTATATCGGCGCTATCAAATGCTGGTGCTACTTCAACAACATCAATTCCAACAATTGGTAGTTCAAGACAGATTCTGCGCACCGACTCAAGAAGCTCACGGCTAGTCATTCCGCCAGGTTCTGGAGTTCCAGTTCCCGGTGCCATGCCTGGATCGACAACGTCAATGTCTACAGATAAGAAAACTCCATCGCACTCATTTGTAAGAATTGCGAAGGATTCATCTAGAACTGTATTGAGTCCGCGGTGGTGAATCTCTGTCATTTCATAGGAGCGCATTCTTTGATCGCGCATCCAATCCAAAGTCTTTGCATCTGGCCAATAGCCGCGCAAACCTAACTGTAAGAAGCGATCTCCACGCACTGTTCCTGTATCAATTAAGCGACGCATAGGCGTGCCATGACCAACTAAAGCACCCCACTGATCTTCACCAGTATCAGCATGTGCATCAAAGTGAATCATTGAAATCTTGCCCATACCGCGGTGGCGTGCAATTCCTGCAACATCTGCAGATGCAATTGAGTGATCTCCACCAAGAATGATTGGTATAGCACCAGCACGTGAAATCTTTTCTGTGGCTTGTGCTAAAACTTCTAGCGATGCAACCAAGTCACTACCTGGCATTAACAAATCTCCTGCATCGACAACTTTCATTTCCTTTAATGCATCGATGCGCAAAGCTAAATGTGGACGCTCAGCATCATGAGGCAGATAATCTCCACCACGAATTGCTTGTGGACCAAACTTGGCACCTGAACGATGTGAAGTTCCACTATCAATGGGTGCGCCAACGATTACTACATCTGCATCAGCATATGAGGAAGGAATATCTAAATCACAGCGCTCGATTCCTAGAAATGTGAAATCGGGGCCATACATATTGCCGTGATTGGTCATGGCTTAAGAATAGAGGTAAAGCTTAAGAATCAAAGCCCAAGCCCAAAGCATCGAGTAATTTCAGCCATAAATTACGCTTACCTTGATTTTGATCAGCCCTATTGATTGACCACTGCGTAATTCGGATAAATATAAACTTCAAAGGCTCTGGAGGGAATGGCAGCGGCTTCTTGCGAACCATCTTTAAACGAGTGCGTTCGTTATCAACCTTATCCAGAAGATCTAACATCACTTGTGCGCCAAATCGAGTCGAGCCAACACCAAGTCCGGTGTAGCCCAATACATATGCCACTCGCCCACCATAGGCTTTACCCCAAAATGGTGAGAACCGTGAACATGTATCAATTGCTCCGCCCCAACCATGTGTGAACTTAATTCCCTTGAGCTGCGGGAAAGTTTCTAAGAACGCCTGCGCTAAGTGCGCGTACGTTTCAGCATCAGTTTCATACTCTTGGCGCACCTTGCCGCGGAAGTTATATATGGCGTCATAGCCGCCCCACAAAATCTCATTATCTTTGGTTAAGCGATAGTAATGGAATTGGTTTCCTGCCTCTGATAGACCCTCACGGCCTTTCCAGCCAATTGATTTCATCTGTTCTTTAGTCAATGGTTCTGTAACTAACTGAAAGTCATATACCGGCACAACATATTTATGCGCACGCTTTACTAGTGACTTAAAAACGTTAGTAGCAAGTGCAACCTTTTGGGCATAGACAGTTCCATATGGAGTATGAACAATCATTCCATCACTTGTGCGCTCTAACCATTCAACGTGGGTGTTTTCGAAAATCTTCACACCTAGCTTCAAACAAGCTCGCTCTAATCCCCACACTAATCTCGCCGGATCTACTAACGCAGTCCCATCTGGATCCCATAGCGCCGCTTTAGATAACGGTGAGTTAACACGTGCTTGTATTTCTTCTTGTGCTAAAACTTCAACGTTATCGCCAAAAGAGTTTCTCAAATTAGCTTCATCGACTAAACCTTCGATCTGCCACTCTTCATTGGCAATTCGTAGCTCACCGGTCCACTCAAATTGGCAGTCAATCCCATATCGCTTGATTGTCTCTTCAATTAAATCTAAATTCTCACGGCCCAAACGTTCAATTACTGCCATCTCATCTTTAAATCTGCTGTATCCATTCATAAAGCCATGGGTCAATGAGTAGCTACAGAACCCACCATTTCGCCCAGATGCACCCGCGCCAGTTTCACGTTGTTCAACAATGATTACTTCGCGCTCTGGGTTTTGTTCTTTTGCAATTAAAGCCGTCCACAAACCGGTATAGCCAGCACCCACCACACATAAATCAGTAGTGACATCACCAATTAATGTTGGATTTGGTTGTGGTTCAAGGGGATCTTCATCCAGCCAATACAAAGCTGGCTGCATATGTGAAAGATGCTTGAGAACGTAAGGGTCGATGGTTGCCATCGCGCTATCCGGCCTTGACCGGAATCACCCCTTCAATCACTACTCGTAGTTGGCCCGGGTCCTCCGGAACCTAACCCCACAACGCAGATTTTCTTAAACAACCTGTAGTTCGTTGTGGACTGGCTAAAGGTTAGCGGTTTTTCTTTCTTTTTACTAGTTGCCCCGCAATAACTATCGCTAAAGCTAGGAAAAACATCGCAGAACCAATCACGTTAGCTTGTGCTGGGATTCCGCGTGCGGCAGAAACATAGACAAACTTAGGGAAAGTTATGAGAGTTCCAGAGTTGAAATTAGTAATAATAAAGTCATCAAAAGAAAGGCTAAAGGCTAGTAAGGCAGCCCCTGCAATTCCAGGTGCTACTAATGGCAAAGTCACTTTACGGAATGTTTCAAGTTCATTGGCGTAGAGATCCATTGCAGCTTGTTCAAGTCGTGGATCCAGAGATGCAATACGGGCCTTTACGGTTACCACTACGAAGGAAACACAAAACACTACGTGTGCAATAACTGTTGGCCAGAATCCTGGGTTAATTTTGAATACCAAGAACAATGAAAGTAGTGAAGCACCGAGAACGATTTCAGGTGTTGCCATAGGTAAAAAGATAAGTAAGTTTGAACTTGAGCGGCCCTTGAACTTATATCGTCCAATTGCAAAGGCAATCATTGTGCCTAGAATTGTTGAAAAAATAGTGGCGAGTAAGCCAATCTTGATTGAGTTTCCAAGAGCGTTACAAACCTCAGGCGCCCCGCAAGGATTTTTCCAGTTATCTAAGGTGAAACCCTTCCAGATTAAATTACTCTTACCTGAGTCATTAAATGAGAAGGCAAATGTGTAAGCAACTGGAATAAAGAGGTAGGTGAAACCAAAGATCATATAGATACGCAGCAAGTTGCGCCCAAACCAGCGAGAGAATCGAGCCTTAACGGGAATGGTTGGGATGGAGGCATCTTTAATCTTCTGGCTCATACCAACTCCTCCGTTCCTGCTTTGCGAATATATAAAGTAACAAGAATCAAGATCGCTACCATCAGAGTGAAGGAAAGGGCAGCTGCCGTTGGATAATCAACAATCTTGAAATAGCGTGACTCAATCACGTTACCAATCATCTTTGTATTAGGACTTCCCAAAATTGCAGCGTTGACGTAGTCACCTGCAGCTGGAATAAATGTAAGTAAAGTCCCAGCAACCACACCTGGCATAGAAAGCGGAACAGTAACCCTGCGAAAAGCTGTTATTCCATTGGCATAGAGATCCCCCGCCGCTTCAATTGTGCGAGGATCAATGCGCTCTAGTGATGCATACAACGGCAGAGTCATAAAAGGTAAGAAGTTATAGGTCATACCAGCAACGACTGCAATAGAGGTCGAAGTCAGCGTTGTCTGCTCCCCAATGATGTTCAGGCTGCGAAGTCCTGGAACAACGAAACCTTCTTCACCAAGAATCTGCTTCCAAGCGACGGTTCGTAGCAGGAAAGAGGTAAAGAAAGGTGCAACAACTAATACAAGAAGAATGTTTTTAAACTTTCCTGCTTTAAAGGCGATTGCATAGGCAAGCGGATAAGCAATGGCTAGAGCAAAAATCGTGGCCAAGCTTGCGTACATAAATGATCGGCCAAACTGTTCCTTGTTCTCTACAAATGCTTGAATGTAGTTACCAAAGGCAAGGGTTTGTTCGTATTCACCTGTATCGCCACCAGCTACTGGTGTCTGTGTAGATGTCTGTGCAAGATTAATGATTGGCAGAATAAAGAAAGTAAAGAGGAAAACAAAACCTGGGAGAAGAAGCAGGTAAGGAACACGTACCTTCGGAAAGGACACGTTATTCCTCCTCTAATTCCTCAGGATTAACTTCTGTACCCGCTTCGATATCTTCATCTCCGCGCAGACCAAAAGTGAAGCTTGGTTCCCATGAGATATTAACTTCATCGCCCTTATCAAATGGTGCAACACCATCATCGTTTTGCTCAAAGACCATAACTTCCTGGCCCCAAGGCATTGCCACCACATATTGCGTGCTCACGCCAATGTAGGAAACATCTTCGATGTGTCCACCAGTTAAAGTGTTTCCCTTAACAGGCGTTCCTAGGCGAGAAATTCTAAACTTCTCTGGGCGAATTCCTGCATAGAGTGAACTATCAACTGCGTGGCTGCGCTTTTTTGGCATGGAAATCTTTTGGCCATAAAGATCAACTACTAAATTGTCGCCATCATTTCCATCGATTTTGCCCTTAATTAAATTAGATTGACCGAGGAAGTTAGCAACAAATGCGGTTTCAGGATTGTCATAGAGATCAGCTGGCGATCCCATCTGCTCAATCTTTCCTTCATTCATAACTGCAATCGTGTCTGCCATAGTCATAGCTTCTTCTTGATCGTGTGTTACGTGAACGAAAGTTAAGCCAACTTCACGCTGAATCCACTTGAGTTCGATCTGCATCTGACGACGTAGCTTGAGATCAAGTGCACCTAACGGTTCATCAAGAAGCAAAAGGGCTGGGCGGTTAACAATTGCGCGAGCAAGTGCAATGCGCTGTTGTTGACCACCTGATAGTTGAGTTGGCTTGCGCTCAGCTAAATGTGGGAGCTCAACAAGGTTGAGGACTTTATCGACCTGTTCCTTAACATCTTTGATTCCCCGACGGCGAAGACCGAAAGCGATGTTTTCAAAGATGGTGAGATGAGGAAATAGCGCATAGTTTTGAAAAACAGTATTAATCGGGCGTTGATACGGACGCGTGGTTGTAATGTCCGTATCACCCAAATGAATACTTCCAACTGTTGGCTCTTCAAGACCTGCGACCATGCGAAGCGTTGTGGTTTTGCCACAACCTGAAGGGCCAAGCAATGCAAAGAAAGATCCTTTTGGAATCGTAAGAGTTAAATCATCTACCGCAGTGAAGTCACCATATGACTTCGTAATACGAGTTAGACGAAGATCTCCCCTTGCAGTAATTGGATCTTTCGACACTAGTTTCCTTGAGCTTGCTGGAAAGCTTCAGCCCACTTTGTCTCTTCATCTGGTGTGAGAGAACGGAAAACATTGAGACGAGATGCTGTCTTTTCTGTTGGGAAGATGTACTCACTTGTTGCAAGTTCTGGAGCAATCTTTTCCATCTCAGCTTGTGCACCCTTTACTGGACACACATAGTTCACATAAGCAGCAACTTCTGCCGCTACAGCTGGCTCGTAGTAGTAATTAATCATCTTCTCGCCATTTGCTTTACCAGTAGCAGATGCAGTCGAAGGAATAATCAAGTTATCACCTGAGATAGTTCCGCCTGACTCTGGAATTGCGAAGTCAAACTTTCCTTCATTCTCTGAGGCAAGAATGAACATATCTCCAGACCAGCCGATAACAGCGGTTGCATCACCTGATGTGAGGTCTTCAGCGTATTCATTACCCTTAACGCCACGAATCCATCCATCAGAGATCTTCTTAGCCATGAAATCAACGGCATTCATATACTCATCTTCAGTTACCTTAGTGATATCAACACCTTGGCCAAGCAAAATCACACCGATTGTGTCGCGCATTTCAGAAAGAACAACGATCTTTCCCTTGTTCTGTGGCGCAAATAGATCATCAAGTGTGCGAATTCCCTTTGGATTCTTTTCAACGTTCCAACCGAATCCACCCATGATGCCTTGCCATGTAAGAGTTGATTCACGGTTAGGGTCATATGAAGGTGAAGCAAGTGAATCAAGAATGTTTACCTTGTTTGGAATGTTTGCAGCATCAAACTTTTGTGTGTATCCCAAGCGAATCCAGCGAGCTGCCATCCAGTCAGTTGGTGTGACTACGTCATACCCAATATCTTCTCCAAGCTTTAACTGCGCTTGAACTTTTCCATAGAACTCATCATTATCGTTGTAATCTTCAAAGTACTTTGCTTCAATTCCTGTTTGCTCTGAGAACTTAACAAGAGTTGGATATGTCTTTGATTCTTCATCAAAATCTAAATACAAAGGCCAGTTACCCCAGCGCACAGTGTTTTCTGCAGACGCACCATCTCCGCCACCGCATGCAGCTAATAAACCTGCTGCACCAACACCACCTGCTCCTGCTAAAACAGCACGACGTGAAATCTGAGTTCCAAGTATTGAACGTGCCTCAGGTGAAAGTGACCGCTCTTTTGCCATTGCTTTACTCCTTAGTGATTAGGGTTCTTGGGCGAAATACTACGCCCCAAGGTTGGTCATGACGTGCTTGATTCGTGTGTAATCTTCAAATCCATAGGCAGAAAGATCCTTGCCATAGCCTGAGCGCTTGAATCCGCCGTGCGGCATCTCAGCAACCACAGGGATATGGGTATTGATCCAGACACAACCAAAGTCAAAGGCCTTAGCCATTCTCATCGCACGGCCATGGTCCTTGGTCCAGACGCTAGAGGCCAAGCCATACTCAACCCCGTTGGCCTTTGAGATTGCATCTGCTTCATCGCTAAATTTTTGAACAGTAATGACTGGGCCAAAGATTTCACTCTGGATCATCTCGTCATCTTGCTTCAGGTCGGCAACAACAGTTGCTGGGAAGAAGAAGCCTGGCTTATCCAGAGCCTTTCCACCGGTCATCACCTTTGCGTGAGAAGGCAGGCGATCAAAGAAGGCGCTAACACGGGCTAACTGGTTTGCATTATTAACTGGCCCCAAGAAAACATCTTCAGATGGGGAACCAATGGCAATCCCCTTAGCTTGCTCGGTTAAAAGAGCAACAAATTCATCATAAACACTGGCTTCAACAATCACTCGTGTGGCAGCTGTGCAGTCCTGGCCGGCGTTGAAATAGCCAGCAATTGCAATGCCTTCAGCTGCAGCGGCTAAATCTGCATCAGCAAAGACAACTACAGGTGCTTTACCACCGAGTTCAAGGTGCACTCGCTTGAGTTGAGTAGCTGCAGATTGTGCAACTTGAATTCCAGCACCGACTGAACCAGTGATTGAAACCATGTCAGGGCGCTTGTGTTCCACGACCATGCGTCCAGTTTCACGTTCACCGCAAACAACATTGAAAACACCTGATGGTAAATACTCTGACATCACATTGGCCATCCACACAGTTGATGCGGGTGTTGTATCACTTGGCTTTAACACAACCGTGTTACCTGCAGCAATTGCCGGAGCCCACTTCCACACTGCCATCATCATTGGATAGTTCCACGGTGTTACTTGTCCAATCACTCCCACAGGTTCGCGGCGAATCATTGAAGTCATACCTGGCATGTATTCACCAGCAGATTTTCCTTCAAGGTTTCGTGCAGCTCCCGCAAAGAATCGGATCTGATCAACCATCGGTGGTACTTCTTCAGAAGTAGTTAAAGAGATTGGCTTACCTGTATTTGTCGTCTCAATTGCAATAATTTCATCTGCGCGAGATTCAATAGCATCTGCGATTTTCAGTAAAGCTTTTTGACGCTGCGATGGAGTGGAATCGCGCCAACCTGGGAATGCATCACTTGCAGCTTTAAATGCTAAATCAACATCGGCGGCATTAGATTTAGGTGCACGGGCATACTCTTTGCCAGTTGATGGGTTAATAAGTGGTGAGGTTTCTCCGGATGTTGAATCGACGGCCTTGCCATTAATGAAGTTAGTTAACTTTTCCATGGAATTGAGCCTACCAATTCCATCCTTACCTAACCAGTAGGACTGTTACCTTTTTCTGCAGCAGCTAACTGACCACAGGCCCCATCAATTTCTCGACCTCTGGTATCTCGCACAGTGACTGGAACCCCGTAACTTTCCAAGATGCGGACAAACTCAGCTTCATCTTCACGGCGGGACGCAGTCCACTTGGAACCTGGAGTGGGATTGAGGGGAATTAAATTAACGTGAGCATTACGGTTTTTCAGTAACCTGCCAAGCAAATCCGATCTCCATGATTGGTCGTTGATGTCTCGAATCAAGGCATATTCAATTGAATAACGACGGCCCGTCTTCTTTTCATATGCATCTGCTGCAGCCAAAACTTCCTTGATTTTCCACCTAGAGTTGATTGGAACCAAAGTGTCTCGAAGTTCATCATCTGGTGTGTGAAGTGAAACGGCCAAAGTAACTGAGAGTCCTTCCTCAGTGAGTTTTTCAATTCCATTAACAAGTCCAACAGTTGAAACCACCACTGAGCGCGCACTAATTCCGAGGCCGTCAGGGTTTGGATCTGTAATGTTTCGCAGTGTTCGTGTAACTGCGTTGTAATTAGCTAATGGTTCACCCATACCCATAAAGACGATATTTGAAAGACGGGCTTCTCCCCCAGGTAATTCACCATTTGCACATGCTCTTGCTGCTGCAACGATTTGTTCTGTGATTTCACCAGCACTTAAGTTTCGAGTGAGTCCAGCTTGGCCAGTTGCACAAAATGGGCAGTTCATTCCACATCCTGCTTGGGATGAAATACACACTGTTACGCGATCGGTGTAACGCATTAGAACTGACTCCACCAAAACACCATCATGGAGTTTCCACAGATCTTTACGTGTCATTCCTCCATCGCACTCAACTGAGCGCACAAGTTCAATGAGTTTAGGAGTGAATTGTTCTGCGATTGTCTTGCGCATCTCAGCAGGAATATCTGTCCAGTTCTCTGGATCATTAGATAAATGCGTGAAGTAATGGGTGGCAACTTGGTTGGCACGAAAAGCTGGAAGACCTAGAGATTTTGCTAGTTCGCGGCGCTCTTCGGGTGAATAGTCAGCTAAATGCTTGGGGGTTTTCTTGCGCTGAACTGGTTCATCAAAAACCAATTTAATCTCAGGAACGCTCATAACCAGCGCTTCACTAGCTCTAGTGCAAGCCATAGCGCTGGGGCTGAAATCAATACTGAATCAAGACGATCCAAAATTCCACCATGGCCTGGAAGCAGAGTTCCCATATCTTTAAGGTGAAGGTCGCGCTTCATCGCACTTTCAATGAGATCACCGCAAGTGGCGGTGAAAACAATCATTAATCCAACGATGGCACCTATCCACCATTGCATCTCCATGATGTATTTAAATGCCAGTGATCCACCAATGACTGTGAAGACGAGAGAGCCAATTAAGCCTTCCCAGCTCTTTTTTGGGCTGATGGCTGGAACGAGTGGGTGCTTTCCAAATAGAACTCCCACGATGTAACCAAATGTGTCGTTACATCCAACCAATACAACAAAAGTCATAACGCGCTCTAGGCCCGTACTTGGCTTAGCAAGAAGAATAAGGAAGCCAGCTAGAAATGGCAGATAGAGAAGTGAAAACGTAGTTGCAGTCGCGCTTTGCACAAAGCCCTCTGGGCCCTTAGTTAAAAGTTGAATTAGCAAAAGCGGAATAGCGATAGCTGTGGCAATAGCTAAACCTGCTGCCCCACCGTTCCAGGTTGCATATGTAAGAGCCACGGCTCCTGCAGCAAGTGAAACAACTGAGATATAAATTCCGCGCACGTTAAAGGCTCGAACAATTTCGCGAATGCCAAGAAGAACCGCGATTGCTACAACAACAGCAAAAACCTCACGGCGGTAAACAAGAGCAAACCACACCAAAGCAATTAAGGATAGCGAGACGACAATCGAAGGTCCCAGCTTTCGCCCGGCCTTCTTATTAATAGCCTCGTTTATCGATTGAAAATCAGACATCGGTGACAAACTCCTTAAACTTCTAGGAGTTCGACCTCCTTGTGCTTCAAGAGTTCATCGATTTTCGCAACATGATCAGAGGTGATTTTCTCAAGCTCTTTTTCACCGCGTGCTAAATCATCCTTTCCAATCTCACCATCTTTTTCCATCTTCTCCATCGCCTCTTTTGCCGCGCGACGGATGTTTCGCATGGAGACCTTTGAGTCTTCAGCTTTGCCTTTTGCAACCTTGATGTATTCCTTGCGGCGCTCCTCGGTTAATTGTGGGAAATTAACTCGAATAACAACGCCGTCATTTCCAGGATTAACACCTAAATCTGATTCACGAATCGCTTTTTCAATACTTGCCATTGAGCCCTTATCAAATGGCGCAATTGTGGCCATGCGGGCTTCAGGAACTTGAATAGAGGCTAGTTGAGAGAGCGCCGTGTAGGTGCCGTAGTAATCGACCATGATTTTATTAAACATTGATGGGTGTGCACGGCCAGTTCGAATTGAAGCAAAATCATCCTTTGCAACCTCAACTGCTTTGCTCATCTTCGTCTCAGCGTCCTTGAGGGCGCTTGCTACATCTGCCATGACATCTCCCTTGGTATTACATCATTATTGATTCTATCGGCAATTTCTGCCCTAGCCCCAAAAAATTTGAACTAAGAAACTAACGTTCCAATCGTTTCACCGCGTACTGCGCGTGCGATATTGCCATTCTTCATTAAGTCAAAGATAACGATAGGCAGCTTATTTTCACGACACAGAGCAAAAGCTGCAGCATCAGCCACAGCCAGAGATTTGCTTAAAACTTCGTTATAAGAAATTGAATCGTATTTAGTTGCGCTCTTATCCTTCTTTGGATCTGCGCTATAAACACCATCAACACCGCTCTTGGCAAGAAGCAGAGCTTCTGCTCCAATTTCAAGTGCGCGTTGGGCTGAAACTGTATCTGTTGTGAAGAATGGCATTCCAGCGCCTGCGCCAAAAATTACAACGCGACCCTTTTCAAGGTGGCGAATAGCGCGAAGTGGAATGTAAGGCTCTGCCACTTGACCCATAGTGATTGCAGTCTGAACTCGAGTTTGCACGCCTTCTTTTTCTAGGAAATCTTGTAGCGCTAAGCAGTTCATCACTGTTCCGAGCATTCCCATGTAGTCAGCGCGTGAGCGATCCATACCGCGCTGAGAAAGCTCTGCGCCACGGAAATAGTTACCGCCGCCAACAACAATGGCAACTTGGACGCCACTACGGGCTACATCTGCGATTTGTTTAGCAATATCTTGCACGACATCAGGATCAACACCGATGCCTTTTTCTCCACCAAAAACTTCACCAGAAAGTTTAAGGAGCACCCGCCGATACGTTCCTCTTGTACCGGGCATGAGTGCTCCTTTAACTTCTAGTTGGAATATCTAAATTCTAAGCGATGTCGCCTTTGAACTTATTGACCCACGCGGAAGCGATTGAACGCCTTAACGGCTGTTCCTGCCTCATCGAGGATCTGCTTCACAGTCTTCTTCGCATCTTTAGCAAAAGATTGCTCAATCAAAGAAACTTCCTTGACGAAGCCTGTTACGCGACCTTCAATGATCTTGATGAGGGAAGCTTCTGGCTTTCCTTCTTCGCGTGCAGTCTCTTCTGCGATACGACGTTCGTTTTCGATTAGTTCAGCAGGAACATCTTCGCGATTTACAAACTGTGGTGCAAAGGCTGCGATGTGCTGAGCAATATCTTTACCGACTTCAGCTGCATCCTTAGTCAATTGAACTAGAACGCCAACTTGTGGTGGCAAATCTGGGCTTGTGCGGTGCAAGTAGATTCCAACTGGAGAATCCTTCAACACTGCAATGCGGCGAACTTCAATCTTCTCGCCAAGAGTTGCATTTGCCTCATCAACAGTTGCCTGAACGGTCTTGCCGCTAGACATTGTTGTTGTTAGGAATGCTTCTAGTGAATCCGATTGTGCATTTTGTAGGTGAGCAAGGAGCTCATCAGCTAGTGCAACGAAACGCTCACCCTTAGCCACGAAATCTGTTTCGCAGTTGAGCTCAAGCATCACACCAAGATTTCCTTCAACCTTTGCAACAACTGCACCGTTTGAAGTTAAACGACCTTCACGCTTTGTGACTCCCTTGAGTCCTTTAACGCGAATGATGTCAATCGCCTTGTTGTAATCGCCTTCTGCTTCATCCAAAGCCTTCTTGCAATCAAGCATTCCAGCAGCTGTTGCTTCACGAAGATTCTTAACGTCTTGCGCTGTATATGCAGCCATTTAATTAAGCTCCTTCTGTGACAGTGATTGCTTCTGGTGAAACTTCAGTTGTTCCAGCAATTTCTTTTTCCCAATCAGCTAAAGGCTCACCAGCTGCAACTGCAGGGGCTTCATCCTTAACCTCACTCTTGGCCTGTGCTGAACGTGCAGCAAGACCAGCAGCGATTGCATCAGTGATAACGCGAGTTAGTAGTCCGATTGAACGGATTGCATCGTCGTTACCAGGAATCTTGTAATCAACTTCATCTGGATCACAGTTTGTGTCCAAGATAGCGATAACTGGAATACCAAGCTTCTTGGCTTCCTGCACAGCTAGGTGCTCCTTCTTGGTATCAACAACCCAAATCGCTGAAGGCAACTTAGTCATGTTACGGATGCCGTTGAGGTTCTTAAATAGTTTTTCGCGTTCACGGCGAAGAACAAGAAGTTCCTTCTTTGTTAGAAGTAAATCGTTCTTTTCTTCTAGAGCTTCTAGCTCCTTCAGACGCTGAATACGCTTGTAGACAGTTGGGAAGTTTGTAAGCATTCCACCTAACCAGCGCTCAGTCACTGTTGGCATACCAACGCGTGCTGCTTGCTCAAGGATTGGTTCCTGTGCTTGCTTCTTTGTTCCAACGAACAAAACGTGACCGCCCTTTGCAACTGTGTCCTTAACGAACTCATATGCATTGTCGATTAGCGCTAATGATTGCTGGATATCGATGATGTAGATGCCATTGCGCTCTGTGAAAATAAAGCGCTTCATCTTTGGGTTCCATCGACGAGTCTGGTGTCCGAAGTGGACTCCGCTGTCGAGAAGTTCTCGCATTGTTACTACTGCCATGACGGCATACTCCTTCTTAGGTTTATTTACGTGCGCAGCACAATAAAAAACCCGCTCGGTTTTGGCCTAACAATTTGTTGGGCCCGTCGCACTGAAAGTCATCTACCGATTTAACGGACCGAGATGATTCACCCACTAAAAGTGAGGCAGTGCTGAGATGTCACCAACTGAATTACTTCAACTGGTGCGAGGCAAATCTTACCTGAGCCGTGAGCGTGCTAATTACCGTCCCACTATGCGTAAAAGCCCCCAGGCAGTGATGCGAACCACGGCCTCCAAGGCAATTGCAAAGCTCATCTTGCTGACCCCATGTTCGCGCTCGATAAAAGTAATAGGCACTTCAGCAATTGATCCACCTCTAGCAAGTGCCCTACGAGTCATCTCAATCTGAAAGCAATATCCCTCACTAGCAATAGTTTGGATATCCATTTTCTTTAATAGTGAAGCTGAATAGATTCTAAAGCCCGCAGTTGTATCGGCCACCCCAAGGGATAACAGAGTATTTGCATATCTATTAGCAGCTTTTGAAAGCAGCTCACGAGACTTGCTCCAATTTTTAATCTGTCCATCTGCCACCCAGCGCGAACCAATCAATAAATCAGCCGAACCAATCCACTGCATCATCGCCACTAAATCACTTACTTGGTGAGAGCCATCGGCATCCATTTCAATAATGTTTTCGTAACCACGATCAAGTGCAATCTGAAATCCCGCACGATAAGCACTGCCCAAGCCTTGCTTACCGCTACGTTCAACTACTTCAATGCCATGTGCTTTACAGATTTGTGCAGTGCCATCAGGTGAGCCATCATCTATAACTAGAACATCAACATCAAGTGTTGCTAACTCATCGAGTAGTGAGCCGATGCTCTCAACTTCGTTATATGTTGGAATAACAACAATTGATTTACTCATGCCCGTGGATGTGCCTGTTTGAAAGCTTTTTGTAAACGTTCAGTTGATACATGTGTATAAATCTGAGTTGTGGCCAACGATGCATGGCCCAAAATCTCTTGCACTGTCCGCAAGTCAGCACCACCTTCTAATAGATGCGTTGCTGCAGAGTGGCGAAGAGCATGTGGTCCCATCCGCTCTATTCCTTCAATTGCAGAGAGTGCTTCATACACAACGGTTCTAACTGCACGTTGATCTATTCGCTTTCCACGGGCCCCAAGAAAAACAGCTTTTTCAGATTTCTCATTCAGTAACTCTTGGCGTCCATCATCTAGCCACTTCTTAAGTGCGCGCATCGCAGGATTGCCCAGTGGAATAACACGTTCCTTGTTTCCCTTTCCGAGCACTTGAATGGTCTGGCGGTTGTAATCAATATCGCCTAGATCTAAACCACATAGTTCTGCCACGCGAGCACCTGTTGCATAAAGCATTTCCACCATAGCGACATCGCGCAACGTCATAGGAGTCTCATCTTCTGCTGCCCGTGTTGCCATTGAATCCATGGCTGTTTTTGCATCATCAATACCTAAAACTTCAGGCAATGTGCGATGACCCTTAGGTGTTGCAAGGGGTGCACCCACATCACTGGTTAAGTATTTGTTCTTTAGCGCCCACTTCGTAAACAAGCGCACTGAGACTGCTCTGCGTGAAATAGTTGTGCGCGATGCACCTTTGACTTGTTGATTAGCTAGCCATGAGCGTAAGTGAACAAGCTGCAACTGTGAGATATCTGTAAGGCTACTTTTTTCTAGATGTTCTAGAAATGAGGTTAAGTCCCCCATATATGCACGGACTGTGTGAACTGAGAGGTTTCGTTCAACTTCTAAATGGCGTTGAAAAGTAGTTAGTAACTTTTCAAAATCTTCGCTCACGCGTCAACTTTACTCGGGTTTGCGTCCCTGACGCATAAGGCCGAAGGTAACCGCGTCCTCAAGTGCCATTGCAGAAGCTGCAATAACGTTTTCATGCACACCAACGGTGTTCCATTCGCCCTTGCCATCGCTCGTTTCAACTAATACGCGTGTAACTGCGCCCGTACCCAGACGACCCTCAAGGATGCGCACCTTGTAATCAGTGAGCTCTAGAACTTCTAACTCTGGATACAGAGCTTTCAATCCTGTACGCAAAGCGTTATCAAATGCATTTACGGGACCGTTACCAGAGCCAGAACATGAAATCTGCTTACCCATAGCCGTTACTTTAACTTCAGCCTTTGTAAGAATGCTTTGATCTTCAGAGCGCTCAACAGTTGTTAGCCAATGGTCGATGGTAAAGAAAGATGGACGCTTGCCGATCATCTCTTCATGAACTAGAAGTTCAAATGAGGCATCAGCAGCTTCAAAAGTGAATCCGCGAGATTCCATCTCCTTAACGCGATCAACGATACGGCCGATAAGTTCTTTATCTCCACCAAGATCAACACCGAGTTCTTGGGACTTTAATTCAATAGATGCACGCCCAGCCATGTCAGAGACCAACATACGCATATCGTTTCCAACAGATGCTGGATCTTCATGTTGGTAAAGGGATGGATCAACCTTAATAGCGCTGGCGTGCAGACCTGCCTTGTGAGCAAATGCTGAAACTCCCACATATGGCTGACGCGCACTAGAAGAGACGTTTGTAACTTCAGCTACGGCATGTGAGATTCTAAATGCTTCGCGCAGTGAATCCTTAGGTAATACCAATTGATGCTTCTTCAACTCTAGGTTTGCAATAATTGTTACTAGATCAGCGTTACCGGTGCGCTCACCATAACCATTAAGAGTTCCTTGAACGTGCGTCGCACCTGCTGCAACTGCAGCCATTGAGTTAGCAACTGCGCATCCTGTGTCGTTGTGGCAATGAATACCAAGGCGAGCAGAGCTAGCAGTTAAAACATCATGGACTACTTGTGAAAGCTCATCTGGCAACATTCCGCCGTTTGTGTCGCACAAGGCAATGACGTCTGCCCCTGCTTCAGCTGCAACGCGTACAACTTCTAGCGCGTATGCACGGTTACTGCGATAGCCATCAAAGAAGTGCTCAGCATCAAGAAATACACGTTGTCCTTCAGCAATTAAGTGACTCACTGAGTCACGGATCATCTCTAGGTTTTCATCAAGAGAAGTTTTGAGTGCTAAATCAACGTGGCGATCAAAAGCCTTTGCAACCAAAGTAACTGCTGGAGCACCTGAATCACGCAGGGCACCAAGTAATACATCATCGGCGGCTTTAACGTTTGGACGACGTGTGGCACCAAATGCAACAAAGGTTGCATTCTTTAGTACTAATTCCTTTTTAGCTCGCGCAAAAAACTCAGTGTCCTTTGGGTTTGCCCCTGGCCATCCACCTTCAATAAATCCAACACCAAGATCATCAAGATGACGCGCGATTGCCAACTTGTCATGAACCGAGAGATTTAATCCCTCTTGCTGCGCACCATCGCGCAGAGTGGTGTCATAAATATGAAATGCATCAGAGACTGGCATTAGCAGACCTTACGAACCCAGCCGTGTGTATCAGAGGTTGTTCCATGTTGAATGGCAAGTAAGTGATTGCGAATTTGCATAGTAATCACACCAGGTTGGCCATCGCCAGTCACCCATGTACCCATATTTGATTTAGCAGTACCAACCGGTGAAACAACTGCAGCTGTTCCACACGCAAAGATTTCAGTGATTTCACCGGATGAAACGCCATCGCGCCAATCATCGATGCTCAGCATTACTTCTTCAGTTTTATAGCCAAGGTCCTTAGCAACAGAGAGAATCGAATCACGGGTAATCCCTGGAAGCAATGTTCCAGTTAACTTTGGAGTGATGACAGTTGCATCTGCGCCTTTGCCCTTAACAAAGTAAAGGTTCATGCCACCCATCTCTTCAACCCACTTGCGCTCTTTTGCATCAATCCACACAACTTGGTCGCAACCCTCTTTCGCAGCAGCTTTTTGTGCAACGAGTGAGGCTGCATAGTTTCCTCCGCACTTTGCCTCACCTGTTCCACCTTGCGCTGCTCGCACATATTCAGTTGAAATCCACACAGAAACAGCCTTTGATGGATCAAAGTAGGCTCCGGCAGGTGTTGCAATAAGAATGTATGTGGCTTTGTTAGTTGGACGAACACCCAAACCAACCTCTGTTGCAATCATAAATGGACGGATATAGAGAGATTCACCAATTTTGTTTGGCACCCAACCTGCATCTTGCTTAACTAAAGTTTCAACTGTTTCTAGAAATAACGCCTCTGGCATTTCAGGTAGAGCTAAACGTTTTGCAGAGTTAGCAAAACGCTTTGCATTTGCATCAGGGCGAAAGAGTGAGATTGAACCATCAGGTTGGCGATAAGCCTTCATACCTTCAAAGATTTCCTGACCGTAGTGAAATACTGCTGTCGCTGGATCTAAAGAAAGTGGACCATAAGGCTTTAACTCTGGTTCTGCCCAGCCATCTTTTTCAGTCCACTCACACACAACCATGTGATCGGTGTAGTACTTACCGAAACCACCTTCAGCAACAAGTGCATCACGAGTTGCTGCATCTTTTGCATTTGGATTGAGTGTGACTTTCATGGCTTATAGCGCTGCGACTAGCGCATCTCCCACTTCACTTGTGCTTCGCTTCTTATCGCCTCGAGCTAGTAAATCAGCAGCAACTGCACGCTCAACATCACGTGCAGCATCGCTATACCCCAAGTGATCGAGCATCATCGCAACTGACATAACTGTGGCTGTTGGATCTGCAATATTCTTTCCAGCAATATCTGGGGCTGAACCATGTACTGGTTCAAACATTGATGGGAATTTTCCAGTTGGGTTGATATTTCCTGAAGCAGCTAATCCAATGCCACCACAGATTGCAGCTGCAATGTCAGTCAAGATGTCTCCGAAAAGGTTATCTGTCACAACAACATCAAAGCGCTCTGGGTTAGTCACAAAGAACATTGAAGCTGCATCAACATGTAAGTAATCAGTGGTAACAGTTGGGTATTCCTTAGCAACTTCATTAAATGTACGCGTCCACAGACCGCCAGCACGGGTTAATACGTTGTTCTTGTGAACCAAAGTCAGCTTCTTGCGTTCACGTTTTGAAGCACGCTCGAATGCATCACGGATAACACGCTCTGCACCGCGGCGAGTATTCAAACTTTCTTCAGTTGCAATCTCTGCATCAGTGCCTTCTGCAAGGACTCCCCCTGCACCAACATATGGACCTTCGGTTCCTTCGCGCACAACTACAAAATCAATTGGAGCCTTAGTTGCTAATGGTCCGGTAACACCAGGCATTAAACGTGCAGGGCGCAAATTAATGTAGTGATCAAATGCAAAACGAAGCTTAAGAAGAAGACCGCGCTCAAGGACTCCACTTGGAACAGTTGGATCTCCAACTGCGCCAAGCAAAATTACATCCTTGGTTGCAATCTCATCCAAAATAGCTTGTGGAAGAACTTCGCCTGTACGGTGCCAATACCCAGCACCTAAGTCATATGAAGTGCGCTTGAACGTCACGTCATACTTCTTTGCCACAACGTCGAGAACTTTTAGACCCTCGTTAACAACCTCAGGGCCAATTCCGTCGCCAGCAATCACGGCTAATTCAAAAACTTTAGCCACGCGCCGCGCTTCCCTCTTTATAGTCATCGCCCTTTGACTGCTTCATCCATGAGAACATCTTGCGAAGTTCACGGCCAACAGCCTCGATTGGGTGAGTCTCACCCTTTGCACGAAGTGACTTAAATTCAGGAGCACCAGCTTCTTGGTCATCAATGAAGCGCTTAGCAAATGCACCACTTTGGATGTCTGCAAGAACTGCCTTCATATTCTCCTTAACATGTGGATCAATAACACGTGGGCCAGAGACATAATCACCAAACTCTGCTGTGTCAGAGACTGACCAGCGTTGCTTTGCAATTCCACCCTCATACATTAAATCAACGATGAGCTTAAGTTCGTGCAAGCACTCAAAGTAAGCAACCTCAGGCTGGTATCCAGCTTCAGTAAGTGTTTCAAATCCATACATAACTAGTTGTGAAGCACCACCGCAAAGAACTGACTGCTCACCAAAGAGATCTGTTTCAGTCTCTTCTGTGAATGTGGTCAAGATTCCACCAGCGCGAAGTCCACCAATTGCTTTTGCATATGAAAGTGTTAGCGGCCATGCGCTACCAGTTGAATCTTGTTCAACTGCAACGATTACTGGAACTCCACGTCCTGCTGCATACTCACGACGCACTAAGTGACCTGGGCCCTTTGGTGCAACCATGCAAACATCTACTGATGCAGTTGGCTTGATGTAGCCAAAGCGAATATTGAAACCATGCCCGAAGAACAAAGCATCGCCATCTTTTAGGTTAGGCAAAATTGA
The DNA here is from genome assembly GCF_002288185.1 of Candidatus Planktophila vernalis. Classification (NCBI taxonomy): domain Bacteria; kingdom Bacillati; phylum Actinomycetota; class Actinomycetes; order Candidatus Nanopelagicales; family Candidatus Nanopelagicaceae; genus Candidatus Planktophila; species Candidatus Planktophila vernalis. The sequence continues at coordinate 454,290 of NZ_CP016776.1, read as the reverse complement.
TTCTGTGTAGATATGGCGCTGAACATGGTCAGGAGCCAAAATCATGATGACTGTTGCTTCCTTAACTGCATCAGCTACTGAAACAACACGCAAACCTTCAGCTTCTGCCTTAGCGCGTGATGCTGAACCTTCTTTTAGTCCAACGCGGACATCAACACCGCTATCGCGCAAGTTAAGTGCGTGCGCATGTCCTTGAGAGCCGTAACCGATGATCGCGACCTTGCGACCCTGGATGATGGATAGATCGGCATCCTCTTCGTGATACATCGTTGCTGCCACGGTATTTCTCCTTTAGTTCTGGTAATCGGGTTGAGTGTCGTGAACTGCTGGTGCTGCCTTATTTGGAACTATTTCCTTAATAGAAATGACATTGATTAACTTATCTAGCTGAGCAATTACTTGCTCGAGCGCATGGCCTTCCAAATTAACCACTATGTCCATCTGTGAGATGGATGAGTCAGCAGTTGGACCAACTGATAAGCGTTCAATGTTGTAAGCACGGCGAGAAAAGAGGCCAGCAACGCGGGCCAATACGCCAGGTGAGTTCTCTACTAAAACTTCGAGTGTGTGTTGGGCCATTTTTATAGCTCCTGTGAATCCCAGTCAGGCGCGGTTTCGCGCGCGATCTTAATGTCATCATTTGATGCACCAGCTGCAACCATTGGCCACACCATTGCATCGCGATGCACTCGGAAATCAATAACAACGGGTTGATCATTAATCCCCATTGCCTTTTCAATCGTTGCATCAACATCTTCTTCACGCTCACAACTCAAACCAACGCAACCCATAGCTTCTGCAAGCATTGGGAAGTTAGGAACGCGCTTAGATTCAAGGTTTGTGTTTGAGTATCGACCTTCATAGAACAGGGTCTGCCACTGGCGAACCATGCCAAGAGATTCGTTATTAATGATTGCAACCTTGATTGGAATGTTATTGAGTGCACACGTGACGAGCTCTTGATTAGTCATCTGGAAACAACCATCACCATCGATTGCCCACACAGTTGTGTCCGGTGCTCCAACTTTTGCACCCATTGCCGCAGGAACTGCATATCCCATAGTTCCTAAGCCACCAGAGTTAAGCCAGGTGCGTGGATTTTCATAAGAAACAAACTGGGAAGCCCACATCTGATGTTGGCCAACACCTGCAGCAAAAATTGCATCAGGACCTGAGATTTTTCCAAGTCGTTCAATTACATACTGTGGAGACAATGTCCCATCATTTGGTTTGTCATAACCCAAGGGATATGCAGCTTGAAGTGAATTCATCTGGTGTAACCATGGAGTTAAATCAGGCTGATTCTTTGCAAGAGCTGATTTAAGTGCTGGAATCAGCGCAGAGATAGTGTTTTTGAGATCACCCAATACGGCAACATCAGCAAAGCGATTCTTACCAATTTCAGCAGGATCGATATCTGCGTGAATAACCTTGGCATTAACTGCAAATGTTGAAAGCTTGCCTGTAACACGGTCATCAAAGCGTGCACCTAAAGTGATAAGCAGATCTGCTTTTTGTAGGGCTGTAACTGCAGCAACCGTTCCATGCATTCCAGGCATTCCAAGGTTGAGCGGGTGACTATCTGGGAATGCGCCACGTGCCATAAGAGTTGTAACAACAGGTGCACCAAGTAATTGTGCAAGTTCTAACAATTCACGTGATGCATTTGCCTTGATTACTCCGCCACCAACATAAAAGACTGGCTTACTCGATTGGGTGATTAACGCAGCCGCATCCAGAATCGACTGATTGTCTGGGACCGACTTTGGTTTATATCCAGCCAAATTAACAGATGTTGGAAATTTGAAATCTGTCATAGCTTGAAGTGCATCTTTTGCAATATCCACAAGAACTGGGCCGGGACGGCCTGTGCTTGCAATATGGAAGGCCTCGGCGATCGCGCGTGGGATATCGGCTGGGTTGGTAATCAAATAATTGTGTTTTGCAAATGGCATTGTGATGCCGCGAATATCGGCTTCTTGGAAAGCATCTGTACCAATTGCAACTGAAGGCACCTGGCCTGTAATTGCAACAACTGGAACTGAATCCATTGCAGCATCGGCCAAAGGTGTTACAAGATTTGTTGCACCAGGACCTGATGTAGCAATACACACACCAACGCGACCAGTTACTTGGGCATAACCAGTTGCAGCATGTCCTGCACCTTGTTCGTGGCGAACAAGAATGTGGCGGATGGAGCTAGAAAAAATTGGGTCATAGGCTGGCAGGATCGCACCGCCTGGGATTCCAAACATGACGTCAACGCCTGCAGCTTCAAGTGATGCCACAAGTGAACTGGCCCCAGTCATTTGACTCATTGTTCTTCTCCCTTCGTTGCCTTGCATTTAAAGTGGTTAAACGAAAAAACCCTCAGATAACTGAGGGCGGCGCATGATCATCGTTAGATCACGCGCTGCTAAATCACCACCACAAATGTTGTACTCATGGAGATATTGTCCAATGAATTACGCATAAGAGTCAAGGCATGAGATGCACATCTCACAATTTGAGCCAGCTTTACTCGCAGACCGCGCCTTTGGATGCAGATCCGACCAGCTTTGAATACTTAGCCAAGACCCCGCGGGAGTATTTGTGACCCAAAGGCTTCCAGCCAACTTTTCTAGCCTCAAGCTCCTTAGGGTCCACTAGCAAATCCAGTGTTCGCTTAGTGATGTCAATGCGCACTAAATCGCCATCCTTAATAAATGCAATCGGTCCCCCATCAACGGCTTCAGGTGCAACGTGACCGACGCACAAACCAGTTGATCCACCAGAAAAGCGACCATCTGTTAAAAGCAGAGTTGATTTACCAAGACCTGCACCTTTGATTGCACCAGTAATCATTAACATCTCGCGCATACCTGGTCCACCCTTTGGACCCTCATAGCGAATCACAACAACATCACCGGCTTGAATCGTTCCATTTTCAAGTGCATCCATTGCAGCTTGTTCACGCTCGAACACTCGCGCAGGTCCTTCAAAAGTTTCTATGCCAATTCCCGCTGTTTTACAGACTGCACCATCGCTGGCAAGGGTTCCACCCAAAATAGTAATTCCAATATCAGTAGATATTGGAGATGAAATAGCACGCAAAATCTGACCATCTGGATCTGGCGGCGCAATATCTTTCAGATTCTCAGCCATTGTTTTGCCTGTGACAGTTAGAACATCACCATGAAGAAGGCCTGCATCAAGTAATCCCTTTAACACAACTGGAATTCCACCGACTTTATCAACATCACTCATAACAAAGCGGCCAAAAGGCTTGAGATCACCCAGCAATGGAACCTTGGATCCAATACGGTGGAAATCATTAAGCTCAAGATCTACTTCGGCTTCATATGCAATTGCTAGTAAGTGAAGAACCGCGTTAGTAGAACCACCTAAAGCCATCAATATTGTGATCGCATTTTCAAATGCTTGCTTTGTCAAAATATCGCGTGTGGTGATTCCTTGACGAATGAGTTCAACCACCGCAGCACCTGATGCAATTGCATAAGTATCTCGGCGGCGATCTACAGCTGGAGGCGCAGCTGAACCAGGAAGTGAAAGCCCAATGGCTTCACCAATACTTGCCATGGTGTTTGCTGTATACATTCCGCCACAAGCACCCTCACCAGGACAGATTGCACGTTCAATTTGATCCACACGCTCCTGGGTGATTAATCCACGTGCACATGCTCCAACAGCTTCAAAGGCATCAATGATTGTTACATCTTTACCATCAACTTGACCTGGCAGAGTTGAACCTGCATAAACAAAAACACTTGCAACATCGATACGAGCTGCTGCCATCATCATTCCTGGAAGAGATTTATCGCAACCAGCAAAAGTAACCATTCCATCTAAACGCTCTGCCTGCATAACTGCTTCAACAGAGTCTGCAATAACTTCACGAGAAACTAGTGAAAAGTGCATTCCTTCGTGGCCCATTGAAATTCCATCAGATACTGAGATGGTTCCAAATTGCATGGGGAATCCACCTGCTTCTAGGACTCCTTGCTTTGACGCTTTTGCTAGGCGATCTAAAGATAAGTTGCAGGGAGTAATTTCATTCCATGAAGATGCAATACCAATTTGTGGTTTAACCCAATCAGCATCACCCATACCAACTGCACGTAACATTCCACGTGCAGGGGCGCGCTCTAATCCGTCAGTAACAACACCTGAGCGTGGCTTCATGTTTGGCATGTGCTCAGTCTAGCCTTCTGATTGTCCAAGATGAGCTAACAAAAGCGCACGAACTTTAGCTGCATCTGCTTGACCCTTTGTATCTTTCATAACCATTCCAATTAATGCACCAGCTGCTGGTAAATGGCCATCGCGAACCTTTTGCGCAGTCTCAGGTTGACCAGCACATGCCCGCTCGATTGCAGCCATCAATGCGGAATCATCGTTAACAACTTTAATTCCGCGCGCAGCAATAACCGCTGTTGGCTTTCCTTCTCCGGCAATAACGCCTTCAACAACTTGGCGAGCTAACTTATCTGTTAAATCTCCAGTATTAACAAGGGCCACAATCTCAGCCACATCTGTAGCTGAAATAGGTAGATCCTTAATTGCAACATCTTTTTCATTAGCAATTCGAGAAATCTCACCTAACCACCAGCTGCGTGCTTTAGCAGGCTCAGCGCCCAGTGCCACAGTTGCTTCAACAACATCTAATACATCGGCGTTAATCATCGCTGACATTTCTTTATCGGGAACTGCCCATTGTTCTTGCAAACGTTTGCGATGGATGGATGGTCGCTCAGGCAAAGCTGCACGAAGTTGTTCAATCCATGCAGCATCTGGTGCCACTGGAACTAAATCTGGTTCTGGGAAATAACGGTAATCCTCTGCCTGTTCTTTCGAGCGACCAGAGCGAGTTAAACCGGTGTCTTCTTGGAAGTGACGAGTCTCTTGTACAACGCGCTCTCCATTATTGAGACGTTCAGCATGGCGAATCATTTCGCCACGAATTGCGCGCTCAACAGAGCGAAGTGAGTTAACGTTTTTAGTCTCAGAGCGAGTTCCAAGAACATCAGAGCCAATTAAGCGCAATGAAACGTTTGCATCGCAGCGAAGTGATCCCTGCTCCATCTTCACATCACTCACACCCAGTGAGCGCAAGATGTCACGCAACTCTGCAACGTATGCCTTTGCAACCTCAGGGGCATATTTTCCTGTGCCAGGAACAATCTTGGTCACAATTTCAACCAATGGGATTCCTGCACGGTTGTAATCAAGAAGTGAATACTCTGCGCCATGAATGCGACCAGTAGCACCACCCACGTGTAAAGACTTTCCAGTGTCTTCTTCCATGTGAACGCGCTCTACTTCGATGCGGAACACCTTTGGACCTTCATCAGTTTCAATTTCAACATCAACATAGCCGTTAACGCAGATTGGCTCGTCATACTGTGAAATCTGGAAGTTCTTTGGCATATCTGGATAGAAATAGTTTTTACGAGCAAAGCGACTAAAGGGCGCAATGGAGCAGTTCAGAGCCAGACCTATTTTGATCGTTGATTCAATCGCCTTCTCATTAACAGTTGGCAGAGCACCTGGCAGAGCTAAACAAACGGGGCACGTTTGTGTATTTGGTTCAGCTCCGAAAATAGTAGAACAGCCACAAAACATCTTTGAGTTTGTATTGAGTTCGACGTGAACTTCAAGGCCCAGTACTGGTTCATACTTTGCTACAACATCATCATATGTCAGGCTCATTTGCTACCTGCTAACGCTGGAATTGTTGAAAGCAATGGTGCTCCCCATTTTGAAAGCAAAGCTGCTTCAAGGGCTGCGCCTACTGAATACATACGATCATCTTTCATAACTGGCGACATGATCTGGAAGCCAACTGGTAGTCCGTCTTCTTCTGCAACACCTGAAGGCAATGACATTCCGCCAATACCAGCCATGTTTACAGGAATTGTTGCAATGTCATTGAGATACATAGCTAGGGGGTCATTAGCCTTTTCACCGATTTTAAAGGCTGTTGTTGGGCATGTTGGTGAAACCAAAACATCTGCCTTTTCAAATGCCTTGTTAAAGTCTTGAGTAATAAGCGTGCGAACTTTCTGCGCACTGCCGTAATAAGCATCGTAGTAACCGGATGAAAGAGCGTATGTTCCAAGAATTATGCGGCGCTTTACTTCACGACCAAAACCAACCTCGCGGGTTAAATTCATAACTGATTCAGCAGATGCGCCATCGTTATCACCCACGCGAAGGCCATAACGCATTGCATCAAAGCGAGCTAGGTTAGATGAACACTCAGATGGTGCGATTAAGTAATAGGCAGCAAGGGCATATTCAAAGTTAGGCGCAGATACTTCAACGATTTCAGCACCAGCAGCTGCAAGTAATTCAAGTGATTCTTCAAAACGAGTGCGCACACCCTTTTGGTAGCCATCACCGTTAAGTTCCTTAACAACACCAATTTTCATTCCCTTAACATTTCCTGACTTAGCCGCTGCAACAACTGCAGGAACAGGAGCGTTAATGGAAGTTGAATCTTTTGGATCATGGCCTGCAATAGCTTCATGCAACAGGGCAGCATCTAGGACCGTACGAGCACATGGTCCTGCTTGATCAAGGGATGAAGAGAAAGCAACAAGGCCATATCTAGAGACGCCGCCATACGTTGGCTTGACTCCCACTGTTCCGGTTACGGCTGCAGGTTGGCGAATAGATCCACCAGTATCTGTTCCAATAGCAAGTGGTGCTTCAAATGCAGCCAACGCTGCAGCTGATCCGCCACCTGAACCGCCAGGGATGCGAGTTAAATCCCAAGGATTATGCGTTGGACCGTAAGCTGAGTTTTCGGTGGATGAACCCATTGCAAATTCATCCATATTTGTCTTACCTAAAATAATAATGTCATTCTTCTTTAAATTTGTTACAACAGTTGAGTCATATGGTGGGCGCCAGCCTTCAAGAATCTTGGAGCCGCACGTTGTTGGAATTCCTTTTTGCGTCATCACATCTTTAAGAGCAAGTGGGACTCCAGCTAAAGGTGAGAGCTTCTCTCCACTTTTACGCTTTGCATCAACGGCTGCAGCTTGAGCAAGTGCGCCTTGCGTATCGACATGTAAGAAAGCATGAACGTCTTTATCAACTGCAGAGATCTGATCTAGGTGTGCTTGCGTGAGTGCAACTGAAGTAACTTCTCCACTAGCTAACTTGCTAGCCATTTCTGAGGCTGAGTTGCGAATCATTCTTCACCCAAAATCTGAGGAACGCGAAAGCGCTGTTCTTCTTGAGCAGGTGCACCAGAGAGTGCATCAGCTGGAGAAAGTGAGGGAATCACTACGTCGGGGCGAAAAACGTTACGAAGTGGCAATGGGTGCGACGTTGCAACAACATCAGCACCAGCAACTTCTTGAACACGAGCAACTGCATCCAAGATGACAGTAAATTCATTAGAGAGTGAAACTAGCTCTTCATCGCTCATTTCAATGCGAGCAAGACCAGCAAGCTTTGCTACATCATCGCGGGAAAGGCTGGTCATGGGGTCAGTCTAATTAATTTCGCGCTTAACTGCGAATTTGCCCGTCTCCAGTAACAATCCAGGTAGTAGTTGTCATAGCTTCAAGACCCATAGGCCCACGGGCATGGAGTTTTTGATTTGAAATTCCAATTTCTGCACCAAATCCCATTTGGCCACCATCTGTAAATCGGGTGGATGTATTCACCATGACTGCGGCGCAATCACTGAGTGCAATAAATCTCTGAGCATTCGCTTTATTTTCAGTAAGAATCGCTTCAGTGTGCTTAGTTCCGTACTTGGCTATGTGAGCGCTGGCATCGTCAACAGAATCAACGATTGCTACGTTCATCTCTAGAGTTCCATACTCCGTGCAGAAATTTTCTTCATTCGCTAATGTAATTGGAATTGATCCAGCCAATGCAAGTGTGCGCGCATCTCCATGAAGCACTACACCTGCATCATGAAGTGCTTTTAAGGCAATTGGTGCAAAATCTTTAGCAAGAGATTCATGTATTAACAATGTCTCGGCAGCATTACAGACACTTGGGCGCTGGGTTTTTGAGTTAATAATGATAGGCACAGCCTTAGACAGATCTGCAAACTCATCAACATAGACATGGCAAACGCCAGCACCTGTTTCAATTGTTGGCACGCGCGATTCATCAACAACGGCGCGAATCAGAGATGCACTCCCACGTGGAATGACAAGATCAACTTTTCCGCGGGCGTTAAGCAAAGCTGTAACAGTGTCACGATCTCCAGAAGGAACCAGTTGCACAACTTCTGGGGAAATCTTCGTCGTCTTAAGTGCATCTCGAATGACAGTAACCAAAATCTGGTTACTAGAGGCAGCACTTGAAGAACCGCGTAATAGTGCTGCGTTACCCGACATTAACAAGATTGCAGCTGCATCAATAGTGACATTTGGCCGAGCTTCATAAACCATTCCAATAACGCCAAATGGCACTGTGATTTGCTGTAAATCGATTCCGTTAGGCAAAGTCGAGTGCCGCAGTGTGATTCCAAGTGGATCGGGCAAGTTACTTACTTCTCGTGCACTCTTTGCGATTCCTTCAATTCTGGCAGGTGTAAGCAAAAGCCGATCAAGTAAAGAATCATTAATTTTTGCCGCTCTGGCGCGCACCATATCTTCTTCGTTGGCCGCAAGGATTTCAGAACTACGAGCTAGGACAGCATCGGCAATTGCATTAAGGGCTGCACTTCGTTCAGCGCCAGTTGCAGCGTGCAATGTACGCGCAGCAAGGCGTGCGGTATCTGCCAGGCCATTGACCAGTTTCGTTGCGCTCATGACGCAAAGCCTATCGGGAGCCAGGCATTATTCGCATTGAATAATTCTGACAGCTACTCAGTTAACTAATGAGTTGTTGCTTAGACTCGTCCCTGTGCTTGCGTAGATAGACCATGAATGGTGTTCCCCCGGTCCCCACTGCAGATGGATTTCCAGGAGTGGCTTGTGCTTGCGCATGGATATATGTGCCTGCATATTCCAAATGTTTAGCCCTAAAGTCTCCAACAATACTGACGCATTCATTAAAGATAGTTTTCAACTTTGTATTGGCAAGTGATGTGACCATATTTCGGACAGAAGGGCCAGCTTCTACGGCCTCAATGAACTTCACATGCATCGGAGGCATGTAACCGCGCATCTCCATTAAGTAATCTCGGAGTTCATCCTTCTCATGGGTGATTCCAAGGATTGCATCCATAGCCGGAATGATCGCACTTTGTGCGCCAGTCTCACCACGAAAAACTTGACCCTTAGAACCATAAGCATCCACCCCCTCATATACAACGCCGTTAGGAAGTGAGGGATTATTTCTCCAACCAAAAATATATGGGCGAACTCGGTGGAAATAAACATATGGATCACAGCGCTCTGGCATCCGACACAAAACGTCATACATCGATTGAAGTGCATCCCTTAATTGAATCAAAGCTTTTTCAAGTGAATCAGAATCATTATCCACAACACTTGCTTGGGCCAGTTCAATTGCCTTGAGTGCCTTTCCAGCTTTCTTCTCAATATCAATATGAATCAAAATGAACCACTCTTCATCCTGACCACCAAGGAAGCATTGGAGTAGTGCGATATTTCCGCACTCGATAGGACCGCTGGGATCAAGGCGTCTCCAGTTATCAGAGGCATAACTTTGATAAGAAAGTATCGGAGGCCGGCCAACTAAAAGTCCAACTTCATGCCAAGGTAAGGCTAGCTTTTTTGGAAAAGTTGTTGCCGGAGAATTATCACTCCACTGATAAGACTGGCCGATATAACTTAAAATCATCATTGCCCGTGATTTGTCTGCCTGTGTTTTTAGCGCAGCAACATTGAAATCTGGAAGAGCTTGCACCCGCTTACGGAAATCATTTCCCATCAAAAGCTTAGGGATTTCTAAAGCAAACTGATCCCATTCCTCATTTCCAGGAGAGAGTCGTTGCGCTGGGTCATAATGTGGCAAATAGCCGAACTCTTCAGATAGACCATAATCAGCGATTTTTACAGGATTCATGTCGACTCTTTCTCAAGGGTGATTAATGCGCGCTAGGTTATTGGCTTTCTCACAAAAAAAGCAAGAGGTAAGTCTGCTGCAAAAGCTTTAAACTTATTTAGAGCAGCACTAAATCATCTCGATGAACTAGCTCGCGCTCATATTCAGCGCCCATTTCTGCAGCAAGTTCCTTTGTAGAGCGGCCAAGCATCTTTGGTAGATCTTCTGAATCAAAGGCAACTAAACCACGCGCAATCACAACACCATCTGGTCCTACTAATTCGATTGCATCGCCAGCAATAAATTCACCTTCAACTGCAGTTACACCAGCAGGAAGCAATGAAACACCACGCTCTAAAATTGCTTTCACAGCGCCAGCATCTAAAACTAACTTACCGTGTGGTTTGGTTGCATGCGCCAACCATAGTAGGCGTGATGTTGTCTTGCTTGCGTGTGCGTGAAAGTGAGTACCAAAATCTTGACCAGCCAAAGTTTTATCAGCATCTTCTAGCGATGTCAGCAGCATTGGGATACCAGCAGAAGTTGCAATGCGCGCAGCTTCAACCTTAGTAACCATTCCCCCACTGCCAACTCCGGAAGATCCTGCACCACCTAGAGTCTCATTTTCAATATCTGCAACAGATGTAACTTCGTGAATACGCTTAGCACCAGCCTGTGTTGGTGGGGCATCGTAAAGAGCGTCAATGTCAGAGACTAGAACCAATAAATCTGCACTAATCAAAAGTGCTACTAACGCAGCAAGTCGATCATTATCGCCAAAGCGAATTTCGCCAGTGCCAACTGTGTCATTCTCATTAATAATTGGAACGACTCCTAGTTGCAGCAAGCGATAAAGGGTGCGCTGGGCGTTTTGGTAATGAGAGCGGCGCACAACATCTTCAGTAGTGAGCAATACCTGTGATGCAGTAATTGAATGGCGATTAAAACTTTGGGTGTATTGAGCAATCAAAAGGCCTTGGCCAACTGATGCTGCAGCTTGCTGAGTTGCTAAATCCTTAGGACGCGTACTTAATCCCAATGGAGCAAGGCCAGCAGCGATAGCACCAGAGGAAACTACGACTACTTCAGATCCGCGTGCTTTGCATGCAGCAACAAGATCAACAAGTTTATTGACCGCATCAGCATCTAGCGCAGAACCGGCTTTACCGGTGAGAGAGGATGAGCCAATCTTGATGACGATGCGCTTTGCAGAAGTAATCTGCTCTCGGCTCACTTGTCATCTCCATCCTCTGATTCATTAACTTCAACTGCTGAAATCTTAGGTGAATGTGGGTCTTCGATGTTGTATTCCCACTGCTTTGCAATCTCATCATCGCTAAGAACATCATCAACACGCTCGGTTTGCTGCCATGTTGATTCAAGGCGTGAATCTTCTCCACGGCGATGCAAGTGACCAGCTAACTGCTCTGCTCCGGCTTCAATTGTTGGCTCCCAATCAAAAACAACTTGAGTGAGGCCATCGCCAATTCGAACTTCACTTCCAGCAACTGCGCCCTTTTTAAAGAGATCCTTCTCAACACCTAATTGCGCTAAACGATCAGCTAGATAACCAATGGCTTCTGCGTTCTTAAAGTTTGTTTGGCGCACCCAGCGCTCAACCTTCTTGCCTCGAACATTAAATGAACCATCAGCATTGGCTTTAACTTCAAAGCCAGAGTCATCAACTGCAACTGGGCGCAAGATAATGCGTGTGCGAACTTCAAGGGCTGCAGTGGCAGCACGATCCTTTTGAATCAAACGTGCCATTGCATAAGTCAATTCTTGTAAGCCTGCACGTGATGCAGCAGAGACTTGATAGACCTCATAGCCTCGCTCGCGCAATTCGCCTTCAACCATATCTGCCATGGCTTTTCCATCAGGAATATCTGTTTTATTGAGCGCGATGATTCGCACACGATCTTCTAGACCACCGTATAGCGCTAATTCATTTTCAATGATTTCAAGATCTTGCACTGGATTGCGATCTGTTTCTAGAGTTCCACAGTCCAATACATGCACGAGTGCAACGCAGCGCTCAACATGGCGTAGGAATTCAAGGCCTAAACCTTTTCCTTGGCTTGCACCTGGAATTAAGCCTGGAACATCGGCAACGGTAAATCGTGTTTCACCGGCTTGAACAACACCTAGATTTGGCGCAAGAGTTGTGAATGGATAGTCAGCAATCTTTGGGCGTGCTGCAGAAATAGCTGCAATAAGAGATGATTTTCCTGCACTTGGATAACCAACAAGTGCGATGTCTGCAACTGATTTAAGTTCAAGGAAAAGTGTGCGCTCTTCACCTGGTTCACCCAATAATGCAAAACCTGGTGCGCGTCGCTTTGATGAAGATAGAGCCATGTTTCCAAGGCCACCAAAACCACCTTGGGCTGCAATAAAAGTTGTGCCGGTTCCAACAAGGTCGGCAATCTGTTCACCTGCAGCATCAAAGATAACTGTGCCGTTTGGAACGCCAAGGATTAAATCTTCACCTTGATGACCATCTTTGCGATCGCCATAACCTTGATGACCTGACGTTGCTTTGCGGTGTGGTGAATGATGGAAATCAAGCAGAGTTGTAACACTTGGATCAACTACGAGAATTACATCGCCGCCGCGTCCACCATTACCGCCATCTGGTCCACCTAGTGGCTTGAATTTTTCACGTTTAACAGAGACACAACCATCTCCACCTTTTCCGGCAGAGGCATAGAGAGTCACACGATCAACAAATGTTGTCATGTCATTAACTCCCTTCACTGCAGAAAATAAAAAAGCGAGCCGTGTGATTACGGCTCGCCCTTTTTAGAGAAACCTTTTATAGAGCTACCGGAACCACAACATTCACTACGCGACGTCCGCGAGCGCGACCGTATTCAACTGCACCAGCTGCTAATGCAAACAGTGTGTCGTCCTTACCGCGTCCAACGTTCTTGCCTGGGTGAAAATGTGTTCCGCGCTGGCGAACTAGGATCTCGCCTGCATTCACTTCTTGTCCGCCAAAGCGCTTGATACCGAGGTATTGCGCATTGGAATCGCGACCGTTTCGTGTCGAGGAGACACCCTTCTTACTTGCCATTTATTTATCCTTTACTTCGCGCCGTTGATGGCGGTAATTTTTACGAGAGTCTGCTTAGCGCGAAATCCCTGACGACGACGGTGACCTGTCTTGTTCTTGTAACGCAAAATATCGATCTTTGGGCCCTTAGTCTCCTCAAGTACTTCGCCTGTGACCTTAACGCCAGAGAGAAGCTTTGGATCTGAAGTAACAGATGCACCATCTACTAGGAGCACTGCAGGAAATGAAACAGTTGCGCCAACAGCAGCGTCGATGCGATCGACAGTGACTGTGTCTCCAACTGCCACTTTCTCCTGATGGCCGCCAGCTTTAACGATTGCGTACACGTGTAACTCCAGTTCATTTTTAGCCCATGGCAAGAACCAAAGGTTCCTTCGGGCAGACGCTAAGGGTACGGAACCTCTAGGCCAGGGTCAAATTGCGATTTCTAGCCCTTTTGGGCGATTCGGGTCAAGGCCTTTTCTAGGGCGTAAATCGGATCACTAGCCGCACCTTTTACTTGGGCATCTGCCAGGGCGATGGCCCCAACGGCATCAGCGATTTGAGCTGGTGTCCATCGATTTAACTGTCTGCGGGCCTTATCAATTTGCCATGGTGCCATACCTAATTGCCCAGCTAGTTCAAAAGATTTCACGCCGCGATTAGCACCTGAAACTTTTGCAAGTGAGCGAAGTGATGAAGCAATAGCACTTGTAATCATTACTGGATCAGTTCCAGTTTCTAGTGCGCTTCGAAGTGCGATCAGTGCTGCTGGCAAATTACCATCCAACGTTGCATCGGCAACATCAAAACCTGTTGTTTCCACTCTGCCTTGATGAAACTTATCAATCATGACTTCATCAATAGTTCCAGCTGGTGCATCTGCTGCAATCTGTCCAATTGCTGATTGAAGCTCTCGCAGATCATTTCCTAACGCCCCAACTAATGCAGTGATTGCACCTGGAGTAGCCTTTCGCTTTAAATCAAGAAAAAGGTTTCGAACAAACTCTTCCTTCTCAGCTTCTTTCTTAATTGGCTCACAAGCAATTATCTCTGGCTTTAACTTTTTAATCGCATCTAATAATGCTTTGCCTTTAACGCCACCTTTATGAACAAAAACAACAGTCATTGTTGGATCTGGAGAATCTAAGTATCTTGTCACTTCATCTTTGGAATCTTCAGGCAAATCCTGTAGATCACGGATGATTAATCCACGGCGCTCTGAAAATAGTGATGGCGCAAGTGCATCGGCGATATCACCAACGATTGCATCTGCTGCAAAGAGAGTTGAAATCTCACATTTCTCATCTTTAAGTTGAGCAGTGAGCTTAGTGAGTGCTCTATCGGCAAGAGCAGCCTCTGATCCCAGGATGAGGTAGAAGGAATTCATTATGTATCTACCCCCATCTAATGAGATTAAAACGTCCCTTGGCTTTTCGCACCGTGAATTGATGATTTCGCACTTGAACTGCAATCGCACCATTTATATCTGTACGTAAAACCTCTGAGCCGAGTCTAGCCAGCGCCTCCAGGGTTTGCACTGCTGGGTGGCCATAAGTATTGCCTGCCCCCACTGAAATTATGGAAATACGTGGGTGCAAAGCGCTCATAAAAGCTACGTCCTGGTATCTAGAACCATGATGAGAGACTTTATAAATATCAACGGGGCCAACATCTTTAACCAGAATTTCTTGAACCGGTGGCTCAATATCCCCACCTGCAAAGATTGAAAAAGCATCACTTGTTATTAGTGTGGCAATACTGGAGTTGTTTATTTGTGAACCATCCCCAGGCATTTCTTCAAAACTAGTTGCACTCAAAGTTGGCCAAAGGACATTGATACTTAAGGCACCAACCCTTGCACCCATCCCACGCACCGCCTTAATCATCTCAACTCCTGCTAATGCTGATCCCGCCATTGCACTTTCAACAAGTGGCGCTGAATTAACACTGACCCAAACTTGTCCAACAGTGCGCTTGTTTAACGCCCCCGGTAATCCCGCAACGTGATCTGCATGAAAGTGGGAGAGAATAAGAAGCGGAATCTCCTTTATTCCAAGTGCTTTCAAACAACGATCTTCTGCAACAGGATCTGGTCCAACATCTATAACTATCCCCTGATGATTGCCTAAATTAATTACCATCGAATCACCCTGACCAATATCACAGTTAGCCACCTGCCAATCCCCTCCTGGCCAACGTTGCAGCCACGTGATGGAAATGAGAATTATCAAGGTGAAGATCACGATGTATTTAAACCATTTCTTAAACAACCAAGCCAGCAGAGTGAAGCTAGCAACTATGAGAAATCCAATTTTTCCTGTTTGTAGCGTGAGAACTGGAAAGCTAGATGCCCACTGTGCAATGAGTGCAATTGCCCCTGCAGGAAAGCGAATAAACCAAATCAATACTGAGGAGATGAATGAGGCAAAAGGTGAAAAAAGAGCGGCAATAAAGCCAACAATCGTGATGGGGGCAACAAAGGGAGCCGCTAATAAATTAGCAATAATGCTCATTGGGGCTAAATAGCCAGAGAGTGCAACGATGATGGGTGAGCAGAAAACTGTTGCTGCAATTGGTGGAGAAAGAGCTTGGGCCAACTTAACTGGCATGTGGGATGAGAGTTTTTCAATCAGAACAGGTGCAAAAAGAAGAAGCCCTGCGGTTGCTAAGACAGAGAGAGCAAAACCTGCATCACGCGCTTGCCATGGATCAACTATGACAACAGCTGCCATTGCAAAACCCAGAGCAGGAAGTGAATCGCGTCCACGTTTAGTGCCTTGTGCAATGAGTAAAACAGCTGCCATAGCAGCAGCACGTAGTACAGATGGCGATGGTCGCACCAGTGCAATGAATGCAATCAGAGAGATAGCCGTTGCAGAGAGGCGGAATTTCATTTTCGAGAATAGAAACTGCATGAGCCATAAGACAAAAGCTGAAACGAGTGCAAAATTGGCACCACTGACTGCAACTAAGTGCGTTAAGCCAGAGCGCTTCATTGAATCTTTGAACTGCGCGCTTTGTTTGGACGTATCCCCCAGAACCATGCCAGGTATGAGTGCACCTGCATTTCCATCACCAGAAAGTGAGCGCAGACCTAAGCGAATTGCACCCAACGCACTTGCCCAACGCGAAGGCGGTGTAAGAATGTGGATGTCATCCTTTATTACAACTAAGGCAGCAACTCGCGCCTCTTTGCTTGAAACGATTCGCCCTTGGGCGCTAAATCTTTGCCCAGGCAAGAGTTTTGTCACACTTCGATGTGATGTCATCACTCGTATCGGTACTCGCAATTTGTAATGAATTGAACTGTTATTGACCAAGATTGCACGTGCAATAAATGAATATTTACCGGTGCTGGTTTTGCTGGGATCCGTAACAACTTCAGCTGTGAGCGTTGCACTCTGCATAAAGAATCTAGTTATTTGGCTATTGGCCAATGATGCCTGGCGGATAGACATCACTGTTGAACCTAGAAGAAGTGCACAGATGATGACGCTAAAGCGCGCTTTTCGACTCAGCAAAGAAAGTGCGCCCAACGCTAATGCCGCACATGAGATTTGCCACGGGGCACACGCACTTTGAAATAACGCACCTGCCCAGATTGCA
Source organism: Candidatus Planktophila vernalis (assembly GCF_002288185.1). Lineage (NCBI taxonomy): Bacteria > Bacillati > Actinomycetota > Actinomycetes > Candidatus Nanopelagicales > Candidatus Nanopelagicaceae > Candidatus Planktophila > Candidatus Planktophila vernalis. Next base: position 437,642 of record NZ_CP016776.1, on the reverse strand, counting down.
CCGCCCAGAGCAACTGCTCTGTAATCGGTTAAATGCGAATTTTGCTTTTGATTTGTGCGAATTTTGCCTCACCGATTCCGCTCACCTTTTGCAGATCTTCAATTGTCATAAACGGACCGTGTGTTTTTCTATACTCAACTATGCGCCGTGCAATGACAGGACCAATCCCGTCGAGTGAATCAAAATCACTTACTGTTGCCCGGTTAATACTTATTGGACCGCTGCGCTTTGTTGCACTGATTCGAACGCCTTTGCTATTTGTAACTGCAGCATCAACGTAAATCTGCTCACCATCTGCCAACACTCGTGCCAAATTAATTGTGCTCAGGTCTGCTCCAGCAGCTGATCCTCCAGCGGCTTTGATTGCATCGATTACGCGAGAGCTTGCAGTGAGTGTGTAAACACCTGGTGTATTAACTGCGCCAGTCACATCTACAAATATCTGTGGAGCTTGGACTTGCTCGACTACTACAGGAGGCGCAGTTACCTCATCCATATTTCCTCTAATGACAATGAATACCGAGATAACAACGACTACCGCCGAAATGACAAGTAGAGCTCGTTTTTGAATGGAGGTGAAGTTGAGGTCAAACCACCAGGTGGCTAGTTTTTCAAATATCTGTGAGAAATATTCCATGCCCCAATAGTTCAGGGCGATGACAAAACAGGCTTACGTGAAGCTAAAGGGTGTGGATATTTACTTCTTAAGCCAGTAGTCGTTGATGTACTTCTCGCCCTCATCACAGAAGAAAGTAACGACGTTTTCAACACCGTACTGCTCCTTCAATCTCTTTGCTGCAATCATGTGTGCTCCTGAAGATGGGCCTACGAAAATGCCATGCACTCTTGCCAAACGGCGCATCTCAGCAATTGACTCTTCTGAGCCCACATCAATAACTCCATCTAATTCATGATGATGGCGGGTAACAATGCCTGGAATAAAGCCATCAGCGATTCCTTCAATTAAATGCTTTGAGACTTCTCCACACAAAATTGTGCATGATTCAGACGGCTCTAGCGCAATCACCTTGCACTTTGGATTTGCAGCTTTGAAGGCTTGTCCCACGCCAATAACTGTTCCGCCTGTTCCAACTCCACTGACGAGTAGATCTGGTAAAACTGGCATTTGTTGCAAAATCTCTTGACCTAGCCACTGACGGTTCTCTTCCACGTTCCATTCATTATCAAATTGTTGTGGTGCAAAAAAACCTGGCATTGCTCCGCGCCGACGTGCTTCTTCTAGCGCGTCGTTAACATGGAAATCTCCCATGGTGTGAACTTCTGCGCCAAATGCTTCAGAGATTGCTGTGCGCTCTGGACTCATCCCATCGGGCATGATTACTAACATTTTGTAGCCCTTAACTGCTGCAATCATGCTCATTGCATTTCCAGTATTACCGCTACTTGCTTCAACAATTGTGTCACCAGGCTTTAATAAGCCTTCTTCTTCCGCACGTTCAATCATGTATTTAGCCATTCGCGCTTTAATAGAACCAGATGGATTCAAATACTCCATCTTGACCCAAATGCCTTCAATATTAATTAATGGCGTATTACCGATGGCATCTAGAATTGTCTTCATTGACAGTGCCTTTCATATTGTGGAACTACTCGCGCGAGTATTAAGCGACGATATTAACTAGTTTTGGCGCGCGCGCAATGACCTTTTTCGGTGCGTTTGTGCCTAGTTCGGCAACAATCGTTGGGTGTGCAAGGGCTAACGCCTCAAGTTCTGCATCTGTAATCGTTGGTGAGACATCAATGCGCTCTTTAATCTTGCCATTAATTTGAATAACGGCTTCCACTGAATCTGCCACAAGAAGTTTTGGATCCACCGCTGGCCAGCCTGCAAGTGCCACAGCAGGCTTATGTCCCAATCGCTCCCACATCTCTTCTGCTGTAAACGGTGCAACAAGTGAAATCATGATTGCAATTGCTTCAACAGCTTCGCGAACTGCAGGATCAGAGCCTCCGCAACCAGAGTCAATCGCTTTACGCGTTGCATTTACTAGCTCCATAACGCGGGCGACTGCGACGTTGAATCGGAATGACTCAACTGCAAATCCTGCATCATTTAATGCCTTGTGTGTTGCTTTACGCAGAGAGACATCTCCCTTGGAAAAATCTGCCCCTGGAGCACTTGTTACATCTCCAGATAAACGCCAAGCACGAGTTAAGAATTTAACTGAACCCGATGGTGAAACATCAGACCAGTCAACGTCATCTTCTGGTGGACCAGCAAAAACCATAGACAAGCGAATTGCATCAACGCCATGCTTTTCAAGTTCATCAGAGAGTGCAACAAGGTTGCCACGGCTCTTTGACATCGCAGAGCCATCCATGACAACCATTCCTTGGTTGAGCAGGCGGGTAAATGGTTCATTGAAATTAACCATGCCCATGTCGCTTAATACTTTAGTAAAGAAGCGGCTGTAGAGAAGGTGCAAAATCGCATGTGTTACGCCGCCAACATATTGATCAACTGGCAACCACGTTTCAATATCTTTCTTTGAAAATGGTTCATCGTGCACAGTAGATGATGGATAACGTAAGTAATACCAGGATGAATCCACGAAGGTATCCATCGTGTCAGTATCTCTCTTTGATGCAGCCCCACACTTAGGACATGCAACATTGACCCAATCAGTTGCAGCACCCAGTGGTGATGTTCCCTTTGGCTTTAAATCTAAACCTTTTGCATCAGGCAAAGTAAGTGGAAGTTGATCTGCAGGAACAGGAACTTCACCACATGATGGGCAGTGAATAATTGGAATTGGAGTTCCCCAGTAGCGCTGACGAGAGACTAACCAATCGCGCAAACGGTAGTTACGGGCAGATTTTCCAAGACCATCTTTTTCTAATTGGCTGTTAATAGCAGCGATTGCATCGGCCTTATTAAGACCATTGAGTGCGCCTGAGTTAACTAATTTTCCATCTCCCGTTGTTGCAACACCACTTGTATTGGGATCTTCTTCCCCAGTTTCAACAACTACAACTACAGGCAATTTAAATGCTTTAGCAAAATCTAAATCTCGCTGATCGTGAGCTGGAACAGCCATGATGGCACCGGTGCCGTAATCAGCTAGAACATAATCACTTGCCCAGATAGGTAGCTTTGCTCCATTTACAGGGTTAATCGCATAGCGATTTAGGAAAACTCCACTCTTAGGACGATCTGTTGCTAGACGATCAATATCGCTATCAGCCTTGATTTTTTCAAGATAAGCATTGAACTCTGTTTCGATTCCTGTACCAACCACTAACTCTGCAGCAAGTTCACTATCGGCAGCAACAACCATGAAAGTCGCGCCATATAAAGTATCTGGACGGGTTGTGTAGATGGTTACAGGTGCCGTGCGGCCTTCAATTACAAAGGAAACATTGGCACCAGTTGAACGACCAATCCAGTTGCGCTGCATCATTAAGACTTTTTCAGGCCACTTGCCCTCAAGTTGAGCCATGTCATCTAGTAAACGATCGGCGTAATCAGTGATCTTGAAATACCACTGATTCAACTTCTTCTTCGTTACGGCTGAATCACAACGCTCACAAAGTCCTGCAACTACTTGCTCATTAGCTAAAACAGTTTGGCAACCAGGACACCAGTTCACTGCTGAATCTTTTCGATAAGCAAGTCCGCGCTCGTGCAGCTTTAAAAATAACCATTGATTCCATTTATAGTATTCAGGATCGCACGTATTAAAGACTCGGTCCCAGTCAAATGAACATGCAAATCGTCGCATCGATGCTTTTTGCACAGCAATGTTTTCATAGGTCCAGATGCGTGGATCAGAATTACGTTTGATTGCAGCGTTTTCAGCAGGTAAACCAAAAGCATCCCAAGCAATTGGGTGCATAACGTTAAATCCCTTTTGCACCCAGTAACGGGCAATCACATCACCTAATGCATATGCCTCGGCATGACCCATGTGAAGATCACCTGATGGATAAGGAAACATATCCAAGACATATTTCTTTTCACGTTTGTCATCCGGGCGACCAGATTTAAATGGCTGAACTTGATCCCAAATGGGCAGCCATTTTTCCTGCACGTAGGCAAAGTCATATGCCGCGTGCTCGCGCTCGTCATTCACGTTGTTATTCATACGTGGAGCTAAGGGGATTTGAACCCCTGACCCCCTGCATGCCATGCAGGTGCGCTACCAGCTGCGCTATAGCCCCATTTACTTCAAGTGCAGACCTTACCGCATACATGTGCGGTGGTTTTAAACGAAAGTTGCTCCACTTTCTTCGCCATAAACAGGTTCTGGAATAGATCCAGCGTTGTGTTCGACTAAATTCCACTGACGGGGATTTCTTTGAAGGACCGACCATGATGCATTTGAAAGTCCACCCAAAACTCCCCAATGCGAAAGTGGAAGTTGAAGTAATTCACCTAGAACGCATCTGGCTGTTCCACCATGTGTTGCAACAACTAAGAGTTGTTCAGTTTTTCCTTCTAAAGCTTTTAGGATTTCACCAACTGCTCGAGATGCAACTTCACTGCGTCGCTCCCCTGTTGTGCCAGCTGGACTATCGTCGCCATCAATCCAGCGAATAAAGTTATGGAAATCTTCGGCACGATTTTGTGAACCAGTTTTACCTTCCCACAAACCACCATTAGTTTCACGTAGTGATTCATGTGAAGAAAAACCCAAGCCAGTTAAATCTGCGAGAGATTGTGCGGTTTCTTTCGCTCGACCTAAATCACTTGAAATAATTTGCGTTGGATTCATGCCCGCTAAAACTTGGGCTGCTCGAGTTACTTGTACTTTTCCAACTTCATTGAGTGGAATATCAGAATGGCCTTGAAAACGGTTTATCTTGTTCCAGTCTGTTTGTCCATGGCGCCAAATAACAATTCGATTACCTACCATTTAATGCGGCTTCCTTCACAGCATCTAGTTCAATCGTTGGGCAATCATTCCAAAGACGATCAAGCATGTAGTACTTGCGAAGTTCAACACTTTGAATATGCACAACTAAATCTGAGTAATCAAGCAGAATCCATTCAGCGCCTTTTTCACGGCGTGCTGGCTTCTCTCCTATTGCTTGAAGCTTGCGTTCTACTTCATCTGCAATTGAATCAACTTGTGCTGAATTCTGGCCTGTTGCAATCAAAAAAACTTCACTTAAAACTAATTGATCTGATAAATCAATAGCGATTAAATCCGTGCCAATCTTTTCGATAATGGCATGGGCAGCTACTTGGGTTATCTCGCGGGTTTTGCTACTGATTGTCATAGAGCCCATTCTCTCTTATAAATCCCGCCACAATTTCCGGCACATCAGCGCTCATTCCCTGGCGAATCGATGTTGCCGCAGTATCAAGGGCCTCAATATCAATCCCAGTTGCTGGATAACCTGGGCGATTGATGCAGATGATTGAGACCATTTTTTCTAACTCTTGGGCCCTATGCCATTGATCCATCTTTGAAAAAGCATCGGCTCCTACAATTAAGTAGATCTGATCATCTGGAAATGTTTGACTAACGGCCTCAACGGTATCAATGGCATAGCTTGGACCTTGACGCAATATCTCAATGGGATTGACCTGCACTTTGTTCTTGATTTCTTCTGGCAAAGTTGAAACGGCTAACTCACACATCGTGCGACGTTGCTCAGCAGATGCACTTGGCTCGGCACTGCGAAGTAGCGGATTGCCTGCAGGGATTAGAAGTAATTGATCAATGAGATCTTTTTTAAATAGTTGGGTAATTACGTGCAGATGACCACGGTGAATGGGGTCAAAGGTTCCGCCGTAAATTCCAACGCGGGACAAATTAGTCCCGGTCTAGGCGGAGAGTTAAATACAGAAGAAGCGAGAGAACGGCAAAACCAATAATGCCAAATGCGTAAGGGGGCATTGGGAGTTCGCGCACGGCCTCGTTTGCTAAGTTCATCATGGTTGAAATCCTACTATGCCAACCCATTAAGTAATTGCTTAAATCGAGCCTCGTCGATGACTGGCACGCCAAGTTCTTGTGCTTTAGCTAACTTTGATCCTGGGTCAGTGCCCACCAATACATAGTCGGTCTTCTTAGATACAGCGCTAGCAGCTTTGCCACCGTGGCCTGTGATGGTTTCGGAGATGCCATCGCGAGTGAAAGATTCCAATCCACCAGTGACAACAAAAGTTAAGCCAGCAAGTGTCTGTGGCAAGGCAGCAACTTCTTGTTGCACAACTGTTACCCCAGCAGCATCCCACTTTCGAATAATTTCACGGTGCCAATCAACTGCAAACCACTCAACTATTGACTGCGCAATTGTTGATCCGACACCATCAACTGCAGCTAACTCCTCTGCCGATGATGTAGAAATCTTTGCAATTGATGCAAAGTTAGTCGCTAATGCTTGCGCCGCTGTTGGGCCAACATGTCGAATTGATAGTGCAACTAATGTTCTCCACAACGGTTGCTTCTTGGCTTGCTCTAGTGCGCCAAGAAGCTTTGCAACATTTGCGCCAGCTGTTCCATCTTTTTTCATAAAGAACTCACTCTTTGCCAATTTCTCCTCATTTAAGGCAAAGAGATCTGACTCATCCATAATTATTTTAGATTCAAGTAATGCCACTGCAGCTTCATAGCCCAGAACGTCAATATCTAGAGCAGCACGTGAACCAATGTAGTAAATGCGCTCACGTAGTTGAGCTGGGCAACTTTGTGTATTGGGGCAGCGAATATCAACATCAGCTTCAGACATTGCTCGAAGCTTTGATCCGCACTCTGGACACTTTGTTGGCATAACAAAAGCGCGCTCATTGCCTGTGCGACGCTCAATGACTGGTCCTAAAACTTCTGGAATAACATCGCCAGCTTTGCGAATAACAACAACATCTCCAATTAAGACGCCTTTGCGAACAATTTCTTCAGCATTATGAAGGGTTGCATTAGTAACTGTTGAGCCCGCAACTTTGACTGGTTCCATAAAAGCAAATGGTGTTACACGACCCGTGCGACCAATACTCACCTTGATATCTAGAAGTTTTGTAGTTACTTCTTCCGGTGGATATTTAAATGCGATTGCCCACTTAGGTGCACGTGAAGTAAAGCCCAACTGGGCCTGCTCACTCATTGAATCGACCTTTATAACTACGCCATCGATTTCATGCTCAACATCATGGCGATGTTCTTCATAATATTTAACAAATTTCTCAACTTCAGCGCGGCTCTTACACACCTTAAAGCGATCACTTGTTGGCAACCCAAGTGAAGCTAACACTTCATAGGCATCACTTTGTGACTCAAATGAAATACCCTCTTTCGCTCCCACGCCATGAACAACTACAGAGAGTGGGCGCGATGCAGTAACTCGTGGATCTTTCTGTCGCAAAGATCCAGCTGCACCATTGCGTGGATTAGCAAAGAGAGCTTTACCAGATTCCTCTAGCGATTCATTGAGCTCATTGAAGGCTGCAATAGGAAAAAAGACTTCGCCGCGAACTTCAATCAAATCTGGAGTTTTATCACCCTTGAGAGCATGAGGAAGGTTCTTAATTGTCTTAACGTTCAGTGTCACATCTTCACCTGTAACACCATTGCCACGAGTGAGTCCGCGCACTAATTGACCTTTTTCATAGGTCAAGTTGATTGCCAAGCCATCGACTTTGAGTTCGCATAAGTAGAAAGGTTTAGGAACTTCCTTCTCAACGCGATCAAACCAAGATGAAAGCTCTTCAGTGTCAAAGACGTTATCTAAGCTCATCATCTTTTCAATGTGATCACGTTGCTCAAATTGAGTAGCAAACCCTCCACCCACGTGCTGGGTTGGTGAATCTGCCTCACGAAGTTCTGGGTGCTTTGCTTCTATCGCAGTTAATTCTTTTAGTAAGGCATCAAATTCTGCATCAGTAACTGTTGGTGCATCTAGAACGTAGTATTTAAATTGATGATCACGAATTTGTCCCATGAGCTCACTCATGCGGTGGCGAGCTTGATTACTCATTACTCAGTCTCACAAATTGTGGCTGAACCTACGACGCGATCACCATCATAAAGAACCATTGCTTGGCCAGTTGCTAGCCCTAAGAGAGGTTCATCTAGATGAGCGGTTAGCAGGGTTCCATCAAAGAAGTATGAACAAGGTAGAGCTGCACCATGCGCACGTACTTGAACAAAGCCACGCTGCGGTTTGTCTGTAACTGCAGGACCACACCACACCGCTCTTTCTCCACGCATTGTTGACACCGCTAAATCTTCACGAGCACCAACTACAACAGTGTTGCTCACTGGTTCAATCTTTAAAACAAATCGTGGAGAACCATCTGCAGTTGGAACAGTTAGTCCTAAACCTTTACGTTGACCAATTGTGTATGTGTAAGCACCCTTGTGCTCACCGATTTTCACACCATCTTGATCCACGATTGGACCTACTTCACTTCCCAATCGATCGCGCAACCATCCTGCGTTATCACCGGATGGAACAAAGCAAATATCGTGACTATCTGGCTTTTGTGCAACAGCTAATCCACGCGCCTCTGCCTCTTTGCGAATATCAACCTTGGTTGTATCCCCTAATGGAAAAATTGCACCTTCAATTTGTTCAACAGTTAAAACCGATAAAACATAGGATTGATCTTTCGAATGATCAACTGCTCGGTGAAGTGTTTTCCCAGAATCAGATATCTGAGTTCTTGCATAGTGACCTGTGACAACACCATCAAAGCCCATAGCGCGGGCACGGTCTAGAACAGCAGCAAATTTAATCTTTTCATTACAACGCAGACATGGATTAGGTGTTCTACCAGCTGCATATTCAGCTAAGAAATCTTCAACAACACCATCATGAAACTCTTCTGCCATATCCCAAATATAAAAAGGAATACCGATGACATCTGCTGCTCGGCGAGCATCATGTGAATCTTCAATGGTGCAACAGCCTCGTGCGCCTGAACGATACTTTTGTGGATTAGAAGAGAGCGCTAAGTGCACACCAATAACATCATGGCCAGCTTCAACTGCGCGGGCAGCAGCCACCGCTGAATCAACACCACCACTCATTGCTGCAATTAACTTCATGAAAGATTTGCCGCCCTTCCACGAGTAATTACATCAGGCAGTACTGACACTGCGAAATCCACGTCTGCGCTTGTGCTTGTCGCCCCAAATGAAAAGCGTAATGAAGATTGTGCGCTTACTTCGTTGTGTCCCATAGCAAGGAGCACATGGCTAGCTTCATGAACCCCAGCGCTGCATGCCGACCCCGTTGAGCAGGAGATGTTTTGTGCATCCATGAGCAGAAGTAAAGAGTCACTTTGTGTTCCAGGAAAAGTAACATTGACGATTCCAGGTAAACGATCAGCTTTTAATCCGTTGACAATAACTTCAGGCAGAGCAGAAGTAATACCTGCAATGAAAGAGTCTCTTAACGCACTTATTTTCGCAGAATCGTAATACTTACTTTGAGCCGCTGCAGCGAAGGCAACAATTGCTGGTGCATTCAAAGTTCCACTTCTAATTTCTCGCTCTTGTCCCCCACCATGGAGTAAGGCTGGGATTTCAACTGCTCGGCGCAAAATGAGCGCGCCAATTCCAAGAGGTCCACCGGTTTTATGGGCGCTCAATGACATTGCAAAAACACCAAGCTCAGCAAATGAAAGAGGTACTTTCTTAAAGCTTTGCGCGGCATCTGTGTGAACTGGAATCTCTCCAGCAATGTCAACAACTTTGCGAATCGGCTGAATTACTCCAGTTTCATTGTTTGCATGCATCACACTGATTACTGCAATCTCATTTCCCCGAGTGGCAACTATGTGAGTGAGAAATTCAAGATCAACAACTCCATCATGGGTGACGGGAATTTGAATTACTTCGGCACCCTCGTGAACTTCTAACCAATGTGCTGGATCTAAAATTGCATGGTGTTCGATGGAACTAATAACCACAACATGCTTACCTTTATCCCGGCCCTGCCAATACAAACCTTTAAGTGCCGTGTTATTTGCTTCAGTCCCTGATGCGGTGAAAATAACTTCACTTGGCAAACAACCCACTTCTTTTGCAATTACTTCACGGGCATCTTCTAGAGTTTTTCTGGTTGCACGTCCATGTGTGTGCAGACTTGAAGGATTACCTAAGCGTGCTAATTGCGCAGTCATCGCAATTAAAGCTTCTTCAACCATGGGCGTTGTTGCCGCATGGTCTAGGTAGATAGAGGACATAGGTCCAATCTTAGGCTTTGCGGGCTTTAACGCCTTCAGTGGCAGGAGGCAGCACGGCAAAGAGATCTCCCACAACACCAAAATCAGCTAATTCAAAGAGTGGGGCTTCTGGATCTTTGTTAACCACCACGATGTTCTTGCTTGTTTGCATACCTGCACGGTGCTGAATCGCCCCTGAGATACCGCACGCAACATAGAGCTGTGGGCTCACAGTTTTTCCAGTCTGACCAACTTGGTGAGAATGTGGATACCAACCGGCATCAGTTGCTGCGCGTGATGCGCCAACTGCTGCGCCTAATGAATCTGCAAATGCTTCCACCGATGCAAAATCTCCATTTGTTCCACGACCACCTGAAACAACAATGTTGGCTTCAGTTAACTCTGGACGACCACCCTTAACTGGAGGTTGCGAGGAAGTAATTGTTGCTTTCTTAGAAGAATCAGAGATTGGCGCAGTTATGTTTTCAATTGAAGGCGTAGCCGCGGCAAAGTTTGCCGTGATGGTATTTGGGCGCACTGTAATTATCGCTGCGCCTTCATTAACCTTTGAGTGCACAGTTGTAGATCCACCGAAAACTAATTGAGTTGCAGTGCAATCTGACGCAATATCTACAGCATCAGTAATAATGCCAATCTTTAGCTTCATTGCCACGCGTCCAGCAACTTCTTTGCCAAATGCGTTTGATACAACTAGAACTGCCGATGGCGTGGTTTGCCCGATGACATGTGCGAGCGCATCTGCACAAGCTGCAACACCATGCTTTGTAAAATCATCTGATTCAATCACTAATACTTTTGTAACAGGTCCCTGAGTAATGGAGGCTGCATAGGCTGCACCCTTTCCAACAGGTGCTAAAACAAGGGCGGTTACTTCACCAATTACTGCGCCAGCAGTTGATATTTCAACTGTTGCTTTGGTGGCCTTTTCGCCGGCAAAATCAGCGAGAATTAACACAGTGCTCATATCAACTTCTTCTCACTCAAGAAATCAACAAGTTTTTGCCCAGCAGATCCATCATCTGTAACAACAACACCAGTGGCACGCGGTGGACGAGGAGCTGCATCAATTACTGCAGACCATGACTTTGTGAACTCAGCACCTGTGCTAGCAAAGTCACGAATATCAATTGTTTTTTTCTTCGCGGCCATAATGCCCTTAAAGGATGGGTAGCGGGGTTCATTAATCTTTTCCACAACGCTGATTACGCAAGGAAATTCTCCATGGACTTCATCGACGCCAGCTTCAGTAACTCGTGTAATCGAGACATTCTTTGCGCTTGGATCTACTGTAACTTTGGAGGCAAAAGTTAACTGAGCACATCCCAGCTTCTCACTTATCATCGCTGGCACAACGCTCATACGAGCATCCGTTGACTCAGTTCCGCAGATAACCAAGTCATACTCACCTTTGAAGATGACATTGGCTAAAACTTCAGCGGTAACAACTGCATCTGCTCCAACTAGAACGGCATCACTAATCAAAATCGCATCATTTGCACCCATAGATAGGGCCTTTCGCACAGCTTCAGTTGCACGCTCTGGTCCCATTGAAATAACTGTGACTGTATTAGCGCCACCTTCTTCATTGCCACCATGTGCCTCTGCAATTCGAAGAGCTTCTTCAACGGCATATTCATCTAAGTCATTGAGAACTGCATCGACGTTGGCGCGATCGAGTAAGCCACCAACCATCTTCTTCTCAGCCCATGAATCCGGGACCTGTTTGATGCAGACTGCGATCTTCATGTGGCCAAGGTTACTGGCCAGTAACCCGAAAGGCGAACTGATTCTCAGATTTCACGCATGATTTGCCGACACGTAACCTCAAGGACTACTTGAGTCTTTCGGGGCAACCGACCCTAATCGTCATGAGTCAGAAGATGCGAATTGCAATCGTCACTGAGTCATTCCTACCTCAGATCAACGGTGTGACTAACTCTGTTTTGAGGGTTCTAGAACACCTTAAGAGTCAGGGCCATGAAGCCCTAGTCATTGCACCCGAGAGTATTGACGCTCCTCGCGAATATTCCGGCTTTCGAATCAAACGTGTTCCAAGCCTTGAAATGAAAGGCTTGATTCCACTTGGCTTTCCGCAACGGGCGCTAGAGCCTTTAATTGATGGCTTTGCACCAGATGTTATTCACTTAGCTTCGCCAATCTTTCTTGGCAAATACGCAACAAAAATTGCACAGAATCTCAATATTCCGACTTTATCAATCTATCAAACCGACGTAGCAGGATTTGCCCGTCATTATGGATTAACTGTCGCACATAATTCATTGAAGAAATGGGTTGCAAAGATTCATTCGTCTAGTGATCGCACATTGGCTCCTTCAACTTGGTCTTGCAAAGACTTAGAACAAAGTGGAGTTAAAAACGTGCACTTGTGGCAACGCGGCGTTAACGCAGTCAAGTTTTCTCCAGATAAGCGTGATATTGATTTGCGATGTGAACTTCTAGGTTCGCGACCAGATCGCAAAATTATTGGTTATGTTGGCCGCCTTGCAAATGAAAAACGAATAGATGATCTTAAAGTCTTAGATGTTAGAGATGATGTTCAGTTAGTAATCGTTGGTGACGGACCAGCACGCTCACGCTTGGAAAAGCACCTTCCTAATGCTCGCTTTGTTGGTTATCAAAGTGGCGAAGATTTAGCGCGTTACTACGCATCACTAGACATTTTTGTTCACACAGGTGCACATGAAACTTTCTGCCAATCAATTCAAGAAGCTCTTGCCTCAGGTGTCCCAGTCATTGCTCCCAACTCTGGTGGTCCATTAGATCTGGTCAAGCATGGCTGGACCGGTTATCTCATTAACACTGCAGATTCGGTTGCCCTTAACCAGAACGTTAACAATCTTTTAAACAAGCATGAGCCAGCAATCTTGCGCGAGCGCACACGTGCATCAGTAATTGATAACTCTTGGGACCTCGTTAATTCGCAGCTCATGAATCACTACCGGGAATTAATCCAACTCTCTGATCAGAGACTGAAGGAGAATGTCGCATGAAAATAGTTCACATCGCCAATTTCTATGGCCCAAAGTCAGGTGGAATAAAAACGACGCTTCATCAATTAGGCACCGGATACGTTGCAAGAGGTCATTCTTTTACCTACATTGTTCCTGGAACAGGCTTCTACTGTGAAGAGTCAACTAGTGGCACCAAGATTACGATGCCCTCCATTGAGATCCCTTTTAGCGGTGGTTATCGCATCATTCGCAATAATCGCGATGTTAAGAAACTTCTGATCACACTCAAGCCAGATGTATTAGAGATTTCTGATCGTTTCACTCTCTCCAAAATTGGGGCTTGGGCAGGGCAGCGAAATATCGCAGCGGTAGTTTTTAGCCATGAAACATTGAGTGGGTTAGCAAAGAACTACTTCCCCTTCTCCCTTAAGCGCATCGTCGATTGGCATAACCGCAGACTGTCTTCGCGCTTTAAGCATGTTATTACCACAACTGAGTTTGCGTCAAAAGAGTTTGAAGAGATTAAAACTACGAATCTTGTGAGAGTTCCATTAGGTGTTGATCTAGACAAGTTCTCACCATATCTGCGCAACGAGGAATTCCGTAAAGATTTATTGCAAGGTGCAGACGTTCTACTAGTTCACTGCGGCCGCATGTCCCGGGAAAAACATCCAGCACGCTCTATCGAAGCACTTAAGGTCTTGTTAGAACGCGGCATTAATGCCCGCTTGATATACGTTGGCATTGGCCCAATGTATGTGGATTTGCGCGAGAAGAGTAAGAACCTGCCGGTTACCTTCCTTGGCTATATTGCAGATCGCGAACGCCTTGCTGAAATTCTGGCAACGGCAGATGTTTCACTAGCACCTGGTCCAATTGAGACTTTCTGTTTAGCGGCCCTTGAATCACTGGCTGCCGGGACACCTGTGGTTGCATCTAATACAAGTGCAGTGGGTGAATTCCTTCTTATTAACACTTCTGAACCAGTCGGAGCCATTGCGGGCAATACTGGACATGAATTTGCGAACGCGATTGAGCGCGTGCTTGAAATGCGCCATGATCCCAAGCTGCCTCAGCGCTGTTTTCACCAAGCAGAGAATTTCCCATGGAGTGCCACGCTGTCTTTGATGCTCAAACTTCATGGTGATAGCCAAGAAGTTAAAAGAAGGTTGCGGGCAGCATAAATGGAGCGCGTCGCAACCTTCGCAGTATTGGGAGATAGCGCCGCATCTGGCGTCGGCGACACCGATAAGAATGGCAATTCTCGTGGTTGGAGTTACTACCTAGCTAAAAATTTCAAAGATCCCCTGGTTTATGTAAATTTTTCACGTCCAGGTGCTAAATCAGATGAGATTCTCAATGATCAACTTCCTAAAGCAATTTTGCATTCGCCCTCAATCACAGCGGTAATCGTTGGCGGAAATGATGCACTGCGAAATGGATTCTCCCCTGAGCGCTTACATCAAAATCTGCGTAGCACAATTAAACAACTCAAGGATCTTGGCTCCGAAGTTCTACTTTTGCAATTACATGATCCCACCTTGATTGTGCCAATGCCAAAAACATTAGGAACTGTGCTGCGCCGCCGCATTAATGCCGTCAATCAAGTCACTCAAGCAATTGCTGCAGAGTTTGGGACAGAGATCTTAAGGACCCGTGAGCTCGAAGGTATTTATGAGAGAAAAGTTTGGCACATTGATCGCATGCATCCATCGAAGTTTGGGCATCAGTTGCTGGCCCAGCATTTTCGTGAAATCTTGAGTAAGCGATGGGATATTGATCCGATTCACCTTGACCCCATTGCTAAGAAGCCAAAAGCCGAATCAATTAAGTGGATGCTCAAAAATGGAACCCCCTGGTTCTTGAAACGTTCCGTTGACTTACTCCCTGCAGCTCTCTATTTAATAATTTGTGAACACATTCGAAGGCTATTTCGACCAAATGCTCATGCCAATGCTGTGATTTATTTCCCTGAATTTGTAAATCACCGAGAAGCAGGCTTACTCGAAGTTTTTGAAGAGCGGGTGTCATAAGACAAATTCTGCTATTTCACGGCAGTATTGCGCCGTGCTTGCAGCTGATCCCCGAACCCTTGGTGCCACCGTCACTGATGGCGGAACTAACTTTGCCATCTGGTCCAACGCCGCCGATGCCGTGGAGCTTTGCCTATTTAACGAGGTCAATGGCAAGTTAGTAGAAACCCGTTTTGCAATGTCACATCGCAACGGACCAATCTGGCACGGGTACTTAGCAGGCGTGCGCCCAGGTCAGCGCTATGGCTACCGCGTCTATGGACCATGGCAACCAGAACATGGAGTTCGCTTCAACGCTTCTAAACTTTTGATTGATCCCTATACGCACTCACTTGATGGGCAACTTCATTACGTCCCTGAAATCTATGGCCATGTTGCAACCGATGGTGTGGGAAATGGCGATATAACTATTCGCGATGATCGCGATAGTGCAGGAAAGGTTCCTTATAGCGTTGTTACTGATCACAGCGCTCGCGAGATCAATCGCCCACTTGTGCCATGGGCAAAGACAATAATTTATGAAGCACACGTGCAAGGCCTTACGGCTAAGAACTTAGAAATCCCAGAAAATGAGCGGGGCACGTATAAAGCTCTCGGTCATCCTTCAACAATTGCACATTTAAAATCAATTGGAACAACTGCACTAGAGCTATTACCAATAGCAGCATCGGTTACTGAGCCTGGCATCTATGCACGAGGTAGGAAGAATTATTGGGGCTATAACTCTTTAGCTTTTAGTGCTCCTAATGCTAACTACGCATCAACTAGTGATCCCATCTCAGAACTCCAAGTTGCAGTCGATCAACTCCACAACGCGGGCATTGAAGTGATTTTAGATGTTGTTTATAACCACACCGCTGAAGGTGGAGTGGGCGGACCAACTCTTTCTTACAAAGGAATTGATAACAAGGCTTACTATCGTCAAGATGCCAATGGAAATTACATAGATGTCACCGGTTGCGGAAATACTTTTGCGGCAAGCAATCCCCACTCTGTTCGACAAATTGTTGATTCACTGCGCTGGTGGGTAGAAGTAATTGGCGTTGATGGATTCCGCTTTGATTTAGCCACAGCCCTATACACAAGCAATAGCGCCTTTAATTCATCTCTCATGTCTGCCATTGAATCTGACTCAGTTCTGCGAAACCTTAAGATGATTGCAGAGCCTTGGGATATCTCCCGCTACTCACTCGGTGACTTCCCGCATCCTTGGCGAGAATGGAATGATGCTTATCGCGATTCAGTGCGCCAGTTCTGGCTTGGTGATCTAGAGCGTGGTTATGGTGAAGGCGTAGCTGATATCGCTAACAGCATCAGTGGTTCTAGCTCGATTTTCTATTACCGCGGCCCAACTTCATCTATTAACTTCATTGCAGCCCATGATGGCTTCACCCTGCATGACATGGTCAGCTATAACGCTAAACACAATGAAGCTAACTTAGAAAACAATGTCGATGGAAGTGACTCCAATAGATCGTGGAACGTTGGCATTGAAGGTGAAACAGATGATCTAGGTGTGAACACAATTAGGCATTGGCTCAAGAAATCGATGCTTGCAACTCTGATGCTCTCATCTGGTGTTCCGATGCTCAATATGGGCGATGAAGTGAGTCGCACACAAAATGGTTCAAACAACGGCTACTCATTACCAATAGATTTTCAAGATGAAAGTGAAGCAACTCTGGGTGGTGGCTGGGCATTGCCTTGGGAGTTGAGTGAACAAGGTAAAGATATTTTGGCTGCTGTCCAAGAGTTAGCAAAGATTCGTGCAACCTATCTAGCCGATGTGACTTCAGAGTTCTTTACTGGAATCATTGATGAAGGAACAAAGCGAAAAGATATTGCCTGGTTTTCTTTAGGTGGTCATGAAATGGGTGATGATCACTGGCAGGATGAAGAAAAGCGCAGCATCACTGTTTTTGTTGAAGCAGATCCAAACCGAGGTCTGTTGCTTCTCATGAATTCATCTAATGCTGAAACCATTTTCACTTTGCCTGATCAAACCTGGGGCGAAGCTTTCCGATGCATCTTTGATGCTGCCAAAGATGTTGCAACCTATGAGCCTGCAATTGCAGCTCCGCAAGCAAAAATCACTGTTGCTCAACACAGTGCTCAAGTCTGGTTAGTTACTCGTACTAGGTAGTAAGCAACCCATTCGAGTAAAGTAATAAACGTGTTAGCAATTATTGCTCCGGGACAGGGTTCCCAAACTCCAGGAATGTTTAATTCTTGGGTGACAAATCCCGTGTTTCATGAACTTCTATCTCGATGGTCAATGCGAATTGATTTGGATTTAATTGGACTTGGTACAAAAGCAGATGCTGATGAAATTAAAGACACTGCCAATGCCCAGCCACTCATCGTGGCTGCATCACTATTAGGCGCTCACGCACTTGGAATCAAGAATTTTGCCTACACATCAGGTCACTCAGTTGGTGAACTTGCAGCAGCGGCAATAAGCGGTGCAATCTGCGATGAAGATGCATTGCGTTTAGTGCGAGCACGTGGAATAGAGATGGCAAAGGCTGCAGCGCTCTCCCCCGCAGGAATGTCTGCGGTATTGGGCGGAGATCGCGAAGTTGTTTTAAAAAAATTAGAAGAACTTAAACTTGTAGCTGCAAACGATAATGGTGGCGGACAAATAGTTGCAGCCGGAGATTTAGCAGCACTTGCCGCACTATCTGAGAATCCTCCCGAAGGGGCTCGTGTTCGCGCGTTAGCAGTTGCTGGTGCATTTCACACAAGTTTTATGGAACCTGCCGTTGAGCCTTTGCGAACACTTGCAACAACCATTCAAACTGCCCCAACGACAATCTCAGTCATTTCTAATAAAGATGGTGAAGTGGTGAGCGATGGCAGCGAGGTGCTCACACGTATCGTTAATCAGATTGCTAATCCAGTGCGCTGGGACTTATGTATGCAAACACTTAAAAACTTAGGAGTTACGGGTGTCATTGAATTGCCACCGGCCGGAACTCTGGTTGGCTTACTCAAGCGCGGTGCTCCGGAGATCGAAACATTCGCCCTTAAGAGTGCAGATGACCTATCTGCTGCTAAGGAATTCGCAGGAAGGCACGCATGATTATCAAGACATCACCAACGACTAACAGTGCCATTCTCTCTGTCGGTTCCTATCGCCCTAAGCGTTTAGTTCCTAACTCTGAAATTGTTGACCGTATTGAATCAAGTGATGAATGGATTCAACAGCGCACGGGTATCGAATCACGCCGCTTTGCAGGTCCTGATGAAACTGTCATCACAATGGCCAAGGCTGCATGTGAGAGTGCACTTAAGCGAGCCAACCTCACTATGGCCGATATCGACACTTTGATTCTTTCTACTATTTCTTATCCCTACCAGGCACCTAGTGCTGCCACTGAACTCATCAATGAACTCGGTAATCCAAAAGCTGCAGCTTTTGATATCAGTGCAGCATGTGCTGGCTTTTGTTATGGCGTTGGCATGGCCAGTGATTTGGTGCGCGGTGGAACTTCGAAAAACGTCTTAGTCGTTGGCGTTGAAAAGCTCTCTGACTTTACTGACCCAGATGATCGCGCAACTGCATTTATCTTTGCCGATGGTGCAGGTGCAGTTGTCGTTGGACAAAGCGCAGAAGCAAAAATTGGTCCGACAATTTGGGGTTCAGATGCAGACTCACGCGATGCTATTTTGCTCAATCCTGCTTATACCGAATTTAGAAACTCTCCAGATAAAGGCGTTGCACAATTAGGGTGGCCAAATATTTCACAGCAAGGTCAAACTGTTTTTCGTTGGGCTGTGTACTCCATGAGCAAAGTCGGTCTCAAGGCTTTGGAGTCTGCAGGGTTAGGCGTTAATGATCTTGATGTATTCATCCCGCACCAAGCAAATATTCGCATCATTGAAACAATGGTGAAGGAAATGAAGTTGCCAGATTCAGTTTTAGTTGCTGATGACATTCGTGTGAATGGAAATACTTCTGCAGCATCAATTCCCCTTGCAATGGATATCCTGCTTGAAAAGCATCCCGAGATGCACGGCAAATTAGCGTTGCTCATTGGCTATGGGGCTGGCCTGGTTTATGCGGGGCAGGTCGTGCAGCTACCGCCTGCACCCTGAGATTTATGACACTTACGCCTGTCAATACTCGTAAGTAAGCACTCCTTTCATAGAGAATTACCACCTGTTGATCCATTGAACTATTAGCTCAAGAAAAGGAACACATCACATGGCACTTGCACCAGCAGATGTACTAGCAGGACTTAAAGAGATCGTAGAAGAAGTAGCCGGTATTCCAGCTGCATCAATTGAGCTTGATAAGAACTTCACTGAGGATCTAGAAGTAGATTCACTGAGCATGGTTGAAGTTGTAGTTGCTGCAGAAGAGCGCTTTGGCGTAAAGATTCCTGATGAGGCTGTAACTGATCTCGTCACAGTTGGCGATGCAGTTAATTTCATCGTCAACGCAGCTAAGTAAGTAGTAAGAACTCACCTTTCATGTCTCGTCGCCGCGTTGTCGTCACCGGACTTGGTGCCACAACTCCTATTGGTGGGGATGTAACAACTTCTTGGTCAGCCCTACTTGCTGGCACTAGCGGTGTTCGAAACTTGACTGAGGAATGGGCGCAAACTCTTCCAGTGCACTTTGCAGCTCGAGTAGCAGTTGAACCATCTGAGCAGATGGAGCGTGTTGAACTTCGGCGCTTAGATAGATCAGAACAATTTGCAATGATTGCATCGCGTGAAGCGTGGAAAGATGCAGGCTCACCTGATGTAGATAAAGAGCGCCTTGGTGTTGTAATCGCTTCAGGTATTGGCGGTGTAACAACACTGCTTGATCAATATGACATTTTGCGTGAAAAGGGTGCACGTCTAGTTAGCCCACACACCGTTCCTATGTTGATGCCAAATGGTCCTGCAGCAAATGTTGGTCTTGAACTACAAGCCCGTGCTGGTGTTCACACCCCAGTAAGTGCCTGTGCATCAGGTGCTGAAGCCATTGGTTATGCACTAGAGATGATTAGAAATGATCGCGCAGACATTGTTGTCAGCGGCGGAGTTGAAGCGGCAATCCACGCAATGCCAATGTCAGGTTTTGCTGCGATGAAAGCCCTATCAACTAGAAATGATGAACCGCAGCGAGCATCTCGTCCTTATGATTTAAATCGAGATGGCTTTGTTTTGGGCGAAGGTGGCGGAATTTTAGTTCTCGAAGAGTATGAACATGCAGTGGCACGTGGTGCCAAGATTTACTGTGAAATCGCAGGACAAGGCTTAACCTCTGACGGTTATCACATCGCAGCCCCAGATCCAGATGGAGCTGGCGTGCAGAGAGCAGTGAAGTTTGCGCTTCGTGATTCAGGTTTAACGACCAAAGACATCGTTCACTTAAATGCCCACGCCACTTCCACACCAGCCGGCGATGTTGCCGAAGCAAATGCTTTGCGCGCAGCACTTGGAGCAGATGCAGATCATGTTGCAGTTTCTGCAACTAAATCTATGACCGGGCACTTGCTCGGTGGCGCAGGTGCCATTGAATCTGTCTTTATTGTTAAGACTTTGCAAGATCGCCTTGCTCCCCCAACAATTAATATCGATGATTTAGATCCAGCCGTCACTGTTGACGTTGTTCGCGATAAGCCCCGAGCACTACCAGCCGGTGACATCGCAGCTCTTAATGACTCTTTTGGTTTCGGTGGCCACAACGTCGTATTGGTATTTAAGAGCATATAAGTGCCAACGCAGCAGTTAGACCCACGCGATCCAGAAAGCCGCATCGCTCGCTTACTCGATGGCGGAAAGTTTGAATTCCTTATCCCCCGCACCGATTGCGGAATGGTTGCCGTTACGGGTGATATCAAAGGAAATAAAGTTGTTGTCTTTGCATCCGATGCCACAATTAAAAGTGGAGCGCTAGGAGTAGAAGGCTCAAAAGTAATTGTTACGGCATATAAGGCTGCGATGGGTGCTCAAGTTCCCATCATTGGTATCTGGCACTCAGGTGGTGCGCGATTAAGTGATGGTGTTGCATCCCTTGATGCCTTCGGAGAAGTTTTCCAATCAATGATCTCTGCAAGTGGACGCATCCCTCAGTTATCACTTGTTCTTGGACCAACAGCCGGTGGCGGTGCATATGGACCAGCACTTACTGACATTGTTGTTTTATCTCCTGAAGGAAGAATCTTTGTAACTGGCCCTGATGTTGTTAAGAGCGTTACGGGTGAAGATACAGATATGGCCCTCTTGGGTGGACCAGAGGCGCATCGTAAAAATAGCGGCCTTGCACACATCATCGCTACAGATGAAGATGAAGCAATTACTGACATCCGCACGTTGACCGATCTTTTTGCAAATCAAGGGTTTATGAACGCAGAAGTTAATGACATTGATCTTGCAGCCTTTGTCCCGCAATCAAAAGTGCGCACATATGAAGTGCATCCCTTAGTTGAAGCGATCCTAGACACCGATGCAGAACACATTGAGCTTCTATCCATGTGGGCACCCAACATGACAACAGTTCTTGGTCGATTAGGTGGTGCAACAGTTGGTGTGTTGGCAAGCAACCCAGCACACATTGCTGGCGCACTTGATGCTGCAGCTGGTGAAAAGGCGGCGCGCTTTGTTCGCACTTGTGATGCATTTGGTATTCCACTCATTGTTATTGCAGATGTCCAAGGATTCTTACCGGGCGCCGGACAAGAGTGGGAAGGTGCGGTTCGACGCGGTGCAAAGCTATTGCATGCATTTGGCGAAGCCGTTGTCCCTCGAGTCACATTGATTACACGCCGTGCATATGGCGGTGCCTATGTTGCAATGAATTCAAAAGCTCTAGGTGCCACACGTGTATTTGCTTGGCCTAACGCTGAAGTATCAGTGATGGGCGCAGTTGCAGCGGTTCGAGTGTTGCATCGCCGTATTTTGGCCGGCTTGCCCGCAGAACAACGTGAAGCAATGGAGTTAGAGCTGGCGGCAGAGCACGAAAAGATTTCTGGTGGTGTTACACGCGCCGTTGAAATTGGCGCAGTGGATGAGATTATTGAGCCAGCAAAAACACGAAGTGCATTAGCAAAAGTTATTGCCCAGGCACCTCACCGCCGTGGTGCTCACGGCAATATCCCGCTTTAGTTTGTATTAAAAGTTACAGAAACAGTTGCGCTAACAGTCTTATTGATAGTGCTTGTGTCGTAGGCACCATAATCTGCAGTCATTGTTGAATCTGGGGTTGTGATTTGAATTGGGCCTGCTTTGACGTTTGCCAATGAACCAAGTGATCCACCCACAGCTTTAGTCAGTGATTCTGCGCGAAGCTTTGCATCCTTCATCGCTTCACTCATTAACTCTGGGCGAAGCTCGGGCAAGTTTGAGATGTAGTACTGAGGTCCATAGTTATTCACGTTAATTCCAGTTTCAAGCAAAGTGCCAATTCCTTGACTCAACTTTGAAACTAATTGCACATCCTTTGTTCGAACCGTCACATCGCGAGAAGCACGGTAGGAAAGAATACGACCTGTTGAATTTCCATTGACATACTCCTCATTGGCATAAGTAGAAACTGCGCCAAGAGTGAGGGCATCTGCTGCAATGCCGCCTTGCGTTAAATAGGAAGACAGGGCTGCAACATCTGAATCTACTTTCTTCACAGCCGCACCAACTGTTGGAGATGAAAGACTGACAGAGAGAGTCCAGACTGCATTATCTGCAACAGCACTTGTCTTGGCTGATCCTGTAACAGTGATTCCATTACCAGCACGCGTTGCAAAGCCGGTTCCAACTTGAGTTAATCCAACACCGAGTGCGAGCGCAATGATTACTGCTGACACAATGATTGTTATTGCCTTGCGGCGCTCTACGGTAATAATTGGGGATTCATTTAGTTGGCTCATGTCTTTATCCTAACTGATTAGATTGCATGCAAGCGCGCAGGTTCGCCCATGCCAGCACTCCGAAATCTTTCTAGCTCTACATCCCAGGCAGTTCCCATAGCCTGCAAAAGACCTTGTCGTATTGAATCTTCATCGAAAGCCTTTTGCATCACATTATTTATTGCGAACTCATTGAGAAGCACAGCCCCACTTAAATCTGTGACTGCTCTGTGAAGTCCAAGCTCTGGTGTAAAGCGAAAGAGTTCGCCACCGTTCTCATTTTCCTCAAGAACTTCAAAGTTTAAGTAGTGCCAACTTCGCAAAGTGCTGGCAATCTCTGCCGCAGATCCGCCGCAACCTCTCCATTGGCATTTTGTTTTAAATGTGCCGACCATCAAGCTTTGCGGTTGCCAGTTCACTTGTGCGTCTGCGCCAACGATGTTTTGAATCGCCCAATCAATATGACGGCGCAGCGCAGAGGGTGCTGAGTGAATAGTAAGTAAGCCCCGCACCGATAATTGGGCAGAAGGCGTGACAAGACGTTGCATGATGATCTCCTAGCAAGGGCGCCAAATGCGACCTTCCCCAGCTGCATTTGCTCTCACTAGTGCCTTAATTGAACACCGTGCACGCTCAAACTGTCCAGCCCCACTTTAGGCATACGGCTCAGTAGGCGGTAGAGTTCACCTCAGTCGGACGCTTAATCAGTACCCGTTTCATGTAACACATATTCGGTATCGCTGGCGCAAGAGGAAGACCGTGATCCGAGGATTTCTCGGAACACCCACATATCGAAGGAAAAGTAAAAACATGGCAACAGGCACAGTTAAGTGGTTCAACTCTGAAAAGGGTTTCGGTTTCATTGCAGTTGATGGTGGCGGACAAGATGTATTCGTTCACTACTCAGCTATCCAAGGAAACGGTTACAAGTCCCTTGAAGAGGGTCAGGCAGTTTCATTTGAGGTCGTACAGGGTCCAAAGGGTCCTCAGGCTGATGCAGTTAATCCTGCCTAATTAAAACCGCTTTACAAATAACCCTCACTGGAAACAGTGGGGGTTATTTTTTTGGTACAGGTGGAATCTCTCCAACTTTTAACTTACGTGCATTAACTTCTTTTACTGGAGATAAATCTTTTCCAGCCTTCCACGCATCTAAATATTTCCACGGCAATACTTCTCCGCGACGCACCCACCATGTTTGAGGTGGGGTTGGCCACGATATTCCAAAATGTAAATGTGGCGCAGTTCCACGGGCACTACCCGTTGATCCAATGCCGCCCAACAACCGTCCAGCTTTGACAACAACTCCGGGCTGAATACTTGCTGGGATTGTTCGCAAGTGAGATCCGTAATAGCGAACACCGTCTTCACCAATGATTGAAACGTAGAGTCCCCCACGATCAATACCTAAGTTAGTTTTTCCACTCCAACTATCTGTTCGATTTACTTCATCGACCACACCATTAATGGGTGCCACAAACTTGCACCCAGCTTTGGCCAAAATATCTGTAGCTGCATAATCATGATGAGCCCTGGCATAGTTGACTTCACAGCCTGCCACTGGAAAAACGTAAATTGGTGCAGCATTCGCGCTACTGAGTGGAAGCAACATCACAAGGGCAAGGAGCGTGGAAATACGGCGCAGATTCATATGTCTGACCTTATCTTTGCCACTATAGATTTAGCCCCGTAACATACGCATGCACTCAAAGAAGTTTTAGGGGCGGTAGCTCAGTTGGTTAGAGCCCAGAACTCATAATTCTGTCGTCGTCGGTTCGAGCCCGACCCGCCCCACTGACGTTCGGCCTCAATACAATTGAAGATCGGTAGAAGTAAGGCAGCCTCTCGGAAACAATTTACTTTTTTTGATGCTTGATAAACTCAAGATTACTTCTACTTGCTGAATAGATCACACCATTCATGACCACAGCTATCATCGATGATGACTGAGTAATGGTGCCGATAGGTGCGGGAAGCGTAATGAGTTTTTTCCAACTAGTACCAGCGTTAGTTGATTCATAAAGAACCTTGCCCGATGATGCAATCAAGCTTCCCTCAATCCAGTCAATCGAATCAACTTCAAATGTTGTTTTTATCACTGAGGAACTCTTGAATGCATTAAGGGAACGGAAAACCTTGCCATCCTTAACTCCCAAGACAGAGGCTCTTATTTTTGGATCAGGGGCGATGTCTGTAAATGGATTCAGGCCACGTTTTGCCCAACTTTTACCGCTATTACTGGAATACATTAGTTGGCCAGAGCCTGAGTCAGCACCGTAAAATTCCTTACCGTTCGTTTCAAGAATGTGAAAATCAACAATCCCAGTCAGAGCTAAACTCTTCCAACTTTGCCCACTATCGGAAGAAAATATAAGTCCAACTGGATCTTTAAGCTTTGAACCAGCCCCAGGATGTCCACTTGCGTAAAAGCCCTTTGCTGAAATTGCAAGCCCCATAACGTCAAAGCGTTCTGGACTAATTCTCTTCACACTCTTTTCATTGAGGTATTCAAATAATCCTTCGTGCGTGCCAAGAATTATCTGATTTCCCAAGGCCCTGACACTATGAATGTGTGAGAGGGAACCAATGTTTTCTCCAGCTGCCGAAGCGCTGTGGACACTAGCGATTAAAAAAGCAAGCAGAACAAAAGTAATTCTTTTCACTCTCACACCCTCCCTGCATAAGGCATCAAGCCATCAACACTATAAATATTTGAGAATCGAAGTCCACTCTTTGTTGAACGAGCTTCCCACATCATGCCCTCACCGGCATAGATGCTGATGTGGTGGATAGTACTAATCGTGCCCTTGTATGAATAAAAGAGAAGATCTCCTGGTTCCATTTCCGACAATGGAATCTGCTTTGTATATGTGTAATACAAACCTGAGTTCAAGCGGTCCCAAATGGGCCAACCTAAACCGGCATATTTATATGCGGCATAAACAAGACCTGAGCAATCGAATGTATTTGGTCCTTCATCTCCCCAGACATAAGGCTTCTTTGCAAGCACCTGCCTTTTTGCAAATTCAACTGCTTTGAGCCGTTGAGCTTGAGATGTTCGTGAACTACTCACTCCTGTTGGTCCCCCAGTGCGCCAAATTTTTGCCTGGCCCGTGACCTTTGTTGCCTCATTTGCTCGAGTCTCTTCCAGAATTGCAAGTTGTCGGCGCTGCTCTAAAGTAATGCGAACTTTCTTTGCTGAAGCTAAATCGCGCTGTAGTTTGTCTTGAACTGCCTGAAGCTTATCTACCTCTTTCTGTTGCTCTGCCCGAGCATCAGCTGCTTCCTTCTTTGCATCAGCCACTCGAATTGTGACTACTCTCTGTTCCTCCTGAGCGGCAACGGCAACTACTTTTGCTTTTTGAGCAATCTCCTCAGCTGACTTAAATCGTGAGAGCGTTGTTTTATTGGTTGCCCCCAGATTATCTAGCGTAGACATCCGATCGATAAGTTCTTGGGGACCGCGAGAATCCAGCAGTACTTCAAGATCACTTAAACTCCCCCCTGACCTATATGCATGCACGGCTAACTTGCCAATCTCACGATGTGTAAATGCAACAGATGCAACAGCTTCTTCATAGATTTTGGTAGCGGCTACGGATTTAGCTGTGGCCCGTGCCAATTCATTTCGTGCTGCAACATACTTTGCTTCTGCAGCCTTTGCGATAGTCGTCAGAGCACGCAAATTTCCACGCGCCTTCTCCAACCGCTTGAGCGCATCAGCTGCAACTTTTTTCTTTGCAGCTTCTAACTTCTTGGCAGCTTCAATTTGAGCAAGTGTCGGTTTATGACTCGTTGCATTACCTGGTGCCGGGAGCACAATCACGCTCAGGGAAATCAAAATAATTTGAATAACTAATATCTTTATTTTCATCATAATCTGCGAGCTCCAACAAATGGCTTCTTTCCAAATACTTTTGTGAAATTCACAACTTCTACTCTTTTACCTGGACGTGGGGCCTGAACCATTTTTCCCCCACCCATATAGATGGAGACATGGCTAATCGGCTTACCAAAAAACAGTAAGTCACCTGGCTTTAATGATGAAGCTGAAATATTTTTTCCATATTTAATTTGAATTCGAGATGAATGCGGAAGTGATACACCTGCCTTTTGAAAAGAGCGCATAGTCAATCCTGAACAATCCCAACGCGTTGGTCCTGCCGCAGCCCACACATACACATCTCCGACTTGGGCAAGGGCATATTTCAATGCAATTGAACCTCTTGTGTTATCTCCCTTATAACTTTGTGCATATTTTTTAGAGTCACTGAGAATTCGATTTTCCCTATCTGCCTCTTCCCTTGCCAATCTCTCTCTATCCTCTTTTTTTAGATTGTTCAAGATCTTTTGAGCCAGTGCCAAATCTTCCTTTGCCGCACTTACTTGACGATTAAGTCTGGATCTTTCAATGCGCAACAGAGTTGTTTTATCAGCTACAACTAACTGAGTTGCTTCCACGTTTTGCTTTTTAACAGCAAATTCTCGGAGTTGTTTTGCATAGTTCCTAGAGACCATATCTAAAACGCCTACATCTGAAAGGTACCTAGATGGGTCTGAAGAAAAAAGGAGATCTAATCCTTCTCCCATTCCAGAGTCAGTGAATTTGGAGACGGCAATACGTGAAAGGGTCAATCCAGCTAGATTTAACTCTTTCCGCAAGGTCGATTCTTTATTCTCAAGAATAGCCGTCTGCTTTTCTAGCTGCTTGATCCGAATTGTTGCTTCATTCGCCGCCTCAAATTTCTCGGCAGCCAGAGTTCTTAATCTATCCACTTCACGTTGTGCATTTGCTAAGGAAGGGGCAGCCCAACTACTACTTGGTGTAATTCCAAGTAGTAGAGCAAAAACGATAACAAAAACGGGCATGAAAAACCTTTCTCGCAGTTCTTGGACAGAAGCGAGATTGATTTAGATTCGGTGAATGCCCAATTCAGGTAAAGATAAGGTCAGGTTAAGGCTCGTTAGCGGTCTATATGTCATCAAGTGAGATTTTAAGAGAATGAACTTGTCGTGATAAGACTGGTAGAAGATTCTTAAAAGAAACCTGCCGCCAAAAAGTAAAATTAAATAGAAAATCCCCGCACAGATTTTCGTAAATAAATTACCACTACCTAAACCTTGAGTGGCGATAGGTGAATGAGGATGATCACCATGTGAAACATGGGTGACGGCTGCCACTGCCACAGAATTTTGCTCAGCATGGCATGCTTTCGAAACAACAACTGCTGTGCTCACTAGAGTTAGGAGAATGAGTGCAGTACCGACTGCTTTCGTCAAGATTTTACTTTTTTTCGCCACGCCCAATGATAACAAGTAGGAACTTATTTATCCCTTTCAAGCGTGTGTGACCTTACAGATATTTCAAGCCCTAGCCCCATTTTTCACACCGTGAAATACGGGCAATCCCTTCTTGTGAAGGCCCAAGGTGTTGTCGTATTCGAGCTCTAATCAAGCCGACTTAACTACTCTGAGAATTAACTGTGCAGGTCAAAGCGATCAGCGTTCATCACCTTGGTCCACGCAGCAACAAAGTCTTTAACAAACTTTTCCTTGTTATCGTTTTGAGCATAGACCTCAGCGTATGAACGAAGAATTGAGTTAGAACCAAAGACTAGATCTACGCGAGTAGCCGTCCAATCAACGCTTCCACTCTTTCGATCGCGAATGTTATAGAGGTTCTCCCCTACTGGCTCCCACACGTACTTCATGTCAGTGAGATTGACAAAGAAATCTGTTGAAAGTGCGCCAACATTTTTTGTAAAGACTCCGTGGGATGTGCCGGCATGGTTTGTACCAAGCACGCGCATTCCACCAATCAAGACTGTCATTTCAGGAGCGGTTAGTCCAAGAAGTTGGGACTTATCTAGAAGCAGTTCTTCAGGTGATACTGCGTAATCTTTCTTCACCCAATTGCGGAATCCATCATGAATGGGTTCAAGAACACCGTAACTGGCAACATCGGTTTGTGCCTGCGTTGCATCTCCGCGACCTGGTGTGAATGGAACTGAAACCTTCACACCTGCAGCAGCTGCAGCCTTTTCTACTCCAATGTTTCCAGCCAAAACAATCACATCTGCGATGCTTGCACCAGATTCTTTTGCAATTGGCTCTAGAGCAGCAAGTACTTTGTTTAATCGAGCAGACTCATTGCCTTCCCAATTACGAGCTGGCTCTAAACGAATGCGAGATCCATTTGCACCGCCGCGAAGGTCTGAGCCGCGAAATGTTCGCGCACTATCCCAAGCAGTTGAAACTAACTCTGAAACAGATAATCCTGCTGCCTCAATTTTTGCCTTGAGCGCGCCAACATCATAAGAAGATGTGCCTGCAGGAATCGGATCCTGCCAAATCAACTCTTCGGCTGGAACATCAGGTCCGATGTAGCGAATCTTTGGACCCATGTCGCGGTGGGTTAATTTAAACCAAGCACGCGCAAATGCATCATCAAGGAGCGCCGGATTTTCATGGTACTTCTTTGAAATCTCAAGGTAGATCGGATCCTTAATCATTGCCATATCTGCATCAGTCATCATTGGGTTATAGCGAATTGATGAATCCTCAACATCTACTGGCTTATCTGCTTCAACAATATTTGTTGGCTCCCACTGCTGTGCTCCTGCCGGAGACTTCACAAGTGCCCATTCATGCTTAAACAACATTTCGAAGTAACCGGCATCCCACTTAGTTGGCTCAGATGTCCAAGCACCTTCAATGCCACTTGTTACAGTGTTTCGACCAACTCCACGCTTTGTGTGGTTATTCCATCCCAAACCTTGCTCAAAAATATCTGCAGCCTCTGGTGCTGGACCTAATAGAGATGCATCGCCATTACCGTGGGCTTTACCGACTGTGTGTCCGCCTGCAGTTAATGCAACGGTCTCTTCATCATTCATCGCCATGCGCGCAAATGTTTCGCGAATATGTTGGGCGGTTAGCGCTGGATTAGAAACTCCATTGATTCCTTCAGGGTTAACATAAATCAATCCCATCTGAACTGCAGCCAGAGGGTTTTCCAAAGAGCTGGCATCTGTTGTGTCTGCATAGCGCTCATCACTTGGCATCATCAAATCTGGTTCTGATCCCCAATAGATGTCTTTTTCTGGATGCCAAACATCTTCTCGTCCAAAAGCAAAACCGAAAGTTTTCAAGCCCATGCTTTCATAGGCAATTGTTCCTGCAAGAATAAATAAATCTGCCCAGCTCAGTTTGTTTCCATACTTTTGCTTAATAGGCCATAGCAAGCGACGTGCTTTATCTAGATTGCCGTTATCTGGCCATGAATTTAGTGGAGCAAATCTAAAACTTCCTGTGCCAGCACCACCGCGTCCATCGGCAACTCGATATGTACCAGCTGAGTGCCAGGCCATACGAATCATTAATCCGCCGTAGTGGCCCCAATCTGCTGGCCACCACTCTTGTGTTTGAGTCATGAATTGATGCAGATCCTTTTTCACTGAAGCAAAATCTAAAGTCTTAACTTCTTTACGGTAATCAAAATCCTCACCGAGTGGATTGGTCTTGCGATCATGCTGGTGGAGGATGTCTAACTTCAACGCCTTAGGCCACAAATGTGTATTTGACTCACTCGATTGAGTGTTTGCACCGTGTGCTACTGGGCACTTTGCGTCCATGATTCCCCCTGTTTGTTGCCTTCAATTGTGCTTAGTATGGATGTAGCGGTACAGGCTCGCAAATTATGAGCGATAGGCTGAGTTCATGACCAGAACTATTAAGAAGTGGACCGCTCGTGATGCAGCCAAATGCGTTATCACCCCTTCTGATCTTGACCACAAATACAGTCGAGGAGTTCTCGGTGTAATCACTGGTTCTGCCCAATATCCAGGTGCTGCGGTTCTAACAACTTCTGCAGCTGCTGCAACAGGAATTGGAATGATTCGCTTTCATAGTTCTTCAGGTTTGGCACATTTAGTTTTGCACGCAACACCTTCTTGTGTGGTGCAACCTGGAAAAGTCACAGCGTGGCTTATCGGTTCTGGAATTCCCGCAAAGAAGTATTCAGATATCACCACATGGCTTCGCCACCGTTGGTTTGTTTTAGCGCACAAGCAAAACGTTCCAACAGTTCTAGATGCTGGAGCGCTGTATTTGGCTGGGTCTTTAGAGCAACCAACTTTGATCACACCACATAGTGGAGAGCTCTCAGCCTTGCTGACTGCGCGAGGAGTGCCAGTTACGGCAGAGGCGATTGAAGGAAATCCAAAAAAATGGGTGGTTGTGGCTGCCCAAACTCTAGGTGTAACTGTTCTGCTTAAAGGATCAATCACGTACGTTGCAAATGATGACTTACTCATAGAACTTCCTGTTGCAACACCTTGGCTGGCAACAGCTGGAAGTGGTGATGTATTGGCAGGAATCATTGGCGCTTTGGTTGCCACCAATACTGTTGAAATACTTAACGACATCAATCGTTTAGCCCACGTTGCTGCAACTGGTGCATACATCCATGCTCAAGCAGCAAAGAGCGCATCTAGGGGTGGCCCTATTTCTGCTGAAGTGATTGTTTCTCATATCTCTGGGGCCATCTCTCAATTGATTAAGTAATTTCCTATTCAAGGAGTAATTGTCTACTTCAACGTTAACCTTGTAGACATGAACGAACGAGTACTGGTCATAGTCGATGACGCATTTGTGATGTCTACTTTGGTGGCAACACTACGTCTTCATGATATTGATGTGATCGGAGAAGCTAAGAGTGAGAGTATGGGTCTAAACTTGCTTCGACGTTTGCAACCAGATGTCATTTTGCTGGATATGAACCTTGCAGGAATATCTTCAGTGAAAATCGCAGTGAACATGCGCAAAGAAAATCACAACATAGGAATTGTAATTCTTAACACCTGTCCTGATCTGCGCTTTATCGGTGAATCTAATGAAGACGTGCCTGCTGGAACCAAGATTCTCATTAAGAAATCTATTGTTGACTTCACTGTTCTATGCACTGCAATTAATGAATCAAAGGCTGCAGCGATTGAAAAACATAAGGTCGCTTGGATAAATGGAAATGCTTCATTTCAAGAGAAAGGCGTTTTGGCATTAATGGCCCATCTAACTGATACACAAGCAGAGGTACTTCGATTGGTCGCTGATGGAATGACAAATGCCCAGATTGGGCGTACACGATATGTCAGTGAAAAGTCTGTGGAACAAGTAATTTCACGAGTTGCACAAGAATTGCATGTGCAACCAGATGCCAATATGAATATGAGGGTGCAACTTGTTGGTGAGTATTACCGCTGGTTAGGCGCGCCACACCACTAATAGAACAGTGTTAATAGGTAAAGTTTGCGCCTATGGAACTGCAAGAAATACGCAATCGATGGAATGAAGTCCTCGATGCGGTATTGGAAGTAGACCGAGTCTCATGGCTTTCCTTCTTTGACGCCCGCTTGGCAGATTTTGATGGCAAGGTTCTTACCTTGGATTTTTCAGATGCCCGTAAGCTTTCTAGTTCCCATGAATTCTTACAGACTCGACTGAAGCAACAAGCGATACTCATTCAAACAATAAAATCTGTCTTGGCTATTGATGTTGAAATAAGTGAGCGATGAAAATCCGCGCAACAATTACAGCAATTGCGCTGACTCTACTAGCCTTGAATGTGCCACAGGTTCAGGCCGCTTCTAGCTCTCTCACACTTTCCTTGCGACAAACTCCATCGGCAACTGAATCAGTAGTTACCTTCTACGGAACCATCAAGCCGGCTCGATCTGGTTTGAGCGTAAAAATTCAGGGTAACTCATCAGGTGAATGGAAGACCACGCGTTTTGTAACTAAGACCACCAAAGCAGGAACGTGGAAGATTGTTGCTGTTGCAACTGCATTTGATATTCCAATCAAGTATCGCGCTCAAGTAAATGTTGGAGGCAAAGTTTCCAACTCCCCTATTAGAACAATCACCATTAAAAAGCCTCCCCAGATTTCAACCACTGATCCTGCCTTAGTTGTTGAATCTTTCGGTCCTGGTGGTCGCATCCACGGAGCAGATGTGAGTAGATGGCAACATCCCAACGACAAGCCAATTGATTTTTCAGTTGCCTATGCATCTGGACTTCGCTTCGTCATGATTAAAGCCTCAGATACTAGAGATGAAGCAGATGCACTTGCACTTAAGTACCTCATTATGGATCACGCAGCAGCCCAAGCTGCAGGTCTCTATACAGGTTTTTATCACTATGCGATTTTGCCTGATGTCAGTGATTCAGCAGGAATCATCCGTGATGCAACTGCCCAAGCTCAAAAAGTATTATGGAGATTAGCTGCTATCGGTGGTTACACTGAAAAAGATCTCCCTTACGCACTAGATCTTGAGAATAAATGTGTTCGAGTCTCCTCTTCAGGTGCCTGCCAGAAATATGCCAGCCGGGCTGCAGTTACTTTATGGGCAGAAACATTCTTAGGACTACTTAAAGAGAAAACAGGAAGAACGCCAATTCTCTACTCCTATTCAAACTTTCTAGAGAGTTCAATGAATAAGAGTGCGAAGTTGGCTCAATACCCACTGTGGCTAGCCCAATATGCAATTGATCCGTTTAACCCGATTAATCAACCTGGAATTAAAGCTGGTGGTTGCTATGTGCACTCATGGACTGGCGCTAACTGTGATTCACAATGGACTATCTGGCAATACACATCCTGTGGAATTGCACCTAAATACGGTGTGCCTGGCACTCGACTTGATCTCAATATTTTTAGAGGCAGTGCCTCAGATTTCCTCAATCTTTCTAAAGGAAGTTGGGCGCCTGCATTAGTTGATTTGATGCCAAATAATGAGCCAACTCAATTAATTGTTAACGCCCAATCCGCCAGTACAACCAATAAGTCAGTCACATTTAAAGCAACGGTCACACGTCCTGATTCATCACCTGTTGTGACTGGTGCAATTAAACTTGTCTTCGACGCTGCAACTGTGCCAAAGACAAGTCCAGTTCAAACAGTTCTGCGTGCCACCAGTGGTGAGTGGACATTGGCAATTAAGGGTGTTCCTGCCGGCACATATAGTGGAAATGTTGTTTATACAGATGTGTCACAAACACATGCACAAAGCTCTCAAGCAGTAACTTTCACAGTGGTTCAAGGTCCAACTCCGTCACCAACAGCTGAGCCAACTAAGAAGCCAACTAAGAAGCCTTCAGTTGATGGTTGTTCAAAGCAGATTAAGAACTAACTCTTTCATGCTCTTCTAGAAGTTGATCTAACGCCTCAAGCTCGCGATCTACTAGTTCTTCATATGCGGTAACTGATGCTTTTCGCTCTTTTGCACTCCAACCAAGTACTGGGGCAATAATCGCGGCAATCTCATCTGCTAAGTGCACGCCGTGATCGCTGGCTTCAAAGGCAATCCGTGTGCGGCGCGAAATAACATCATCAACTGTTCTTGCACCTTCATAGCTTGCTGCATATTCAATTTCTGCCTTGATGTAGAGAAGATCTTTATCAACTTTTGCTGCGAGCTTTGGATTTGCCTCAATTAGTTCAAGAACTTCACTAATCATGGATCCATAGCGATTGAGCAAGTGAGTAATTGTGTCGGTATCAAGACCACTGCTTTCACTTAAGCGCTCGACCTGCTGGACTAATGCAAAGTAACCATCAGCACCAACTAGTGGCAGTTTGTCTGTTACTGACTCTGGCTTAATCGCACGTAGTTCAATGACTGCGCGATCAATGGCATCTTTAGCCATCACTCGATAAGTGGTGTATTTACCACCGGCAATGCTCACAAATCCAGCAGCTGGTCGATCAACTGTGTGTTCGCGTGAGAGTTTGGTCGTTGCAGAGTCTTTGTTATTTGCTACCAGTGGTCGCAAGCCTGCATAAACACCAATAATTTGAGAAACATCTAATTTAGGAGATAACACGCGATTGGCTTGATCCAAAATGTATTGAACATCTTCACGACTAGCCAAAGGCTCTGCTCTATCTCCCGTGTATGGAGTATCGGTTGTTCCAACAATCCACTTATCTCCCCATGGAATTAAGAATAAGACTGAAATTGGAGTCTTGAGAATAATTCCAGCGTTAGATTTAATTGCCGAGCCTGGCAATACGATATGCACGCCCTTACTCATTGCCACGTTATAACCTGGCTTTAATTCAAACTTTGCATGCAGTTCATCACTCCACACACCAGCACACATCACTGTTGCTGTTGCACTGATGTTTATAGTTTTTCCAGACTCTAAATCTTTCGCTTTTACTCCAACAACGCGCTTACCTTCTCGCAAGAGCGAGACTGCACTCACGCGTGTTGCAATCACTGCCCCATGTCGAGCTGCAGTGCGTGCAATTGTCATCGTGTGTCGCGCGTCATCTACCTGTGCATCAAAATACTTAATAGCTCCAGTAATCAAATCTGGGCGCAGAGATGGTGCAATCTCATTAATCTGCTTTTGACCAATATGTTTGTGCCAAGGTAGGGCACGTTGGAAACCACGAAGTGCGTCATAGAGTGCAAGGCCCGCACCAACGTAAGTTCGCTCTTTGAATTTTTCGGTCAGCGGAAATAAGAATCCGACTGGCTTAACTAGATGTGGCGAGAGAGAAGAAACCATTAGTTCGCGCTCATGGAGTGCTTCTCGTACTAATTTAAAGTCATATTGTTCTAGGTATCGCAATCCACCGTGAATGAGTTTGCTGGAACGACTTGAAGTTCCAGACGCTAAATCTTGGGATTCAATCAGAGCAACTTTTAAACCACGTGATGCTGCATCAAGTGCCGCTCCAACGCCTGTGACACCCCCGCCAATAACTAATATGTCAAAAGATTCACTCGATAATTCTGAAATGGCGCTATCACGCTGCTGGGGGCTTAGCTGTGATAGGAACATAAGCGTTGATTCTCCATTGCATCTGAGTAGAGTAAGCCTAACTTAATTATGAAAGGTTTTCACTTCGTGACTTATATCGGCAGTTTGGATCAAGGAACCTCAAGTACTCGTTTCATGATCTTTGACCACTCGGGCAAAGTTATTGGCCAACACCAACTTGAACATCGCCAAATAATGCCTCACCCCGGCTGGGTTGAGCATGATGCAGCTGAAATTTGGCAACGCGTGCAAGAAGTCATCGCTGGGGCCCTCAAGCAGGCCGACATTTTAGGTTCAGATTTAGCAGCTATTGGAATCACTAATCAACGTGAAACCACAGTTGTTTGGGATGTGAGCACTGGGCAACCTTTATCCAATGCAATTGTCTGGCAAGACACTCGCACCACCGATTTTCTCTCCTCTTTAACTGATTCCCAAAAAGAGAAGGTTCGTTTCAAGACTGGATTAACGATTGCTCCTTATTTTGCCGGTAGCAAGATGAACTGGTTTCTGAGCAATGTTCCCGCTGCAAAAAATGAAAATGCTCGAATGGGAACTATTGATTCATGGTTATTGTGGAATCTTTCAGGTGGAGTACGTGGCGGTGTACATCAAACTGATGTGACTAACGCCAGTCGCACATTATTAATGAACCTTGAAACCCTTGATTGGGATCAAGAGCTTCTAGATATCTTTGGAGTCTCTCGCAGTTCACTTCCAGTGATCAAATCTTCCTCAGAAGTGTATGCATCCACCGATCCTCACGGTCCATTTGGAACTTCTATCCCAATCGCTGGAATCTTAGGAGACCAGCAAGCTGCAATGGTTGGGCAAGTCTGCTTTGAACGCGGTGAATCTAAAACTACATATGGCACTGGAAACTTTGCGCTCCTCAATACTGGCACGGAGATCGTCCGATCTAAAAATGGTTTGCTCACAACAGTCTGTTTCAAGTTAGGTGATCAACCCGCTCATTACGCTCTAGAAGGCTCAGTTGCTGTGACTGGTTCTGCCATTCAATGGTTACGTGATCAATTAGGGATTATTACTAACGCTGCTGAAACTGAAAATCTTGCATCCTCTGTGACAGATACTGCTGGAGTCTATTTCGTACCCGCATTCTCAGGACTCTTTGCACCGTATTGGCGCAGTGATGCACGCGGTGCAATCGTTGGTTTAACACGTGCAGCAACTAAAGCCCATCTTGCCCGCGCTGCCCTTGAAGCAATTTGTTATCAAACTCGCGATGTTATGGATGCAATGGTGGCTGACAGTGGAGTTCCAATGCGCGAAATGCGCGTTGATGGTGGCATCACCGCTAACTCACTGTGCATGCAGATGCAGGCTGACATTATGGGAATTGATATCACTCGCCCACTTATTGGTGAGACCACTGCCTTAGGTGCTGCATATGCTGCTGGTTTAGCTGTTGGCTTCTGGAGTTCACAAGATGAAGTTAAGAAGCAATGGCAACAATCACGCCGCTGGTCACCCACTTCAACATTAGATGTGCGCGAAGCTGGCTATAAGAATTGGAAGAAAGCAGTTGAGCGAACTCTGAACTGGGTTGATTAGAGCTTAGTAATTTCGATCAGCACGGCATTGGCCGGTGCAAGAATCGGTGCACTCACTCCAATAGTGGCAAGGGCTGAACCTGACATGGTGATGCCATCCATCCACTGCGGTGGAGTGATTAACATAAATCGTGGTTTGCCTGCTGGATAAACGGCTTTAACTAAATAATTGGCAGCTGCATCCAAACCGGCAAACTTAAGTGATGCTGGGTGAATTGTCACAGTAGGTGTTAACTGAACATAGGCGAATATAGATTTCTTAGTATCGGCAGATATAACACCGTAGAGGTATCCATGCTCATCTGGATAATCAATGCGAACAGATTTTCCACTGTGTAATAGGGCGCGATTGTCTTTGTAGTACTTGGCCCACGTAGCAAGATTTGCCCGTTCTTCGGCAGTTGCTTGCGTAATGTTCCATTCAATACCAGCATGTCCAAAGAGCGCAGTTATTGCGCGCATAGAGAGTTCTAATGTGCGACCAGTTTGGTGTCCATGGGTTGGGCCAATGTGTGTTCCCAGCATTTCTGGCGGAATAACTTGTGATGTCCAGCGCTGAATAGTTTGGCGCTCGAGGGCATCATTGTTATCACTTGTCCAGAAGCGATCCACATAATCAATAACACCTAAATCAATACGGGCTCCGCCTGATGCGCACGATTCAATTTCAAGTCCTGGATGACGCTTTTTTAACTCAGCAAACAAACGATAAATAGCCTGTGTTTGGCGGCGAACACCCGCAACACCTAAATGCCCAGCATCAACTAATACACGGTTGTGATCCCACTTGATGTAAACAATATTGTGAGCAGCCAATAGTGAAGATGTTTGTTCCAGAACATGCTTGTATGCCTCTTCATGCCCAAGATCTAGAACAAGTTGGTGGCGCCATAGCGGTGGGGTTCGATCTCCTTCATGCAGGATCCATTCAGGATGAGCACGATATAAATCAGAGTCCGGGTTAACCATTTCGCCTTCAAACCAAAGACCAAACTCAATACCTTTGCTATTGATGTATTCAACTACTGGGGTTAATCCATTTGGCCAGACAGCTGGATCAACAACCCAATCACCCAAGCCTGAGCGATCATTGCGGCGGGAGTGAAACCACCCATCATCTAGAACAACGCGCTCAACCCCAACTTCGGCAGCAACATCAACGAGCTCTCTAATCTTTGATTCATTGTGATCAAAGTAGAGCGCTTCCCACATGTTTAAAGTCAGTGGACGTGGACGCTTAGGATGAATTTCACGTGCACGAAGATGTGAATGGAAAGCCGCACTAACACCATCTAATCCTTGGCTTGAATAAACAGCAAACAAAGCTGGTGCTTCATAAGATTCATTACCCTTAAGAATTACTTCACCTGCAAGCAAGAGTTCGCCGGCACCAATAGATTGCTGACCATCAAAACCACGTTCAACCAAATAATGAGAATTACCACTCCAAGCAATCGATGTTGCCCAAGCAGAACCAGATTGGAAAGAAGTTTGTGCAGTTAATGCGATATCTGCAATAGAGAAATTATGCCCGCTTCGTCCCTCACGAGATTCACGCACCCAGGTTCCAATTTGAATATCGCGACATTGTGGTTGACGCTCATTTGACCAACGTCCTGCAAAATCTAAATTCTGTGTTGCCTCTCGTGGCAAAGGCAACCAGTGGATGAATTCATTGAGAACATAATCAGAGTTTCCAATGTTTTTAACTGTGGCTTTCTGAATAAGTACTCCAAAAGCATCTAAATCAAAAGTGACTATTACCTCTAGCTCTGCATGAAAGTCTCGAAGGGTTACTGCGCAGTGATTACCTTGATGATGAAAATCAGTAACTTCAAATTTAGTTGACCAAGCTTTTCCATTGCGGTGTCCGGACAGAGATGGACGTCCTAAGAAACCACGTGCGCTCTCGCGCATCAAACCTGGCAGCTGTGGTTCATCCCAAGAACTATTTGCAATCGATACTCGACTAGCTAGCGCGATGTCATGGTTTTGCCCAAGAATTGGGGCTCCCCAATGGCGAATTACTAAGGCTCCATTAACAACCTCAATGAGCAACGAGGAAGTTGGAGCGCTCAGAAGTGCAGTTTGCTTAGTCACAACTGTAGAGTAACGACACTATGGAGCAGAGTAAAAAACTAAGCGCTGGCATCCTTCGAAATGATCGCCTGATGGCCGATGGCCGCACCATTCGCTATTACGACACTTCTGGTCAAAACCGGAGCGCCAAAGATGCCCGTCCTGTAGAAAAACAACCAGCAATAGGTGAACTTCGACTCGATCCCTTGGTGAATGAGTGGATTGCCATGGCATCACATCGCCAAGGTCGAATCTTTTTACCTCCCAAAGAACTCTGCCCCCTCTGTCCAACAACAGGAGAGCTTTTAACTGAGATTCCTGAATCTGATTTTGAAGTAGTTGTCTTTGATAACCGCTCTCCTTCACTTCGCCCTCCAACTGGTGATTGGGCCTTACCTGATCAAGTTGGTCCAGATACAGATTTGGGAAGTGCTGCTGGTAAGTGTGAAGTAATTTGTTTTACAGCAGAACATGGAAATGCATTTAAAGATCTAACGCCTGCGCGCGTGCGCGTTCTACTTGAGGCATGGATTGATCGCACCGCCGAACTCTCCCAAGAGAGCTTTATCGAGCACATTGCACCATTTGAAAACCGCGGAGAAGAGATTGGCGTAACGCTGACTCACCCGCATGGTCAGATTTATGCCTATTCATATATTCCACCTCGTGTTGAAAAGATGTTAGCGGCAGCCAATAAATACAAAACTTCCACTGGAAAAGTTTTATTTGATGAAGTAGTTGCCCGTGAGATTCGCGATGAAGAGCGCATCATCGCCCGCAATGATCGTTGGATTGCATTTGTTCCTTATGCCGCGCGTTATCCATTTGAAATTCATGTTGCACCGCTTAATCCTGTTGCAGACTTAACTGGCCTCACAGATCAAGACCGCGATGCATTTGCTCCCATCGCACTTGAAGTAATGAAACGCCTCGATGGTGTCTTTGGAATTGATATGGCCTATATCGCCGCTTGGCACCAAGCACCTGTCCGTGTTGGCCGCGATGTCTTGCGCTTGCACTGGCAAATCACGAGCGTGCGACGCGCTCCTGGAAAGTTGAAGTACTTAGCTGGATCTGAATCTGCAATGGGTGCATTCATCATGGATATGCGACCAGAGCAATCAGCGGCGCAGTTGCGCGAAGTAGTTTTGTAATGCGGGTTTTAGTAACAGGCGGCACGGGATATATCGGCTCCACGGCCGTAGATATATTGCTCGAGCAAGGTTATGAAATTTCGATTCTGGATGATTGCAGTACGGGTCATGCCGACACAGCGCCAGCGGGTGTGAGTTTTATTCAAGGCTCACTTTTGAACTCCGGAGATTTAGCACAAGCACTTGTTGGTGTTGATGCGGTCATGCACTTTGCAGGTAAATCACTTGTTGGCGAATCTGTTGAAAAACCTGATCTTTATCATCAGGTAAATGTTGATGGAACGCGAAATCTGCTCGATGAGATGCACAAAAGTGGCGTTAAGAAGTTGGTCTTTTCTTCATCTGCTGCCACTTATGGCGAACCTGAACAAGTACCTATTTTGGAAAGCGCACCCACTAAACCTACGAATCCCTATGGTGCTACAAAATTAGCCATAGATCAGATGATTACAGCAGAATCGGCTGCAAGAGGAATTGCTGCAGCATCACTTCGCTATTTCAATGTTGCAGGTGCCCTTAAATCAAAGCGTGGTTGGTTGGCTGAGCGCCACAATCCAGAAACTCATTTGATTCCAAATGTTCTAAGAAGCACTGAGGAAAATCCAGTAAAGATTTTTGGCACCGATTGGCCAACAGCTGATGGAACGTGTGTGCGTGACTATGTGCACGTAGTTGATTTAATTGATGCTCACATTAAAGCTTTAGAAACCCTCACGGCTGGTGTGCATGAGATCTATAACCTAGGTAGCGGTGATGGGTATTCAGTGCGAGAAGTTGTAGCCGCGGCATCAAAGGCTGCAGGGCATCAGATCCCAACAATTGATTCACCTCGTCGCGCCGGAGACCCTGCAGTTCTAATTGCAGATATCAATAAAGCAAAATCAAAGCTTGGATGGGTTCCAACAAGAGGAATTGAAGACATGGTTGCCGATACTTTGGCAGCTTTTAGTTAGGCCTCTGATGCCAGATATTGATAAGAGATTTGTGCAGGCATTTGGCGCTGCTCCAGACATCATCGCTGCAGCTCCAGGCCGTGTTAACTTAATCGGAGAACACATCGACTACAGCGATGGTTTTGTCCTCCCCTTTGCCATTAAAGATAGGACTTTTGCAGCTATTCGTGTGCGAAATGATCGCAAAGTGCGCATCACCTCCATGCAGCGCAGAAACAAAGTTGTAGAACAAAACCTGGATGCAATTAAGCCTGGATTAAAAGGTGAATGGGAGCGCTATCCATTCGGTGTTATCTGGTCACTTGGAATTACAAGCGGCATAGACATCATGATTGATGGACACGTTCCCTTAGGTGCAGGCCTATCCTCATCTGCTGCCCTTGAGTGTTGTGTTGCAACTGCGCTCAATCATCTTTTTTCTCTAGGAAATTCTCTGGAAGATTTAGCGCGCTTAACTCAGAGAGCTGAAAATGAGTACGTTGGTGTGCCATGCGGAATCATGGATCAATCTGTCTCACTCATGGCTCACTCTGGTTCAGCTCTGCTCTTAGATTGTCGTGATCTATCAACCAGACATATTGCATTTGATGTTGCATCTAGTGGCCTTGAACTCCTCATTATTGACACACAAGCCCACCACTCCCTCACCGAT
The DNA here is from genome assembly GCF_002288185.1 of Candidatus Planktophila vernalis. Taxonomy (NCBI): domain Bacteria; kingdom Bacillati; phylum Actinomycetota; class Actinomycetes; order Candidatus Nanopelagicales; family Candidatus Nanopelagicaceae; genus Candidatus Planktophila; species Candidatus Planktophila vernalis. Next base: position 395,395 of record NZ_CP016776.1, on the reverse strand, counting down.
GGTGGTTATGCCGAGCGCCGTGCATCCTGTGAATCTGTTGTCGCTAAGTTGGGTATCCCCTCTTTGCGCGAGCTCTCACTGAATCAACTAGCTTCCTCACGTGGCATGCTTACCGAAACTGAGTTTATGAGAGCTCGTCATGCAGTCACTGAGATGAAGCGCGTGATGGATGCCGTAGAAGTTCTTGAGAAGAAAGACTTCGCATCTCTTGGGCTGTTACTCAATCAATCTCATGCTTCACTTCGCGATGATTACAACGTCTCATGTCCAGAACTTAACTGCGCTGTGGATGCATCCTTAGCTGCAGGAGCACTAGGTGCACGCATGGTCGGCGGTGGATTTGGTGGAAGTGCAATTGCACTTATTAACGCTTCACACACAACACAAACCATTGCAGCTGTTGAAAAGGCTTTTGCTGATAAGCGATTTAAAGCACCACGCTTTTTTACTTCACTTCCAAGCCAAGGCGCAGAGGTTATTCAACGGGGGTAATTGAAACTACTTCTACTCCGCCAATTGCACCTAAAACATTGAGTAAATCTGTGGGATCACTTCCGGGAACAGCAACAGTAATGTCGTCATAACCGCGTCCATCTTCAGATTTAAGGACGACTAATCCGCGAATATCTCCGCCGGCAGCACCGATTGCAGATGCCAGTAATCCAAGTGAACCTGGGCGATCTGGAAGAGAGATGCTGAGACGAAATAGGGCCATGGGTAGAGAATACCCTGACCCTATTGCGTCTGCGTTACGAAATTTTTCGATACTGGCTTTAATTAGATGGCGCAGAACCAAGAACAACCTTGAAGCTCTGTGTCATCCCGCTTGGAAGTTCAACTACTACCGTGACAGTGGCTCCGGGTGCATAGGAACGAATTCGAACTATTGCTCCCACCTGATCAGCGATTTTCACGCCATCAATAGATTTGATGATTGAACCAGCAGGGATGCCAGCCTTTTCTGCTGGGTCGCCCGGACTTAACCTAGAAATCTTGGCTCCAACACCTGTATAGGTAGTGTCGAAGAAGATTCCCAAAACTGGTCGCGTTGATTTACCAGTAGCAATTAACTCATCAATTACGCGCTTAGCCTCATTAATAGGAATTGAGAATCCAAGACCGATGCTTCCAGAAACTCCCCCGCTAGATAGCGTTGCGATTGCTGAGTTAACTCCAATGATTCGACCAGCAGAGTCAAGAAGTGCTCCCCCAGAATTACCTGGGTTAATTGCAGCATCTGTTTGAATCGCATTCACATATGACTCAGCTCCTGAGGTGCCAGTTGTTACTGGACGATTCTTAGCTGAAATGATTCCGCTAGTTACCGTGCTCGCAAGGCCAAGCGGTGAACCAATTGCCACAACCGGATCTCCAACACTAATGTTAGAAGAGTTACCGATCTTTATTGTTGGAAGATTACCTTTTTCAACCTTGAGAACAGCTAAATCATAATTAGAATCGCGCCCAACAATAGTTGCTGCAATTGTGTCACCGTTAATGAATTCGACAAGTATTGAACCACTGACCGCCGCCGAGTCAACCACATGGTTGTTGGTGATGATGTATGAAGAAGTTGAACTAGTTTTATAGATTGACCCTGAGCCAGAGCCTGAACCAGTCGGTGCAGTGACTTTTATTGAAACAACTGAAGGCGTAACTAGCGCAGCAATCGACTTGACATCAATTGAAGAAGCGCCGAGCGAGACCAAAGTACGTGATGAGATGCATGTGTCATTAGCAGCCAAGTACATAACTTGTGTCTTCTTGTCAACGCAAGCCTTAACTCCGATTGGGTCAGAATTAGCTGCGGTTGCAACCCCACCAATGGCAGTTGTACCCAATAGAAATCCAACACCAACTTTTACAATGGTCGACTTCATAATCTTCCCTTTTTTCCGTAGTTTTTCATGTGTGACAAGGGTATAAATTCTCTCTTAATGTTTCCTGAGTATCGGCTGATTATTTTAAGCGAGAATTACCCAAGCGCCTTTAACCGCAACCTTGACTTTGCCAAGTGGAGTTTCTGCAGGGCCATTCACAACTTGTCCTGATTTGTTGGGATCAAACTCAGCTTGATGACATGGGCACTTTAATGTCTTGCTGGAAGCTGAATAACTGACCGTGCAGCCTTGGTGTGTACAAATTGCAGAATATGCAAACACACCTTTTTTAGTTCTAAACAGGACTGATGGTGCGCCATTTCCGGCGACAAAATTGTGAACGCCGCCAACTTTGATGGATGCAAGTTTAATAATCTTTGTACCTTTGCCAGCTGCCACATCACTTGTTGCAGGCGCAGCTTTAGCAAAGAACTTGCCCGCTCCTGCAAATGCAACAGCTAGTGCTCCTGTAATACCAACACGTAACACGCTGCGACGCTCTAATGACATTGTTAAAACCTTTCGTTTGCCATTTCCAATTAAGAGTAACAAATAGGACAACCATAAGACTGCATATGCCGTATTGCTTGCCAAGAAGTAGGGAGAGACATTAAAAGTATCAGCAAGCCACAAACCTAGCGACATCAAAAATCCACCGAATGCGGCCAAACGCGGTGCAACCCAGAGAAGTGTGGCAAGTCCGATTGCAAACTCAGAGAGGATCACAAATCCACCCACAAAGCTGGCATGTTCAATCAGCTTTTCAAATGCAAAGCCCACTGGGGACTGGGTTGAAAATCCAGATAGTTGTGTTCCTATGTAAGTATCAGATCCTGGAGTGAGAAAACCTGAATCACTTGCCTTATCCCAACCCGCATATATCCATGTGATTCCAAGCCAGAGGCGCATGACTCTAAAAGCAGGTGCTTGATTGCGCCATGAGGAACTGGCCGTGCGCACATAGCTTTTAATCATGCTCATGAGATACATAGTAAAGGTGAGTCTGAAAAAAGGCTGAGTAGAAAAGCTCCCTGACTTGGATTCGAACCAAGAACCTGTCGATTAACAGTCGACTGCTCTGCCGTTGAGCTATCAGGGATCAATAGAGCGCAAACTCTAGCGCACGCACAGGCCTTGGCTGAAATTGAGGGGTTTTTAAAGGCCCCCGAGCGCCAAATCATGCAGATTTCTACGGGCGTTTTCTAGGGCTACTAATTGCGCAAAAGCTGCGTTGTATTCAATTTCATTTTCAACGGGATTGAGTCGTTGGAGTGATGATTTAAGTTCTGCGATGGAGCGAGATATTGCAACCTCACGCAAGCGAGCAACGATGCTCTCGACGTATGCAGCGCTTGGCTTTCCATCGGCGCGAATGGGTTCAACTGTTAGCTCGGTAAACAAAGTCTTAATGCGCTCATCACTAATGGTTTCTGCAGAAAGTGTAGGGGTCTCATCTATGGTCTTGCGCAGTTCTTTATAGGCAGGATGCGTGAATGCACCTGGTTCAATATCACTCCACAGAGTTCCAGTGAAAAGTGATCCCTCTTGCAATCTCGCTTTTAGAACTTCACGCTCTAGTATCAAACGAGCTTCATTGGGATCTGGTCGCCAATTACTGTTTTCATCAGTTGTTGGCTCAATACTTTCACTCACCTTAGGCTGGCTCTTCATACCTTGAGCAACTGCCTTTGAAACTATCTCAACTTCTGTGCCAAGCCATCCTGCAAGCAAGCGGGTGTATTCAGGGCGAAGTGATTTATCACGAATCTGTGCAACAAGAGGTGCTGCAGCATTAAGTGCATTAACTCGGCCCTCAGCACTATCTAATTTGTGATGAGCAAGTTCAGCGCGGATTGCAAATTCAAAGAGCGGAACTCTGCGAGCGATTAAATCACGCAAAGCTAAATCACCTTTTTGTTGGCGTAGATCGCATGGATCTAAACCATCTGGCTCAACTGCGACAAATGTTTGGGTCACAAACTTTTGATCTTCACTAAATGCACGAAGGGCAGCCTTTTGACCGGCAGCATCGCCATCGAATGTAAAGATAACTTCGCCTCTAAATGAATCATCATCCATCAGCAATCTGCGCAAGATACGGATGTGGTCTGCGCCAAAGGCCGTGCCACATGTAGCAACTGCAGTTGTGATTCCTGCTAATTGAGCAGCCATCACATCGGTATATCCCTCAACTATGACGGCCTGGCGCTTCTTTGCGATCTCTTTTTTAGCTGCATCTAAACCATAGAGAACTTGGCTCTTTTTATAGACCGGTGTCTCTGGAGTATTGAGGTATTTCGGACCTTGATCTTCTTCATCACTTGCAAGTTTTCGACAACCAAAACCAACTACATCTCCAGAGATATCTCTGATTGGCCAGGTTAGACGATTGCGGAATCTATCGATTGGTCCGCGCTGTCCCATCTTTGAAAGTCCAGCAGTTTCAAGTTCATCGATGCTGTAACCCTGTGCGCGTAAATGCTTAGTCAGTGCATCCCATTCATCTGGTGCAAATCCCACACCGAATTTCATACATGCATCTTTATCAAAACCGCGCTTGGTTAGTAAATCTCTACCGTGGGCAGCATCAGGAGAAGTATTGAGTTGTTCTTGATAAAAACGCGCAGCCTCTGTATTTGCTGCAATAAGACGTGAGCGGGCACCGGCAGAAAAAGCGGGAGTGGATGGTCCGCCTTCGTCATAGCGCAATGTGTAACCCATGCGATCTGCAAGGCGTTCAATAGTTTCAGTAAATGTTAAATGATCTATCTTCATCAAGAATGCGATGACATCTCCGCCGGTCTGGCAACCGAAGCAGTGAAAATAACCTTTGCTTGGTGTTACGTGAAATGAAGGAGATTTCTCATCATGGAAAGGACAAAGACCTTTCTTTTGTCCTCCACCGGCGCTTTTTAATTGAACGTATTCCCCTACGATTTCATCAATAGGTGCGCGATCACGGATGTATGCAACATCTTCATCCTTAATACGACCGCTCATAGGTCTATCTTAACGAGAAGCTAACAAAGTGGCATGAAGGGCATATGCGCCAGGGTCAGTTAAGGCTGCTACTTGATCGATAATCACGCGCATACGAGCTATTTCATCGCCTGCTTCATTCCAGCTTTTAAGGAAGAAGGAATCAAGTTCCTGCGGTGCACGAGCACGTAGCATTTCAACGAGTTCGCTGATGATTACCTGCTGCTTGGCATAACGATCCTGTGAGTGCGCAGCATTGATTAAGTAGTGCCCTGCAATGGCCTTTAAGAAATCTACTTCAACTTTTTGTTCACGTGGGATTTCAAGGTCTGCGCTATAGCGAGAAAGTGGACCATCACCATGAATTTTGCGTGTTTCCAACTCTGCAGCGAGAACGAAGCGACCAATAAGCTGGCTTGTTGAATCTTTTAACCGTGCAAGAGAGCGATGTGTTCCATCGTAATAATGTGGCCAAGCAGATAACGCCGATAAACGCTTGTGGGCATCTACTGCTTCTTGCTCAGATGCATCACTTCCATAGTCACGGACCATTACTACATAGAGATCTTCAAAGTCAGTTTCAAAATTCTTAACAGATACTTGATTAGCAAAAATCGCATCCTCTAGATCGTGCACGGAGTAAGCGCAATCATCTGACCAATCCATGATCTGAGCTTCAATACATTTCTTATCAACGGGGGCACCGGTTCGCATCCAGTTAAATACTTCAACATCATCGTCATAAACACCAAACTTGCGAGGATTTTGCGAACGTGGCCATGGATACTTCGTAGCGCCATCTAGTGATGCTCTGGTTAAGTTCAAACCAATACTCTTGCCATCACTATCAACGGTCTTTGCTTCAAGGCGCACCAACAAACGAAAGCTTTGCGCATTTCCTTCAAAGCCACCAAAATCTGAAGCAATATCAGCGAGTGCTTCTTCACCGTTATGACCAAAAGGTGGATGACCTAAATCATGGGCAAGACATGCTGTGTCTTGTAGATCTGGATCAGCACCCAGTGATTCACCAAGTTCGCGGCCAATTTGTGCGCACTCTAACGAGTGCGATAAACGTGTGCGTTGAAAGTCATTTTCCCAAGGAACTGCCACTTGAGTCTTTGCAGCTAATCGGCGAAGGGCAGCTGAATGAATAACACGTGCGCGATCGCGCATGAACTCTGTTCGCCCAGCGCGCTTTGCTGGTTCATCAAGAAATCTCTCTTGATCATGCTGGCTATAGCTCACGGCATAACCTTAGTGAGGATGTCAGCACCGGGTAAATGATCGCTAACTTGGATGCCTCGTCGACCCACAGTTATATGCACCAAATAGGCCCCAGCTTCGCGCAATAAATACTTATAACTTGAGGCAGAAATCGTATTTGGACCATCTTGAACAGGCGAGCATGTACTCACTACACCCTGATCATTTGCCATCGTCATTGCACGTTTGCAGTGATAAGGATCAGTAACGATGATGACATCGCTGACATATCTCTTTTTCATTACCGCTGCATATGCTTTCGTGCTCGTTAAAGTATCTCGGCCTTCTTCAATTGCAGTAATTTTCTTTGAAGGTATGCCATGCGTGCGAAGCCAATACTTTCCTGAGGCAGCTTCAGTCGTGCGATCACCTGGTGCACCAGCGCCCACAGTAATTATTGTTGGCGCGTACCCTAAATCAAATATTCTCTTTGCTTCTTTCAACCTAGCTTCTAACGCTTCACCTGGTCGTCCATTTAATTGCGCTGTGCCCAAAACAACAATGACATCGCCTTGGCGCACAATTGGATTATTTGCTGCACGCCATACTTGAGAAACTGCATAGCCAGGTGCAATCAAAGCAATGAGAACGATAACTGTGATTGTGCGACGAATCCATCTAAAGAGAAACATCTATCCGCCCGAAAATGCATCCTCTAGTTCAACATGAACTAGTTCATCAGGATCATCTAACCAACCATCAGGCAGAGTTGGTGGGCGGCCGTGACTTGTGCGACCACGTGGTTTATCGCCCACTTCCACTGGATATGGCTGATCTTCTAATTGATCTAGCAGAGCACGCATCTCCGCTAGCGAAGAAACCATTCCTAAATCATGGCGAATTTCGCGGGCAACTCTAAAGCCCTTTAAATACCAGGCCATGTGCTTTCGCATATCGCGCATTCCGCGATCTTCAGACTCTAAATACTCAACAATCAAGTTCGCATGTCTAAACATTACTTCGCGCACGTGATGCAGATTTGGAAGACTTTCTTTTTCGCCACCTTCTAGTGCACTCACTAAATCTGCAAACAACCACGGTCTGCCCAAGCAACCGCGACCAACTACAACTCCTGCACACCCTGTTTGCTTGACCATCTCTACGGCATCATTTCCAGACCAGATGTCACCATTGCCTAAAACAGGTACTCCGCTTGGCTTTAAGTGCTCAACTAACTGTGCAATTGCCGACCAATCGGCTTTGCCTTCATACATTTGTGCTGCTGTGCGCGCATGTAGTGCAACCCATGAGACACCTAAATCTGCAGCAGATTGCGCAGCTTCTAAATACGTGTGGTGATCGGTATCAATGCCTATTCGCATTTTTACCGTTACTGGAATCCCAAAAGGTTTTGCTGCTTCAACTGCTGCTTGGACGATATTTGAAAAAAGTTTGCGCTTATAGGGAAGGGCTGCTCCCCCGCCCTTTCTTGTTACTTTCGGAACTGGGCAACCAAAGTTCATATCAATGTGATCAGCTAAATTCTCTTTACCCATCATTGTCACAGCAGCGCGCATAGTCGTTGGATCAACGCTATAGAGCTGCACAGATCTCGGCCACTCATCTTTACCAGGAACAATCATGCGCATGGTTTCTGGGCGGCGCTCTATGAGAGCGCGAGCTGTAACCATCTCGGAAACGAATAGACCAGCACCTTGTTCACGACAGAGCGTGCGAAAAGGTGCGTTGGTGATTCCTGCCATTGGAGCAAGCACAACGGGTGGATCAATTAAATGATCACCACTTGCTAGTGGCAGGAGAAGGGGTTTTAGCAGCCTAGTAATCGCGGTGCCAACCAAGCTTCAACCTGATCAAGGGCGATACGTTCTTGCGCCATTGTGTCGCGATCGCGAATTGTCACTGCATGATCTTCTAAAGTTTCAAAGTCAATAGTGATGCAGTACGGCGTACCGATTTCATCTTGACGGCGATAACGGCGACCAATAGCTCCTGAGTCATCGAAATCAATTGCCCAGTTCTTACGAAGCTGCGCAGCTAAATCTCTGGCCTTAGGTGATAAATCAGCGTTACGTGAAAGAGGAAGAACGGCAACCTTAATTGGTGCTAAGCGATGATCAAGTTTTAGGACTGCACGCTTTTCCATTTCGCCCTTGCTATTAGGTGCTTCATCTTCAGTGAATGCATCCATCAAGAAAGTCAGCGTGCAGCGATCAACACCAGCTGCAGGCTCAATGACATAAGGAGTCCAACGTTCTCCCTTTTCTTGATCAAAGTAGGACAAGTCTTTTCCAGATGCTGCAGAGTGAGCTTTGAGATCAAAATCTGTGCGGTTGGCAATACCTTCTAGCTCGCCCCACTCAGTTCCAGCAAACTCAAATTTGTATTCAATATCTGCAGTGCGCTTTGAATAGTGCGACAACTTCTCTTTTGGATGATCATAAATACGAAGGCGATCAGGATTAATGCCAAGACCGGTATACCAAGCCATGCGCGTATCAATCCAGTATTGGTGCCATTCTTCATCCGTTCCTGGAACTACGAAGAACTCCATCTCCATCTGCTCAAACTCACGTGTGCGGAAAATAAAGTTTCCTGGAGTGATTTCATTGCGGAAAGACTTACCAATCTGACCAATACCAAATGGTGGCTTCTTGCGAGAGGTCGTCATTACTTGATCAAAGTTAATAAAGATTCCTTGAGCAGTTTCTGGACGCAAAAACGCTAGCCCTGATTCATCTTCAACTGGTCCCAGATAAGTTTTGAGCATTCCGCTAAATTGTTTTGGTTCAGTGAACTGACCCTTGTTGCCACAAGCTGGGCAGTTAATATCGGCTAGTGATGACGGCGCTTTTTTGTGCTTAGCTTCATATGCCTCTTCTAGGTGATCGGCGCGGTAACGCTTATGGCATGCGGTGCACTCTGTAAGAGGATCACTAAATGTTGCAACGTGTCCGGATGCTTCCCAGACTTCTTTTGCCAAAATTACACATGAGTCGAGACCGACAACATCTTCGCGGCCTGTAACCATAGATTTCCACCACTGGCGCTTGACGTTATTTTTTAGCTCAACACCTAATGGGCCGTAGTCCCATGATGCACGAAGTCCGCCATAAATTTCAGAGGATGGAAAAACAAATCCTCGACGCTTTGATAATCCAACGATATTTTCTAAACGATCCGTTGCCACAATAATCTCCGTCCGGCTGGCTGTCGGCGAAAAGCAACTGGTGTTACTTCCGTGGATGAATTTTACTCTGAGTAAGGCTTTTCATATGCACCGGGCTCGTCAATTGCCTGTGCAAGAAGTGGGATCGCATTCATCTTCACGTTGTTATTGCTCAGAGCTCTGCGATAAGAACCCACATTTTCCCAATGGGTCACCAGTGTCCAAAGTGAGCTTTCATCTAGATTCTGGCCAATTTCACCTTTTACAAAGCCAGCACATTGCGAGAGCGCCTCCAGCGCAACGGAGAGTTCTGCCTCAAAGTGGGCGGCATTGCCTAGGGCAACGTTAAATCTGGCGATTGCGAGCATGGGTTGAGCGTATCGGCTCAGATTTGGAAATGATAATCATTTCCATTTTGTGATACTGTCCAGTCATGAACATAGCCATCATCCTCGCAGCCCTTACCGCCATATCCACCTTTGCTGGAGGGGCATTAGCCCTAAAGGCAAAGGATCGCCTCCACCTAGTCCTCGGTTTATCAGCCGGTCTACTTCTAGGTCTTGTTGCTTTTGATCTTCTTCCAGAAGTCTTTAAGTTAGGAACTGGGGAATTTCTTCATGCCCCAACTGTTTCAATTGCATTGATCGGTGGTTTCTTACTTCTGCATTTCTACGAGCGAATCTTTGGTTCACATGAACCCGCTGAATCTGATTACAGTCATGACCACAAGCACTCACATAACTTCACTGGTGCCTTTGGCGCAATCGCAATGGGTGGCCATGTTTTTCTTGATGGTTTAGCGCTAGGTGTCGCATTTAAAGTTAGCTCTGATTTAGGTCTTGCGGTCTTTATTGCATTACTTGTTCACGCATTTAGCGATGGCCTTAACACCGTTTCCTTCATGATCAAATCCGGCTTATGGGGAAAGAAGAGCGTCGGCTTGCTCGGTGTTGATGCACTAGCTCGTGTTTCAGGTGCAGCGCTAGGAAGCACCTTGGTCTTGAGCAACAATTTGATCGCGCTATATCTTGCTGCTTTCTCTGGAATCGTCATCTATCTTGCTACATCTCACATCTTGCCTGAAGCACATTCACGTCATTCATCACGATTGACTATGGTTGCAACGATTTCGGGAGTCTTGATTATGTGGGCGCTGGTTGCATACCTACATTCAGGTGATGCACATGCTCATGGAAGTGGACAAGAAATTCACCAAGAGGATGAGCACAGCCATGAAGAAGGTCATTCTGAAGAAGGTCATTCTGAAGAAGGTCATTCTGAAGAAGGTCATTCTGAAGAAGATGGGCACCAGCACTCAGACAATGAATAAATCTGATCTCAAATTGATTGCAGTTCTTGAGCGAACTGGTGGCTTTGCCAGCGCTCAAGAGCTGCATCAAATTTTGCGCCGTGAAGGCGATGGCATCGGTTTAACAACGGTATATAGGGCATTGCAATCACTCGTTGATGACAAAATTGTTGATCTTCTGCGCCGTGAAGATGGCGAAGCTATTTATCGTCTTTGCGGTGATACTCATCATCATCACTTAGTATGCAAAAGCTGTGGTGACACCGTTGAAATCGAAGGCGGAGCAATTGAAAAGTGGGCCAAGACAATGGCTGAAGAGTTTGGATTCCGCGAGGTTGGACACACAGCCGAGATCTTCGGAATCTGTTCAAAGTGTTAAATCATGGGCGACTACAGAGGTATTCCAACGTGTGCATGTCCTGCATGCGGCTCACATCTGTTGGAGATCACGGCATCATTTAGCCCAGACACCTATGAAATTGAGATGTATTTACTAGATAACGCTCGCTGCGCAATGTGCCAAGCGCACTTGACCGCCCCAACCCCAACCGATCTTCCAGCTGCTTAAGCCTTACCAAATCTACGATCGCGCTGTGAATACTCTTCAATAGCTTTCCATAATGTTTTGCGTGTTACATCTGGCCACAACACATCCATAAAAACTAGCTCGGCATAAACACTTTGCCACGGCAAGAAATTACTCGTGCGCTGCTCACCTGATGAGCGCAAAAACAGGTCCACATCACTCATTTTGGGTGAATCTAAATACTTAGCAAAGACTTTGTCAGTAATTGAATCGGCCTTTACTTTGCCCCTCTTCACATCGCGTGCTAACTCAGCAGCAGCATCAACAATCTCGGCTCGCCCGCCATAGTTCACACACATGTTAAGAGTGAGAGTTTTGTTCTTGGCAGTTAACTCTTCAGCCTCTTCCAGCTCATTAATAACACTGCTCCACAAGCGCTTAGAGCGGCCCACCCAGCGAATGCGAACACCCATCTCATTCATCTGATCACGGCGGCGCTTTAATACATCGCGATTAAAGCCCATAAGAAAGCGCACTTCATCCGGTGATCTGCGCCAGTTTTCAGTTGAGAATGCATAAGCACTTAACTCTTTAACGCCAAATTCAATTGCGCCCTGCACCACATCAAAAAGTGCGGCCTCCCCTGCTTCATGTCCTGCTGTGCGCGGTAGTCCTCTTTGTTTTGCCCAGCGCCCATTGCCATCCATAACAACGGCAACGTGATATGGAATATGAATTGTCATACTCGCTCCACCATTGGCAAACTCCTTAAACCGCGCTCAAGGTGCCATTGTAAATAGGCAGCAATTAATCCACTAGCCTCGCGGCGATGTTTTCCTTCACTTGCAGTGGCACTCTCCCAATCACTGCTAATAAGTGCGCCCATTAACTGCAAGGTTTCCATCGCTGGGGTTGCACATGCAGATGGTCGGCAGTCATTACACACTGATCCTCCTCCGACTAATGAGAAATATCTGTGGGGGCCAGGTTTTTCACACCGCGAACAAATTGTCATTGATGGTGCATAACCAGCAACTGCTAAAGAGCGCAGCAGGAATGCATCAAGAATGAGCAGAGGCTCATATCTGTTTTCAGCTAACGCTTTCATTCCACCAACTACTAATTGAAACTCTTGGAGCGCAGGTTCTTGCTCATTAGGTGAAAAGCGCTCAGCAGCTTCCAATATCGCTGAAGCAACTGTCCAGCGCTGATAATCCTGGGTGAGTGCTTCTCCGTAATTCATTAACGCTTCAACCTGTGTGATGGTGTCAAAGGTTTTTCCCACATGGAGTTGGATATCAACGTGGCTACCTGGTTCAAGCCGTGCACCAAATTTAGACATAGTGCGTCTAACACCTTTGGCAACGCCGCGGATTCGCCCATGATCTTTTGTCAGCATCGTGATGATGCGATCGGCCTCACCGAGTTTTTGCGTGCGAAGGACGATTGCCTCATCCCGGTACAAACTCATACGGGCAAAGGTAGTGCGTTGGTTAGCGAATTGCGCGATTTATGGCAGACACGACTGCCTTAAGGGAGGCCGTGGTGGTGTTTGGATCGATTCCAACACCCCAGAAGGTTTCACCACCGATTGAACATTCCAAATATGCCGCAGCAGATGCATCGCCACCTGCTGAGAGGGCATGCTCGTAATAATCTAGAACGCGAACATCGACTCCGTAGTTCTGCAAGATATTACAAAACGCTGCAATCGGTCCATTTCCTTGACCTTTAAGTTCTTGGACCACGCCACGATCTGTGAGTGAAACATTTAAGTGAACATCTTCACCTAGCACTGATGTTTGACTTAAGCCCTTAAGACGAAAGCGTCCCCATGGTGCGCTTTCTGTTGGCAGATATTCATCTTCAAATATGTTCCACAAATCATCGGCGCTAATTTCTCCGCCTTCGGCATCGGTCTTAGCTTGTACATTTTTAGAGAATTCAATCTGCAATCTGCGTGGCAGATCAAGGTGATGCTCGTTCTTCATCAGATAGGCAACTCCGCCCTTACCTGATTGTGAGTTCACACGAATAACAGCTTCATAGCTGCGACCAATATCTAATGGATCAATGGGCAAGTAAGGAATAGCCCAGGTGTGATCACGGACTTCTTTGCCAGCAGCCTTTGCATCAACTGCCATGTGATCAAAGCCTTTTTTAATTGCATCTTGGTGTGAACCTGAAAACGCTGTGAATACAAGGTCTCCGCCATAAGGATGGCGTTCAGGAACGCGTAGTTGGTTGGCGTATTCCACTGTGCGACGCACTTCCTCAATGTTTGAGAAATCGATATGTGGGTCAATGCCATGTGTAACTAGGTTGATTCCAAGAGTCACAAGGCAAACATTTCCTGTGCGCTCACCGTTGCCAAACAAAGTTCCTTCAATGCGATCAGCCCCTGCTAGATAGCCAAGCTCTGCTGCTGCAACTCCTGTGCCGCGATCATTGTGTGGGTGAAGGGAGACAATCACGCTGTCGCGATTATTTAAGTTACGACACATCCATTCAATTGAGTCGGCATAAACATTTGGTGTTGCCATTTCAACTGTTGCTGGCAAGTTCATGATGGTTTTCCACTGTGGGGTTGGCTTCCACACATCATTAACGGCGTTACACACCTCAACTGCAAACTCTAACTCTGTGCCTGTATAGGACTCAGGTGAGTACTCAAAAGAGACCTTAGTTTCAGGAACCGTTTTAACCAGATCTAAACAGATCTTGGCAGCATCAGTTGCAATCTTCTTGATGCCATCTTTATCAAGACCAAAGACAACTCGTCGCTGCAAAGTAGAAGTTGAGTTATATAGGTGAACGATTGCCTGCTTTGAACCCTTGATTGCCTCAAAGGTGCGAACAATTAACGCCTCACGTGCCTGAGTCAAAACCTGAATAACAACATCATCTGGAATCAGATTCTCTTCAATAATCTTTCGAACGAAATCAAAATCTGTCTGGCTAGCACTAGGAAAACCAACTTCAATTTCTTTGTAACCCATGGCTACTAACAATTTAAACATCGCTAACTTGCGGGGTGTATCCATGGGATCGATAAGTGCCTGGTTGCCATCTCGTAGATCCACAGAACACCACTGAGGTGCTTTAGTTATCTTTTTATCTGGCCAGGTGCGATCGGCAAGATCTATAGGATGAAAAGGTTCATAGCGATGCACTGGCATCGGTGAAGGTACTTGCTTGGGAAAATTCATTTCTATTGCTCCTTATATGTTTGCGGAATTTGTCTTTTAACCGATACGACAAACCCCGCAGCGAGGGGTTCGGTTATTTGACCCCGCCACGGCAGCTAAGGAGGAGACTGCGTGTGTTCATGGGTAGAGGGTAACGCGCAGGCTAAAGAACTGGCAAATAACGATCTAGTTCATAGGCGCTGACCTGGCGGCGATAGTCCTGCCATTCAGCGCGCTTATTGCGCAATACATATTCAAACACATGCTCGCCCAAAGTTTGGCGCACTAATTCACTCTTTTCCATCTCTGCAATGGCTTCATTGAGATTTGATGGCAATGAAATTGGATCCTTCGAATCGCTTAATACATAGCCTTCTTCAACGCCCTTTAGCCCTGCTGCCAACATCACTGCATATGCAAGATATGGATTACAAGCAGTATCAGGTGATCTAAATTCAATACGTGTTGAGTTTTCTTTCTTTGGCTTATACATAGGCACGCGCACCAATGCACCACGATCACTTGGACCCCAGTTAACAAATGCTGGTGCCTCTCCCCCGCCATGCAAGCGCTTATAGGAGTTAACCCACTGATTAGTAATTGCAGTGATCTCTGGTGCGTGCTTGAGAAGACCTGCAATAAATGAGCGACCAACAGCTGAAAGATTTAATTCGGCGCTTGAATCATAGAAAGCGTTTTCTTCACCTTTAAACAGTGAAACGTGGGTGTGCATTCCACTGCCTGGGTGGTCAGTAAATGGCTTTGGCATAAAGGATGCGTGGAAGCCTTGATCCATTGCTACTTCTTTAATCACATGGCGAAAAGTCATGATGTTATCTGCAGTACTTAGCGCATCTGCATAACGTAAATCAATTTCCTGCTGTCCAGGTGCACCTTCATGATGTGAGAACTCAACTGAAATTCCCATAGCCTCAAGCAATGTAATTGCTTGGCGACGGAAGTCATGGCCAACAACTGCTGGTGTGTGATCGAAATATCCACCTTGATCAACTGGGATAGGTGCTTTGCCAGCCTCTGGCTTTTCCTTAAATAAGAAGAATTCAATTTCTGGGTGGGTGTAACAGGTGTAACCCATGGTTGCTGCTTTTTCTAAAGTACGTCGCAACACATTGCGTGGATCTGCAGGAGAAGGTGTGCCATCTGGCATCACGATGTCGCAGAACATTCGAGCAGCACCTGGAGCTTCAGTGCGCCAAGGCAAAATAGAAAAAGTTGCAGGATCTGGTTTTGCCAACATATCTGACTCAGTTACACGTGCAAAGCCTTCAATTGCAGAACCATCAAAGCCAATTCCTTCAGCAAAAGCATTTTCTAACTCTGCTGGTGCGATAGCTACAGATTTTAGAAAGCCCAAAACATCTGTAAACCACAAACGCACAAAGCGAATATTGCGCTCTTCAAGGGTGCGAAGAACGAACTCTTCTTGCTTGCTGATCTCGGTGCTCATGGGCAGCATTCTTACAAATGCAGATTACGGCTATGTTAACTCCCCTTATATAACAAAGAAGTCAGCGTGATCCAGGTCAGTTTTTGGGGCTAAATCCTTGGTAATGACAGCGTTGGCACTGATACGAGATCCCTCACCGATGGTGACATTTCCAAGCACTCGGGCACCTGCACCGATAATTACATTGTTTCCAATTGTTGGATGACGCTTTCCATCTTCAATGCCACGAGCTCCCAGAGTTACATCGTGATAGAGCATGACATCATCGCCAACAATTGATGTTGCGCCAATAACTACACCCATACCGTGATCAATAAAGAATCTGCGCCCAATAACTGCTGCCGGATGAATCTCAATTCCTGTCGTGAAGCGCACGGCATTTGAGTGAATGCGGGCAAGAAGTTTTAACTTTCTCTTCCACAGCACATGCGAAATTCGATGTCCCCAAACCGCGTGCACACCTGGGTATGCCAAAGCGACCTCTAAACGATTTCGCGCAGCCGGATCATGGCTGATCGCGTTATCAAGGTCTTCAATGATGTGCTTTAGAATTGCCATTAATTAGTCAACCAAGTCCTCGTATAGAACTGTTGATAGATAGCGCTCACCATTTGAAGCACAGATAACAACAATGTTCTTGCCTGCAAACTCTGGTCGCTTAGCAATCTCTGATGCTGCCCACAGCGTTGCACCTGATGAAATTCCAGCAAGGAATCCTTCTTCTGCTCCAGCACGGCGTGCATATTTAATTGCATCCGCTGCAGTTGCATCTAAGACCTCGTCATAGACAGTTCGATCCAAAACATTAGGAATGAAGTTAGCTCCAATTCCCTGAATTGGGTGTGGTCCTGGCTCTCCACCATTGAGAATTGGAGATGCAGCTGGCTCAACACCAAAGACTTTGATTGCAGGGTTTTTCTCTTTTAAGTAACGGCCCGTGCCAGTAATTGTTCCGCCCGTACCAATTCCTGAAACAAAGGCGTCAACTTTTCCATCAAGGTCGCGCCAAATCTCAGCACCCGTTGTTTTGTAGTGAATCTCTGGTCCTGCTTGATTTTCAAACTGGCGAACCAAGACAGCGCCAGATTCTGCAAGCTTTTCTGCAGCAGCAACTGCGCCCTTCATACCCTCAGCAGCAGGGGTTAGTACTAATTCTGCCCCGTATGCACGAATGAGCTTGCGACGCTCTTTTGAAACCGATTCAGGCATTGTCATGATTGCCTTATATCCACGAGCTGCAGCAACCATGGCAACTGCAATTCCAGTGTTTCCAGATGTTGCCTCAACAATTGTTCCGCCAGGCTTTAGCTCACCACTTGCTTCGGCTGCATCGATCATTGCAACACCGAGGCGATCTTTAACAGAGGATGTTGGGTTATAGAACTCCAACTTGGCATAAACATTTCCTGCCGCGCCATCAGTGATCTTGTTGATGCGAAGTAGTGGTGTGTTTCCAAAGATTTCTGTGATGCTGTTATAAAGCTTCATAATTCTCCCTAGATAAATTGAAATAGATGTTTAAAACTGCAGGCAAAGCGAGCTAAAAATCAGCAGCTGCAGGATGTAGAGAGGCAGAAATCAACCACGCGATTTCGCGTGAATAACCAGTTGATGATTGATTTCATAGATTAATTCTACTGAGAAAGATTAATAGTGCGAGTTGCAAGTAACTTGCAAAAACTACTTCTCATTCCAGCGTGAAGTCATTGGCAAACGACGATCTTTACCAAATGCGCGGCCTGAAACCTTGGTGCCAGGTGGATATTGGCGGCGCTTAAATTCAGCCTTATCAACCAATGAAATAACTCGGCGCACTAGCTCAGGATCAAAGCCATCTGCAAGTAAGGCCTCATATCCATGATCTTCATCAACGTAGGCCCGCAGGACCTGATCGAGAAGTGCATAGTCAGGCAATGAATCTGAATCCTTTTGATCTGGGCGAAGTTCTGCACTTGGCTCTTTAGTAATGGAGCGCTGTGGAATAGGAGCGGTTTGCCCTGCAGCAACTGCCTGAGCATTTCGCCATGTTGCCAGCGCCCACACATCTGTTTTATAAATATCTTTGATCGGCGCAAATCCACCCACGGCATCACCATAAAGAGTTGAGTAACCAACAGCTAGTTCGCTCTTATTTCCAGTTGCTAAAACTAGATGTCCTTCTTGATTTGAAATACCCATCAACGTTGTGCCGCGAACTCTGGCCTGCAGATTCTCCTCAGCCAAACCCTTAAGGACCATATTGCCCATATAGGCATCAACCATGGGGGCAATAGGAGTAATCCTGAAGTGAATGCCTGTGGCATCTGCTAGCGCCTGCGCATCTTCAACTGAGTGGCTAGAGGAATACTTACTTGGCATTGCAACACCATTAACGCGCTTTGCACCTAATGCATCAATTGCAATGGCAGCAACTAAGGCTGAATCAATGCCACCAGATAAACCAAGGACTACAGATTTAAAGCCATTCTTGCCAACGTAATCGCGAAGCCCCATAACAAGGCCCGCCCACATCTCTGCCTCATCTGAAAGAGGCGTTGCAATTGAAGAATTGAGTGAATCTGAATGCACTGCAGGCTCTTGTGAGATAACAACATCTGGCTTTGAGGATCCTTCGATGCAATCTATGTCAATGACTATTAACTCATCATCAAACTGGGCAGTTCTTGCAAGCAGGCTTGCATCTTTGCCGACAACAATTGTGTCGCCATCAAAGACTAAATCATCCTGGCCACCTGTCATGTTGACGTATGCAACGGGTGCACCAATTTCCTTGGCCCGCTTTTGCACAAGAGCTAGTCGAACATCATCTTTGTTTCTCTCAAAGGGTGAGCCGTTGGGAACGACTAATAAACCTGGAGTTCTTGCGCTAATCGAATCCAGTGAATGCCAAATATCCTCACAGATTGCCACGGCGACATCTACCCCATGGATTCGAACAACAAGGGATTCATCTCCTGCTACAAAGTTTCTAAACTCATCAAAGACGCCGTAATTAGGCAGATGGCGCTTTACATATCTGGCCTTGATTTTTCCATCATGAATAACTGCAACGCAGTTTTTAGGGCCTTTATCCAGGTAGCCAACAACTGCCACCACATCACCTGTGATTGAAGCAGCGATCTCTTCAATAGCTTTGATGCTGGCTGCTTGAAAAGATGGACGAAGCGCTAAATCCTCAACTGGATATCCAGTCACAATCATTTCTGGAAATACGATCAGATTGGCGCTTTGTTCTTGGGCCTTTTTTACTGTTTGCGCGATGAGCTCGGCATTGCCCGCAAGGTCACCAACCGTTGGGTTGATTTGGGCTAGCGCCACGCGCAACTTCATTTTTCAAGTGTAACGGGGGTACCCTTGTGCCTGTACCCGGGGACTGCCTATCGCAGCCTCGAGGAGAGGACAGTAAATGGAAAGCCTTTATGGTGGCGCGCTGCATAGACGCGTAACAATTGCCGATTTGGCTGCGGCTAAGAGCCGCGGTGAAAAATGGGCGATGCTCACTTCCTATGAGCAGATGACTGCCGAGATATTTGATGAGGCCGGCATCCCAGTCTTACTTGTCGGCGATAGCGCTGGAAACAATTTTCTCGGTGAGAGCAACACAATTCCTGTAACAGTCGATGAGCTAATTCCATTGACCCGCGCAGTTGTGAGAGCTTCTAAGCGCGCTTTAGTCCTTGCCGATCTGCCCTTTGGTTCCTATGAGTCCTCACCAGAACAAGCACTTGCAACGTCCACTCGCTTTTTCAAAGAGGCTGGGGCAATGGGCGTGAAAATTGAAGGACCACAAATTGCAACCGTTGAAAAACTAGTGGCCTCTGGAATTCCAGTCATGGGCCATGTTGGTTTAACACCACAAGCCGTGCATTTATTGAGTGGTTATCGAGTCCAAGGTCGCACCGATGGTGAGGCAATTGTGCAAGCAGCACTTGCCCTTGAAAAAGCTGGCGCTTTTGCCATTGTCTTAGAGTTAGTGCCAGCTGAATTAGCGGCGAAAATTACTGCAGCCTTGAAAATCCCAACGATTGGGATTGGGGCTGGGGTTGATTGCGATGCCCAGGTTTTGGTCTGGACAGACATGATGGGTATTACAAAGAATCCACCTAAGTTGGCTAAGGCCTATAGAAATATGCGCTCTGAGATGTTGGCTGCGGCCAGTGAATTTGCTGCAGATGTTAAAGCTGGTCAATTTCCAGCAGCAGAACACACTTTCAACTAATCTCAGCCTCATGGCTAAATACGCGATAGACCTATCTCCACTGCGTAAATCAGCCGACTTTCGCAACCTTTGGGCATCGGGTCTGATCTCATACTTCGGCTCGATGATCACCTATGTTGCCGTCCCTTTTCAGATTAAAGAGCTCACTAACTCCTATGTGGCTGTGGCGATAAGTGGACTGGTTGAAATAGTTCCACTCGTTGTTTTTGGCCTCTATGGCGGAGTTCTGGCCGATGCAATTGATCGCAAAAAACTCATCTGGATTACCGAATTCCTATCCCTATTTTTCACTGGAATTCTGCTGATCAACTCCCTGCGTTCCTCCCCCAGCATTATTTTGATCTACATAGTTGCAGGTTTATTTGCAGCCGTCAGTGGCCTTCGACAACCGGCGATGACAGCAGCCCTGCCCCGACTTGTCGATCATGAAGACATGGCAGCAGCTTCTGCGTTGATGAGTCTTCGATGGCAGGCAGGAGTCATCGTTGGGCCAGCAATTGGAGGCGTTTTAATTTCAACGTATTCAGTAGCCGTGGGATATGCCGCAGACATTGCAACCTTTGTTATCTCACTCATTTTGCTATCCATGATGAGCAGTATCCCTGCCTCACATGAGGCTGAAAAGCCATCCCTGGCAGGGCTTATGGAGGGAATCAGATACTCCTTTGCCCGCAAGGATTTGTTGGGAACTTATCTGATTGATCTTGCTGCAATGTTTTTTGCAATGCCGACAGCTCTGATTCCTTTTTGGGCAGATCAGTTAGGAGCGCCATGGGCACTTGGTTTGCTCTATGCCGCAGGCACCGTTGGTTCAGTTGCAATTGTCCTAACAAGTGGGTGGACTAAGAGCGTTCGCTTCTATGGCCGCGCAATTATTTGGGCAGCCATTGGTTGGGGCGCAGCTATCGCCTTGGCCGGTGCCACAAATTACCTAGCCCTGGTACTGCTTTTCCTAGCATTGGCCGGAGCATCAGACATGGTCAGTGCCCTGTTTAGATCAGCGATGTGGAATCAAACAATTCCCGATAATTTGCGTGGACGCCTTGCTGGAATCGAATTATTGTCATATTCACTTGGACCATTGGCTGGACAAATGCGCGCAGCTGGCATGGCGGCGGCATTTTCCTTAACTTTTTCCGTCACTGCTGGCGGAATTATCTGCATCATTTTCGTTGCCGTACTGGCCGGTTTTTTCCCAATTTTGCGAAAATTCGACATAAAAACCGACAAAAATGCCCTCGAAAAGGCCGCTGAAAGTGAAAAATCACGCTCAAACCCTCAAGGCGAGGGAGAGATATCGTGATTTTGGGGAAAATACGTAATTTTTAATATTTTTTCTATTTTTTTCGATTTCAAATAAATTATTTAGTGAAATTTTCCGCAAATGCATAAAAAATAATTAAAAAGAATTTGCGACACGCACCTAAATAAATCTCACAAAATGTTGGCATTTTTACCTAAATGATGTCACGCTTATCCACGAAAAGGTTTGGGTGACGGATCCGAACCATTCCGATAGGAGAAGTACGTGGCCGCAGCAAAGAAAGCAGCACCAAAGAAGCGCCGTAAGAAGGCAGCTGCTCCAGCAGCTCCAAAGAAGCGCCGCAAGAAGGCAGCAGCAGCAGCTGCTCCAAAGAAGCGCCGTAAGAAGGCAGCAGCTAAGAAGGCTGCTCCAAAGCGTCGTAAGAAGGCAGCAGCTAAGAAGGCTGCTCCAAAGAAGCGCCGCAAGAAGGCAGCAGCTAAGAAGGCTGCTCCAAAGAAGCGCCGCAAGAAGGCAGCAGCTAAGAAGGCTGCTCCAAAGCGTCGTAAGAAGGCAGCAGCTAAGAAGGCTGCTCCAAAGCGTCGTAAGAAGAAGGCAGCTGCTCCAGCTGCTCCAAAGAAGCGCCGTCGCAAGAAGGCAGCTGCTAAGTAATTAGCAATTAAAAAAACCCGCCACTTTATGTGGCGGGTTTTTTTATGCAATTTTATTATTTAATCATTACTTCCATCTTTGCGAAGTGACTCCTCCACTCGAGCAAATATCGTTGATATAACTTCTAAGTCAGCCTTTGATAAATGATCAACAAATCTGGTGCGCACACTCTCCACATGATCTGGGGCCGCGGCCACAATCGCTTTCCAGCCCTTGGCAGTCATCACTGCAAAGTAGCCACGTTTATCTGATGGGCAAGCCTCGCGCTTTACCCAGCCAGCCTTTTCCATCACTTTCATTCGATGCGATAAACGCGAGCGCGATAGCAAGGCGATGTCTGCGAGTTCACTCATTCGCATTCTGCGATCAGGGGCATCACTGAGTTGGGCCAAAATTTCATAATCAGGCATTGATAAATCATGGCTATCTAAATCACTATCTAGCGCCTCAATGAGGCGACGGCTAGCGATGATGTAACGCCGCCAGGCCTTCATTTCGGCAGTATTGAGCCACTGGGGTGCGGTAGCGTTTTGGTCTGCCATAGTTATCAGTCTACGCTAACAGTTGAAGCTTCAACTACTTTTAATTTCTAGGAAGGTGAGCCAGTGAGTACGGGTTTCTCCTTTGAGATTAAATCTAGCCAAGAAGGTTCTATGGCCCGCGTTGGAACAATCACCACTCCCCACGGTGCGATCCAAACCCCGGCTTTTATCCCAGTGGGAACTAAGGCAACAGTTAAAGCTGTTCTTCCAGAGGCAATGGCAGATCTTGGAGCCCAAGCACTTTTAGCAAATGCCTACCACCTCTATCTACAACCCGGCTCTGATGTCTTAGATGAAGCCGGCGGTCTTGCCCAATTTATGAACTGGCCTGGCCCAACTATTACTGACTCTGGGGGCTTTCAAGTTTTATCCCTAGGTGTGGGATTTAAAAAAGTATTAGCGATGGATGCCCAAACATTTCGCCGAGATGATGTGATTGCAGATAACAAAGAGCGCCTGGCCCATGTGGATGATGAGGGCGTGACTTTTAAATCCCACATAGATGGCTCGATGCATCGATTCACCCCTGAAGTTTCCATGAAGGTCCAACATGAAATCGGCGCCGACATCATCTTTGCCTTTGATGAGTGCACGACTTTGCATAACACCCGTCGCTATCAAGAGTTAGCGATGGATAGAACTCTGGCCTGGGCCGTTCGTTGTTTAGATGAACACAAGCGATTAACCGATGAGCGAACTACCAAGCCCTATCAGGCCCTTTTCGGGGTAATCCAAGGGGCTCAATATGAAGACCTTCGTAAGAAAGCTGCCGGGGATTTGGGTGGCCTTGAATCATCCGGACAGTCCTTTGATGGCTTTGGTATTGGTGGGGCGCTAGATAAAGATTCACTGGGAACAATCGTTTCTTGGGTCAATCAGATGCTGCCGGAAAACAAACCAAAACACTTATTGGGTATTGGCGCACCAGAAGATCTCTTTGTGGGGGTTGAAAACGGCATTGATACATTTGATTGCGTCTTAGCCTCCAGAATTGCACGTACGAGTGCTGTGTACACGATGGAAGGGCGTTTTAACCTGTCTAATAGCGCCTACAAGCGCGATTTCACGGCCATTGACGATGAATGTGACTGTTACACGTGTACGCACTACACACGGGCTTATATGCACCATGTATTCCGCGGTAAAGAAATCATCGCTGCAACCCTTGCCACAATCCATAATGAGCGCTTTATCGTGCGCTTAGTTGATCAGATGCGACAAGCACTCCTGGATGGCAATTTCACCGAGATGAAGCATGATTTCTTAGGCCGCTATAAGCACCGCAGTGGCCAGGCCAACGACTAGAACTAGCGGGAAATAACTTTAGGCAGGTTCCAATTGAATTTGATGGAAATTTCGCGAACTGCCACAACAGCAAGGCCTGAAACCAAGGCAGTAACACCTTCATTGATACCAAAGGAAGCCATGGCGATATAGAAAATAGCCCCAGCAAAAGCGCTCGTGCCCACTGTTTCGCGGTGCAGTAGTACTGGCTGAACTTGGCACAAAATATCTCGAAACAATCCTCCAGAAACTGCGCCAACGATCGCCAAAACTAGGGCAGCTAAAACTGGTGCGTCATTGGTGAGTGCAAACTGGGCACTAGAGACTGTTGCCACGGCCAAGCCCAATGTGTCCAAGGAGAGAGCGAAGCGCCCCACTTCTTGTTTCTTTCCAATTGCAATTGTTATTACCACCGCAGCAATAATGGGTAGAAATAACCACGGGTATTGAATCCACGGTGGGCGTTGTCCTATAAAAATATTGCGCAAAGTTCCACCAGAGATGGCTGCAATGGCAGCGATCAAAAGAATGCCGCCGTAATCAAGGCCTTTATTGGCAGCAACGCGAGCACCTACTAATGCAAAAGCAAAGGTGGAAACTAGGTCGAGTGAATAAACCAGAAGTTCTAGATCCACAAGGACCTACTTCTTAGCAGCTAAACGGGCCTCACGACGGATGCGTTGTTCCTTTGGATCTGGGACAGGAACAGCTGAAATCAAGCGGCGGGTGTAATCATTTTTAGGATTCTTCAAAATCTGATCACGATCGCCCACTTCAACTAGCAATCCATCTTGCATCACTGCAATGCGGTGAGAAAGGATGTCAACGACAGCTAAGTCATGGCTAATGAAGAGACAAGCAAAGTTCAACTTGCCTTGTAGTTCCTGCAGCAGGTCAAGGAATCGTGCCTGAACAGAAACATCTAGGGCCGATGTTGGCTCATCTGCAATAAGTAGATCTGGAGTCAGAGCAAGTGCGCGGGCAATACCAACGCGCTGGCGCTGTCCACCTGAGAGCTCATGTGGGTAGCGGTTGCGATAGCTACGTGGCAATTCAACTTGATCAAGTAGCTCTTCAACTTTGTGTGCCAAATCAGCACCCTTAGCTAAACCGGCTAAGAACAAAGGCTCACCAATTGATTCACCGATGGGCAAACGTGGGTTAAGGGATGAGGCAGGATCTTGGAAAACAATTCCGGTGTGACGACGAATTGTGAAAAGCTCCTTTTGAGTTGCATGGCTAATGTCCTTGCCAACAATCTCAAGTGATCCTTCCTTGATTGGAAGCAAACCAATAGATGCACGGCCCACAGTTGTCTTTCCTGAACCTGATTCACCCACCAGGCCAACGATTTCACCTGGGTAAATCTCAAGGTTAAAGTTCTTAACAGCCACAAATGCTGGGATGCGCCCACGCTTTGGATATTCGATAGTGACATTTTCTAACTTCAAAACTGGTGCTGGCTTAGCACTCTCCTTATAAGGAAGTTCGCGCTTTTTTGTAGAACCAAGTTTTGGAACAGCTCCAAGTAATTGCTGGGTGTAAGGATGTGTTGGCTTATTAAAGATCTGATCAGCTGTTCCAGATTCAACAGTGATTCCATCCTTCATAACAAGGATGTGATCGGCCATATCTGCCACAACACCCATGTCGTGAGTGATCAGAAGAATCGCTGAGTTCAGCTTGTCTTTAAGTCCACGCATTAAATCAAGGATTTCAGCTTGAACTGTTACATCCAGCGCTGTTGTTGGCTCATCTGCAACTAGAAGTCCTGGGTCGCAAGCAAGTGCTTGAGCGATCATGGCGCGCTGGCGCTGTCCACCTGAGAGTTGGTGAGGGTACTTATCGATTGATTTCTCTGGATCTGGAATATCAACCATGGTAATTAATTCAACGGCGCGAGCATGTGCCTCTTTTGGACCCATATCAAAGTGATTACGAAGAGTTTCCATAATCTGGAAACCGATTGTGTAGATAGGGTTTAGAGCAGTCATTGGCTCTTGGAAAATATAGGCAACTTCTTTTCCGCGGAATCTGCGAAGAGTCACAGCTTTAGCGTTGAGCATCTCTTGATCTTTAACCTTCACAGATCCAGACATGCGGGCATTTGAAGCCAGAAGTGACATCAAACCAAGGGCTGTAGTTGATTTACCAGAACCAGATTCACCCACAATGGCAGTTACTTTTCCTGGCTCGAGTGTGAGGTTCATTCCAATAACAGCTGGATACCAAACTCCATCTACCCAGAAATCAACATTAAAATCCTTGATCTCTAAGACTGGCTTACTCATTTGGTTGACCCCATCTGTGAGAAACTTGCACAATGACAAATAGTGAGAAGTTCAGACCCGGTAGTGCAATCGCAAGTGGTTGGGTTCTGATTGCCTTCTTTGTTGGATTTATTCTTCAAAGCTTCTTCTACGGCGGAGATACCCTGGTGACGATTGGTATCTGTGGCGCTGGCGCTTACGGTTCTTACTTGCTCTTCCTTAAGCCCTACGTTCTGCTCTTTGATGAAGGTATCAAGATTGTTAACCCAACCAAAGAGATCACCGCTACGTGGGATCTGGTTGAGGAGATCGAAACCAAATACAGCATGTCCATCCACGTTAACGAGCGGACTCACTACGCCTGGGCCGCTCCCGCGCCGAGTGGTCGTCACAGTAGAAGAATGCACAAGACTGATCTTCTTCCCGGAGCTGATGCTCCCAGACGTGTGGGTGACTCGCTTAAAAGTGACTCTGGTGTCTGTGCTTACATGGCCAACATTCGAAGAAAGAACTTCACTGGAGTTAGTGCTAGTGAGTTTGAAATCATTAGCGATAACAGAGGCCTCTTTATCTTGGCAGCACTGATCCTGTTCGGGGCAGCAGCTAGTTTTATCTAGAGAATTAATCATTGGCCTGTGCCAACTTTCTAGCTGTCGCTGAATCCTGGCGCTCTTTTTTAGAGATACGGCGGCGCTGACGTGGATCAAAGGCATCACGCAGACCATCACCAATAAAGTTAATGCTCAATGCAATAGAAATGATGAACAGACCTGGATACCAGAACAGCCATGGGCGTGTTGTGAATGAGTCCTGATACTGGCTAATTAGAAGTCCCAATGAAACATCTGGTGGAACCACACCAAAGCCAATATAACTCAGCGCAGTTTCAAGCAAAATTGCACCTGAGAGCAAGAGCGTGACCGAAACGATAATGACGCCAATTGCGTTAGGCAGAATGTGCTTAAAGATAATGCGCTTATTTGTCGCTCCTGCAACACGGGCTGCATCGACAAACTCTCGCTCACGCAGTGAAAGAAACTCTCCGCGCACAAGGCGTGAAAGACCAGTCCAAGCAAATAAACCAAGTAAGAAAGCTAGGAATGTTGCTCCTAGGTTTCCATAACGGTATCCGATAACAGAGCCGATAATGATTACTGGGATAGTGATCATGAAGTCAACAAAGCGCATCAAAATCGCATCGATGCGACCGCGATAGAAACCAGAGATTGATCCAACAATGATTCCAAGGGTTGCAGCCATTCCACCGATAATAAACATTACCGAGAGCGAGCGTTGTGTGCCCTTCATGACGAGAGCAAAGAAATCGCGCCCAATGTCATCTTGACCAAATGGATGGGTTCCAAGTCCAATTCCCTGTCCACCTAAAAACTTTGGCAGCAATGAAATAGTTGGACAACCGACAGTGTCATTTGGACAATCACCAAAGCGTAGCTCTGGCAGATCCTCAGGAGTCCACTTCCACCAGCCAGGAATGCGCCAGATACCAAATAATCTAAAGTCCAATGCAGTAAATGCCATCAAGACAATTGTAATAATTGTGAATAGTGAGATAACTGCTGCACGGTGGCGGAAAAAACGCTTGCGAACAATTTGTCCCTGGCTTAATCCTTCAATTTCTTTATTTTGAATTGCGTTTTCACCAGAAAGAACTTCTGTCGACTCAACGCTGGCCTTTGATTTACGCGCCATGATTTACGCACCACTTCCTACTCGAATACGTGGGTCTAAGGCTGAGTACAACAAATCTGCGACAAAGTTAGCCAGAACTGCAAGGGTTGCCGTAATGAAGAAAACGCCCATCAAGAGATTGAGATCTTGTCCGCGAATTCCTTGAAGAGCAAGGGTTCCCATTCCAGACCAAGCAAAGACGCTCTCAGTAATAAATGCCCCGCCAATGACGCCGGCAAAGTCAGCAACCAAAATAGTTGCGATAGGAATCATTGTGTTTCGGAAAGCATGGCGCATGATCACTGTGCGCTCTGAAAGACCTTTAGCGCGGGCAGTACGAATGTAATCCTGATTAAGTACTTCAAGCAGAGTTCCACGTGCAAATCTGATGTATCCAGCAAAACCAATCAGAGTCAGCGCTAATGTTGGCAAGAACAGGTGTGTGACGATATCTAAACTTGAAATCCAGTAATCACTTGTATCTAGCAAGTCATTTCGTTGTCCCACAGTTGGAACAGGGCGATAGTTAATTGCATCTGTTTCCATATATGGCTTCCAGGTCTGCATAAACTTATCTACGAGCACCAAGCTAGCTGATAGAACTGCAGTGATGATTGAAGTTCGAACAATTGGAGCTCGATCAACTTTAGAAAATGCCAGGCCAACAAAGACTGCTGTTGTGATTAATACACACACCATCAGGAAGATGCTCAGAGCGCCTGGATAGTTATCGAAAACCCAGTTAGCTGGATAGAAAGCAACAACTGAAAGACCGGCCATAGTGAGCGAAGCTCGCAATGCGGCTTTATTGATCAGACCCACTGAAAGTTGTGTAACACCAAAAGCAATTCCAATTGAAAGTGCCAAAATTACTATTGGACCTAGAGAAGGGTTGAGCAACCAACCTGTTGCTCCAAAGATTGCTACGAGGCTGCTTGAGATAGCAAAGGCAGCAGCATAGGCAAGCCAAAAAGTTCTACGTGTTCCACCGATAACCGAAGCCCAGAATAATCCGCTCACCAGTCCTATGCCGATGATCCAACCTATTGGAATCTGAGGTTCTCGTAAGAAATTATTAAATGAGATCGCTAGGTACTCCTTCAAGAGAACTGCAACCCAAAAAACTGGAAGTGAGAAAAGAAGAAAAGCTACAAATGTCATTGAGTAATCAAAGCGGCTGTACTGGCGAAGGGCTGTAACGATTCCGATCATGATTCCGAGCACTGCTGCAAAGATTGTTGCAGCTGCTACAAGGCGCAAAGTGACTGGGATAGCTAGGGCTAGAGAGTCAACAACTGCTGATCCATCTCTGCCCATTCCAAAGTTAGGATTTCCAACAAATATTCCAAGAACTCCCTTGAGCCATAAGAAATAACGCAGCGGCGGTGGGACATCTAGTTGAAGTTCGCGAGTCAGTGCTGCGATTAAAAAATCACGGTTGGGATCAGTGCTAAGTCGCAGATCTGCTGTTGGGTCACCTGAAATAGCGGCAATGTTATAGAGAATAAAACTTGATCCGAAGAGAATGACACCTAGGACGCCGAGCCGTCTTAGAACAAAGGCCACCATAGTTCTAGTTTTCCCCTCACAAGTCACAGAGTTTCAAATTATTGCCTGACTATACAGCCAAAGGACGCCCGGAGAGAGATCTCCGGGCGTCCAATGGACGTAAATAGGTAAAGCTAACTAAGGGTATTAATCCTTAGTATGACCACTCCCAGTAGTTCCAAACGATTGTTGGAGATAGTGGGCCTGGCTTTACATTCTTTAGATCCTTGTTAACTGCAACAACACCTGGGTGAATGAACACACCAATTGTGATTGCGTCAGCGTTAGTTAGACGCTCGATCTGAATGTACTTAGCTAGAAGAAGTGACTCTGACATTGGAGCATCAAGAGTTGCGATGATTGCATCGACAGCCTTGTTGCTGTAACCAAGGATGTTGTTTCCACCATTAGTGTCAAAGATTTCAGCTGACTGACGCTGAGTTACAGATGATGCAACCCATGCGAAGAAGTAAGCATCGTAATCTGAGTTACCAAGCTTTGATGGCCAGTCAGTACGTACGTCACCAACTAGATCAAAACCAACCTTTGCCATGTTTGCCTTTGCAAGAGCAAATTCAGAAGCACGACGTGGGTTGTTACCTGGAACAAGAACGCGAACCTTTAGTGGGCTCTTCAATGCATTTGGATAGTACTTCTGAACCAATGCAAGTGCAGACTTGTTACGAGATTCTTGAGTTCCACGTGAGTAGAAAGAAGAACCGTTAGCAGCAATGAGCTTGTCGTATGCAGCAGAACCTGGCGCAAGCCATGTTGACTGAATTGGCGTTGACACACCGTTGATAGGTGCAATCAGCTTTTGCATGATTTCATCGCGAGGTAGTGCAAGCAAGAATGCCTGACGTAGTGCCTTTGACTTAGCGCCATCCTTTACAGAGAACAAACCTGTGTATGGAGCCTCATCTGGGACTGTGTCGTAGTGAAGATCCCAGTGCTCGTAAGCAACTTCGTCTTTACCAACAACGTTTACGTTCTTGATTGCCTTGAGCTTTGCTACACCGTCAGCAGTTGCCTGACCTGCGTAAACATCAAGCTCTCCGTTTGCAAGTGCCTGTGCAGCAGCTGTTCCATCACCGATGAACTTGAATACAACTGTATCTACTGAACCGCTTAGAGCTGGTCCTGAGTTGTACTTAGGGTTCTTCTTAAGTGTTACAGATGTCTTTGCAACTGCGCTATCAATCTGGAATCCACCGTTACCTACAAGAAGCAATGGGTTTGTCTTTGAGTCAACAGTTGTGATGGTGTAGTCCTTAGACCAAATATCACCCATCTTCTTCAGAAGAGCTGTGTCCTTGTCCTTGAATGCCTTAACGAAGCGATCACGAGCTGCTTCATTCTCAGCAACAGTTCCAAGCTTGTCCTTGCCTTCAGCCATCAATACAAGAGTGTGTACTGCAGCTGGTCCTGGGCCGTAAAGATCCCAGTTAGCAATCTTCTTCTTGAACTGAAGAGTTACAGTCATCTTGTCTGCAGAGAGAACTGGCTCTCCAACGATGTTGTTTGCATAAACGCCTGAGTATCCAAGACCATTAAATGCAGGAGGAGTCTTCTTATCTGTTGGATCTCCTAGGCCTGCTGCCTTTGAATAAGCATCGCTGCTTAAGACGTGTGACAGAAGCAGATCTTCTCCAGTAATTGGAGTTCCATCTGACCATACACGGCCTGGGTTAACAGTCCATTGTGTACGGAAATCTGTTGCTGTGTTCTTTACAACCTTGTATGAACCGAAAACTGTGTTCTTAACAAGTTCCTTCTTATTGTTGTAATAGTTAAAGCCAGCACCTTGTAGGTATGAAACTGCAGAACAAGTTGTTGAGTTTGTAGCTGAAAGGCTGCAATTCAAACCTGTAATTGAGTTTGTCTCATGCAAGATAACTGTTGAACGAGTTGCAGCTTGAGCTGGTGTAAGCAGTGAAACTGCCAACGCCGCTGATGCTGCAGCTGCAAGCGCAAACTTTGCGCTACGTGTGAACTTCATAGATCCTCCTCGAGGGATAAGTAAAAGCGTCTGTGGAGAGTCGACCTGCCCCATAGGCGCTTTTGGTGGAGTGAGTCTGCCCGAATTGGGCGTATTAGCGCAACAGAGCGATGGCTTGCCTGAGCGTGGGATTTGTAACGATGTTCGTAATAAAGAGGGTATCGGGCTCAGGGCAAGGGGTGATTTTTAGCCGGCCTTGCGGGCTGCCTCGATTTTGGCAGTAGTCAGTCGGGGGGCAGCCAAGGCCCACAACAGCAGACCCAGAACCACCCCAAATAAATAGGGAGCGCGCAAAGCGTTTTCACGCGAGAGCACAAGGGTTAGTGCACTGACTAAGCCTCCCCCTACAAACATCCCAATGGGAATTGAA
This sequence comes from Candidatus Planktophila vernalis, assembly GCF_002288185.1. Taxonomy (NCBI): domain Bacteria; kingdom Bacillati; phylum Actinomycetota; class Actinomycetes; order Candidatus Nanopelagicales; family Candidatus Nanopelagicaceae; genus Candidatus Planktophila; species Candidatus Planktophila vernalis. Next base: position 363,819 of record NZ_CP016776.1, on the reverse strand, counting down.
CCCCAGGCAAAGAATCTATAAACGCTATTTACTCGACCTAGCAAATGAGTGGGAATGATGCTTTGGCGAAGTGAAACAGTGATCGTGTTCCACAAAATTGCAAAAAAAGTTTCAAAGACAACGACAACCCACACCACTTGCCACGTTGTTGTTAAAGCAATTATCAATGAGCCAATAGGTGCTGCAGCAAGGGTCATTGCAAGTGAGCGGCCACTTCCAAGCTTTGCAGAGATTTTTGGAGCAAGTAATCCCCCAACCGTTCCACCCACAGCGCCCGCTGTGCCAAGGAGTGCAAAAGTAAATACTGATGTTTCCAATACCTCTTGTGCAAACAAAATAAAGGTTGCACCCACCATAGTTCCCAGACCATTCATTGATCCCAAAATTATTGCCATGGGGCGAAGTAATGGATGGGCCCACAACCACACATAACCTTCTTTAATCTCTGCTTTGAAATTTATCTTCTCTCGTGGTTTGTCGTCCGCCACTGGTTTGAAGGTGCCTTTAAGTGAGGCAATAAGTGCAACTGCGAAAAAGAATGAGACTGCGTCAAAGAAAAATGGAATAAAGATTGCAATACCTATCAATAGTGAGCCTAGAGGTGGCCCAATAAAGCTATTGGTTAACGACTCCGCCGACCACATGCGCCCGTTGGCTTTCTCCAGGTTTTCTTTATCAACGACCGATGGCATCAATGTCTGGGCGCTGTTATCTCGCAAAACTTCCGCTAAACCAAAGAGAAAGGCGGTAATGAGTAAGGTGAAGTAAATCGGCCAGTTAGTCTCTAAGTTTGTAATGGTAGTTAATTCATCAAGTGCTGGAAATGAATCTTTATTGAAGAAAACTACAAGCCCCACAAAAACAGTCAATAGACCCCGCATGAAATCCATTGCCACAATTAGTTTCCTGCGATCAAAGCGATCAGTTAGAACGCCCGCGTGTAATGTGAAAATCAACCACGGCAAACGTGATGCAAAGCCTGCAGCGGCAATCAAAATAGGTGAGCGCGTAACAGCCGATGCCAGCCATGGATAGGCAACCATAGAAACACCATCACCAAGGTTAGAAATAGCCGTTGCAGTCCAGAGTTTCCAATATGAAGAGCCGAGCTTTTTACTCATTGTTTAGCGCCTCTTTTGCTGTGCTTTCACCAACATGGAGCAGAAACTTAAGTGAAAGAAGTGCAATCACAGTTGCAATTGCCCCTCCAATTAAAAGAGGAAGGCGTAGTCCACCTTTAGCAATGAATCCACCTAGCAGAGATCCAAAGGGCATCAATCCCCACACTAATGTGCGCCTAGTTCCATGTATGCGTCCAAAGAGATGTCCCGGAATAACGCTTTGATAGGTGGCCATGAGAAGAATATTCCAGTTGGTTATTGTGAAAGAGGCAATGAAAGCTAGAGCAATATAGACGTAAATATTGGGTGATAAACCTTGTAGAAGAATGAGAAGAGAACTCAGAAAAATGCATATAGCCATCACTCTGCTGCGACCAAATTTAGTAGAGAGCTTGGGCGCCAATAGCGCCCCAATAATTGCTCCAGATCCTTGAATAGTTAAAGCCAGCCCAAAGAACGCAGGTTTGAGATTTAACTCATTTAAGATAAACAAAATGATGGTGGATGTGGACATGGAGTAACACACACCAATACTGGCAGTTGTCACAACGAGTCTGAGTAATGGCTTGTTGTTATAGAGGTATTGAATTCCAAATCTCATATCCTCTACAAAATCTGGTTTCTTCTCAGCGCTTTCTTCAATGCGTATATCTTGCAAGAACTTAACTGGGATAGATGCAGCTAAGGCTGCAGCAACTAAAAATCCTATGCTGTTGATGACAAAGGGCAGATAAATAGCTACAGCATAGAGAAGGCCACTGAGCGGAGTTCCGATAAATCCTTGAACTACAGTTTCTGAGATCTGAAATCTGGAATTGCCTTTTTCATACTCACTCTTATCCAGAATCTGTGGAATCAGAGACTGCGAAGTGATATCTGCTGTTACTTCACAGATTCCAATCAGAAAAGTTGCTAGAAGTAATATGTAAATTGTGATCGTATCCGTTGCAATGGAGAGCGCAATGAGAGCAGCAATCACAAATCTGGCGGCATTAGCTCCGGCTAATAGGAATCTGCGATCAACGCGATCAACAATTGCCCCAATAGGAATGGCAAATAGGAGCCATGGCAGCATGACCAACGCGCTAATTGCTGAGATCAGAACAGGGTTTTTAGTAAGTGTGACTGCAAGAAGTGGGGCAGCCGCGATTAGAACCCCGTCGGCTAAATTCGAGGTAAGGCTGGCGCCCCACATGCGGTTAAAGGCCGGCCCCAGAGATTTCATGCGCGCCAGCCTAGTGCGCGAAACTAAATAAGTAGGAGCTTTTTAGCCTTTTCGACAGCGCTATGGCGACCATCTGCTTCTAACTTTCGATAGGTGTTGCGCAGATGTGTCTTCATGGTGTTTTGTGAAATATGTAGAGTCTTAGCAATTGCAGAAATTGGATTACCTGTAGTCAGGTGCTTAAGAATTTCTAGTTCACGTTGAGTTAGCTTTTCTTCTAACTCGCCAGAGTCTGTATTGATGGTGTGAAGACGTTCAGTCATGGCTTGAACTAACCCTTCCATATAGATAGTTGGCTTGGCTGCTGCTGCTTTAACGATGAGTGAATACATTCCACTCTGTCGGATGAAATACTCGTGATAACCATTTTCAGCACCAAGAGCTAGGGCTTTGTTAAGAGATTTAAGTGCAACATTTTCATGATCTAAGTTGATGCTCACCTCTGATAACCACTTATTGATCTTCTCTCGCACTGTTCTCTCTGGCAGTGCATCAATAAGTGAGACAAGCTTTTTTGGGTCCTTGGCGAATTGAATATTTCCTTCAATTTGGCGCACTAATTCAATTTTTGGCATTCGCTTAACAAGCTCATCTGCCCGTGGCCAATCCTTTGTGGCAAGGCGCAAGAAAACTTCACTCATATCAATCATCCAACTCAATTGATTTGGCGTGTGAAGTTTTGATAAGAATGCACGCTGTTTGGCTATTGCTTCAGATCCGGTGGAGATCGCACCTTGGCTTATTTGGATGCGAGTGAGAGTTCCTTCGGCCATGAGATACCAGGGCCATATTTCCCAACCGGATGCTTCACTCATCAATGCATTAAGTGTCTCTAGGCAGTTATCTAAATCAGATGCTTCTAGCTGGGCACGAGCCAAGACCAACATCGCATCTAACGGTCCATTAATTCCAACAAAACCAGATTCTTTGGCTTGAGATATTGCAATTTGTGAGATCTCTGCCGCTTGGAAATATTGGCCCTCTGAATAAAGGACCATGGATTGTATGCAAGCAAGTTGATATGAATTTAACTGAGGCTCGCCACCTCCGGGCAATGATTTTGCTTGTGAATAAGCCTCTGCTAACACCGCAAAATCATCATAGAGAAATGCTTGACGTGCTCGAAGTCTGAGGAGTGCGAGCAAATCAGATGAATCTAAAGCATCATCTGTTTCAAGTTTGGAGATTGCAATATCTAGAGACTGCGTGGTTCGCTCAAAATCTCCTCGTGCGAAATAGATATTGGCTTTAACCATCGCACTTAGACGATAGAGGAATTTTCCATCTGGGGAGAGTCCAGCGATGTATTCCAGCTCTGATGCAAGAGCCTCAGCGCTTTGAAACTCCGAACTCACAAGATGGCCAACAACTCGAATTGCTTTCTTCATCATCTCACCCTGAGCAGATGAATCACCGGCAAAATGTGCCCATTTAATAAGCAAATCTCCTCGACCAATGGCAGCCATCTGGCGCACACTGGATCTAAAAGTTTGTGCAAACTGTTCTTCATTTCCAGACTCGTGGGCAAAGTGCAAGGCCTTTGTGTGGTCCCCCCGCTGTGTAAAGAGCTCGGCTAATTTTTGCTGCACTACTTTCATCTCAGCCCAATTCTCATGAGGAATTTGACTTAAAGCCTCATAGATAATTGGGTTAAAGCGATAAGTGCGATTCATTGTTGTTGACGCTGTCACAAATAGCCCATCTATGGCTATTCGGTTGAGGAGTTCCTCTGAATGATCCTTACCTAAAATCACTGAGGCTATCTCTAGGTCAAACTCTTCGATAATCGCTAATTTGCGAAGTTTCTCCCGGGTTGCCTGCGAAAAAGTGTTATAGCTTTCAATTGCAAGTACTCCAAGAGGATTAACATTGGCTGCAATTGCCTTTGAAAAAGTTGTATGAGAATTACCTTTTGAAATATTGCGACACATCAACTGCACCGCTGATGGCCAACCTTCACACAATGCTAATTCTTTGGCATTTCCATTCTCACTTAAATCCACGCCATTAATTGCTGCTACCAATTCAACTTCTTCTTTTGAAAACTTTAGTTCTTCAGTTGTAATGACACTTAAATTTCCTAATGCTGCATACCTTGCCAAAGATGTCATCGGTGTATTTCTGCGAACAATTACCAAGTGGCAATTATCAGGAACGCAATCTGCAATCAGCTGTGCATACGGTGCAATATCGTAATTGTCTGCGCGCCCACCATCGATAACAAAGTTATACTCACCATCTAATTGGCCGACTGCAGCGGCTAACAATTGAATGGATTCACCTGGTTCAAAGTGTTCTAATTGATCAACGTTTGCAAAGAAATTAGGAAAGTGCGCAGTTATTGCTGCAATAACATGTGCTTGAAAATCTTGAATGGTGTCGTTGGCATCAACGGTGTACCAAAAAGTTGCGCGATCATTTTCTTTCACCCATTCAGTAACTAAGGTTGTTTTTCCAAACCCAGCTGGGGCGACTACTAAAGTTGCGCCAGGAACGCTGCTCTCAAAGAGATTAAAGAGATGTTTGCGAGATAAGAAGTTGGCTGAGAGAGCAGGTGGCTGCGAGCGCGCAAGGCTCACCCCAGAGGAGGTGATGTTCAGAGGGCTCATAGGACAAGGGTGATACCGGGCGGTGCTAAAGACAAGACAAAATCACCCCCACAGGGGTGAGATAAGAGGGGGATTTCCCGTTGGCTAAATCTAGAGCGCTAAGTTCTTAGTTATTTGATCTGCATGCTCAATGGCATGGCGGGTGTAGGCGGTGAGCCATTGCTCAAGTGAGAACTCCCCACGCTCTGAGTGAATACAAAAGTTCTTTAGCTGCTCTGGCTCAAGACGTTTAATGATTTCAAGTGATCCTGCACGTACAGCTTTGAAAACATCTATAGAAGTCTGCACAGGCATATCTGTGTAACCAAGAGTTGGATTCTTTGCCCACAATCCTTCGTCATAACCTTGAATGGCAGAACCTGGTTCTGCAACTAAGCGCTTAAGACGCGCAAAAGACTGTGCCTCACTATCGGCGCAGTGGTGAATTACTTGGCGTGAACTCCAATCCTCCCCCACGCACACATCTAACTTTGATTCTGGGACATTGTGAGCAATAGCTAAAAACTCACTCGTTGCCTTCTCATAGGCTGCGGCAATCTCGGCAATCGATGACATTAGTTTCCAATCTCTAACTGGGCTAAATGGCTCTCTACAAAATGATCATCATCTTCAACTTTATCTACCAACAAAACAATCACAATAACTAGAAGCCCAGCAATGATCGCAAGTAGTAGGCCCGACTTCTTATCAAGATTAATCTGCATAAGAAGAATATAGCCCTAAAGAAAAGAACGGCAAAGGTTGGCACCGCTGCAGAGGTAGATTTATCTGGGTACGGGCCTTGTTCCTTTAGTGCTTAGGCAACGGATGGGCCAAGCAAATTAGGAGGCGTACTCTCCTGTTACAAGGAAATAAACTCTGCGAGCAATCGATACTGCGTGATCTGCATAGCGCTCGTAGTAGCGGCCCAGCAGAGTTAAATCAATTGCAGTTTCGATTCCATGCTTCCATGTTGGCTCGATTAGCACTGCGATTAACTTGCGGTGCAGGTCATCCATCACATCATCATCGCGCTCGATTTCAAGTGCCATTTGAGTATCGCGTGTGGCAATAACAACACCAGTTTTTTCGGTGATTGCAACTGCTGCAACTCCCATAGCTTGAATAATTGAAACTAGCTCTGGTGGCACTGCTGCATTTGGATGGCGCAGACGAGCAACCTTGGCAACGTGGTGAGCTAAGTCGCCCATTCGTTCTAAATCTGAACCCATACGTAGTGCTGTTACTAAAGCACGCAAATCTGATGCAACCGGTTGTTGTCTTGCAATAATGTCAATGATGCGTGAATCTGTTTCGTGTTGATAATCATCAATCTTTACATCAGTTGCAATCACTTCTTCAGCAAGTTTTAAGTCACATGAAAGGATCGCAGTTGTTGCTTTGGTCATTGACGCGGAAACCATCGCAGTAAGGTCGACCAGAGACTGCGATACGTTATCTAGTTCATCTTGGAATACAGATCTAATGAGGGCCATGGCGCTAAACCTATGTGGAGGTGATGAATAGAGTCCATTTGTTAGGTGAACGGAAGGTAAACTGGCGATTTGAGCCTATAGAGTGAGGGCTATGAAGTTCTTGCGCCGGGATTTAGAGGCCCCAGGACCTAGAGCCTTGCCGGAAATGCTGCTAGAAACCCTGGATCTCCTAGATGGGGATTCCATGATTCTAGCCCCGGGTGAGATTCCTTTGTTTATTACCGCCGGTGTGGAAACTCTTGGAATTCTAAAAGATGGGCGGATTCAAAGCTCTGAATTACTTGCAACAGTTCGTGTGGTTCGTCGAACACATAGTCAGCAAGTTGGAACGATTGAAATTCCCCGCGGCCCTATTGGAGAGGGCAAGCACGAGTTGACTGTGAAAGTTCTTCCTTTAACAAGAGATGATTTGGTTTTAGTTCTCATTAGCGATGAAAGTGAAGCACAGCGCGTTCATGATGTTCGACGAGACTTTGTTGCAAATATCTCCCATGAGTTGAAGACTCCGATCGGTGCGCTTTCTCTACTAAGTGAAGCAGTTCTTGGTTCAAAAGATGATCCAGCCTCAGTTGTTAAATTCGCCACCCGCATGCAATCTGAGGCAAAGCGCTTAACTGATTTAGTTCAGGAAATTATTAATCTGTCTCGCGTTCAAGATTCTGACCCATTACAGCTTGCTCAGGGAGTTAGCATCGCTTATGTGATCAGAGAAGCTATTGATCAATGCCAAATAAGTGCTGAAAGTCGCAACATCACCGTAAGTTATCTAGAAAAGAGCGACGCAGTAGTTCTAGGTGATCGCGACCAGTTGATTATGGCCCTCCATAATTTAATTGAAAATGCCATCAACTATTCACCTGAAAACACCAAAGTTTCGGTCACAACTGCTAGTGAATCTGGAATCATTGACATTTCCGTTACAGATCAAGGAATTGGGATATCAGAGTCAGAGCAAGACCGAATCTTTGAGCGTTTCTATCGCGTTGACCCAGCACGTTCCCGCCAGACTGGTGGGACTGGCTTAGGACTTTCAATCGTTAAGCACGTTGCAGCAAAGCATGGCGGTGAAGTAAAGGTATGGAGCGTCGAAAACGTCGGAAGTACTTTTTCAATCCGACTACCCATCTATGAATCACCTATGGAGAGCGTCCAATGACAAAGATACTTATCGTTGAAGATGAATCATCATTTTCTGAAGCTCTAGCTTTTTTGCTTGGAAAAGAAGGTTTTGAAGTCAGTGTTGCCGAAGATGGCCGGGCTGCACTCAATCTCTTTGCAAAAGGAGGTGCGGACTTAATTCTTCTTGACCTCATGATTCCAGAAGTTTCTGGTGTTGATGTGTGTCGAACAATTCGCACAACTTCACAAGTTCCAATCATTATGTTGACTGCAAAGGATGCAGAAATAGACAAGGTTGTTGGTCTTGAACTTGGTGCAGATGATTATGTGACTAAGCCTTATTCATCACGCGAATTGATTGCTCGCATCAAAGCTGTGCTGCGCCGCGGGATTCCAGACAGTGAAGAGCATGGTGATCTAGATGTTGTTTCAGTTGGCCCCATTAAATTAGACACTGCGCGTCATCAAGCAACAATTAATGGCTCACTTGTTGGTCTTCCACTCAAAGAGTTTGAATTACTAGAGTTTTTGATGCGAAACGCTGGCCGTGTTTTAACGCGTTCACAGCTCATTGATCGTGTGTGGGGCGGAGATTACTTTGGTGATACCAAGACCCTGGATGTTCACATTAAGCGTTTGCGTTCAAAGATTGAAGCAGATCCTGCTAACCCTGTCTTGATTCAGACCATCCGTGGTCTTGGTTACAAGTTAGAGAATTAGAGAGAAGCGAAAGCATCATCAAGAACACTCAGGGCATCCTTGAGTAGCTCATCTGTAATCACAAGTGGTGGCAAGAAGCGCACAACGTTTGAATAAGTACCAGCAGTAAGAACTAGCACGCCCTGACTCTGGCAGTACTTAACAACTACGCCCATTGCAGCAGTGTTGGGATTCTTAGTTCCTGGCTCTACTAATTCAATAGCCTGCATAGCACCGCGTCCACGTACTTCACCAATAACTGGATACTTCTTAGCAAGTTCGCGAAGTGAAGAACCTAGAATTTCACCGATGTGCTTGGCGCGGGCAACAAGGTTTTCTTCTTCTATTGTCTCCATTGCACCAAGGGCTGCAGCACAGGCAATTGGGTTTCCGCCATATGTTCCACCTAAACCTGAAGCATGCACTGAATCCATCACTTCTGCGCGCCCAGTTACTGCTGCAAGTGGAAGTCCACCAGCAATTCCCTTAGCTGTTACAACCATGTCAGGGACAACGCCTTCTTCTTCAACTGCAAACATGTGTCCTGTGCGGGCAAAGCCAGTCTGAACTTCATCTGCAATAAAGACGATTCCGTTGTCCTTTGAATATTTTGCCAGCGCAGGGAGGAAGCCCTTAGGTGGAACGATAAATCCACCTTCTCCTTGAATTGGTTCAATCAAAATCGCAGCAACGTTATGTGCTCCGATTTCTTTATCAATTTTGTGTGTGACCATGTCGATAGCATCTTCAGTAATCGTTGCTTGATCGCCCACCCAATGAAATGAATAAGGCATTGGCACGCGATAAATCTCAGGAGCAAAAGGACCAAAGCCCTCTTTGTATGGCATGTTCTTTGCAGTCAGCGCCATAGTTAAATTAGTACGGCCGTGATAGCTGTGTTCGAAAACAACAATTGCTGGACGCTTTGTGTAGTGGCGCGCAATCTTTACGGCGTTTTCAACTGCTTCAGCACCTGAGTTAACAAGGAGTGATTTCTTCTTATGTGAACCAGGAGTCATTGCATTGAGCTTTTCGCATACTTCGATGTAGTTCATATAAGGAGCAACGGTGAAACAGGTGTGTGTGAATGCTTGCACCTGTTCGATTACGCGATCAACGACTCGTTGCGCAGCATTACCAACGTTTGTAACGCCAATTCCTGAACCTAAATCAATAATCTGGTTGCCATCGATATCGAGCAAGATTGCATCACTTGCACGTTCAATCACAACTGGAATTGCCATACCCAATCCGCCAGAAGTCGCTTCCGTGCGGCGCTTAAGCGCCTCAGTAGATTTTGGTCCCGGAATAGCGGTAACCAAACGACGTTCTTGAGTCAGATTAGTAAGTGTGGTCATGGGAAAAGTCTAAGGCCTTATTTCCGATCAGGGGACCTAGTAGTTACCCTTGGTGCTATGAGTTCACTGAGAGATTCGGCACCGCTTCTAGATGCCTACCTCTCTTACTTTGAAACCAAGCGCACACCTTTCACAATCCCAGGTCACAAGCAAAGGGCCTCACGCCTAGATGCTGGCTTAGGGGTGGTTGTTGATGGTGACACACCTTTATACGGCGGCCTCGATGAGATCAAACTAACCAACCAGACATTAAAGAAAGCTGAAGCGTTAGCTGCCACATTATGGAAGGCCGACTTTGCTCGCTTTTCAACTGGTGGATCAACACATGCCAATCAAGCAATGATTTTGGCGCTAGGAAAACCAGGAGACAAAGTTGCACTCTCGCGCACAGCGCACCGTTCAATTCTTAGCGCACTTGTTTTAGCAGGACTAGAACCCATCTGGTTATCACCTGAGATTGATGCAGCAACTGGTGTGCCAATCGGTATTTCAGTAACTGAGTTTGAAAAAGTCATTAATCAAAAACCAATTGCGCTGCTATTAACTGAACCAGGTTATCTAGGCACTTTGTCTGATCTGTCAGCACTTGTTAAAAGTGCACATTCTCATTCAATTCCAGTCATCGTGGATGCTGCATGGGGTGGCCACTTTGGTTTCTCACCATTAACGCCTCAGCATTGCTTGCAGTTGGGTGCTGATGCACTCATTACTAGTGTTCACAAAGCACTTCCTGGATACAGCGCCTCAGCGTTACTTCTTGCCCAAGGCAAGTTGCTTAACCTTGATCGTATTGAACAAAGTTTTGAAACTACTCACACCACTTCACCCGCCGGTGCACCGCTTGCATCTATTGATGGCTGTCGTGCCCTACTTCAAACTCGCGGAGATGCATTAATCTCACAATTAGTCAGTAACGTAAATGCTTTTAAGAGCTCTGTCCAAACAAATTTCGATTTGCCCATCTTTTTAAACCCTAGTGATTTTGCCCTGGGCCGCTTTGATCCAGCCAAAATTGTTCTGCGAGCTAACCAATTAGGTTCTTCTGGAGTTGAGATTGAGAAGAAATTACAAGCACAGGGCATCCGCGTTGAGATGGCAGATAGTGACACTGTTGTTTTCATTGCAACTCTGGCTGATTCAACCCAGGAGTTTGATCACTTAGCCGATGTTCTAGTCTCAATTCTCAAATCTCTCCAATCTTCACCTCGCCCAACGGCAACATCGCTGAGCTGGTCAGTAGTGCCAACAGTTGCAATCTCAATGCGCGATGCTTACTTTGCAGATACCGAAATGGTTGCAGCCAAAGATTGTGTTGGGCGCATTTCAGCTGACTTAATCGCCCCCTATCCCCCAGGTGTTGCAGTAGTTGCACCAGGTGAAGTTTTAACTGCACAGATTCTTGAAGGTCTGGCAACAACCAAGGCAGCTGGTGTGCGCATCGCTTATGCCACAGACCCTTCTCTCATAACCTATCGAACCGTCAAGAATTAAGCCTGTGTTGCACTATGTGCAACGGGTATGGCCATGATTTGTTCACCTTGAGCCGATAACATCAGCGACATGTCTGATACTCAAACTTGGCAAAAACGCGCACTTGATCTCAAACCACAATCGCAGATTTTCATCGATGGAAAATTCGTTGATGCAGCCAGTGGTAAAACCTTTGAAAACTTCTCTCCTAGCGATGGACATTTAATTTGTAACGTTGCATCTGGTGATACCGAAGATATCAATCGAGCAGTTGCATCAGCTAAAAAGGCATATGACTCCGGTGTGTGGAGTGAGATGAATCCACGCGATAAAAAGGCGATTATGTTGCGCTGGGCACAACTTCTCAATGAGCACCGAGAAGAATTAGCTTTACTTGAAGCAATCGACACAGGCCGTCCCATTGCAGATGCACTCAGTGTGGATGCACCTAACTCTGCTCGAGTGATCCAGTGGTATGGCGAAACAATTGATAAGACATACGATGAAATTGCACCGGCACCACGCAACGCACTTGCCATGGTTACACGCGAACCCCTAGGTGTTATTGGCGCAGTTGTTCCTTGGAACTATCCAATGATGATTACAAGTTGGAAATTAGGACCTGCCTTGGCTATGGGTAACAGCATTGTTGTTAAACCTGCAGAAAACTCTTCATTGAGTGCCCTCAAGATGGCTGAACTAGCAATCGCTGCAGGATTGCCTGCAGGTGTCTTTAATGTGGTTCCAGGTCTTGGATCAGAGGCTGGTCAGGCACTTGCCCGCCACATGGATGTTGCAAAGATTGCATTCACAGGAAGCGGACCTACTGGTCGAAAGATGATGCAATACGCCGCTGAATCAAATATGAAACAGGTTTCACTTGAACTTGGTGGAAAGAGCCCTCAAGTTGTTCTCAATGACTGCACCGACTTAGAAACTGCTGCATCAACTATTGCTTGGGCTATCTATTACAACGCAGGTCAGACTTGTAATGCAGGATCTCGAATCATTGTTGAAAAAGGCGTAAAAGAAGAGCTCTTTGCACATCTACATAAGTTCCTTGAAAGCTTTGTTGTTGGAAATCAATTTGATCCAACTACGCAAATGGCTGGACTTGTCTCTGAACTACAACGCGATCGCGTTAACGCCTACCTTGATCTCATTGGCCAAGATGGTGAAAAGCTAATCTTTGGCGGTCAAAAGACTTCCGGAAAAGATCTGCTTATCAAGCCAACATTAATTGATAACGTCAAGCCTGACTCACGTCTTGCCCAAGAGGAAATCTTTGGTCCAGTGCTAGTTGCAATTGATGCAAAAGATGAAGCTGAAGCTTTGCAATTAGCAAATGGAACTGAATACGGATTAGCTGCATCGGTGTGGACTAATAATGTTGCCCGCGCACATAAGTTTGCACGCAAGCTACGTGCTGGAACTGTTTGGGTTAACACTTTCGACATGCTCGATGTGATAACTCCATTCGGAGGCTTTGGTGCCTCAGGTAATGGAAGAGACAAGTCATTGCATGCACTAGATGCATACAGTGCGTTAAAAACAACGTGGGTTGATCTGAATTAAATGCCTGGCGTTGAAATAACTGGCAATGTAGTTCCACGCTCAGAAGAGATTCTGACTCAGCAAGCACTCGACCTCATTGCACTGCTGCACCGCACACTCAATCCGCGCCGCCTAGAACTCTTAGCTACACGCAAAGTGCGCATGCAGCAGATTGCAGATGGTAAAGACTTTGATTTCCTGGCCCAAACCAAAGCTATTCGTGAGGATAAAGGCTGGGAGGTTGCACCGGCAGCGCCGGGTTTAAATGATCGCCGCGTAGAGATCACTGGTCCTACTGAGCGAAAAATGACGATTAACGCCCTTAACTCTGGGGCAAAGGTCTGGTTAGCAGATTTAGAGGATTCAAATACCCCTCTTTGGGAAAATGTTATAAATGGTCAACTCAATTTGTTGGATGCAATTACTCGTACAATTGATTTCACTAATGAAACTGGCAAGAGATATGAACTACGCCCCGATAGTGAATTGGCAACAATTGTTGTTCGCCCCCGTGGCTTTCACTTGCCGGAAAAACACATTCTTGTTGACGGTGAAATAACATCAGGCTCATTCGCTGATTTTGCTTTATACATGATCGCTTGTGCCAAATTACAGATTGCTCGTGGACATGGTCCCTATTTCTATCTTGCCAAAATGGAGTCCCACCTTGAAGCTCGTATGTGGAATGAAGCATTCAATATTGCGCAAGATTTCTTAAACATTGCACGCGGCACCATTAGAGCAACAGCTCTGATTGAAACTTTGCCTGCAGCTTTTGAGATGGAAGAAATTCTCTTTGAACTTAAAGATCACGCAGCAGGATTAAATGCAGGACGCTGGGACTACCTCTTTAGTGTCATTAAAAACTATCGCTTGCGCGGTGCTGATTTTGTATTGCCAGATAGAAATAGCGTTGCAATGACTGCGCCCTTTATGCGTGCATATACCGAACTACTTGTGAAAACCTGTCACTCCAGAGGCGCACATGCAATTGGTGGAATGGCAGCATTCATACCAAGTTCTGACCCAGCAATAAATGCAACTGCATTTGAGAAGGTGGCTGCAGATAAAACGCGCGAGGCAAATGATGGCTTTGATGGCTCGTGGGTTGCCCATCCAGGAATGGTGGAACTGTGTAGAGAGCAGTTCACGAAGGTTCTAGGTGATCGTCCTAATCAAAAGGAAAAGACAAAGTCAGAGATTTCAGTTTCGGCAGCCCAATTACTTGATATCAAAGCCACACCTGGCACCGTCACTGAGGCAGGACTTCGCAATAACATCAGTGTTGCAATTCAATATCTTGAGCGTTGGTTGGCTGGCTCTGGCGCTGTTGCAATCTTTAACCTGATGGAAGATGCAGCCACAGCTGAGATTTCACGCTCACAGATCTGGCAATGGATTCATAACGAAGTCAGGCTAGTGAACGGTGAGCTAGTCAGCGCTAGCTATGTGAAGCAGTTGGCCGATGAAGAGGTTTCAAAACTGCCCCAATCAACTGACTACACGCAAGCTCAAAAGATGTTTATCGAGACCTCAGTTAATGATGACTACTTAGAGTTTCTGACTCTGCCTGCATATGAGGCGATGGCCTAACTTAGGCAATAAGAGCAGTGATCTCTTGAGCTGCTGCAATTAACTCAGGCGTAAGCGATATCAATTGCTCCCGAGTAGTTGTTTGTGTTGGCAAAGTTACATTGAGATAAGCAATAAATCTTCCATCACGGGCACGGATAGATGCTGAAATTCCACACCATTGCTCGGTGTGCTCTTTATAGTTGTATGCAACTCCAGAAATACGGGCTTGCAAAACTTCAGTTCGAAGTTCATTGGGATCTGTGATTGTGTAATCAGTAAGTGCTGCTAAGGGAGATGCTAAATACTTTTCAAGTAAGGCATCTGATAGTGATGCTAAATAAAGTTTGCCCACTGATCCGCAATTGAGTGGTATGTGCATTCCTGCTAAATCAACTTCTTCTGGTAAATCCATTCGTATTTGATCAAGAACGATTAGTTCACCACGAGCCGCGATTTCAAGAAATGCACTCGCCCCAAAAAGAGCTGAGATTCGCTCTAGTACTGGCCGTGCTTTTCGACTCATGAGATTTGTTTGCGTTGAAGCAGCTAACTTAAATGCGCCGCTCCCAACTGTGAATCGCCCTGATTCATCATCTTTTTCAACTAATTCAAATTCAAGCAAAGTGTTTATCAAGCGCCACGCAGTTGCGCGATTAATCTCCATAGTTTTAGCAAGCTCTGGAATTGTTTGGGGCCGTGGTGATTTAGCCAAAATATCAAGCATGGCGAGCGCACGCTCAACAGATTGAATCCGTTGCACCATGTGAACCGCTCCTTACATTTGCGTGAACTGTGAGATTTAGGTTAGCGCAATCTGTGGCATTGGCATATAGGCGGGGACTAGTCTTTGGCCTATTGGCGAAAGGCTATATTTCTAAGGGGTTTGAGAGTGAAAATGAAGGCAGCAGTTCTAGATGGCATTGGTTCAAAATTTGAAGTTCGTGAAGTAGAACTTGATAAGCCAAAATCTGGTGAACTCCTTGTAAAGGTTGCGGCAAGTGGATTGTGCGCAAGTGATTTAAACGCTGTCGATGGAAAGCGCAAACTTGTTCCATTTCCTGCAGTTATCGGCCATGAAGCAGCTGGTGTTGTAGTCGAAGTTGGTCCTGATGTAACTGGAGTTGTTGCTGGCGATCACGTGATTATGTCCATCGTTCCTAGCTGTGGAACATGTGAGTATTGCAAGAGTGGGCGTCCCAACTATTGTTCAACTGCAGGTAATGCCATGTCAGTTGGCGGACTATTTGATGGCACATCACGCCTTTCACAAAATGGTGAAAAGCTCAATCACTTTTTAACTGTTGCCTCTTTTGCCGAATATGTTGTTGTGCCGGTTTCTGGCGCAGTTGTTATTCCTAAGGAGATGCCACTTGATCGCGCAGCCCTTATTAGCTGCGCAGTGCTCACTGGCTATGGCGCAGTGATAAATACTGCCAAAGTTAAGCCAGGTTCAACTGTTGCAATCTTTGGTTGCGGAGGCGTTGGATTAAATATTGTGCAGGGTGCTCGCATGGCCGGTGCAACGACAATTATTGCCGTTGATGTAACACAGGAAAAACTAGATTTAGCTAAAAAGGTGGGAGCTACTCACGTCATCAATGGAGCAACTAGTGATCCAGTGGCGATGGTGAAGGAAATCTGTGGCGGCGTTGACTATGCCTTTGAAGCACTCGGTCGTGAGAGCACCATTCAGCAGGCTTGGGGCACCGTCGGAGTGGATGGAACCCTGATTTTGGTGGGCCTAATGAAAAATGGCGCCACCATCACCCTTGATGCCGGCCCTTTTGTCAATGAACAGTCGATTAAGGGCTGCTACTTTGGCTCAGCAAACCTGAGAAAAGATGTACCAGCGTTAGTAAAAAGTTATCTAAATGGCGAACTATTCCTAGACGAGCTCATATCTGAGCGGATAGGTTTAGAGGGTCTTAACTCAGCCTTTGATCGTTTAAGGGCTGGGGAGGGGGCGCGAAACGTATTGGTCTTCGACTAATTCGTTTTACGTAAGTACAAAATTCCAGACCGCTTGCCCTCAACACGTGTAGTGCAAGAGGTAAGGATGTATGACAAAACACATACCACTTACAACTAGGAGGAACGCAGTGAAGTTTTCAAAACTAACTAGCGGATCAGTAGCTGCAGCACTTGTTGTTGCACTAGCGATCCCAGTGATTCAAAGCTCACCAGCTAATGCAGCTCGTGACTTCTCTAAGGTAACAAGTGCTGGTCAAGCTGGCGGTCTCGCTGGTCTTGAAGCTGAGTGCCGTAAAGAAGGACAACTCAACGTAATCGCTTTGCCTCTTTACTGGGCAAACTACGGCGACATGATTGATGGCTTCAAGAAGCGTTACGGAGTCAAAATCGATGAGGCAAACCCAGAAGGTTCATCTCAAGAAGAAATTGATGCAGCTGTAACAAACAAGGGCACAAAGCGCTCACCAGATGTTTTCGATCTTGGTCTAGCTGTTGCCGTGAAGTATCTCAACACAGGAACTTATGCTCCATACAAGGTTAGAACTTGGAACAATCTCACAGGTGCAAAGACAGTTGATCCAACTGGTCAAATCACACCTAACTACACAGGAACAATGACTATTGGATACAGCGGAACTCTTGGAACAATTACAAAGCTCGATGATCTACTAGATCCAAAGTTCAAGGGCAAGATTGCTCTTAACGGAGATCCACTAGGTTCATCAGCTGCGATGAATGGTATCTACATGATTAATAAGGCACTTGGCGGAACATTTGACGATGTTTCAAAGGGTGTTGCATTCTTCAAGAAGTTAAAAGATGCAGGTAACTTCATCAACGTAAACCCAACACAGGCAACAATTGCATCTGGTCAAACACCAGTTGTGATCGATAACGGCTACCTACAGGCAGGCGTTGTTAAGGAGTTTGCGAAAATTGGTAAAGTCTGGAAGATGTTCACACCTGCTTCAGTAGGTTCTACGTACAACAGCGCAATTTCAGCATGGGCACCACATCCAGCATGTGCTCGTCTATGGATGGAATACACACTTGGTGAAATCGGTGCTGATGTTTGGGCACAAGGTGGAGCAACTCCAACTCTTTGGGTGCACCTACTAAAGACCAACCGCGCAACTGCTGCTGCCAAGGCATCAATTGGTAAGAGCAAGATTGTTGCAGAAGCAGCAACACCTGCTCAGACCGCTGCTGCTCGTGCATACCTAAAGACTGCATGGCCTGCAGCTGTAGGAACTAACTAAGTAGAAACGTCAATTCATTGACACAGCTTCAATACAAGAGAACCGGTTCTGCCACTGGCAGGACCGGTTCTCGGTATTGGCGCAGTAAGAGTGCATATTTAGGCGCACTCCCTTTTCTACTTTTTTCAGGTGTCTTCCTTCTTTACCCAACATGGAATGTTATGTCGGGAGCGTTCAAAGATAATTACGGCGTTACAAGTACGGCTGAAATTAAGGCAGTTTTTAACTCTCCTATTGCTAGAGGCGCCTTTGGTAACTCGCTTGAAATCTCCATAAAGACAGCGATTATCGGTGCGATTTTGGGTGGCCTCTTTGCTTGGGCAATCGCAACAGGTAAGCAAGGTGGAGTCTTCTACAAGGTTTCAGTAGCACTCAGCAGCGTGTTGGCCCAGTTCGGTGGCGTCATGCTTGTCTTTGCTTTTCTAGCAACCTTTGGCTTTAACGGCTTAGTCTTAACTTTTGCTACACAGTTCTTACCAACTTCTTTTCTTGCCGATGCCAGCTGGCTTTACAGCATGAATGGTTTGGCCGTTCTCTATACCTTTTTCCAGATTCCTTTGATGGTTCTGGTATTTCTGCCTACTCTAGAAAACTTACAACCCCAGTGGCGTGAAGCCTCTGATGCTCTTGGCGGTAAGTACTACGAGTACTGGATTCGCGTTGGAATCCCAATTCTGACCCCTTCTTTTGCAGGAGCAGCCCTTCTTCTCTTCGTTAACTCTTTTTCAGCCTATGCCACTGCAAGTATCTTGATTAACCTCGCAGATTTCCTCACTCCTCTTCAGATCGCCACAGCGCTAACCAGTGAGACTGGTGGATCAAATCCTGCTGAAGCAAAGGTTTTATCACTCTTTATGGTCATAGTCGTCATCATTGCAATGACTTTGTATGCACTACTTCGTCGCAACGTGAGTAAGTGGGAGCAACGTCGATGAAGCAGAAAATGGGTGTGAAAATCTGGCGCTGGTCAATCATTACAGTTGTCGGTTTTTATCTTTTAGTCCCTCTCTATGCGATGTTGGATTTTTCAACTAAGCCGTATGGTTTTGAAAATGCTGGTCGCTCATTGCGAGCTTGGAAAGTCATCGGAACTCAAGAGGCTCTCTTTGAGGCTGTGACACGCTCACTCATCACCGCACTTATCGTCATGGCGATCATCCTCTTCTTAGTTGTACCAACAGCGATTTGGGTGCAGTTGAAGTTACCTCTACTTCGCCGCCCATTTGAACTTCTTTGTCTCATTCCTCTAGCCATTCCTGCCATCGTTATCGTTGTAGGAATTGCGCCGCTATACCGTTGGATTTCTATCAATCTGAGTGAATCCCCTATCACTCTGGCTGGTGTGTATTCCATGCTTATTCTCCCTTACACATATCGCTCACTCTCAGCAGCCCTTGATGCCGTTGATATTCACACCTTGGCTGAAGCTGCAACGACCTTAGGTGCCGGAATTTCGCGAGTGATCTTCGGAATCATCATGCCAACGATTAAAACTGGAATCATCAATGGTTCATTCATCGCCATCGCCCTTGTGCTGGGTGAATTTACGATTTCAAACATTCTAAATTTCAAGACTTTCCAAGTAGTTATCGCTCAAATCGGACGTACAGATGGACAAGTTGCAGTTGCGGTCTCTGTTGCCTCATTGCTATTCGTTCTCGTACTTCTGCTGCTCATCCCAAATAAAAAACGTCAAGGGGCTGTTCTTGATGTTGACGTCGCCTAATAGAGAAGGAGCCATACGTTGAGCTCATCAACATATGTACAACTAGTTGACCTTGCCAAGTACTTTGGAAAGGTCAAGGCACTTGATGGTCTGAGTTTGGACATCGCACAAGGTGAACTCGTCGCACTATTAGGCCCTTCAGGTTGTGGCAAGACAACTGCGCTGCGAGCCCTTGCTGGCTTGCAAGAGTTAGATCGTGGTCAGCTCCTAGTTGATGGCAAAGATGTAACTTTCCAGAGTGCTAGTAAGCGTGGAATGGGAATGGTTTTCCAGGCCTATTCACTCTTTCCACATATGACTGCGCGCGAAAATGTTGAGTATGGTTTAAAACTACGCACACATAAGGTTTCAAGCCAAAAGCGTAAAGAACGCTCAGCTGAACTTTTAGAGTTAGTTGGTCTATCAACCCACGCAAATCACTATCCATATCAGCTCTCTGGTGGACAGCAACAGCGCATTGCGCTGGCCCGCGCACTTGCGATTTCACCAAAGGTACTACTGCTAGATGAGCCGCTGTCAGCACTTGATGCCAAGGTTCGCACGCAGTTGCGTGAAGAAATCCGCCGTATTCAAATAGAACTTGGAACCACAACCCTCTTTGTTACCCACGATCAAGAAGAAGCGCTCAGCATTGCTGATCGCGTGGGAGTTATGCGCAATGGTCAGCTAGAACAAATCGCTGCCCCATCAGAGCTCTATGACCGCCCAAAGACTTCCTTTGTTGCTGAGTTCGTTGGTCTAACCAATCCAATCTCTGGCAAGGTCTCTGGCGGCTCAATTGAAGTTCTAGGAAGCGTAGTTAAAACTCTGCCAGGCTCTGTAACTTCTGGAACTGGTATCGCACTCGTGCGACCAGAGAGCGTTGATGTTGTTGCCAGCAAGTCAGGCAATGCAACTGTTGCTGCGGCAAGCTTTCTTGGAGCATCATGCCGCTTGAATATCACTATGAATGATGGAACTAAAGTCACAGCCCAGCTTCCAAGCTCTGATGCTGCTGGCATCGGTGCAGGTGCAACTGTCTCTGTTTCACTTCTAGATATGCCAGTCTTTGTGAAGGCAGCTGGATGATCTTTGGATCAATTACAAAGCTAGAGACTTTCACTGATGAGTTTGTCTGCTTTGTTAAGGTAACAACATCTGATGGTCACATCGGTTGGGGACAAACCTCTAACTATCACTCAGATATCACTGCCCAGGTTTTTCATCGCCAAGTAGCACCATGGGTATTAGGTAAAGATGCATCAGATATTGGAGCACTAGTTACTTTAGTTGAAGCCCGTGAACATAAATTTCCAGGAAGCTACCGCGCTCGGGCCAATGCTGGTTTAGACACCGCGTTATGGGATTTGCGTGGCAAGGTTGAAGGCAAACCTGTTGTTGAACTATTGGGTGGCACTGCCAAGAAGCTTCGCACCTACGCATCTTCAATGCGCCGTGACATCACACCAAAGGATGAAGCAGAGCGCTTAGTAAAGCTACGTGATGAGTTTGGATTTGATGCATTTAAGTGGCGCGTTGGCGCAGAGTGTGGAAATGATATTGATGAGTGGCCTGGGCGCACAGAAGAAGTTGTTCCTGTGGTCTCTCGCGCACTTGGTGATGGAATCTCAAAGTTAGTAGATGGCAATAGTGGATTTTCTCCTAAGCGCGCAATTGAAGTTGGTGCGCTTTTAGAGGCAGAAGGCATTGGTCACTTTGAAGAGCCTTGCAAGTACTGGGAGCTCGAAGAAACCAAGCAAGTAACTGATGCACTAAATATTGATGTAACTGGTGGTGAGCAAGATTGGGATCTAGTCACCTGGCAGAGAATGATTGATATGCGTGCTGTGGATGTTTTGCAGCCAGACATTATGTATATGGGTGGAATCTGGAGAACGTTAAAAGTTGTTGAGATGGCAAAGAAGGCAGGAATGCCGATTACTCCTCATAGTGCCAACCTCTCTTTGGTAACTATCTGCACAATGCACCTTCTTGGAGCAATTCCTAACCCAGGAAAATATCTAGAGTTTTCAATTGAGGGCTTTGAATATTACCCATGGCAAAAAGATCTCTTTCTAGGAAATCCTTTTGCAATTGAAGGTGGAAAAGTACAGATTCCACAGGGCCCAGGCTGGGGTGTTGAGATAAACCCAGCATGGTTAGCAAAAGCTAAATATCAAGTCTCAGAGATTTAAGCTGAAACTGTTTTTCTAATCATTCGCTGATAAAACTTTCCGGGCTGACGCGTGCTCGCTTGGGGTCCACCCATTTCAATAAAACCTAATTTTTCATAAGCCGCGATCGCTGCATTGTTATCTGTCCACACACCAAGGCCTTGTACTGACCAATTTCGCGAATCTGCTTGCTTATCTAAGAATTCAAACATGGCGCGCATCAGGCCCATCCCTCGAAAATCAGGATCACTCCAACATCCACCAACCCAGCATGTGGCACCAAAATCACCTTGAAGATTTTCCACAAACATCATGGCAGCATCAACACCATCTACTGAAGCAACGATGTGAGTTTGCTTTGCAAAATCTAACCGCCATTGTTGTTCATCAAGCAGGTTTTCTTTCTCATAAGTACCACCAAATGCATGTGGGCTATCAAGAAGAGCTCTTAAGCGAATATCTCGCAGCCGCGCCCATTCATCAGCGTCTAATTCAACGCATGTGATGGAGTGAGGCATGTGGCAATTATGCCCTACTTACTTCTTGTATTTCTTAGGCACAATCTTGCTTGCATGACCTTTAGCCTTTGCTAATAACCTTTCGGCCCAAGCAAACTCAACGGCTAGAACAAAAAATCCAGCAATTACTAAGGGCATTGTGAAAGGACCTGGAAGAACAATTAAAACCAAGCCGGCTAGAACCAAAAATGAGCCAACAGAAAAAGCAATGATCTTTCTCAAGCCCTTGGGCAAGAGCAACCAGTTCTTCTTCACTTACTGTCCTCTTCTTTGTGATCAGTAATACGCCCAGGATGGGCCTTCATCTCAGGGCTCTGCTTACTCTTAATCAAGCTAGCAATTGTTGCAATTAACAAAATTGTCGCAATCACAGCAAGACTTACTGGAGTAGGAATCTTTGGAACACTATCAAAGATTTCATGGGCGTAAGTGAGCATGAGCTTAATTCCAATGAAAATCAAAATGAACGAAAGTCCTAGGGAGAGGTAAATCAACTTATCGAGCAGGCCCTTTATGAGGAAATAGAGGGCTCGTAGACCAAGGAGTGCAAATGCGTTAGCTGTGAAAACTAGGAAGGTTTGAGAGGTAACACCAAATGTTGCTGGGATTGAATCCAGGGCAAAGAGTAGGTCTGTTGACCCAATTGCAATGATGACCAAGAACATTGGTGTTGCAAAGCGCTTACCACTGACCTTTATAAAGAGTTTTGAGCCATGGTACTCATTGACCATAGACATACGTTTTCTAAGAGTACGAACCAAGAAATTATCATTTGGTTCTGGATCTTCATCCCAATGCTTAAACAGTCCAATTCCTGTCCAAATCAGGATTGCGCCAAATATTGCAAAGGTAAAGGAGAAGGCAGATATTGCAACTGCTCCGATGGAGATGAAGATGGCTCTTAAGACAAGGGCGAGCAGCACACCAATGAGTAGAACTTTTTGGTGATGAATGCTTGGTACAGCAAACTGAGCCAAAATAATGACGAAGATAAACAAGTTATCAATAGAAAGTGAGTACTCGACTAAGTAGGCGGCGAAGAATTCAGTTCCGTAGGTTGAACCAAAGTAGGACCAGACCCAAAGGCCAAAGCCAATTGAAATGCTGACATAGAACAATGTTGTTGCTACAGCCTCTTTGAACTTAACATCATGGGCTTTTCGGGATGCGGTGAATAGATCCACTAAAATTAAAGCAAGAATTAGCCCTACGGTTATTGACCAGACGAGTGTTGAAACCTGCACAAAATTCTCCCTTGATAGCCATGGATAAAACATGGTCAAGGTCTCCCTAACCGTGTGAACGGCCAGCGCCCCGGGTTTTTACACCGTATTGACGAGGTAGCTGTAGTGAGGTACTCCCCTTAAACAAGTTAATCGTAAAGGCAATCCTACCTGACTGCAAATCAATCTCTTATGAAGCACCACCTATGCATAACTACCTTATTCATCATAAGGTTCGGGGGTGAATAAAAACGTTGATGCAGATTTCCTAGCCCTTCCACTAGCAGCCGTTAGTGATGCCGCGATTAGCACCGCAAAAGATGCCGGTGCATCCCATGTTGATGTGCGCATTGAGCGCACGCGCAATGGTTTGCTCTCGCTGCGTGATGCTCGTCCTGAGACACAAAGTGATGAGACCAATGCCGGTTTAGGTGTTCGAGTTATCGTCAATGGAGCGTGGGGCTTTGCTTCATCTCCTGAAATCTCTGTCGATGTTGCCAAGAAGCTGGCATTAACTGCAGTTGCCATGGCTAAGACATCAAAGCCACTCTCAACAGAGTTGGTTTCACTTGTGACAGAGCCTGTGTATGCAAACCAAACCTGGGTATCTGATTATGAAATCGATCCTTTCTCTGTCTCTGATTCAGATAAGAAGGATCGCCTAGCAGATTTAAGTAATCGCTTGCTCAAGAGTGCAAACGTTAATCACACATCTGCTCATACTATGTTTGTTAAAGAACAAAAGCACTACGCCGATTCATATGGCACCAGCACCACACAGCAACGTGTTCGCATTCAAACTCAGATTGAAGCAATCTCTATTGGCGATCATGGCTTTGAATCCATGCGCACCTTGGCACAGCCTGCCGGCTTTGGCTGGGAGTGGATGGGCAACTCCCATTGGAAATGGGATGATGAGATTGCAGAACTTCCTTCACTTTTGGCCGAGAAAGTTGCAGCTCCTTCAGTTGAACCTGGTCGCTATGACGTATTAGTTCATCCATCGAATCTTTGGTTAACAATTCACGAGTCAATTGGCCATGCAACTGAACTAGATCGAGCAATTGGTTATGAAGCTAACTATGCAGGAACATCTTTTGCCACACCAGATAAGTTAAATACGCTCCAATATGGCTCAAAGCTGATGAATGTCACTGGTGATCGCGCCACACCTCATGGCCTGAGCACAGTGGGCTTTGATGATGAAGGTGTTGCTGCCCAGCGCTGGGACATCATTAAAGATGGAGTTCTTGTTGGCTATCAGTTAGATCGCCGCATCGCTGCCCGCGTTAACCGCGATCGCAGCAATGGCTGCGCCTTTGCAGATTCTCCAGCTCACGTGCCAATTCAGCGCATGCCAAATGTTTCTTTGCAACCAAATCCAACAGGTCCAACCTATGACGAGATGGTTGCTTCAATGGAAGATGGAATCATCATTAAGGGTGATAAATCCTGGTCTATTGATATGCAGCGCTATAACTTCCAATTCACTGGTCAACAGTTCCACCGTGTTAAGAACGGCAAAATCGTTGGTCAACTCAAAGATGTTGCCTACCAAGCAACGACGACTGATTTCTGGGGCTCCATGAAGGTTGTTGGTGGACCTTCAACTTATGTTCTAGGCGGTGCCTTTAACTGCGGTAAAGCCCAACCAGGTCAGATTGCAGCGGTAAGTCATGGTTGCCCAGCGGCAATCTTCGACAAAGTAAACATTCTCAATACTGTTGCGGAGGCTGGAAAATGATTTCTGCTCAAGATCTAATTGAAAAGATCACATCGGCTGCAACTTGCGATGACTGCATTGTTGTTGTGCGCGATAAAACTCAAGCCAACCTACGTTGGGCTGGCAGCACATTAACTACTAATGGTGTTATCCAAGAGCGCAGCGTTACTGTTGTTGCATTTGTGGCCGTTGATGGTGGCATGGCATCTGGTGGTGTAACACGCACAGATGTCTCACTTGCAGATGTTCCAAAGCTTCTAGAAGAAGCAATTGCTGCAGCAAAGGCATCAGGTCCAGCCGATGACTACGCACCACTTGCTACAAACGTATCTATAGGTGATTGGTCAGGCGCTCACGTTCCAACAGGACCAGAAGTATTTTCAACTTTTGCTCCAGCGTTAGGAGACATGTTCTCTCGCTCAGTGGCAGATAAAATCGAACTCTTTGGATATTCAGAACACACCAATGAAACAACCTGGGTTGGATCAAAGGGTGGGTTGCGTTTGCGCAAGGATTCACCAGTTGGTCGCGTAGAGATGACTGGAAAGTCTCATGATCGCTCTCGCTCCACTTGGGCTGGTGTTGAAACTCGTGACTTTAAAGATGTCTCTGTTGCAAATATCGATGCACAGATTCGCCAGCGCTTAACCTGGCAGGGCACAAAAGTAGATCTTCCAGCAGGTCGCTATGACACCATCTTGCCTTCAGGTTCTGTTGCAGATCTCTTCACCTACATGATGTGGGTATCAACTGCTCGTGATGCCCATGAAGGTCAATCTGTGTTTTCTAAAAAGGGCGGCGGAACTCGCATCGGTGAGAAGCTTTCAAATGTTTCACTCCAGTTCTTTACCGATCCTGATTTCAAGCAACTTCCAGCATCTAACTTTGTGGCAACCGCTGTGAGCTCACCATTCTCATCTGTCTTTGATAATGGTCAACCAATTAAGCGCGTTGATTGGCTCAAAGATGGTGTTTTGCAATCTCTCGTTCAAACACGTGCAACGGCAAAGCTGACTAACCTTGATTTCACACCAATTGGCGAGAACCTTGTCATGAGCGTTGATGGAGCAAGTGGAACACTGGAAGACCTAGTGAAGAAAGTTGATAACGGACTTCTTCTTACAACCTTCTGGTATATCCGCATGGTTGATCCCAACTCACTACTTCTTACTGGCTTAACTCGTGACGGTGTTTATCACGTTAAGGGCGGCGAAGTAGTTGGTGCAACCAATAACTTCCGATGGAATGATTCACCGGTTTCAGCCCTCTCTCGCATCGCACATGCTGGTGCATCTGAATGGACTCAACCACGTGAATGGGCTGGCGATATGTCTAATATGGCAGTTCCACCACTAGTTATTAAAGATTTCAATATGTCTACGGTGAGCCCAGGAAGTTAATCTCTCCCCTTTTGCTCATAGCTTAAGGATTAATGACACCTGTGCCGAGCAGGACTAACACTGTAGTTCCAAGTGCAATTCTATAGATGATGAATGGCATAAAGGACTTAGTTGTTACAAACTTGAGTAGCCAGGCAATAACGGCGTAGCCAACAACAAAGGCAATTGCGGTTGCAATAAAGGTCTGTGGCAGGGTGAAAACATTAGAAGCATCTGAACCAAAAGCATCTTTGAGTTGATAGAAGCCACTGCCAAAGACTGCTGGCAGAGCTAAGAGGAATGAATAGCGCAGCGCAGCTTCGCGGGTGTAACCGAGGTAGCGGCCCATCGCAATCGTTGCACCAGAACGAGAAACACCTGGGATCAGAGCAAGTGATTGGGCTAGTCCGTAAAGAATGCCGTGTTTAACGTTGAGTTCACTCAAGCCTTTCTCTTTCTTTCCATAGTGATCGGCTAAACCAAGAATCACACCGAAGATAATCAAGGTTGAAGCAATGAGCCAAAGTGAGCGGAAATCATTAGTAATGATGTCTCTACCAAAATAACCCAGAATGCCTATCGGCAAACTACCAATGATAATAAGCCAGCCCATGCGAGCTAATGGCTTTTGATCTGACGTTAAATCCTTGCGCATTACAGCTTGATTAAACCAAGCTAGAAGAATGTTTTTGATGTCATTTCTAAAGAAGATGAGAACGGCTAGCTCTGTGCCAATTTGGGTAATTGCTGTGAAGCGGGCACCTGGATCTTGAGCATTGCTAAAGAACTCTCCAACAATTCGCTGGTGGGCACTAGATGAAATAGGTAGAAACTCTGTCAGACCTTGAACGATCCCCAGAACTATTGATTCAAACAAAGTGAACACCTTTTCATCCCGCAGTTAATGCTCAATGGTAACTGGCCAAGCTTTCTATAACCCTTATATCTCTATCTTTTCGGCTTTTCCTGCATAGTAGCCAACCACAGCAAGGGCAATTCCAAGTGCAACGGGCACGAGCAATGCTGCGCTCCAACTCAAGGTTGAATCAAAGATTGCTCCAACGATTCCAGGAGCAAAGGCGGCCATGAGATAACCAATGGATTGAGCCATGATGGAAAGTGATCGAGTCTCCCCTGCATCAATACTGCGTGTAACTGTGAGTAAAAGAGAGAGAGGAAAAGTGACTGAGAGTCCGACATTAGAGATAAGTAGCCAGATAATTAATCGCCAACCACTATCAAATATCAGCGCAGCAAAACTAAGTGCAACCATGATGCCCATCCAGAATAAGAACATGCGCATGTTCTTTAATTTGGATGCATAGTGCGGGGCTGCAATGCCAATAGCAGAGCCGAGAAAACCAGTAATAGAGACAACTAAACCAGCATGGCTAAGGGTGTAACCCTTAGAAACCAAGATTGTTGGTAGCCATGTTGCTGTGCCATAGAAAAGCATGGATTGCAGACCAAAGAAGATTGAAATGCTCCACGCGCCTGATTTTCTAAAAAGAGCCTTATGAAACTTTGAGCTCACTTCCATGTGCCCAGATTCCTTAGATTTTGAAATCTTCAGTAACCACCAGCCAGATGAAATCACACCAATGACTAACCAAGGCATCATCGATAAGCGCCAGCCCCATGCACTTGCCTGCGCAAGTGGCACAGCTACTGCCACAGAGAGAGCGGCAAATGTGCCCATGATTGTTATATAAATTCCAGTTAAGAGCCCTGAGTGATCAGGGGCGTTCTCCTTCACCCACACGGGCAAAGAGAAGTTAAGAACAGCAATGGCAATGCCCACTGTTATAGATGAGATAAATAGCATGGGCACATTACCAACAGTTCTAAGGAAAATGGCAACTGATAAGACCGACAAAGTCCAGGCAATTACTTTGTTGGTTCCGCCAATCTTGCCCACAAGTGGCATCAAGAAAGCACTTCCTGCAAAACAAAGAACTGAAAGAGAAGTTAAAAAGGAGAGTTGGAAAGAGCTCAGGTTGTACTGCTCTTTAAGAATGGGATAGAGCGGGCTCATAATCGTTAATCCAGCCCGCATATTGATTGCTGTGATGAAGATAGGTAGCCCGACTCGAATCGCTTCACGATTGGTCATAGCTGGCATCGACATTACTTAAGCCTATCTTGGAAAGCTGATTGTGATTGAGATACCTAACTACCCGACATCCGAGGCTTAATCATTGATAAAATAAGCACATGGCTAAGGTGCACAAGACGCAAACGGAGTTAGTTTTACAACTCTCTGCTTGGGAAAAACTCGGTGGATTGCACTCAAATCCAACCGCTGATGTCGATTCTCTTGTTTGCGTGACTAGCGCCCAGAATCCTTGGAGCAAAGAAGTTCTTAGAGGAATAAGAGCTCCTGGCACAGGAATTCCCTATGTAATTTTGTTGGGATCAATGCGCTACAGCGGTGGAAAAGATTTCACTGCCATCTATGGCAGAGGTCCTGTAGATATCTATGAATTTAGCAGTGGTGAGTTTAAGCGCTGGATTGTGAGTAAGAAATAGAAATCAACCCAGTAATGGGCGTAGCTCCACTTTTCTATTACAACTCCTAGAGCCTTCTGCAGCAAGTTCCTTAGCAATCTCCATTGACTCTGCTTCAATGATCCAAAAGCCACTAAAGAACTCATCGGATGAAATAAATGGTCCTTCGCTACTTTTGTTTGCGCCATTACGATTATCAAAAACTATTGCAGAAGCAGGTGAATCTAAACCGCCAGCAAAGATGCGCTGGCCGTGGGCAGAGAGCTTGTCATTGAAATCATCAATAGCTTTAATCTCTTGCGGTGTGTGGGGCGAACGTGTCTGGCTATCAATGACTGAGACTAGAAATTTCATTGCATGATTATAGATTATTAAGTAGCAGCTCAGGTATATGGCCTTGATTGAGTAGGATTTACTCATGAGTCTGTATGAGGAAGAAGTTCAAGCACGGTGGGGCGATACTGATGCCTATCGCCAATCAACGTCCAAAACCTCTAAATACTCAAAGGAAGACTTTGCTGCAGCAAAAGTAGATCAAGAAGCTGCAACTGAGTTATTTGTTTATGCCTTCGGCAACAGCCTTGCCATTGACTCCCCCAAGACTCAAGAGGCTGTCATTGCTCATCGGGCCGCAATTACGAAATGGTTTTATGACTGCTCAGTTGAGATGCAAAAGAACTTGGCAGTGATGTATGTAGAAGACCCACGATTTAAGGAGTACTACGACGGGCGTGTAAAGGGTTTAGCTCAATACGTCCATGATGCTATTTGGGCTCAGTGACCAACTCCGCCTAGGTTCATTACTACTACGCCAACAATGATGATTGCCATACCAATAATGTTTAATCTGGAAAGTTGCTGATCAAAGAAAATTGCCCCACCAATGGCAGCTCCCATAATTCCCACCCCAGACCAGATGGCATAGGTAATACCCACTTCGAGTTTCTTAAGGGAAATAGCCATGAGTGAGAAGGCGATTACATAACCAACTGCCACACCAATTGATGGCCAAAGTTTGCTCAGCCCGTCGCTAGCTTTCAGAAATAGCGTTCCAGCTATCTCAGCAACAATTGCAATTGAAAGTAGGAACCAGGCCATAGTGGGCAGATTACCTTACTAGAAAGGAGAAAAGCTCCTTCAGCGAGCATTTTCCAAATTTAATGGTTAGTACTTGAAAAATTCAGGAGAATTACTCCCGTGATAATGAATGCGATTGCTGTGATTCGCGCTATGGACACTGGATCTTTGAAGAAGATCATTCCCAAGATTGCAGTTCCAGCAGCGCCGATACCCGTCCAAACGGCGTAAGCCGTTCCTATCGGTAATACCTTTAGGGACCATGCGAGTAAAGAAAAGCTGCCCGAAGCAAAAATCAAGAACCCAATACTTGGCCAAGTTTTCGTAAAATTGTTTGAGAGCTTAAGCATCGTCGCGAAACCCACTTCAAGCACTCCTGCCGTGATAACTGCTAACCATGCCATTTATTGATGCTCCTATCGATTTCTAGTGAGTGAGCTGACTAATTTTTCGAGAGGTCCCTGTTCGAACCTCTTTAGCCACTGTGCTGCAAAGTAAGAAAGAAGTAGCCAAATTCCAAATGCAAGGATAAATACCTGCCAGGTTTGCAAATCTTGGAATAAACCCAAACCCCAAGGGCCAAAGATCAGCGAAGTGATTACTGATTGCGAAATATAGATAGTCAATGACATCTTTCCGGCTGGCTTCATCCATAAAACTAGGCGTGGTCGCTCCTCGACCAACTTACGAATTAGTCCTACATAAAACATTGAAAGCAGTGGAGCTGTCACAAAAGAGACAAAAAGTGAGATGAGGTAGATGCTTTCGGAAGGCTCAGCCGCTTGCTCATTTCGTAGAAGAATCACTGCAGCAATAATTTGAATTGGTAATCCAAGAAATAAACCTTTTTTCATTAATTTTAAATTTGCAGCTTTATCTAGAGGTGACGATAGGAAACTGGAGCGTGCCAATCGCACGCCAAGCAAGAAGGCTGCAAATGCCAAACCACCTTGAAGAAATATCCCTGCAGAAATGCTAAGTAGCCAGACTTCTAACCGTGCGGGTATTGACTCCAGGAAAGTTCCACCCTGAAGAATCTCATCAAGAGTCGATACTGTGCTCGTACCAAGATCCTCCTCCAATAAGAACTCAGAGATAAAGGTCAATGCACCAATGAGGACGATAAAAATAGTAGAAGTAGAAAATATGATTCGGAACCAAATCTTGAGTGTTTTCTCTGCCCTAAAGAAGAAAAAGGTAAGTAGTAAGCCAAAAAGCCCGTAAAGAAAGATGATGTCCCCATGCCAAAGAAATGTAAAGTGAAGTGCTCCAAAAACTATGAGAACAATGCAACGTTTAATCCAACGAGGCCTGTTGGCTCTATCGTTTCTGATTACATAACTTGAGCTGTAGCCAAAGAGAAATGAAAAAAGTAGATAGAACTTTCCAGTAAAGAGAGCTGCGATAAGAAGGGTTGCAGCACCATTGGCAAATCCTTGAGTCCACTCTCCACGAGCCCCTTGGTCGCTGTTCAATCCCATAAATTGGATGTTTACGACCAAGATCCCAAGAAGCGCAAAGCCTCTTAATACATCTGGAGCAGTATCACGTTGTGTTTTGATTAGATATCTCGCTCTCGCCAGGCCAAGACCATCGAAGGCAATGAGGAACAAGCGAAAAGCATGGAAATGATCAGGTAACTTCCATCATTGCCTTCAGGCTCGAACAATTTCAATTCTGGCGCATAAATCATCAGAATCAAGAGTGCCACGATTAAATACCCCAGCGCGTAATACGCATATCTAAATGACGTGTCACGAATTTTGATCTGACGTTCATCTAGAAGCTCATTAGGTGCATCGGCTATTCCTCGAACACTTATACGTAGAAGTAGATAACCTAGAAGGACAGTCAAAATGACAAATATAGCTGAGACGCTATAGACCACGACCGCGGTTCCGTCAGATAGATTTAAATTGGTTTTTAAAGTTGGCCAATAACTTCCTGCCGCAACAAGAGCAAATCCTAGGGCCATTAAAACGACAAGAATTCTTCGATTTTTCTGAGACCGCAACCATCTGTATTTTGAGTTCTCATCAGTTAGTAAAGATTTCACACCTTTTTCAGTTACGCCCTCAAACCAATAAATCTTGTTTTTCTTCGACATCTTTACTTTCCTTTCTTAAAGGGGGTCAGTGAAAACAGCTCTGAAACCTCTTGGTTAAGTGATTTAGCAATTCGGATAGCTAGAACAAGTGAGGGGCTGTATTCCTCACGTTCTAGGTAGCCAATGGTTTGGTAGTGCACGCCAGCTTTATCGGCTAGATCTTGCCTAGATAGGCCCAAGGCGGCACGTGCTTCTTCAATACGGTTATAGACCGGTTCTTCAGGATTGCGACTCATAGTTGTAGCATATATGCTATGTAGCATTAATGCAACATCTAGGAAAGGCGGGTCGAATTAGGAGCTTGAAGTCTCAATCTCAAAAGCCCACAGATCTAACTCATCTAGATCCACTGGCTTAAATCCTTTTGCTTCTAGGGCAGATGCCAACTGAGCTCGATGCTCAGTGGCGTGATGTATTGCTTGTGAAAGGATGGTTGAGCGCCACCTTTTCACCATTTTGTCTTCATAGTTCTTAAACTCAATCTGAATATCCTCTAACTTCACGCATTCAAGTAAGGCTTTGTCCACAATCGCTGCTTGCTCTTTAAGTCGCGTGAGGTCTGCAAACACTTTCACATCATCAATGCAAGGCTCCCCTGGTTTAGTAAGTGCCGGTATCCCGCTGATTCGAAATGCATAGTGATCAGCTGAATCAACAATGTGATAAATAATCTCTGCAGCATGCCATTCAGGGTTGGTTGCAAAAGAACCAAGGGAGGCTTCGGGAAGTGTTTGCAGGTGGGCAATAGTTTTCTGATTTGCCCATGCCATGTGTGCCAGAAGGCGTTCAAGTCCAATAGTCATAGTGGCATCATAATCGGAGGAAGAAGAGTCGCCCTATAAGCCGGAAAAGTTTAAATTAGCTCACAATTTGGGGAGCACTAGCTTCTGCAATTCCCGACTTTGCTTGTTTCTCTAGCCCTGCTGTAACCGCAAAAGTATCTTCATAAACATCGAAGTCATATGCCTTGCCCCAGCGCAGTTTGATTACATGGATTCCAGGATTTACGTAAGGTTCTCCATTTTCAAGATTGCAGGTTGCTACCCATCGGGCAATAACTGTTGTGTTCCATGGCCCTCCTTGAACTAAAACACTTGTTACCTCAAACTTAAGATTTGGCAGCACAGTCCCTACTCGTTTGAACCATCGACTCATAGCTTCTTTGTCATGTCGGATGCCACCCAGTGAGTTAGGACCTGCAAAACGATGGGTGAGGTTGGTAGAGGACACACCCTTTAACACTTCTTCATAATTGTGATTTTGGACGGCAAGAAATGTTTTACGTACCAATTTCTCAACGATTGAACTGTAAATAAGCATGTGCTTTTGTACCTTTCAAGGAGTGATCATCGCCAATGATAACCACTTTTGCATAAACAAATGAGCGGAGAATCAGTCTCCGTGCACATGTAAAGAAGAAGAGTCGCCCTATAAGCGGGATCAAGTGGCAGTATAATTTGGAGCGATGAATTCAGCCCACTCGATCCTCAGCATCGTCCTTGCGGTTCTTTGTACAGCATCGGCAATCGGAGACTTTCTCAAGCTACCGAGCGTTATGAAAGCCGCTGAAACAGTTGGCTGTCCACCCAACCTCTGCAACATTCTCGGCTTGATCAAATTGTTGGCAGCTGTCGGATTGATCGTCGGTTTTGCTATCAAAGAAATCGGGATCGCTGCCGCAGTCGGGTTGTCGATCTACTTCGTCCTTGCAGTTGGTGCTCACCTTCGCGTAAAAGATTACTTTAAGGGAATCCTGCCTGCCATCGTGATGCTCGCAATCAGCACTGCAACTCTTGCAACTTCCCTTTGAGTCATTAGAATCTTGCACGTGGAGCTAGTCATCACGATTGAAGAATCACTGACTGATGAATTGGCGCAGATACTTCAAGCGCACTGGCTTTTTTGTACTTCCTCCACCCCTATCGAGCATGTATATGCGCTGGATGCCTCCAAGTTGTTTTCGCCAGATATCACGGTGTTCGGTGCTCGTATTGATGGAGAGCTTGTCGGCGTAGGTGCCATTAGAAAACTAGATGCACATCATGCAGAGCTTAAATCTATGCACACCTTGGCTAAATCCAGAGGATCAGGTGTTGGAAAAGCGATGGTTGCTCATATAGAAGATTTTGCAAGAAGTAGCGGTATTGAACGAATGAGCCTTGAAACAGGAACGAATGAGGCTTTCAAACCGGCACGTGAACTCTATAAGTCTCTGGGATACAACAGTTGCGATGCCTTTGGCGACTATGTCCTAAGCGAAGACAACATGTGTATGACCAAATTAATTTGAAAAAGAAGAGTCAGTGACGCTCAACGATCTTCTTTAGATTAACCAGCGTCTTAGCGATTGCCTTAGCTGCCCATCGAATCTCGCGTTTCATGAGTAATTTGGGCGCATTACGTCCATCCATCCATTGAGTTACCAGAGTTGAATTAGCGCTAATGGGCTTAAGTTCATATCTCCAGATATTGCGAGCAAGGGGTCTCCAGCCAATCACTTCATTGTGCTTGTACTCGACAACTTTATTGCGCATCACATAAGGAATTCCGATACTCATGCGCATATAAAAAGTATCTCCCATTTTGAGGTGATCGGGACCAGTAATACCGCCCTTCACCATCTTGGACCCATCAATCTGTGGATGCATTTTGGGATTAGAAACAATTGCAAAGATTTCAGATGCAGGAGCATTGATAACAATCTGAGCCCCTACTAGCCATCTATTCCCCGAATCGAGGATCGTTGCCTTATCTTCCAAAGTTTTCCTCACTTTCTTTTCAGTGGCTCGATTATTTCAGGTGAAATGCAGTAAGAGAAGAGTCGCCCTATAAGCCGGATCCTGTCCTCTTGCGAGGGATCACCATCCATCTAGATCTGTAATTACTTACAGATTCAAGCAACCTACCCGTTGACTCGAGCGAGCAGCTCTCAAGCGCCAACTGCATGGTCTTGCTCCAAGTGGGGTTTACATAGCTAACTGCATTGCTGCAATTACTGGTGGTCTCTTACACCGCCGTTTCACCCTTACCAACTTTCGTTGGCGGTTTGCTTTCTGTTGCACTAATCCCGCGGATTGCTCCGGGTGGGCGTTACCCACCACTTTGCTCTTTGGAGTCCGGACTTTCCTCGGTACTTTCGTAACGCGGTGATCCGGGCGACTCTTCAGCCTTAAGGATACTTGCATTATTGGTGTTCTTGTAATCCCTTTAAAAATAGGCCACAGTTCACGGATGCAAACGGGCCGAAGCGTTGTTTATGCCAAAAATGGCGGAGCTGCTGCAAGCCAGCCATTGGCCGTGAGCGCTGCGATTGCAATATTAAAACAGGGTGGATCCTTTATTGATGCCGCCATTGCACTGAGTGCAGTGATCTGTGTTGTGGAGCCAGGTGCATCGCATTTAGGTGGAGATGCTTTTTTAGTTACTCACCATGCAAGCACAAAGACAAACCTTGCATTTAACGGCAGTGGTGAAGCACCACACGCTGCAACTGCCGCTGCTTATGGGACAGAGATTCCTTTGCATGGATATAAATCAGGAACTGTTCCAGGTTTAGTTTCAACCTGGTTTGAAGCTCATGAGCGCTATGGCAAGTTACCAATAGCCACTTTGCTAGAACAAGCCATTGATTATGCAGACAATGGTTTTCCAGCAAATACCGGCTTTGTTCGCAGAATTGCTAATCACTTAGCTACAACTCCTCATACTTCCCTCTTTAAAGATATGGGCATTGACGTGAACGTCCAGGTGGGCGAATTAGTTATTCAAAAAGATTTAGCGCAATCACTGCGAGAGATTGAAGCAGGTGGTCGTAGTGCATTTTATGAAGGGCGAATAGCTCAGCAACTCATTAGCGGCTCTGATGGTTGGTTTAATGCCCAAGATCTAAAGGCACACACCACCAGAGTTCTAGATCCACTATCAATTAAGTATCGTGATCTGACAATTTATGGTCAGCCACCTCCCACACAAGGAATGATCTTGATGGAGGAGCTGCTTATTAATGAGCGCTTTGATGTGGCAAGGATGAGTGAAGCAGAGCGTATTCATATCGGAGTGGAATCTAAGAAGGCTGGTTTTGCTGATCGCAACGCGATTCTGGGTGATCCTGAATTTATTGAGGTCAATGTTGCAAAGATTTTGTCGAAAGAAAACATTGATAAGAGATGCGCCCAGATATCTACGGACAAAGCAGCCACAGATATTGCCCCCGTCAGTGAAGGCAGTGACACCACCTACTTTTTAGTTGCAGATAAGGATGGCAACGCAGTCTCCTGGATTCAATCTGTTTTCCATGGCTTTGGTAGTTCATGGGTCATACCTGGAACTGGAATCATTTTAAATAATCGCTTAACTGGATTCTCATTAGATCCAGCCTCTCCCAACATTATTGAGCCAGGAAAGCGCCCAGCACACACCCTCAATGCCTTTACTGCAGTTAATGCTGATGGAACTTTGCATTTAGTGGGAGGAACACCTGGTGCAAATATTCAGGTGCAGACCAATCTGCAGTTAATCATCAACGTAGTTGATCTGAAGATGAATGTGCAAGAGGCAACTGAGGCACCTAGATGGCAACATCTCAACGCTCCTGGGCAAAGCTCTTTGGAGGAAACTGGAAGTGGTGTGCTTGAGATTGAAAATCGAGTGCCAACTGCAGTTCTCGATGAACTTCGAGCCAAGGGCCACGATGTGAAAGAACTTGCTGCTTGGGGACATGGTTCATCTGTGCAGTTAATGCAGGTGTTGCCTAATGCAACCTATGCCTTTGGTTCAGATCCTCGTTGTGAAGGTCACGCTGCAGGCCTCTAAGTTAATTGCGCAGGCTTTGCGCCCATTCTTGGTATTTGCCGGATAGTTCTTTAACTGCCGCAATCTCTTCAACTTTAGAGCGCTCTCCATTTTTTGCAGCATAAAGATCTGCAATGGAGATGTGATGATGTGGTTTGGAAATAACTTCAATTTTATCCCCTGCGCTTATGTGGCCTTCTTGAATAATGCGTAGGTATGTTCCAGGTTTTCCTGAGGCCATGAATTCTTTAATCAATGTTGGTCGTTGCCAAAATCCAGCAAAAACACGACATGGAATTCGAGGTTGTGAGACTTCAAGAATTGTTGTGCCAATCTTCCAACGCTCTCCCACAAGTGCACCATTAACATCAATTCCTGAAGTCGTTAAGTTTTCACCAAAGCGGCCGTTTGCAATTGATTGACCGAGCTCTTTTTCCCACCAATCAGCATCTTCTCTTGCATAGGCATAGACCGCTTGGTCATATCCCCCATGGTGATTGCGATCTACGACAACATCACCTGTGACTTCTTCGTTAGCAAAATGAACTGGTCCTAGCGCTGGACGCTTATCAATTCCAGTTTTGCCTTCACTGCCAGTCCATTCACCTTCATGCACAACGCTGGTGATGTTGACTGTTAGAACTTTCATAAATGAATTCTACTTGAAATGGTTTTATTGGTGTGAGTTCGCCTATATTTCTTGAGCTTTGACTCTTACAATTCAGTGTTGACTAGCGTAAATGAGCCTGCTCATTAAGAGTTCTAAGGGCCCGCAATCCATCACTTGGCCAGATAGAGACTGTGGTGATTGAACATGGTGAAATATCAATATGAAAGATTGATTCAGCTGGTGCGCCAACAACAACTTTAGCTGCAGATTTAATCGTTCCATTATGTGTAACAACTACTACACGCTGTCCTGGATATTCAGCTGCAATCTGTGAAAGCGCTGCATCCACGCGCTGTGCAACAGAGTCATAGGACTCACCCTCTGGCGGTGCAAAAGAAGTTGAACATACCCATGAGTTGTAATCAGCTGGGTAGCGCTCTTTTACTTCCTCTATAGACATGCCATCCCAAATTCCAAATGAGCACTCAACCCATGCATCTTCAAAAACGATAGGAAGACCTGTTACTTTAGAAATAGCTTCAGCCGTTTGAGTTGTTCGCTTGAGAGGTGAAGCAATGATTACCTCTGGATTAAATTTAGCTATCGCAGCAGCAACTTTCTCTGCTTGACCTAAACCAATATCGGTCAGCTCTGGATTTAAAGGACCATCTCCAGAAAACTTCTTCATGGGAGTTAAAACAGTCTCACCATGTCTGACTAGAAAAATAGTTGTTGATTCTTCCGGGTTAAGTAAGCGCTCAGTTAAGTAGTTCTGGCGCACAGAGATGATCTCTCCCCCACCACTTTGCTCATCCAAAGCCTTATTTGCCAGGCGATCTGCATGTGAGTTTTCATCACGTGGAATCCAGGTGTATTTAACTAGCGATGCAGTGTGAGCATTTCGGGCATCACTGGCTAGTTTTCGCATGTCTGCATGCTTAATCTGCCAGCGCCCAGACATCTGTTCTACTACTAATTTGCTATCCATCTTCACGTCGACTGTTGCTTGCGGATCCAATGCATTAATGGCAGTTAAACCAGCAATGAGTCCGCAGTACTCAGCAACGTTATTTGTTGCAATTCCTATGAAGTCATAGAGCTCTGCAATGATTTTGCCGTTTTCAGTAATGACTGATCCATAACCAGCTGGACCAGGATTGCCGCGTGAACCACCATCTGCAGTTAATGAAAAATGACGTGCCATTTATTACGCTCCGCGCACCAAGATGCAGCGGCACTCTTCACAGCGCACCACTTCATCATCGGCTAATTCAGCAATTCGCTTGAGCTCCACAGTATTGATGGAAAGGTGACAGCCTGTACACGCACCAGCAACTAGTGCAGCCGCACCTGTTCCATTATTAGAAGCTCTAATTTTTTCATACAAAGCTACAAATTCGCTAGAAACAGATGCCAGAGTCTCACTGCGCTCTTTAGCAATACTTTCTAGTTCGCCATTAATCTTTGCGAGCGCATTTTCTTTGCGGATATTGAGATCATTGATCTGCGCGGTGAAATCAGCTTCTTGGTTTTGCAGATCTGTGATGCGAGCTTTGATTTCATCCACGCGCATCATGATCTCTAGCTCTACTTCTTCAAGTTCAGCACGGCGTGCGTTAAGGGTCCCCACTTCATGTTGAAGTTGTTCAAGCTCCTTGGGTGATGCTGATCCCCCAGATAGTCGGGCTTCATCACGGGTAATGCGCGTAACTATCTGTTCAACATCTGCTTCTGCGCGCAAGAGTTCACGTTTAACATCATTGAGTTCAGTCTCAGCGCCAATGCGAAGATCGCGGGCATTATGAGATTTTGTAGTGGTTGTTACTAGCTCTGCAATTTCAGGAAGAGTTGAAGCGGTGTGGTTGAGCGCAGTGGTTTTCTGGTCAAAAGCTGCCACATCAATAATCTGACGTTGATCACTTGGGCTGGCTTTCATTTGCTGCAATCAACCCCTTCGTAAATATCTGGTGGGCGCTGAGGGTTTCGAACCCCCGACATTCTCGGTGTAAACGAGACGCTCTACCACTGAGCTAAGCACCCTTTGTACTGCTATGAGTACTGGTGAATCTTACTTCACCCTAGTTAAATCGCTAAATCCCGCGCTTAGAGCGCAGCAATTGCCGCCTTGTAATCAGCGATATTGCGAGCATCGCCAAGACCATTGACTACCTGCCAGCGCAAGATGCCAGCTTTATCAATGACGAATGTGCCACGAGTTGAGCAACCACGTGATTCTTCAAATACTCCGTATGCCTTAGCAACTGCGCCATGTGGCCAGAAATCTGCAAGCACTGGGAATTTATATCCTTCAGCTTCAGCAAATGCACGCTGTGCATACATAGGATCACATGAGATTGCTAGCAGTTGCACGTTATCGTTTTGGAATGCTGCTAGATCATCACGCAGTGCACAGAGCTCACCGGTGCAGATTCCTGAGAATGCAAAGGGATAGAAAAGCAGAACTACATTCTTCTCACCCTTGAAAGATGAAAGTGAAATCATCTCACCATGTTGATTGAGAACTTCAAAATCTGGAGCGGCTTGGCCAATTGTTAGAGTCATAGCGGCAAATCTACCGTTTACCCGCTTTACGTGCCACCAGACGAGTAGCACTCCAATCAGCTGCAATTGAAAAAGATGATGTCTGACTTAAGCCTGCCGTTGGCGCTGCATCTTGAATATCACTTGGCTCAACATGGCCATCACGGCCGACTTTGGGAGTTAATACCCAGATAGGTCCCGTTTCACTTAAATAAGTAAGTGCGTCCATTAATTCATCAACTAGATCGCCATCACCATCGCGCCACCAGATAATTACGCCATCTACGACTTCTTGTGCATCACTATCTACGAACTCTGTTTTAGTAATTGCGCTGACTTGTTTTCTCAGGCTTTCATCGCAGCCAGCAGAACGGCCGACCTCTAGAACTAGGTCACCCTCCTTGAACCCCATACGCGCTGGCACAGGCTAATTCCACACAATGAATGCCCCTTGCACAAGAGATATGGCTGGTCCATTTCGACTTACTGGTCAGTTCACGCAAGAATAGGCACCATGAGCGAAACCTTTGAGGCGCCCGATCAGATTATCGACCAGTTGGTTGATACCGACCCTTCAGAGACGGCCGAATGGCATGCATCCTTTGATGCCGCTCTAGCAAATGCAGGTCCAGTACGCGCTCGCTATTTAATGTTGAGTCTTTTAAAGCGTGCTCATGAGAAAAAAATAGGTGTCTCTGACCTTCGCACTACTGACTACATGAACACAATTTCACCTGAAAATGAACCAGCTTTTCCTGGTGATGAAGGTATCGAGCGCAATATCCGTGCGATGAATCGTTGGAATGCAGCGATGATGGTGCACCGTGCACAGCGTCCAGGAGTTGGCGTTGGTGGACACATCTCAACCTATGCATCTTCTGCTGCGCTCTATGAAGTTGGTTTTAACCACTTCTTCCGCGGACAAGATCACCCAGGTGGCGGAGATCAAATCTTTTTCCAAGGACATGCAAGTCCTGGAATGTATGCACGTGCATATCTTGAAGGTCGTTTAACTGAAGATCAGTTAGATGGATTCCGCCAAGAACTCTCACATCCAGCTGGTGGACTTTCTTCTTATCCTCACCCACGTTTGATGCCAGATTTTTGGCAGTTCCCAACAGTGTCAATGGGTATCGGACCAATCAACGCTATTTATCAAGCACGCTTTAATCGTTATCTCCACAACCGTGGAATCAAAGACACAAGTGATCAACGCGTCTGGGCATTCCTTGGAGATGGTGAAGTAGATGAAGTCGACACTTTAGGTGCGATTGGTTTAGCAACACGTGAAAAACTCGACAACTTAACTTTTGTTGTGAACTGTAATTTGCAACGCCTTGATGGTCCGGTTCGTGGAAATGGCAAAATCATTCAAGAGCTTGAATCAATCTTCGGTGGGGCTGGTTGGAATGTTATTAAGGTTGTTTGGGGCCGCGAGTGGGATCCACTCTTGGCACAAGATCGCGAAGGCGCACTTGTTAACTTGATGAATAAGACTCTCGATGGCGATTACCAGACCTTTAAAGCTGAATCTGGTGCCTATGTTCGTGAGAACTTCTTTGGTCGCGATCCTCGCACTGCAGCAATGGTTGCAGATTGGTCTGATGAAAAAATCTGGGGCTTAAAGCGTGGTGGACATGACTATAAGAAGTTATTTGCTGCATACACCGCAGCAACTCAAGACAATGGTCGCCCAACAGTTATTTTGGCTAAGACAATTAAGGGCTGGACTCTTGGATCAAGCTTTGAAGGTCGTAACTCCACGCACCAGATGAAAAAGATGTCACTTGAAGATATTAAGCGCTTCCGTGACACCTTGTATCTAGATATTCCAGATGAGAAGTTAGATAAGTACTTACCTCCGTACTTAAAGCCAGCACCAGATTCACCTGAAGCTTTGTATCTAGCTGAGCGTCGCGCAGCCCTTGGTGGATCTATCCCTCGCCGCCGAGCAATTTCACGTCCACTGACTCAGCCTGATGATTCTGTCTATGAGTCAGTCAAGCGCGGTTCTGGTCATCAAGAAATTGCAACAACGATGGCATTTGTTCGCATGCTCAAAGATTTAGTGAAAGATCCAGGACTTGGTGCACGTATTGTTCCAATCATTCCGGATGAGGCTCGCACATTTGGTATGGACTCATTGTTCCCAACGTTAAAGATTTACTCACCTAATGGCCAGCAATATGCAGCCGTTGACCGTGAATTGATGTTGTCATACAAGGAATCAACTACCGGTGTGATCCTTCACGAAGGAATTAACGAAGCTGGTTCTGTTGCATCCTTTACTGCAGTGGGCTCTTCTTATTCCACACACGATGAACCAATGATTCCTATCTACATCTTCTACTCAATGTTTGGTTTCCAGCGCACAGGAGATGCTTTCTGGGCTGCAGCTGATCAATTAGTACGTGGCTTTGTAATTGGTGCAACTGCTGGTCGCACCACACTTAACGGAGAAGGTTTGCAGCATGAAGATGGTCATTCACACCTTCTTGCTTCAACTAACCCAGCTGTGGTTTCTTATGACCCAGCCTTTGCTTTTGAACTTGGACATATTGTTAAAGATGGTTTGCGCCGTATGTATGGTGAGAACAGTGAAAACGTTTATTACTACGTCACTGTTTATAACGAGCCATATGTTCACCCAGCTGAGCCTGAAAACCTAGATGTCGAAGGCCTGCTTAAAGGTATTTATCTTTACTCTCCTGCAGCTAAATCACGCAAGAAATCAGCGCAGATCTTGGCATCAGGTGTTGGTGTGAACTGGGCGCTCAAGGCCCAGCAACTACTTGCCGATGACTGGGGCGTTAAAGCATCTGTCTGGTCTGTAACTTCATGGAATGAACTTCGCCGTGATGGTCTTGAAACAGATCGCCATAATCTTCTTAATCCAAATGATAAGAAGCGTGCATATATTTCACAGAAGCTAGCTGGTCACAAGGGTCCAGTTATTGCGGTGAGTGATTACATGCGCTCTGTGCAAGATCAAGTTGCACCATGGGTTGATGCACCTTTCTACTCACTTGGAACTGATGGCTTTGGATTATCAGACACACGTGGTGCTTTGCGCCGTCACTTTAAAGTTGATGCAGAATCAATCGCAGTGGCTGTGTTGCAGCAATTAAGTAATCAAGGTGATATCAAAGCAAGCATTGTCACCAAGGCGATGGAAAAGTATCGTATCCATGATGTCTCAGCTGCAGATGCTGGCAATACCGAAGGTTCAGGTTGATCTCAAGAATTGCAATAAGCGATATCTCCCCCGCTGTTTACTTCGGAGGAGAATTTCTACCTGTTAAAGCAGCAGCTGGCGAGACTATTCAAGTCAGTGCGACAGCTGTTATTGAGGGCCATGAAAAGCTAGGTGCCCAAGTTGCTTTGCATGATTCAAAAGGCAAAGTGGTATCTCGCGCAGATATGAAAGAAACCTGGCCTGGAACTAATCGTTATGAAGGTTCAATTACTATCCCTGCGCAAGGTGATTACTTTTTCGTCGTTGAGGCAGATAGCACATCCCAATATCGCACGGTCTATGGATCAACTGAAAAATACCCAATCCGTGCTGATCGTGAGCGCGCGCTTTCTGGTGCTTGGTATGAGTTCTTTCCACGCAGTGAAGGCGCAGTGA
Organism: Candidatus Planktophila vernalis; assembly: GCF_002288185.1. Lineage (NCBI taxonomy): Bacteria > Bacillati > Actinomycetota > Actinomycetes > Candidatus Nanopelagicales > Candidatus Nanopelagicaceae > Candidatus Planktophila > Candidatus Planktophila vernalis. The sequence continues at coordinate 320,397 of NZ_CP016776.1, read as the reverse complement.
AAAACGCTGATGGAACAATTACTTCTGGAACATTTGTAAGTGCAACAAAGAGATTGCCTGCAGTTGCATCCATGGGCTTTGATGTTTTATATCTTCCCCCTATCCATCCCATCGGTGTTGCCCATCGCAAGGGACCTAATAACTCTTTAACTGCTGGTCCTAATGATCCTGGTGTGCCATGGGCTATCGGTAATTCAGATGGTGGCCATGATGCGATTAATCCAGAGCTTGGAACGATGAAAGATTTCGAAAACTTTGTTGCAGCTGCAAAGAAGGCTGGCTTAGAGATTGCATTAGATCTAGCACTTCAAACTTCGCCAGATCATCCGTGGGTGAAAAGTAATCCTCAATGGTTTAACAAGCGTGCCGATGGAACTATTGCTTATGCTGAAAATCCACCCAAGAAGTATCAAGATATCTACCCCATTAACTTTGATGATGACTATGAAGGCGTTAGGGATGAAGTTCTACGCATCATCCGCTTGTGGGTTTCAAAGGGTGTAAAGATCTTCCGTGTTGATAATCCACACACTAAGCCAGTCCACTTCTGGCAGGACTTGCTCGATATCGTGCGCAGAGAAAGCCCAGAAGTAATCTTTTTAGCTGAAGCTTTTACTGCGCCAGCAATGATGCATGCACTTGGTAAAGCAGGCTTTCACCAGTCCTACACATATTTCACCTGGCGCACCAGCAAGTCAGAGCTCACTGAATACGGCCGTGAAGTTGCCCAACAAACTTCTGCATTCTTTCGTCCTAATTTTTGGGTCAACACTCCAGATATCAATCCTTTTCATTTACAAAGTGGCAATCCAGCAATGTTTGCACTGCGCGCTGTTCTAGCTTCAACTCTCACGCCTTCGTGGGGAATGTATGCAGGGTATGAAATTTACGAACACCGACCATTTAAAGAAGGTGGCGAAGAGTATTTAGATTCAGAGAAGTATGAAATCAAAGTCCGCGATTGGGATGGTGCAACTAAGAAGGGTCTAACTCTGGCACCATTTATCACTCAACTCAATGCAATCCGTAAAGCTAATCCAGCTCTGCACCAACTGCGTAACTTAGTTTTTCACAACACTGAATCTGAAGCCATCATTGCTTACTCAAAGCGCGAAGGTAAGAATCTTGTTTTGGTTGTCGTAAACCTGGATCCTTCCTTTGCTCAGGGCACCATCGTTCATTGGGATATGAACGCGCTAGGTCTTGAAGGCACATTTGCGGTGAAAGATCTCCTTGATGGCAAGAGCTTTGATTGGTCTGAGCACCAATTCATTCAACTCGATCCCACACGCCCCGTCGGCAAAGTTGCCCACATATGCCAAGTGAAGCTTTAAGAAATGGGAATCTTTTCCAGATTTACTAAGAGAGATTCGACCCACCTTATTCAGCCTGCATCCTTTCTTAATCCACATTCAACTTTAGGTGAGCTTGATCTGTATCTCATCGCTGAAGGCCGCCATGAGCAGCTGTGGAAAGCATTAGGAGCACATGTCCGCCGAGATGATTCAAATGAGCTTCTAGGCACTGCTTTTTCAGTATGGGCACCTAATGCACAAGCAGTTTCACTCATTGGTGATCATAATTTCTGGGATAAAAACACACACCACATGGTCCGTATTGGTTCCTCTGGCATCTGGGAAATCTTTATTCCAGATATCGGAGTTGGAACTAGATATAAGTTTGCAATTTGTGGCATCGATGGACGCTGGGTAGATCACGCCGATTCAATGTCGCGCGCTACAGAAATTCCTCCACTGACTGCATCGGTTGTTGAAGAATCTACCTATGTATGGAGTGATTCAGATTGGATAACAAAGCGCACAAAGTTTGAATCCTGGCGCTCCCCTGTTTCAGTCTATGAAGTGCACTTAGGGTCATGGAAGTTAGGTCTTTCATATCGCGAACTTGCAATCGAATTAGTTGACTATGTGCGCGCTCAAGGCTTTACTCATGTTGAGTTCTTGCCTGTCACAGAACACCCGTATGGTCCATCTTGGGGATACCAAGTAACCTCATTTTTTGCACCAACCTCTCGCTTTGGTTCTCCTGATGATTTCAAATTCTTAGTAGATGCATTGCATGCTGCTGGCATTGGAGTCATTCTCGATTGGGTTCCTGCACACTTTCCAAAAGATGAATGGGCTCTGGCTAAATTTGATGGCACTGCCCTTTATGAGCATGCAGATCCACGTTTAGGTGAACACCCTGACTGGGGCACGCTTATTTTTAACTTTGGGCGAAATGAAGTCCGTAACTTTTTAGTTGCAAGTGCGCTCTATTGGTTAACCGAGTATCACATTGATGGATTACGTGTTGATGCTGTTGCTTCCATGCTTTATTTGGATTACTCACGCAAAGAAGGCGAATGGGTGCCAAACATCAATGGTGGCCGTGAGAATTTAGAGGCAGTTCAACTGCTCCAAGAAGCTACTTCCACTGCCTATAAAACCCACCCAGGCATCATGATGATTGCCGAGGAATCAACTGCATGGTCTGGCGTCACTCGTGACACTTCATCTGGCGGTCTAGGCTTTGGCTTTAAGTGGAACATGGGTTGGATGCATGATGTTTTGCAGTATCTACAACATGATCCTATTCACCGCGTTTATCACCACAATGAAGTAACTTTCTCAATTCTCTATGCCTGGAGTGAGAACTTCATGCTGCCGCTCTCCCATGATGAAGTAGTCCATGGCAAAGGCCAGTTAGTAAACAAGTTCCCTGGAGATCGCTGGCAAAAGACTGCAACACTGCGTGCTCTGTATGGATTTATGTGGGCGCATCCAGGTAAGAAGCTCTTGTTTATGGGCAGTGAATTTGCCCAAAATGATGAGTGGAATGAAAGCGCCGGACTGCAATGGTATTTAACTGAGTACGGAGAACACCAAGGTGTTCAAAAGTGTGTTGCTGAAATAAACGCTCTCTATAAAAAGCTTCCATCACTTTGGGAAAAAGACACATCTCCTGAAGGCTTCACGTGGCTCGTTGGAAATGACGGCGCGGCAAACGTCGTTGCTTTTGCTCGTTGGGATGATCAAGGAACTCCCTTAGTTGCAATCACAAACTTCTCCCCTATGCCACACGAGAACTACTCCTTGCCATTTCCAACTACTGGAACATGGACCGAAGTTCTCAACACTGATGATTTAGCATATGGCGGCAGCGGAATTACAAATGAACCTGTGGCAGTCAATGATGGGGCGCAACTAGTTGCACAGGTGCGAATTCCACCGCTTGCAACTATTTGGTTTAAACGCTCTTAAGTGCTTTTGCGAAAAAAGGAACTGTTAGCAAAAGAACCGCTGGAATGATTAAGCCGATTGTTAGCGAAGTAGCTTGAGCAGTCCAAGCAACAATCCACTTCAAAATGAAAGCCAAAACAATATTTGCGACGCCGATATGGCCAATAACCACGCTAGCAGGGTGCTTTGAGCGGGTATTTGCCGCAGCCATAAACGTCGGTCCAAGGAATGAACTTCCAAGACCAGCAAGTGAGAAGCCGATGCAAATAACTAGAAACGCCATATCTTGATTATTAGCAAAGACCGATCTTGCTAAAAAGACACTCCCAAGGAAAGAAGAGCCAGCCAACAGCGATGCATGGACTGCTAAACGCTCTAATGAAAATCGTGGCACTAAGTAGTGAACGGTGAATCTTCCAAAAATCATCCACACTGTGAAGAGAATATATGGCAGCGTGTTGAAGCCACTCTTAATTCCAATTTCTTCCTTGGTGTAAATAGCAGCCCAGTCACCAAGCGCGAACTCTAGAAAAATCGCACAGATGAGGCCAAATGAAACCATTCGATCAAAAGAGAAGCCTGAAAACAGTTCTTTGATTTTGTAATCAACATCTATATCTTGATTAGCCTTTAGGAGCTCTGGTGCAAGAGATTTGATCACTACGGTTTGAATGAGGAATATAACTACAGTTAAAACTCCCACGTGAAGATGCAGTGAGACTCGGTCAACGAGAAATCCTGATATCAAAGCTGTGAGTAATGCACCAGCGCCCCATACTCCGCTCATCTGAGTAATAATAAATTTTCCTGTGCGATCTTGGTAGTTAAAGCCTTGAGCATTGATTGAGATATGAAAAGCAGATATTGCAGCACCAAATGCGATATTTGCAAAGAAAAATATCAGAGATGAATCAACAGTGGTAAGAATTATCAATGTTGCCATAAGGAAGAATGAGGCGACATATAGGACTCTCTTAACACCAATCTTGTGAACTACGTATCCCACAGTCAGTAGTGAGATAAGTGAACCTAAAGCGCCAGTACTGATCAATGAACCAAAGCCACCATTAGTTAGCTTTAACGCCTCTTTAACTTCTGGAAAGCGTGGAATCCAGGACATGATTCCAAGACCAAATGTGAAGAAGAGAATTCTTAGGTAATTAAGCTCTTTTTTAGGGGTAACTGTGCGCATATTAGAAGAGGGCGTTCGCTAGCGCGCTGCGAGCTGCAGTTAAGCGTGGATCTGCTGGATCAACTAAGGCAAAGAGTGAAAGTAGATGATCTTTGGCTTTATTGCGATCATCCCCCGCACTTTCTTTGACTGCATGCAAGAGACGAGTGAAGGCTGCTTCAACTCCACCATTTACTATCTCCATATCAGCTGCCTTTAACTGCAAGGACAAATCCGTGGGATTATCTGTGGCTTCTTTGATTACTGCATCCAATACCAAACCGTCCGTACGAATCAGCAATTGAGTTTGCGCCAGACCTAGCTTTGCAAAAGAATCTGCTGGCTTTCTAGCTAGTAGTTTCTTATAGGCAACCTCTGCAGTAGCAAAGTCACCAGCTTCAAGAGCTGTAACTGCCTCCTCCTCTTCGGGTTCGATGATTTCAACTGGTGCATCACCAACACCTTGTTCGGAAGCTAAAGTTAAAACCTTATCTAGAACCAAACGAATCTGTGCCTCTGGATATGCCTGTTCAAATAAAGGAACAATCTGTTCATTAATGAGTGCAACTGCATAAGGAATCTTCTGAGTTTGCAGAGCCTGTGCGACTTGAGGCTGCGCATCGATATCAACTCGTCCCAAACTCCAAGCACCCTTGTAACTAGTTTCTAGCAGACCCATCACATTCAACATTTCAACTGATTCAGGGCTGCGCGGTGACCAGCAGAACAAAATGACTGGACGTGTTTTTGATAGAGGTAAAAACTCTGATGTTAAGTTTGCAGCAGTAACTTCAACTCCTGGAGTCGGTCCTGCTGGGGCGCTCTTTGGTTTACCTAATGAGCTCAGATCAACTGCTTGTGCAAAATTAGGTGGGTTGCTCACGTTGTAATCCTACTGGGCGATGAGGTCAACGCCAGAATCACGCCGATGGGGCAAAATCTCTTCAACGTAGTTATCGGCAGCGAACTCCAAACCCACATCAGTGCCCTTTTGTTCACTTAAATACCAGCGGTTTTCAAGGATTTCATGGAACATCTGAGCCCGCTCAACGCGACCACGCATCTGCTCAGGAATTCGGTTGATGGTTGGCTCAAAGACTTCTAGAAACCACACCTTAGCCATCTCAGTTACTGTCATAGCCGTGTTTTCGTGACGGGCACGATAGCGATCAAAAGATGCAAGTAAGCGTTTGGCTTGTAGCTCTTCAGTTTCAATTCCCATTAACTCACGCAAACGTTGTGTGTGATAACCAGCTGCAACTAAACGAGGCTGGAAAGATAGAAGCTGTGTGTCACCATCGATGGTGATTGATACTTCTTCCACAGCAAAACCTAAATCATGTAACTGTCGCATAGCGCGCTCCACTGCATGTCGATCTTTAGGGTCAAGTAGCTGTCGCTCTTTAAGGGCAGACCAAATTCTGCGGTAGCGACGAATGACAGCTTCGGCCGCACGCACTGGATCCATACCTGGATATAGAACTCCAGATAAACGCAAGTCTTCTAACTCAGCCGCAACGTTAAACATTGCAATATCTAAATCATGTTCTCTCTGACCATCACTAAGTGTTTTTTGAAACTCTCCCGTTTCAGCATCTACCAGATAGGCAGCAAAGCCTTCAGCATCTCGGCGAAATAAAGTATTCGATAGTGAGCAATCGCCCCACCAAAAACCTAAAAGGTGTAAACGAACAAGAAGAAGTGCAAGAGCATTTGCCATTGTATTTATGTCATGGGCAGTGACTGAGCCAGAGAGCAGAACTCGATATGGCAATGAATATGGCAAGAAACGAGTGACTATCGCGCAGGGAAGTTCCTCCCCGGCAGAATTTGTTCTACCTTCAACAACTGCAATCTGCTCAACGCAGGGTGCATTCAGGGATGTGAGTTCGCGCAAGACCTTGTATTCGCGGTTGGCGAACTCTGACACTGTTTCTTTGACGGCATAGACCGGTGCATCTGCATCAGTGGTCGCTCGAACTAAGCGGACCACGTGGCGTGAAATACCGCGCTTTTCTGCCAGCGCGGGATCCTCTGGCCACTCTTCCAAACTCTGTTGCCACGGCAGGCCAGTAACAGCTGCGATCTCCTCGCCTAATCCTGTTATCCGTAGGGCCATAGGGCTCATTCTCCCCTAAAAATGTGACGGGAAGATGAACACCACGTCTCATACAAGTGAGATAACTATCTTTACAATGCACCTATGGCAATTAAAGAGCGAATTAAGAAGGTTACCAAGCGAGCAGCCAAACCTGCACAATCTCCTGCAGATTACGGAGTTGCAGGTGTTCCAATCAATAGATCCCATCCGTATTACTTTGGATTTGTTGCAACGTTAGGTGCACTAACAGCAATCGTGTTAATGCGCGCACTTGCTAGCGTCTCTCAAATATTTATTTTGATCCTGATTGCGCTGTTCTTAGCAATGGGTCTTAATCCAGCAGTTGAAGCTCTGCGCCGTCGCAATATGTCACGTGTTACTGCAGTAACAATCATCTTCACCTCAGTTATTGCATTTGTAGTCTTTTTTGCCCTCGTTGTTGCCCCTCCTGTAATTTCTCAGGGAACCCAACTCATCAATAAGGCACCTACTCTCTTAGCTGATTTAACAAATAATGCAACGATTAATCAGCTCAATGATCAATATGGAATTATCGATACCCTGCAAAGCAAACTGACCTCAGTAACTTCAGATGGAACATTGTTAATTTCAGCGTTCGGTGGAGTTATAGGTGTTGGTAAATCAGTTCTTTCAGGATTTTTCACTTTCCTCACAATCCTGGTTCTGACTCTCTATTTCATCACTTCTCTACCTCAGGCCGTTAACCTTGGACTTTCATTAGTTCCAGCTAGTCGCCGGGCACGAGTAGGTCACCTCACTAACGCCATCATTGCTCGTGTGGGTTCATTTGTGGGTAGCCAAATAGTTATTGCAGCTATGGCTTCTGTCTTTGTTTTCGTGCTCTCACTAGTACTAGGTCTTCCTTCACCAATAGCAATTGGAATGATTGTTTTTGTCTGTGGATTGATTCCATTAGTAGGACATTTCTTAGGCTCTGGTATTGTCACAATAATCGCACTCACTCAATCAATTGCCATTGGTGTAATCGCTTTTGTTGCATACGTGGTTTATGTGCAAATTGAAAACTATGTTGTAACACCACGCATTATGAAAAGAACTTTGGCCGTTCCTGGAGCAGTAACAATTATCTCTGCCTTGATTGGTTCATCACTCTTGGGACTTGTCGGCGGATTACTTGCCGTACCTGTTGCAGCTTCGATCATTCTGATTTTGGATGAAGTCGTAATCCCTCGCGCTAATAACTCTTAATACTCAAGAGGTAGTGGGCTTGTATCACCAGTAACAATGGTGTTGATTTCAGATAGCACGCGGTGAACTGAAGGTTCGCCTACCCACAGATGCTTGGCATCATCTACTGGAATAATTCTTAACTTAGGCACGATTGCAAAGCGCTCTCTAGCAGCATCTGGTTTCAGGTAATCATCGTGTTCTGGCACAATGGCAGTTATTGGTCGTGGATCACTATTCCAATAAAAAAGCTCTTCATTAGTTGTTGTGCGAAGCGGTGGGCTAAGAAGAATCAAGCCTTGATGGCGTGGATCTTTGGCATGGCGCAAAGCTAGATCTGTTCCAAATGACCAACCAACAATCCAAAGGTTTTCTAACGCTAAAACATCGAAGCAATAATTAATCATTGCCTGAACATCTAGGCCTTCTGCTCCACCGTTATCAAATGCACCAGAGCTTGTTCCAGCCTCAGATGATGTTCCACGTGTGTTGAAGCGAACAACGCTTATCCCGGCCATAGCAGGTAGGCGGTTTGCTGCTTTCTTATAAACGTGACTATCCATCATTCCCCCTGCAGTTGGCAGTGGATGCAGAGTTAAAATCGCCCCTTTTGATTGACCTAAGGGTGATGCGACTTCTCCGATTAAATCCACGCCATCACTAGTAAGAACATGAAACGGTGTGCGAAGGGCCGGCAACACTGTGCTGGGTCTGATTATCTCGGCCATACTTCAAATCTTATCTTCACCCCACTAGGCTTCCAACCATGGCTACTAAGCGCACTCCATCATTTGATTCTCATAATCCTGCAACCGGTGAGGTTGCTGGAACATATCCAATAATGAGTGCCAAGCAAGTAAGTGAAATTGTTGCTCATGCACGAACTGCCTCAGCACAGTGGCAAAAACTTGGATTCTCTGCTCGAAAGAAAGTTCTTCTTTCTTGGTCTAATGTGATTATCAATCGAATTGATCAGATTGCAGCATTGATTTCACTTGAAACTGGAAAGCCTGTTGGAGATGCGAAGTTGGAAGTAAGCATTGCTGTGGGCCACATCGGCTGGGCCGCGCGCCATGCAGAAGAGATTATGCGCACTGCTTATCGTGCACCAGGCTTACTTTTGTCGAATATGTCAGCAACAGTGCAGCGCTCTCCTCTTGGAGTTGTCGGTGTCATTGGTCCATGGAACTACCCCATGTTCACACCAGTTGGCTCCATCACCTATGCATTAGCTGCTGGAAACACCGTTGTCTTTAAGCCCAGTGAATACACACCTGGTGTTGGAATGTGGTTAGAGGAAACCTTTAATGAAGTTGCACCCTTTGCTGATGTTCTAACAACTATTACAGGACTAGGTGAAACTGGCGGTGCACTGTGCACAAGCGGCGTCGATAAAATCTCATTTACTGGATCAACTAGAACGGCAAAAATCGTTGCAGCACAATGTGCAACAACTATGACTCCTGTTGTTTTGGAGTGCGGCGGAAAAGACCCAGTAATCGTTGCCGTTGATGCCAATCTTGAGCGGGCAGTTGATGCAACTATCTGGTCTGCCATGGCTAATGCTGGGCAATCATGTATTGGTGCAGAGCGTGTGTATGTTGATGAAAGAGTGGCCGATAAGTTTGTAGAACTAGCGGTCCAATTAGCTGAAACAATTCATGCAGGTGCACCAGGTGATGGAAACTATGGACCTGCAACGATGCCTTCTCAAATCAAAGTTATTCAATCCCACATTAAGAGTGCAATCAAAGATGGTGGAAGGTGTGCCTATGGTGGTCCAGAATCTGTTAAGCCACCATTTGTTCAGCCAGTTATCTTGTTAGATGTGCCCGAGGATTCAGCGGCAATGCGAGAAGAAACTTTCGGACCAACAATAATTATCAATCGTGTGAAGAGTATGCGCGAGGCCATTGATCTCTCTAATGCATCTAGCTATGGCTTAGGTGCCAATGTTTGGTCTAAACGTCAAGGCAAAAAGATTGCTGCCGAGTTGGCATGTGGAATGGTTGCCATTAACTCAACGTTTTCATTTGCTGCCGTTGCTTCTGTGCCATTTGGTGGCGTGAAAGACAGTGGTTATGGACGTGTCCATGGACCTGAAGGCTTACTCGAATACACCTATGCCCGCACAGTAGTTCGCACTCGCTTTAATGTTCCACTTAATCTTTTAAGTTTTAAGCGCAAAGCTAAAGAAGAGAAGTTAGTTATTACCTTGACTCGTTGGTTAAAGGGACGCTTCGGTTAATAGCGCGGTGCGTTACGTGTTCGTTCAGTATTAGGACGTCGCTTATCTTTCTTTGCCCAACAAGCGTTGTGCCAATGACGCCTACTTTCTTCATCATCTTCTAACCAGGCAACAGTGTGCGGTGTGGCCATTGGAATTACCTGATCGCATCCTGGACAGCGATATGGCTTGTTAGAACTAGATCCAGTTAATTTGCGAACTATGTACATTCCCTCATGATGTTCCTCAATAGTTTGACTTGAGGTGGAAATGTCACGCTCATCACTTTTAGGCCGCTTGTTTTTGGGGTAATTTCTGCGCGGACTCATGCCCATATTTTCTCACATCAATTGCAGGTGTAGTATCTGAACGTGAATGTAATCGAGGTCAAAGGTCTCAAAAAGAGCTACGGCCAGGTGCATGCAGTGCGTGGAGTTGATCTATCAATTCCAGCGGGTGAAATCTTTGCTTTGCTTGGCCCCAATGGTGCGGGTAAAACCACGACCGTTGAAATCTTAGAAGGCTTTAGAGGCCGTGATGCAGGAGAGATTTCCATTCTGGGGTTTGATCCTCAAACTCAGGGATATGCAGCGCGCCAATGGCGTGATCGCATTGGAATAGTTTTGCAATCTGCAGCCGATGCTGGTGATTTAACAGTGATTGAAACAGTGAAACATTTCAGTGGGTATTACTCAAAGCCTCGCAATATTGATGAAGTAATGAACGCTGTTGGATTGGAAGATAAATCTGGCGCACTTATTCGCAATCTCTCTGGTGGTCAGCGCCGACGTTTAGATGTCGCTCTTGGAATTATCGGAAGCCCTGAGCTCCTTTTTCTGGATGAACCAACAACAGGCTTTGATCCTGAAGCACGTAGAGCATTTTGGGCACTTATCGAGCAATTGCGCGGGACTGGAACAACAATTCTGCTCACCACTCACTATTTAGATGAAGCTGAAGCTTTAGCTGATCGTGTGGCAGTTATTAACAATGGCTTGATCGTTGAAGTATCTACGCCTGCTGAATTAGGTGGACGTGCTACTGCTCAAGCAGTTGTGACTTGGCGTGATGGCAGCCAGATAAAAACAGAGGCAACAGATAATCCAACTGCAGTTGTTGCTCGCCTTAGTGCGCATTTTGGTGGAGAGATTCCAGAGCTGGCAGTCATAAGACCTTCACTTGAAGATATCTACCTAACGATGATTGGGGGTAGAGATGAATAAGATTCCCAGCGCCTTTACTCTAGGTATTCGCCGCGGTGGACTTGAGATTAGGCAGTTTGCCCGCCAACGTGAGTCAGTTGTCTTTACGCTTTTGTTCCCAGTTATCTTGTTAGCGATATTTGGCTCTGTCTTTAAAGACACTATTGCCCCTGGTGTGACTTTCTCCCAGTATTTTGTAGCGGGAATGATCGCCTCTGGCCTTGTTAATACTGGTTTCCAAGCATTAGCGATCACTATTCCTATGGAGCGCGATGTTGGCGGCTTAAAGCGCCTGCGTGGCACACCAATGCCAGCCTCAAGCTATTTCATTGGTAAAGCGATTTTGATTGCCGTAAGCATGATTATCCAAATCGCACTTCTCTTTGGATTTGGCCTTCTATTTTTTGGTGTTGAAATGCCAACAGAGTTAAGTAAGTGGCTTACCTTCACCTGGTTAGTTTTACTTGGCAGTGCTTGTTCCACGGCGCTGGGTATCGCATTTTCAATTGTTCCAAAGAGTGGCCGCGGTGCCTCCGCAGTTGTTTCACCCATCGTCATCATTTTGCAGTTCTTTAGTGGCGTATTCTTTGTCTTCACTCAACTACCAACGTGGATGCAACAACTTGCTGCAATATTTCCCCTCAAGTGGCTCACCCAAGGTATGCGCTCAGTGTTTTTGCCTGATTCATTTGCTGCCCAAGAAGTAGCAAAGTCTTGGGAAACAGGTAGAACGTTTCAAATCCTTGTTCTCTGGCTTGTGATTGGAATCTTTTTCTCAGTCCGCAAATTTAAGTGGGATCGCGATTAAGCGCATTTTAGGCGTCGTAATCACATTAATGCTGGCATTAGCGATGGTGCCAACACATGCTGCAACGACGAAAGCTACGCCTAGCCCGACAGCCAAAACCACTGCAAAGGCAACTGCTAAACCCACCGTCTCACCAAAGGCAACTGCAAAAGCTACAAAAAAGGCTGTTGTTAAAAAGAAACCACGCAAGAAAGTAACAATCACACCCTCACCAAAACCTAAATGGCCACCGAGCGGATTTAAAGCAAATGGTGATGTCTATGCAAAGATCCCAAATGCAAAAGAGTTAGTGGGAACAGCATCAAATAGCAAGATTTTGACCGCGCAGTTAGCCCAAAAGGTTGATGGTGTTGCAATCTGTGAAAAGTATTCATGTGGGGCGGTGCAAGTGGCCTCTCTGGATGGCTGCACGTGGTGGGAAGTGAATTCAAAGTTAGTTGGAGAAACCTCAGCTACTGATAAGACATTGAAAACTTTTGGAAGTATTCGCACACTTGCAGGCAAAACTACGAGCAAACAGATAACAACAATATTGATAATCAGTCAGGAACCTCTGGAATTGCGACATGTAGTGACAAATATTTCAGCAATCTGTCACAAAAATCCAGCTACAGAGAAAATTCCAAGTACTACTTATAAATCAGCTACAAACTAACGGTTAGCTCCTGGAACCCACAGTTGGTCACCAATTTCCTTGTTTGCATAACGTGCCAAAACAAAGAGAAGATCTGAGCAACGGTTTAAGTACTTAGCTGTTAATGGATTAACACCTCCACCAAAAGCGTGGATTGCTGCCCATGTGCGGCGCTCTGCGCGACGAACTACTGTGCGAGCAACATGAAGGTGGGCAGCTGCAGGTGTTCCTGAAGGTAAAACAAAAGAGCGCAATGATTCAAGCTCTGAATTGAACTTATCAATCTGCTCTTCTAAATAAACAACTTGTGATTCAAGAACACGCAGCGGTTCAAAGGCGGGTGAATCAACAACCGGCGTGCAAAGGTCTGCGCCAACATCAAAGAGATCGTTTTGAATTCGCACTAATAATGCGCGCACTTCATCAGATAATTCATCAGTTGCTAGAACAACTCCGATTGAAGAGTTGCCTTCGTCAACGGTTGCATAGGCCTCAAGGCGTGGATCGTTTTTAGATGTTCGACTCATGTCCCCCAGTGAGGTTGTGCCGTCATCGCCTGTCTTGGTGTAAATGCGCGTTAAATTAACCATGCCCGTAGCCTATAAGTAGACTGCGGCTATGGCATCTCACGACCGTTTCCGCGTATTTGGCGGCTCTCCACTGCGTGGTGAGGTCACAATCTCTGGGGCTAAGAACTCAGTTCTAAAACTCATGGCTGCCTCATTACTAGCTACTGGCAAAACCACCATCACTAATGTGCCAGATATCGCTGATGTGGACATCATGGCCGATCTTTTAACGCGTCTTGGCTGCACAGTCATCCGCAGCCAATCTCAAGTAAGTATTGATGTTCCACAAACACCAGGACATCGCGCCGATTATGACTTGGTGCGCAAAATGCGTGCATCAATTAACGTACTTGGACCTTTAGTTGCCCGTGTTGGTGAAGCAGAAGTTGCACTGCCCGGCGGAGATGCAATTGGATCTCGTGGATTAGATTTTCACATTAAAGGACTTGAAGCTCTAGGAGCTAAGGCCCATATTGAACATGGTTATGTCGTCGCCGAAGCACCTCATGGATTAACTGGCGCAGTTATTGATTTAGATTTTCCAAGCGTTGGTGCCACCGAAAACATTATGACGGCAGCTGTTTTAGCTAAAGGTGTAACAACTATTGATAACGCAGCTCGTGAACCAGATTTAGTGGATCTAGGTGAGTTCTTAATCTCCATGGGTGCAAACATTCAAGGATTAGGCTCTCCAACAATCACCATTACTGGTGTGAATGAGTTGAAACCAACTACACATGCAACGATTCCAGATCGCATCATCACTGGAACATGGGCTTTTGCTGCTGCAATGACACGCGGTGACATCACTATTCACGGAGCACGCGCCGAACATCTTGAATTACCACTAGAGAAACTGGCATCAGCTGGCGCAATTGTTACAACAACTGCCGATGGAATCCGCGTGCGCATGGATGTTCGCCCTCAAGCAATTGATGTTGCAACACTTCCCTACCCAGGTTTTCCAACAGACTTATTGCCTATGGTTATTGCCCTTAACTCCATTGCAGATGGTCACTCATTAGTGACTGAAAACGTCTTTGAATCACGCTTTATGTTCGTCAATGAGCTCAGCCGACTCGGTGCTCAGATTTCAGTGGATGGTCATCACGCTTCAATCGAAGGCGTTCCTGAGCTTTCAGGTGCTCCAGTTGAAGCTCACGATATTCGTGCTGGTGCAGGCTTAATTCTGGCCGCACTAGTAAGTGATGGTGAATCAACTATTGATCAGGCTTTCCATGTTGATCGCGGTTATCCAAATTTTGCCGAGCAGCTGCAAAGCTTGGGTGCGAAAGTTACTCGCGAATAATGGCCATTCCAGATCGCAACTTAGCTCTTGAACTCATCCGTGTAACAGAAACTGCAGCACTTGCTGCCGCCCCATGGGTGGGCCGTGGTCAAAAAGATTTAGCAGATAAAGCCGCAGTGGAAGCAATGCGAAAGATGATCAACACAGTTGATATGGCTGGCGTTGTAGTCATTGGTGAAGGCGAAAAAGATAACGCCCCAATGTTGCACAACGGTGAAAGCGTTGGAAACCAAGAAGGGCCAGCGTGTGATGTGGCAGTTGATCCAATCGATGGAACATCCCTGACTGCAAATGGTATGAATGGCGCAATCTCAGTTATTGCTCTTGCACCACGTGGCTCGATGTATGACCCAAAGACTTCCTTCTACATGAACAAGATTGTTACAGGACCAGAAAGTGCCGCAGTAATCGATATACAAGCTCCAACGGCAGTTAACATCGCTGCAGTTGCTAAGGCAAAGAATTTATCGATTAGTGACATCACTGTCGTTGTTCTTAATCGCCCTCGTCATGACCAACTTGTTAAAGAGATTCGTGAATGCGGTGCCAGAATTCGATTAATTCAAGATGGTGACGTTGCCGCAGCAATTGAAACTGCACGTCCTAATACTGGAATAGATCTACTTATGGGCATTGGTGGAACTCCGGAAGGCGTAATAACCGCCGCTGCAATGATCTGCTTGGGTGGTGCCATTCAAGGACAACTCCATATTGATGGCAAAAGCTCAGGGCCAATTCTTTCAACGCGTGATTTAGTCAATTCTGATGATGTTTTCTTGGCTGCAACAGGCATCACCGATGGAGAGCTAATTAAAGGGATTCGATACACCAGCTTTGGCGCTGTGAGCCAGTCAATTGTGATGCGAGGAAAATCTAAGACGGTTCGTGTAATCGAAACCGAGCATTACCTCAAATAAACTACTTGTTAACCGTCTCTGTAAGAATAGAAACTCGGTTATTAGCAACAGATAGGAAACCACCACTTACAGTGAACTGCGTGGTGGTCCCATCTGTTCCTTTAATGCTAACCGCACCATCGACAAGTACTCCAAAGAGCGGTGCGTGATCGGTCAAAATACCGAGATCACCTTCGACTGTTCGGGCAGAAACAAATGATGCTTCGCCAGACCAGACGCGCTCTGATGGAGATACGAGTTCGACTTTAAGTGTCATTGTTTAATTACTTTCCGATACTTGCTGCTAGTTCGGCAGCCTTACGCTCTACGTCATCAAGACCACCACACATGAAGAATGCTTGTTCTGGAATATGGTCATACTTTCCATCTGCAAGTGCTTCGAATGCTGCGATTGTGTCGACTAGCGGAACGAATGAACCATCAAGGCCTGTGAAGACCTTTGCCACGAAAGTGTTTTGTGACAAGAAGCGCTGGATGCGACGAGCGCGACCAACCAAAATACGATCTTCTTCTGAAAGTTCATCGATACCAAGAATCGCAATGATGTCTTGGAGATCCTTGTAGCGTTGCAAGATCTGCTTAATGCGGTTAGCAACACGGAAGTGGTGCTCACCGATATAGCGCGGATCCAAGATGCGTGAAGTTGAGTCAAGTGGATCAACAGCTGGGTAGATACCAAGCTCTGAAATCGGACGAGACAACACTGTTGTTGCATCTAAGTGGGCGAAAGTAGTGTGTGGAGCTGGGTCAGTAATGTCATCTGCAGGAACGTAAATTGCCTGCATAGATGTAATTGAGTGACCACGCGTAGAAGTAATGCGCTCCTGCAATTGACCCATTTCATCGGCCAATGTTGGCTGGTATCCCACAGCAGATGGCATACGGCCAAGCAGCGTTGATACTTCAGAACCAGCTTGTGTAAAGCGGAAGATGTTATCGATGAATAGAAGCACATCCTGCTTTTGAACATCGCGGAAATATTCAGCCATTGTTAGCGCTGAAAGTGCAACGCGAAGACGCGTTCCAGGTGGTTCATCCATCTGACCGAACACTAACGCGGTCTTGTTAATAACACCGGTCTCAGTCATTTCAAGGAACAAGTCGTTACCTTCACGAGTACGCTCACCAACACCGGCGAATACAGACACACCACCGAAGTTTTCAGCTACGCGATAAATCATTTCCTGAATCAAAACTGTCTTTCCTACACCTGCACCACCGAATAGACCAATCTTTCCACCCTTTACATACGGTGTTAGAAGATCGATAACTTTAATTCCGGTTTCAAACATCTCAGTCTTTGATTCCAACTGATCGAATGCTGGTGCATTACGGTGGATTGGCCAACGCTCTTTAATGTCGAGTGAAGAGGTTGGAACGTCCATTGACTCACCAAGTGTGTTGAACACGTGGCCCTTGGTTACATCGCCAACAGGTACTGAGATCGCTGAACCTGTGTCGCTCACCTCTGTTCCACGGATCATTCCATCTGTTGGTTGCATAGAGATCGCGCGCACGAGGTTGTCACCAATGTGCTGGGCAACTTCCATCGTCAAGGTACGCGTTGTACCTGACATGGTTACCTCTACGTGTAGCGCGTTGAAAATCGCTGGCATTGAGTCGGCGGGGAATTCAATATCCACGACCGGTCCAATAACGCGAGCTACGCGACCTTTACCTGTTGATGCCGACATCATTCACTCCCTGCACTAGCTGAGGCCAACGCGTCTGCGCCGCCAACAATTTCACTGATCTCTTGGGTAATTTCAGCCTGACGGGCTGCGTTCGCAAGTCGTGTAAGCGACTTGATTAGCTCATCAGCGTTGTCAGTCGCTGACTTCATTGCACGACGTCGAGCAGCATGCTCAGAAGCAGCTGATTGCAACATCGCGTTAAATACTCGAGCCTCAATGTAACGAGGTAGAAGTGCATCTAGCACCACGCTCGCATTAGGTTCGAATTCATACATAGGTAGCAAGCTGGATGTAACTGGTGCATCACTCTCTACAACTTCTAGAGGCAGCATGCGCTTTGCCATTGCATTTTGTGTAAGCATTGATTTGAACTCAGTAAATACGATGTGAATCTCATCCACACCTGCAACATCCACTTGAGCATCTGCGATGAAAGCAGCGATGAGAGCACCAGCAACTTCCTTAGCGTGCTCATAGGTTGGATTATCTGAAAAACCAGTCCATGAACCTGAGATTTCGCGGTTACGGAAGCGGTAGTAGTTCACTGCTTTGCGACCAACGAGATATGACTTAACTTCTAAACCACGAGTTTTCAAAAGGGCAGCTAACTGCTCCCCTTCTTTAATTGCGTTGTTTGAATAAGCGCCGGCCATACCGCGGTCTGCAGAAATAATCAGAACTGCAGCACGGATTGGGCGCTCAGATTGAGTCGTCAATGGGTGATTTGTTGAAGAGTAAGTGGCAACTGCAGATACTGCGCGGGTCAACTCATTTGCATAAGGAGTAGACGCAGAGACTCGTTGTTGCGCTTTAACGATACGGGAAGCAGAGATTAACTCCATAGCTTTCGTAATCTTTTTAGTCGCTTTAACGGATCGCATGCGTCTGCGATAAATGCGGAGTTGGGCACCCATGAGTTACTTCTTCACCGCCGGAGGAACGTGCTTAGTGATCTGCTCAACGCCTTCGCCATCAAGGGCATCAGCTGCAGCTTCATTAACGGCTTGTGAAGCAGATGATTTGAAAATCTTCTTGAAATCATCAACTGCTGATTGCATCTTGGCGACAGTGTCATCTTCAAGCTGCTTTGTTTCAGCGATAACTGTGAAGATTTCCTTGCGTTCGCGGCCAATGAAATCAAGTAGTTCTGCCTCAAAGCGGCGGATATCTGCAACCGGAACTGAATCAAGTGCACCTGATGTTCCTGCCCAGATTGAAACAATCTGATTTTCAAGTGAATAAGGTGAGTACTGACCCTGCTTAAGCAGTTCAACCATGCGCGCACCACGCTCTAGTTGAGCCTTTGATGCAGCATCTAGATCTGAACCAAATGCAGCGAAAGCTTCAAGCTCACGGAACTGTGCAAGGTCAAGACGCAAACGGCCTGCGATCTTCTTCATCGCCTTAGTCTGGGCAGAACCACCCACGCGAGAAACAGAGATACCTACGTTAATCGCTGGGCGAACGCCTGCGTTAAAGAGATCTGTTTCAAGGAAGCACTGTCCGTCAGTAATTGAAATTACGTTTGTAGGAATGAAAGCTGAAACGTCATTTCCCTTTGTTTCAATAATTGGTAGACCAGTCATTGAACCGCCACCGAGTTCATCGGAAAGCTTTGCACAACGCTCTAGTAGGCGTGAGTGCAAGTAGAAAACATCGCCTGGGTAGGCTTCGCGGCCTGGTGGACGACGTAGCAACAAGGACACTGAACGATATGCCTCAGCTTGCTTTGATAAATCATCAAAAACGATAAGTACGTGCTCGCCGTTATACATCCAGTGCTGACCAATTGCAGAACCTGTGTAAGGAGCTAAGTACTTGAAACCTGCTGGATCTGATGCAGGAGATGCAACGATTGTCGTGTATTCCATTGCGCCAGCTTCTTCAAGTGCGCCCTTAACAGCTGCAATTGTTGAACCCTTTTGTCCGATAGCAACATAAATACACTTAACTTGCTTCTTCTTATCTCCAGATTTCCAGTTTTCTTTCTGGTTAATAATTGTGTCAACTGCAACAGCAGTCTTACCTGTCTGGCGATCACCAATGATCAACTGGCGCTGTCCGCGGCCTATAGCTGTCATTGCATCGATTGCCTTAATACCTGTTGCAAGAGGTTCCTTAACTGGCTGGCGCTGAACTACAGAGGGAGCCTGTAGTTCTAGAGCACGGCGAGCATCAGGTTTGATTTCACCCTTGCCATCAATTGGGCGACCAAGTGGATCAACAACGCGACCCAAGAAGCCATCACCAACTGGAACAGAGAGAATTTCACCAGTACGACGTACTGATGTTCCTTCTTCAATTCCTTCGTATCCACCCAAGATAACAACACCGATTTCACGGACGTCGAGGTTGAGTGCAAGACCGAGTGTTCCGTTTTCAAACTGCAATAGCTCGTTCGCCATTGTTGAAGGCAGACCCTCAACACGTGCGATGCCATCGCCTGCTTGGCTAACAGTTCCCACTTCGTCACGAGCTGCAACGCCTGGATCATATGACTTAACGAAATTCGCTAAGGCGGCCTGAACTTCTGCCGGATTGATCTTTAGGTCTGCCATTTTGTTTCTCCCTTTATTTGCTTCCGACTAGAGCGCGTGCGGCCCCAGCCAAACGATTTGAAACTGTTCCATCTACTAACTCATCTGCGAAACGAACTGAAACCCCACCAAGAACATGTGAATCAATTTCGATGTTCACACGAACTGGTTGTCCTACTTGCTTGTTTAACGCTGCAGATAAACGCTCAACCTGAGCACTGCTCATTGGTGATGCAACTCGAACAAGTGCGATTACGTGATTGCGACGAGCTGCTAGTGAATGTGCATAGTCAGCAAATGCTGATTCCACGCTACGTCCACGCCAAGAGTTAACAAGCTCTGACACTAACTTCACTGTTGAACTAGATGCGCCCTTGAGAATCTGGCTAACCAATACTGCTTTAGCCTCTTTCGCATCTGAGTTCAGTGCTCTGCGTAGCTCGGATGAGCCAGCGATTGCACGTGAAGCCGTAAAAATCTCATCTTCTACACGGTCTAGTTCGCCTGCGATATTGGCAGCTGATGCTTCTGCCTCAATTGCTAGCTGTTCTATAACCTGCACAAGATCTTTTGCACCTGACCAACGCATCGCTGAAATCTCTTTCAGGATTGTTGTGCCAGCTGCCCCAACTTTGCTTCCAAAGAGTTCAGCGATAAATGCGTTCTTTGATGACGCATCGCGTGATGAGTCAGTTAATGCACGGCGCACTGCGATATTTTTATCGAGCACATCGGCAACAAAGAAAAGCTCAGCACTCAAGGCAGATGCAGCATTTGCATCCACGCCTTTAACGGCAGCATCAAGTGATGTGCGTGCAGTCACAAGTGACTGACGACTACTGCCTCCGAGGTGAGCTCTCATTATTTACTTACTCT
The DNA here is from genome assembly GCF_002288185.1 of Candidatus Planktophila vernalis. Lineage (NCBI taxonomy): Bacteria > Bacillati > Actinomycetota > Actinomycetes > Candidatus Nanopelagicales > Candidatus Nanopelagicaceae > Candidatus Planktophila > Candidatus Planktophila vernalis. The sequence continues at coordinate 299,901 of NZ_CP016776.1, read as the reverse complement.
TTTCTAGATCTTCTAGGAAACGATCAACAACACGTGATTGACGTGCTTGATCATCTAGGGCTTCTCCAACAATCTTTGAAGCAAGTTCAACAGCCAAAGTTCCCACTTCATTGCGAAGTGAAGCAATTGCCTGTTGACGTTCTGCTTCGATTGAAGCGTGAGCAGTTGCTGTGATGCGTGCTGCTTCATCTTGTGCCTTGGCACGAAGATCTTCAATGATGGCTGCCCCTTGGACGCGTGCTTCTTCGCGCAGAGTCTGCGCTTCTTCACGTGCCTTTGATAGCTGTTCGTTGTACTGAACAAGTGCGCGCTGTGCTTCTAGCTGCGCCTTCTCAGCACGTTCCATGCCACCTTGAATTGCATTGGTGCGATCTGTGTATGCCTTTTCAAACATTGGCACCACAAATTTACGTAGCGTTAGGAAGAGAAGAGTAAACGCGATTGCACCCACTATGAGTTCAGCAGTGTGTGGAATCAGCGGATTGATCTTGCCTTCCGCAGCTAAATCAACAAATTGCATCAGTTGTCCTTTTAGTTAAATGCTTCGATTAGAGAACGAATGCGAGAACGAGACCGAAGAGAGCGAGAGCTTCAGCAAGGGCGAATCCGAGGAACGCGATTGGCTGTAGGACGCTACGTGCTTCTGGCTGACGTGCAACGCCGTTGATGTATGCGGCGAAGATAAGTCCGGTTGCGATTCCGGGACCGATTGCTGCGAGGCCAAAACCAACGAGGTTGAGTGTGCCTTCCATTTATTTCTCCTTATTTCCTATTAGTGCTCGTCGGCAAGGGCGCCGGCGATGTATAGAGCTGCTAGCAGAGTAAAGATATACGCCTGCAAGCATTGGACCATGAATTCAAAGAAGGTCAACACAATACCGATTGCAAAGGCAAATGGGCTGATCAACTTCAAACCAATAACTCCTTGGAGTAGATGTTCTCCACCCAAGATAAACACGAGCAACAACAAGTGGCCCGCAAACATATTTGCAAACAAACGAAGTGAGAGCGTCAATGGACGCACCAAGAAGAATGTGAGAATTTCAAGAGGTGTAATAAGAATGTATGCAGCCTTTGGAACTCCAGGCATGAACATGATGTCTTTAAAGTATTTGATCGCACCTTGCTTGCGAATACCCACGTAGTGGAAAACCAGATACACAGTGGCCGCTAAAACATATGGGAAAGAAACACGTGACATCGTTGGGAATTGCAAAAGCGGAATAATTCCAAAGAGGTTGTTGACTAAAATAAAAGTGAAAAGTGAAAATAAGTAAGGAACAAAGCGCAGGAAGTCATGTCCAATAACATCCTTGGCTAGATCATTTCTAACGAAGGTGTAGACAGATTCACCGGCAAATTGCAGCTTCGAAGGAAGCACTGCAGCTTTGCGTGAAGAGATTATGAAGAATACTGAAATCAAAATTACTGAGAGAAAAACCAGAGCAATTGGTTTTGTTGTGTAAACGTTGTCACCGAAAATTGGAGGAAGCTCAAAGTCGCCGCTGCTAGGTGGGACAAATCCGCCACCTTCTGCGCTTGAACGCAATAAATCGCGCACGCTTACTCCTCTTGGAATCATTCGTTACGGGGTACTACGGGGAAGGTAAGACGGGTGTAACCCTATGCGAGGTCAGGCTCAGTTGAGAAATCGAAAACTGCCTTGAAAAGGTGGGACGGCTCACTGCCGGCCGAAACGCAGCCAGACCAGGTAGATCGCCCCGCTAATTCCGACCAGGAGGCCGATAAGTGTGAGGTAGGCGGTGCCTAACCACTTATCTAAGCCATAACCGATACCGCCCCAAAAAAGTAGACCTGAAAGTAGGTAGCCAAAGATCGACCACATTGCATTTTCTTCGCCACGTGACATGAGCTACTCCTTCGATCCGGGGAGAGGCAAATGTAGGCGCAATTTCATGAAACTGGCAATCTCGCCCCATAACCAGGCCACCGTGAGCGCAACGGCGGTGATTCCAAAGGTGGTTCGATCAATTGTTGAACGATCTGTGTATTTGGCAATCGCCCAGAGCAAAAGACCCAAGGCAAACAACTTAGCAAAGTAAGAAAACAGGGCCATCGCCATAGTTGATATCGGGTCAAGGTTTCTTGTCATTCTTGAAACTGCAATATGGATGATAAAAAAGATAATGACAACAAATTGCGCAAGGACTGCGCCAAGAAAACCTGGGAAACCTTTAACAAAAGTTGAAATCAAGATTGCAAATCCACTCGTCAAGAAAGTGGGAATGAAGGCAGCGCGCAGCAGCTTTGATTCGTTACTACTCACACTAAAACCTTTTTACTCTTCTTGGAAACCAAAAGCGTTATTGCAACCAAAACTACGGCAGTGATCAGAGCAACCCACCATGGTTCAAAGGCAAGCACAGTCACAGGAAATGCAATCGTTGCAGTCCACATATACAAAATGAATGCAGTCTTAAGTTGAGAATTACCGGCACTAAGTAAACGGTGATGCAAGTGCTCGTTATCAGGTGCAAAGGGAGATTTACCTGCTTTAACGCGCCGTGCAACTGCCAGCAACAAATCAACCAGTGGAATTGCAAGAACTGCAAAAGGAAGTAGCAGAGGGAGCAATGTTGGTCCCCGTGATTCAGCTGAGATTGCATTGGGATCAACTTGGCCAGTTAAAGTAATTGCAGCAGATGCTAGTAATAATCCAAGCAACATAGATCCGCTATCCCCCATAAAGATTCTTGCTGGGTGGGCATTATGTGGCAAGAAACCAATACACAGCCCTACTAATACAGCAGTTGTGAGCGATGGAGCACCTGCGCGACTAAAGCCGTAATCAACAGCTAAGAGATAGGCAAAGGCAAAAAAGGCGATTCCAGAGATTGCAACAATGCCTGCAGCTAACCCATCCATGCCATCAATAAAGTTCACGGCATTGATAATGACTAAAACAATAAGAACTGTGACTAACTGGCCAATACTTGGAGGCAAAGTTATTACACCGTTAATTGGTAGCCACAGAATCTGAATTCCATACATCAACAAAATTCCTGCAGCAAAGACTTGCCCAGTTAACTTTGTGAGCGCATCCAATTGAAAGCGATCATCGGCCATTCCTAATAGAACTATCGCAGTTGAAGCTAGAAAAATACCTTGGGCTTCATGGCCAAAAGACTTACCAACAAGAGGTAAGTGATTAACAATCATGAAGGTGATTGCCATTGCCAGCCACATCGCAACCCCGCCCCAGCGTGCAGTGGGAGTTGTGTGAATATCTCTTCCACGAATTCCAGCTACTGCCCCAAAACGAATTGCTTGGGTGCGAACAAGCGGAGTAATCAGATAACACAGAGCTGCTGATATCAGCAGCGTTACTAAGTACTCGCGCATGCGCTCTTGTTACCCCTGGTAGATAGGAAAGCGTGATGTCAGAGCATGAACTTCGCTCTTAATCGCAGAATGTGCTGAGGCATCATCGGTAGCAATTGCGCGCGCAATCAAAGTTGCAATCTGCTTCATCTCTTCAACGCCCATTCCTTGGGTAGTCGTTGATGGTGTGCCAACACGAATACCGCTTGTAATTCCTGGCTTTTCTGGATCATTTGGAATTGAGTTCTTATTCATAACAATTCCAGCTGCTCCGCAACGCTCATCAGCAACTTTTCCAGTTACTCCTGTGCTTCGAATATCCATTAGCGCTAAGTGAGTTTGAGTACCGCCAGATACTGCTCGCATGCCTTCTGCTTCAAGGGCCTTAGCTAAGGCCTGGGCATTAACAATTACATCCTTGGCATACTTTTGATATGCAGGAGTCGCACACTCTGCCAAAGCAACAGCTTTACCAGCCACTGCAGACATAATCGGTCCACCCTGCATCCCAGGGAAGATTGATTTATCAATTGCAGCTGCGTGCTCAGCTTTTGCCAAAATCATTCCACCGCGTGGTCCACGTAAAACTTTATGTGTAGTGAAAGAAACAACATCAGCATAAGGAACTGGGGAGGGAATGGCTTTTCCTGCAACGAGACCAATGAAGTGAGCAGCATCTACCCACATGATTGCTCCTACTTCATCACAAATTGCACGAACCTTCTCAAAATCAATAAGTGATGGATAAGCAGTTGCACCAGAACAAATCATCTTTGGCTTTGTTGCAATTGCCTTATCTCGCAGCTCGTCATAATCAATTAACTCGTTATCGCTGCGCACACCGTATGACTCAATGTTGAACCATTTGCCTGAAAAGTTAACAGGAGATCCATGCGTTAAGTGACCACCATGTGCCAAAGACATCGCCATGACGGTATCTCCTGGCTTAGTAAATGCTTGGTAAATGGCGATGTTGGCACTTGCACCAGAGTGCGGTTGAACGTTTGCATGGTCTGCACCAAAAAGAGATTTAGCGCGCTCGATTGCTAAGTTTTCTGCTTTATCTACTTCTTCGCATCCACCGTAGTAACGCTTGCCTGGATAACCTTCGGCGTATTTATTAGAAAGAGTTGAACCTATGGCTGCCAGCACTGCGCGAGAGGTGAAGTTCTCCGAAGCAATTAACTGCAAGTTCTTTTGCTGACGTGTCATCTCAGAGAGCAGAACAGCAGCAATCTCTGGATCTTGCTTGCTTAATGCGTCGAAATCTGGGCCATAGTAAGTAGACATAGCCCCAACCTTATCGTGAGAGCCTAAATAAGGCGCGCGCTCGGTGATATTGACTGTATCTCAGCCAGCGAAATGGCTCCTTCACGCAACACTCGGACACCTTCAGCATCGGCTTCTACAACCGTGGTTGATGCTCCTTGGCGCAGTTTTCCGCTGTTGAACTGGAAGGCAAGATCAGAGTGCAGAACAAAAATATCGCTGAGCTCTTTTGGTGCGGGCATTCCTATTCTTGAACCACTTGTGACAGCCAATGGCCCACTCTTTGCAAGTAGCGCTTTAGCAAATTTACTCTTTGGAACTCTGATGCTGATTCGGTCAAGTTGGTTGGCATCGCCTAGATCCCAGCTCAAACCTAATTGTGGTTTCAAGTTAAGCGAAAGGAGACCTGGCCAAAACTTCTTCATGAGCGCTGAGATATCTGGAGTAATCTCACGAACAACACCTTGTGCAGTTTTTGAACTACCAACTAAAACTTGAGCTGATGTAAACAAAGGTGAACCATGCAAAACATTCATCGCACGAACTGAATCATGTTTGAAAGCATCACAAGCAAATGCATAGGTGTGTTCAAGGGGAATTGCGATGATGTAACCATCAGAGATTGCCTTTAACGCTTTGTTAACGTGACGGCTCAGTTCGCCTTTTTTAAGATCTACTTCTTTGCCCATGATTACCTCCTCACCGCACTAGTCCAACGGGGACGACCCACTAGGTCATCATGGAGTGCAATATCTTCGAAATCTACGGCTAACTCCCCTGCAATTGCAATTGCCTGCTCTTCTGTATGTTCGATAACCAATACCCCTGCAGGTTTTAACAATCTGGCGGCAGCTTGAATAAAGATGCGTGGAAGTTCCATTCCAGTTGGCCCGCCAAAAAGGGCGATATGAGGCTCAAAGCCGGCCACATCTCGTGGCAAGGTCTGTGAATCTGGAATGTATGGTGGATTAGCAATGACAACATCGCACTTAACACCTGGCAAAACATCAGCAACATCGCCTTCAACAACTCGAACGTTTTCGGCAATAACTGAGACGTTTTTCTTGAGCCAAACTAGCGCCTCTGGTGATTTCTCCACTGCAATTACTCGAGAAGATGGTGCTTCAGTTGCAATTGCCAGTGAGAGCGCCCCAGATCCTGCACCCAAATCAATAACACTGACAGGTGCTGGCAAGTTAGCGATGTGTTGCAAGACAGCTTCAACTAGTAATTCAGATTCAGGACGTGGCACCAAAACTCCAGATCCCACTTCAATTTCCAGGTAACGAAATGGTGCAACACCAGTGAGATATTGCAATGGTTCGTGATTAAGTCTGCGATCAAGGAGAGTGAAAAATTGCTCTTCAATCACATCCAGATCACTTATGGTGGCAAGAGTAGATTCGATTAAAACTGAGTTATGGAGATCCATTCGCGATAAACCAAGAACATGGGCAAGCAAGTGTTCAGCATCTACTTCACTTATGCCTGATTCTGCTAACTGTGCTTTAGCAACACGAAGCAGGCTCTTAATCTCCATGTACTTAGTTCGTGCTTGCCAAACGTGCAGCTTTATCTGCATCCAATAGAGCTTGAATCATGTCGTCCAAATCGCCATTCATAACCGCATCTAAGTTATTAGCTTTGTAGTTCACACGGTGATCACTGATTCTATTTTCTGGGTAGTTGTAAGTGCGGATGCGCTCTGAGCGATCAACTGTGCGCACTTGGCTCTTTCGCTCAGCAGATGCTGCAGCTTCAGCCTTTTCTTGGGCATCGGCTAAAAGACGGGCACGTAAAATTCGAAGCGCTGATTCTTTATTTTGTAGTTGGCTCTTTTCATTCTGACAAGAGACCACAATTCCCGTTGGAACGTGAGTTAATCGCACAGCAGAGTCAGTTGTATTAACAGATTGTCCGCCAGGACCTGATGAGCGATAAACATCCACGCGCACATCGTTCATATTGAGCTCAACATCTACTTCTTCTGCTTCAGGCAAAATCAATACACCGGCAGCAGAAGTGTGGATACGTCCAGCACTTTCAGTCTCTGGCACGCGCTGCACGCGGTGAACTCCACCTTCAAATTTCAAACGTGCATAAGGAGATTCTCCAGGTGCTGCCGTTCCCTTTGATTTAACGGCAACAGAAATATCTTTATAGCCACCCATTTCGCTTTCAGTGGCATCAATAACTTCTACTTTCCAATTGTGCTTTTCTGCATAACGCATATACATGCGCAGTAAATCACCAGCAAAGATTGCTGACTCATCTCCGCCAGCACCAGCTTTCACTTCCAAAATCACATCACGATCATCATTAGGATCACGTGGCAATAAAAGCTCCTCTAGCTTTTCAGCAGCTGCCGCGCACGTTGCCTCTAGCGCTGGAATCTCAGAAGCAAAATCAGCATCCACTGCCGCTAACTCTTTACCTGCCGCTAAATCATCTTCTGCAGATTTCCACGCTTTAAAGCCTGCAACGACTGGACCAAGTTGGGCATAACGGCGTCCAAGTTTGCGAGCGTTGTTTTGATCTTCATGGATGGAAGGATCAGCCATCTTTGCTTCAAGTTCTGCGTATTCGCGCACCATTTCATGGGCGGATGCAAAGCGATCACTAGTCATTGGCTTCTCCTTATCTTTTCTAGTTGGAAATCATCTTTTGGGAAATAAAAAAACCGCGACCGCAACCGTTAAGGCTGCGATGCGGTTTCTTTAGAAAGCTACTTAGCTTCTTTTTTACCGAAGCGCTCTTCGAACTTAGCTACACGACCACCAGTATCAAGGATGCGCTGCTTGCCGGTGTAGAACGGGTGGCATACAGAACAGACTTCAACATAGATTGAACCGCTTGCAACAGTTGAGCGGGTAACAAACTTCTCACCGCAACCACACGTCACTTGGGTCTCTTTGTACTCTGGGTGGATCTCTGGCTTCATGGTTGTTCCTTCTTTAATGTTTGGGTCCCTCACGGGTGAACCAAACGGCTTGGTTAACAGGGCTAAATCGTAGGCGATGGCCCGCGATTTACGAAATTTACGCTTACTTTGAGTCGTCAGGACCTGACGTTGTCTTCTGGATTTGCATCAAGAATTCGACGTTGGACTTAGTGCCCTTCATCTTCTCAAGAAGAAGTTCAAGTGCTGCTTGTGGCTCAAGTGCGTGAAGAACACGACGGAGTTTCCAAACAATATTGAGTTCTTCTGAACCCATAAGGATTTCTTCCTTACGTGTTCCAGATGCAACAACGTTAACCGCAGGGAAGATGCGCTTATCAGCCATCTTACGATCAAGGATGAGCTCCATGTTTCCAGTTCCCTTGAACTCTTCGAAAATAACTTCATCCATACGAGAACCTGTGTCAACAAGTGCTGTTGCAAGAATCGTGAGTGATCCGCCATCTTCAATATTACGAGCAGCACCAAAGAACTTCTTAGGTGGATAGAGAGCTGCTGAATCAACACCACCAGAGAGAATTCGACCTGATGCTGGGGCTGCGATGTTGTATGCACGGCCCAAACGAGTGATTGAGTCAAGAAGAACAACTACATCGTGACCTAGTTCAACAAGACGCTTTGCGCGCTCGATTGCAAGTTCTGCAATTGTTGTGTGGTCATCTGCTGGGCGGTCGAAAGTTGAAGCAATAACTTCACCCTTAACTGAGCGCTGCATATCTGTAACTTCTTCTGGACGCTCATCAACTAGAACAACCATCAAGTGACACTCTGGGTTATTTGTTGTGATTGCGTTAGCAATTGACTGCAAAACCATTGTCTTACCAGCCTTAGGAGGCGAAACAATAAGTCCGCGCTGACCTTTACCAATGGGTGCAATCAAATCGATAACACGGGTGGTCAATACATTTGGCTCAGTCTCAAGGCGCAAGCGCTCCTGAGGATAAAGAGGAGTCAACTTGCCGAATTCAACGCGATTGCGCGCTTCTTCCGGAGTCATTCCATTAACTGTTTCAAGAGTAATAAGTGCGTTGAACTTCTGCTTAGTTTCACCCTCACGAGGTTGGCGAACCTGGCCAGTTACAACATCGCCCTTGCGGAGTCCGTTTTTGCGCACTTGCTGCAATGAAACATAGACATCGTTAGGTCCTGGAAGGTAACCAGCTGTGCGAATAAATGCATAGCTATCGAGAATATCGAGTAAGCCACCTACTGGTACCAAGACGTCGTCTTCACCAATTACTGGTTCACGTTCTTCGCGTGGTCCACGGTCACGGTTGCGATCACGGTTGCGATCACGTCCACGCGCATGGCGGTCATTGCGATCAAAGCGCTCGTTGCGGTTTCCGCGTTCGGTGTTGCTCTGTGGTGGTGAATCTTCGCCATCATCATCTGAATCTTCATTTGAAGCAGAGTTGTTAGAGCTCTTGGCTTCCTTCTTGCTCTTATTGCGGGCTTCGCGGCGGGCTTCGCGTTCAGCTTTTGCAGCTTCGCGGTTCTTAGCCTGTAAATCAGCGATCGCCTCTACAAGATCGTCCTTCTTCATCTTTGCTGCGCCATCTACACCTAGTTGTGTTGCAACTGTCTTTAACTTAGGCAGGGTCATTGCAGAAAGCTCAGGACTATTCGAACGTACAGGTTCAATTTCTGTTGTCATGTGTTTCTTTTCTATATAGGTCAACAGGTTTTAGATATATCCCGTTAAGCCGTGGATGTTTTTTTAGATTTACCTGATGTGTTGCTGGCCGCTAGAGAAGGACCGTTCAGATGTCCTAAGGTTAGCACCCGGGGGCGCTAATAGGCAAAATCTCCAGAATTATGCAGAAACTACGCTGGCACCTGAGCGAGAGATACCAAGTTCAGTTGCAGTGAATTTATCTCCTGCAGCTCTGCGTAGTTCTTCAGCCTCACTTGGGCCACCAGTGTGAAGAACCAAAACAGTTGGTCCAGCACCTGAAATAAATGCAGCAACACCGGCATTGCGAAGCTTTGTCAGCAGGGCAAAAGATTGTGGCATGGCCTCTTTGCGATATGACTGATGCAAGAAATCTTGTGTGGCAGTGTGAAGCAGATCTGGGCGCTGGGCTAATGCATGCACTAATAGCGCTGCATTTGATGAGTTTCGAACCGCATCACGATGCGCAATTGACTCTGGAAGCATCTTGCGGGCCTTTGATGTTGCAACTGAAGTTGCTGGGATAAAGGCAAGTGCACCAATTCTGGCATCAACTTCAATGTGAACCGATTGGGCAACCATTGCACCGCGTTGCATATCCTGCCAAGCAATATTTGCACCACCATAAATTGCTGTTGCAACGTTATCAGGGTGCCCTTCCATTTCATTGGCAAGAACTAACATCGCCTCATCTGACATTCGCTCATTGCCACCTAGAACTAATGCACGAGCAAGGGATAAACCACCAACAATTGCACTGGCAGATGATCCAAGGCCACGACCATGTGGAATGACATTGAGTTGGCGAAGTGCAATACCGCGAGGCTTACCACCAAGGAATTCAAAACCTTTATACATCGCCTTAATGACTAAATTCTTTTCATTTCTTGCAACATCATCAGCGCCTTCACCAGTGACATCAACATCAACGCCTGGTTCATCTTGAACTTGAGCGATATAGCGATCAAACATGCTCAGAGCTAAACCAAGGCAATCAAAGCCAGGTCCTAAGTTTGCACTCGTTGCAGGCACTTGCACCTGCATGGGTTGTGCTTTAAATGTTGGCTTCATGATGAACTCTTAAGAAAGACCCAAGGCTTTTGCTGCAGCCTTAACATTGACTGGAACAACAACTGGCTTTTTTGCAGATTCAAGTGCATAAGGAATATCTTTCAAGCCATGGCCAGTAACAGTAATTACGATTGTCTTATCTTTAGGTAGCTTTCCAGCCTTTTTATACTTAATAAGTCCTGCTAAACCAGCAGCAGATGAAGGCTCAACGAAGATTCCCTCTTTAGCTGCAATTAGACGGTAGGCAGACAAAATCTCTTTATCTGTGACTGAATCAATCACACCGCCTGAAACATCACGAGCTTCAACGGCTTGGGCCCAAGAAGCAGGATTACCAATGCGAATAGCTGTTGCAATGGTGTCTGGGTTCTTAACGATCTTGCCCTTAACAATCGGAGCAGCACCGGCAGCTTGAAAACCATACATCTGTGGCAACTGTGATGACATGGAATCCTTGTAATACTCCTTATAACCCTTCCAATAAGCAGTGATGTTTCCAGCATTGCCAACAGGAAGTGCGTGAATATCAGGAGCCTTTCCCAACATGTCCACAACTTCAAAGGCGGCCGTCTTTTGTCCTTCAATGCGATAAGGATTAACTGAGTTAACAAGTGCAACTGGATAGTTCTCAGATAGTTCGCGAGCAAGAGTTAAGCAATCATCAAAGTTGCCATTGACCTGCAAAATTGTTGAGTCGTGGATAACTGCTTGAGCTAACTTGCCCATTGCAATCTTTCCTTTAGGAATCAAAACCGCTGGAACCATGCCAGCTTTAACGGCATAGGCCGCAGCTGAAGCAGATGTATTTCCAGTTGATGCACAGATAACAGCTTTGGCACCATCTTCTGCTGCCTTTGAAATAGCCATTGTCATTCCGCGATCTTTAAATGAACCGGTTGGGTTTAAACCCTCGTATTTGATCCATACGTTGTTGCCCAGTAATTCTGAAAGGTTGCATGCATAAATAAGTGGTGTGCCACCTTCACGCAAAGAAACAATAGGAGTTTTTGCACTCACAGGTAAGCGATGGCGGTATTCCTCAATAACTCCGCGCCATTGATGGGCTCCACTCATCTTGTTTCCAAAGATTCCCATTTAGGCAACTACTCCTTCAACACGGATTACAGATTCAACTTTGCTGACAATGTCCATGTCAGTTAACTTCTTGATGCAGCCCTTAAGAGATGATTCAGTTGCAGCATGTGTGACAACGACTAGTTCAGCATCACTACCTAGTCCTGCTTGGCGCACAGTTTGGATAGAGATTTTCTCGCTAGCAAATACCTGTGCAATTGCCGCCAAAACACCTGACTTATCAGCCACATGCAAGCGAACAAAGAACTGTGATTTCACATCTCCAACCGGTGCGATATCAAGGTCGGCATAGTCAGATTCTCCATAGCCAACAGTTGAATATGCACGGTGGCGTGTAACAGCAACTAAGTCACCCAAGATTGCAGATGCAGTTGGTGCACCGCCCGCCCCGCGGCCATAGAACATGAGTTGTCCTGCTGCCTCTGACTCAACATAGACGGCGTTGAAAGCATTTCGAACTGATGCCAATGGATGAGAATTAGGAAGCATCACTGGGTGCACGCGCACTGAGATCTCGTCCTTAACAGTGAGTTCTGCAATGGCAAGTAGTTTGATCACTGAGCCCATTGCCTTGGCAGCATTAACATCATCGATAGAAATTCCTGTAATACCTTCGCAATAAACCTCATCAATTGTCACAGTGCTGTGGAAAGCAAGGCTAGCTAGTAAGGCAGCTTTAGCTGCAGCATCGTGTCCTTCAATATCTGCAGTGGGGTCTGCTTCGGCATAACCAAGTGATTGTGCCTCTTTTAATACATCGTTAAAGGCGCGGCCCTCTTCATGCATCTTTGTGAGAATGTAGTTAGTTGTTCCGTTAACAATTCCCATCACGCGAGTAATTTGATCACCAGCAAGTGATTCACGCATTGAGCGAATAATTGGAATCGCACCTGCGACCGCTGCTTCATAGTAAAGATCTACCTTTGCCGCATCGGCTGCATTGAAGAGCTCATGCCCATGTGTTGCAAGCAAAGCTTTATTTGCAGTAATCACAGATTTCTTATTCTTGATCGCTTCTAGGATTAATGTGCGGGCTGGCTCAATGCCACCCATTACTTCAATAACAATGTTGATCTCTGGATCATTAACAATTGAATTCAAATCTGTAGTAATCATTGAAGGATTAATACCTTCGCGGGCAGCGTTGCTACGCACACCAATCTTTTTAAGGACAAGTAGCGCACCTGAGCGTTCAGAGAGCTCTTGCTCATCAGATTGGAGCAGGCGAGCAACTTGGCTGCCGACAACACCGCAGCCGAGCATTCCAATAGATATTGTCTTTAGCTCTGCACTCATGCGGGCTATTCTTTCACAGATGCCTGTAACGGCGTTAAATATCTAGCCCTAACAGATCAGCTTCAGTCTCACGGCGCAGAATCACGCGGGCTTTTCCATCTTTTACTGCAACTACTGGTGGCCGTGGCACGTGATTGTAATTAGTTGCCATACTGCGCCCATATGCACCCGTTGCTGGGGTGGCCAATAAATCTCCAGGAACAATGTCATTTTCTAAATCAATTTCCCGAATCACAATATCGCCCGTTTCACAGTGCTTACCGACGATGCGTGAAGAAACCTTAGGGGCGCTGCTGGTGCGATTAGCTAGCGCTGCAAAGTATTGAGCATCGTATAAAGCTGGGCGCAAATTATCGCTCATGCCACCATCAACAGAGACATAGCGGCGAATTGCACCGTTTTCTAACGTGACATCTTTAACTGTTCCAACTTCATAGAGTGTGAACATTGTTGGACCAACAATTGCTCGGCCTGGTTCAATTGAAATACGTGGGATAGCAAGTTTGTGGGCTGCGCACTGTGCAGTAACAACTTTCGCTAAATCTTTCATCGTTGATGCTGGATCTAAAGAGTTCTCTCCAGGCAAATAAGCAATCCCATATCCCCCGCCTAAATCCAGTTCAGGAAGTTCGGTCGAATATTCATCACGGTACTTAGCTAGAAGTTCAATAAGACGCTGAGCGCTGATTTCAAAGGAATCATTTTCAAAAATCTGCGAACCAATATGGGCATGGAAGCCGCGCAATTCTAGGGATGCATGTGTGCGAACTTGGGCAATTGCACTCCATGCAGCACCACTTGCAATTGAAAAACCAAACTTCACATCTTCATGGGCTGTGGCAATTGATTCATGGGTGTGGGCTTCAATTCCAGGGGTTAAACGAAGCAAGACTTTTTGAACAACGCCATGCTTAGTGGCAGCAGCGGCAACACGCTCTATTTCATAGAGTGAATCGATAACGATTGTTCCAACGCCGACTGATACAGCCTTTTCAATTTCAGCTAGAGATTTATTGTTTCCATGTACTTCAATCTTTGCAGGATCAATTCCACCCTTAAGAGCTACTGCTAACTCCCCACCTGTGCAGACATCAATGCCGATACCAATATCTTTAATCCAACGGGCAACTTCAACGCATATAAAGGCTTTAGCTGCGTAATAAACAGTTCCAGTATTGCTTCCAAAAGCGTAAGCAAGAGCCGTATTCCATGCACTTGCGCGTTCTCTAAAATCGGCCTCATCCATGATGAATGCTGGTGTGCCAAATTCTTTGGCTAAGGCAGTAGCTGGAATGGATGAGATTGTTAACTCTGCGCCAGTCTTAACGTGAGAGGACCACATACCTACATCCTCTCCGGTGCACTAACGCCCAATAAATCCAAACCATTTTTAATAACTTGCTTCGTAGAAGCACAGAGTAATAGACGGGCAGTGTGTAATGGAGATGGGTTTTCTTCACCCATTGGCAGAACACGACAGTCGGCATAGAAACCGTGATACGTACCAGCTAACTCTTCAAGGTAGCGAGCAACACGGTGAGGTTGGCGTAGTTCAGCCGCACTTTGCACCACGCGAGGAAATTCAGCTAGTGCTCCTAATAATTGATTTTCACGATCATGAACCAACTGCGATGAATCAAAAGCGGCAAGGTCCACAGGAATCTTCAATTCATCGGCATTTCTCAATACAGCAGCGATGCGAGCATGGGCGTATTGAACGTAGTAGACCGGATTCTCATTGGTGTTGCGCTTCAAGATATCGATATCCATCACCATAGGTGTGTCTACTGGGTATCGAATCAATGTGTAGCGGGCAGCATCAACGCCGACTTTTTCCACTAGCTCTTCTAAGGTAATAATCGTGCCGGCGCGCTTAGAGAGTTTTACCTCTTCCCCGCCTTCCATAATCTTTACCAACTGTCCGATAAGTACATGGATGTTGTATTCAGGATCATCACCAGCACAAGCTGCAATAGCTTTTAAGCGACCTACATATCCATGGTGATCTGCGCCCAGCATGTAGATGCAGATATCAAAGCCCCGCTCGCGCTTATTGATGTAATAAGCGGTGTCTGATGAGAAGTAAGTAAGTGAGCCATCAGATTTAGTTAACACACGATCTTTATCATCGCCAAAGTCAGTTGTGCGCAGCCAAATAGCTCCTTCTTCTTCAAAGACATGGCCTTGTTTGCGAAGCTTTTCTAGGCCGTGTTCAACTGCGCCTTGATCATGTAGTGAGCGCTCTGAAAACCAGACATCAAAATGTGTACCAAATGTGTCTAATACTCTCTGTTGATCTTTTAACTGCAGGGCATAAGCAGCTTCACGAAATGCTGGATGGCGCTTCCCTTCTGGCAAAGATGTAATGGAGGCATTTCTTGCAACAACCTCTTTAGCTAAATCTGCAATGTATGCACCTTGATAACCATTTTCTGGAATGGGATTACCTAAAGCCGCTGCTTCAACTGATGCTCCAAATAAATCCATCTGGTTTCCGCGATCATTAATATAAAACTCGCGCTTCACATCTGCCCCGGCAGCACTTAATACTCGGCCTAATGAATCTCCTACTGCTGCCCAACGTGTGTGACCTAAGTGAAGTGGGCCAGTTGGATTAGCACTAATGAATTCAAGATTGATCCGCACACCCGCGAGCGCACTGCCCTTTCCGTAATCCTTAGTTGCCTTAAGAATCGTTGCAACTAACTCGGCTTGATCAGCACGATTAAGAGTGATGTTGATAAATCCTGGGCCAGCAATATCTACTTTTGAGATTCCTTCTGTGCCAGCCAACAGGTCACAGATAATCTGTGCAACATCACGGGGGTTTTTGCCCGCAGGCTTTGCTAGTTGAAGTGCAATAGAAGTTGCATAGTCGCCGTGGTCGCGATCTTTGGGCCGCTCTAATTTGATGGCCTCCGGGATTTGTCCAGATAGTGAGCCAGCTTTGAACGCTCGCTCAAGGGCGGCTTTTATCGCCGCCTCTAACTGCTCTACCTGTGTGGACACCGCCTAAGGCTATCGTGCGCTCAGTTGAGCGTTATCAAATCGTTAGGTGATGGGGTGATATTTTCCCAAAAATAGAGTGACGAACTCGGGCATCCCCACTAGCGTTTGCTTCACTATCGCTCCTTTCTCATCCGGGTGGAAAAAGATTCGCCCAGGGGTGCGATCCCTTTCGAAAGGTGTTTCATATATGAAAAAGCGCCGCCTCGCGATTACTGCAGTTTTTGCTGCAGTAGCTATCGCACTAACAGGTTGCTCAAGTGCTGACGAATCCGCAGATGGTTTTGTTGGTGTAATTCTTCCTGATGCAGCATCATCAAACCGCTGGGAAACTGCTGACCGCGGATTCCTACAAGCAGCATTTGATGCAGCAGGAGTAAAGGTTGACATTCAGAACGCAAACGGCGACAAGGCACAGTTTGCAACTATTGCAGATCAGATGCTTACAGCTGGTGCAAAGGTTCTTATCCTTGTAAACCTAGATTCAGATTCAGCTAAGGCTGTTCAGGACAAGGCTGCAGCACAGGGTGTTAAGACAATCGACTACGACCGTCTAACACTTAATGGTTCAGCTTCATACTACGTTTCATTTGATAATGAGGCAGTTGGTCGTCTACAAGGTGAAGGCATCAAGGCATGTCTAGATGCAGCAGGAAAGTCATCTGCTCGTATCGTTTACCTCAACGGTTCACCAACAGATAACAACGCAACACTATTCAAGGCTGGATACGATTCAGTTCTTCGTCCATCAATCGATTCAAAGGCATACACACTTGTTGATGACCAGGCTGTTCCAGACTGGGATAACGCAAAGGGTGGAGTAATTTTCGAACAGCAGCTTTCAAAGGCTGGCGGAAAGCTTGATGCAGTTGTTTCAGCTAACGAAGGTCTTGGACTTGCAGCGATTGCTGTTCTTAAGAAGAACAAGCTAAACGGCAAGGTCTGTGTATCTGGACAAGATGCAACTGTTGACGGATTGCGTGCAGTCCTCACAGGAGATATGTCAAACACTGTATACAAGGCAATCAAGGCTGAAGCTGAAGGTGCAGCTGCACTAGCAATCGCATTGCTACGTGGAGAAGAAGCAACAACAGCAACAGGTTCTGTAAACAACGGAACAATTGATGTCCCATCAGTTCTATTGGTACCAGTTGGAATCACAAAGGCAAACGTCAAGGACGTTATTGCTGATGGCTTCCAGACACGCGAAGCAGTGTGTGCTGATATCGAAGACCTCTGCACAGCTAACGGAATCTAATTTCCGACCAAGCTAGGCAATAGAAAGTAGGTTGCGGCTCGGGGTTCATTCCCTGAGCCGCAACTTCTTTTATAGGATATTTTCATCGCACGTAAGCAGAATCTAAAGAAAAGTGGTTAGAGACATGAGCTCACCGATACTTTCATTACGCGGTGTCAATAAATCTTTTGGACCTGTACATGTCCTTAAAGATGTTAACTTCGATATCGCTGCAGGCAAAGTAACTGCCCTAGTTGGTGATAACGGCGCTGGTAAAAGCACTCTTATTAAATGTATCGCCGGTATCTACACACCTGAGACCGGAGACTTTCTCTTTGAAGGCAACAAAGTAGATATTCATGGTCCACGCGATGCAACCGGTCTTGGAATTGAAATTGTGTATCAAGATCTAGCTCTATGCGATAACTTAGATATTGTCCACAATATGTTTTTAGGACGCGAGCAAAAGCGCGGTCCAGTATTAAATGAAACTTCAATGGAAGCACTCGCCCGAAAGACTCTAGATGGCTTGAGTGTTCGTACAGTTAAATCCATTCGCCAGACTGTCTCCTCACTCTCAGGCGGTCAACGCCAGACAGTCGCAATTGCTCGTGCAGTTCTGTGGAATAGCAAAGTAGTTATTTTGGATGAACCAACAGCAGCCCTTGGTGTTGCACAAACTGAACAAGTACTCAACCTTGTTCGCCGACTTGCAGATAATGGTCTGGCTGTTGTTTTGATTAGCCACAACCTTAACGATGTGTTTGAAGTGGCCGATAACATCGCCGCCCTATATCTGGGAAACATGGCTGCCCAAGTTGATAAGAATGAAGTAATCCCCCGCCAAGTTATTGAATTAATCACGACAGGAAAATCTGCCGGCGTCCAAGCACCAGCTGCGAACAAGGGAGCAAAGTGATGAACGTTGTTGTTGAACAAGAAGATGCAACGATTAAGGGTGCTATCGGTGATTACTGGGCCCGCGTTAAAGCAGGCGATATTGGCTCACTTCCAGCAGTTCTTGGCCTAGTTGTTCTTTGTATTGTCTTTGGCTCAATGTCGAGCGTGTTTTTAACGCCAGGTAACTTTGCCAACCTACTAACTCAAGCTGCTGCGGTAATCGTTATTGCCATGGGCTTAGTTTTTGTTCTACTTCTTGGGGAAATCGATCTCTCTGCAGGCTTCACAGCAGGTGTGACTGGCGCAGTTCTAGTTATCTTGATTACCAATCACGATGTGCCTTGGTATGCAGCTCTCTTTGCATCAATAGTCGTCGGAGTAATCCTTGGTTTTGGACTTGGAACTTTAGTTGCACGACTTGGAATTCCATCTTTCGTGGTTACTTTGGCCGCATTCCTTGCTTTCCAGGGGATCCTTCTTTTGCTTGCAGGAGAGGGTGGAACTATCCGCGTTGAAGATAAGACTATTTTGGCGGTAGAAAACTCAAATCTTTCTCCTCTTTATAGTTGGGTCTTTTTCATAATTGTTGCAGTTGCTTACGTGCTCATGGGGTTGAACAGTATTTATGCTCGCCGCAAGGCTGGCTTAAAATCTGAACTCATTAAACTCTGGGTGATAAAGACCGCAGGTTTACTTGGAATTACTGGTGTTGCAGTTTTTGCTTTGAACTTAGAGCGAAGCAATAATCCAGATCTTGTAAGCCTTAAGGGAATTCCCTACGTCGTGCCAGTAATTCTCTTGCTTCTAGTTATTGGAACTTTTGTTCTTGGTCGCACAGCTTTTGGACGCCACATCTATGCAGTCGGTGGCAATGCAGAAGCTGCCCGACGTGCTGGCATTAACGTTAAGCGAGTTCGAATCACAGCATTCATGATCTGCTCTGGACTAGCAGCCATCGCTGGAATGATCTTTGCTTCTCGTCAAAACTCTGTCTCACCAACAACTGGTGGAAGCTCAACACTTCTCTATGCTGTTGGCGCTGCTGTTATCGGTGGAACTTCACTCTTTGGCGGTAAGGGAAAGATGCGCGATGCCATTCTTGGAGGCCTAGTAGTTGCTGTTATTGATAACGGCATGGGTCTTTTGGGATATGCAGCTGGAATCAAGTTCATTGTTACTGGACTTGTATTGCTGATTTCAGCGGGCGTTGATGCGATTTCTCGCCGCGGCGCAGCTGTTAGTTGAAGCCCTTTTAGGCTTTAACACCCATTAAATGCTCGAGTGCTAGTTGATCAACTAGTTCATAGCCATATCCGCGTGCTCCGGCTGCTTCGACATCGAATGAATCTTTAGCAAGATCTCTCCATGTTTCACCAGCGCCAAGGGTTGATTCATTTAATCCTGGGATATTAGAAGCCTTCATTGCTTCAATAACACGAGGATCAGCGCGAAATGCCGCTGCACGCTCTTTAAGAGCTAAGTAAGTGCGCATGTTTGCAGATGCTGATTCCCACACACCCTTGTCATCTTCTGTGCGCGCTGGCTTGTAGTCAAAGTGCTTTGGTCCGTCGTACTTATAGCGCTCAAGTAAATCAACTAGGAAGAATGCAGATTTCAAATCTCCATGACCAAAAACTAAGTCCTGATCATACTTCGGACCATGTTGGCCATTAAGGTCGATGTGATACAACTTCTTTTGCCACAGAGCTTGTGCAATTCCGTGAACAAAATTAAGTCCTGCCATTTGTTCGTGACCAACTTCAGGGTTAAGCCCAACTAACTCTGGACGATCTAATGTGTAGATGAAAGCTAGAGCATGACCAATAGTTGGCAAGAAGATATCGCCTCTTGGCTCATTTGGTTTTGGTTCAATTGCAAATTTAATGTCATAGCCATTATCGGTAACGAACTCACCTAAAGTATTGAAAGCTTCACGGAAGCGATCAAGTGCAACATAGCCATCTTTAGCGCCATCTGATTCAGCACCTTCGCGTCCACCCCAGCACACATAGGTCTTGGCACCTAGCTCAACTGCAAGTTCAATGTTCTTCATTACTTTACGAATTGCATAGCGGCGGATGTCTTTATCATTTGATGTAAAGGCACCATCTTTAAAGACTGGGTGCGAGAACAGGTTTGTCGTGGCCATTGGAACTTTCATTCCAGTATCGGCTAATGCCTTCTTAAAACGATCAATATGAGTGCGTCGTGCACCTTCATCGCTACCAAATGGAATCAAGTCATCATCATGGAAAGTGACTCCATAGGCACCGCGTGCGGCAAGCTCATTGACTGTGCGAACTGGGTCAAGCGCCCCTCTTGTTGGATCTCCGAAAGGGTCACGTGCCTGCCAGCCAACGGTCCAGAGACCAAAAGTGAACTTATCTGCAGGAGTAGGTGTTAGTGACATGGAAAAAAGCCTTTCTTATGCGCTCGTTTTGGTACATCGCTAACTTACCTCTAATCTTGTCCCCTATCCATATGAATAGCTGCAAAGTTTTTCATCTGGGTTAGCGGGAGTGGTGAAATGGCAGACACGCAGGTCTTAGGAACCTGTGTCTTCGGACGTGAGGGTTCAAGTCCCTTCTCCCGCACATAGGTGTAATAAAGATAAGAAAGTAAACTTCTCTCATGGCCAAGCAATCTGCTGCTCGAACCAAGATGTTGGCATCTCAAGCCAAAAAAGCTGCCGCCGAGCGCCGTGCCGAAAAAGCACAGAATAATTCTGTAAATCCGACATCTGAAGCAAGCATTGATCAATACGCAGAACTAGATGGCAATTGGGTTGCCATTGGTTTGCCCGCTCCAGCACGTCGCGCCCTAATAGATGATGGTTTATTCAGTGTCAGTGATCTGCGCAAGACATCACTTGCTGCGTTAAAAGAGCTCCATGGCATGGGACCAAATGCAATTAGAGTCCTTGTTGCAGAGATGAAAAAAGCTGATCTATCTTTTAGAAAATAGATTAAGCGTTTTTAACGGCAGCAAAGCCCAACTTAACATCGTTTTTAATATCTTCGATATTTTCTAGGCCAATGCTCAAGCGGACCATTCCTGGAGTTATTCCAGCTTTTAACTGCTCCTCTGGACTGAGTTGAGCATGCGTTGTTGACGCAGGATGAATCACTAGAGAGCGAACATCGCCAATGTTTGCAACGTGGCTAAATAGTTTCAATCCTTCAACAAATTTGCGCCCAGCCGTTGCTCCACCCTTTAGTTCAAATGCAAAGACAGCACCTGCACCTTTAGGTGCATATTTCTTAGCCGTTGCATACCAAGGTGATGAAGGAAGACCTGCATAACTCACATGCGCGACTTCAGGCTGCTTTTCTAGCCATTCTGCTAACGCCTGCGCATTGAGTAGATGTCGATCCATACGAAGATTGAGCGTTTCTAAACCTTGAGCAAGTAGCCAAGCGTTAAATGGTGAGACTGAAGAACCAAAGTCGCGAAGTAGTTGTAGGCGAGCTTTGAAAATGTAGGCAAGGTTTGCGCCAAAGTCACCACCAACTCCTAAGGTTTTTGCATAGATCATGTTGTTATAACTTGGATCAGGTTCATTAAATCCAGGGAACTTCTTGGGATTCTTTGCAAAATCAAAGTTTCCAGAGTCCACGATGGCTCCAACCATTGCATTTCCATGCCCCGATAGGAACTTAGTTGCTGAGTGCACGATGATGTCAACGCCATGATCAAATGGGCGGGTTACATAAGGCGTTGCAATGGTGTTATCAACTATCCATGGCACACCAGCCTCATGGGCAACTGCGGCAATACCTGCAAGGTCTAGCACCGTGCCTAGTGGATTTGAAATACCTTCTCCGAAAAATGCTTTGGTGTTGGGCTTAACTGCCGCCCGCCATGCATCCATGTTGCCTGTGTCATTAACAAATGTGACTTCAATACCAAATTTTGGAAGGGTGTAGTTGAAGAGGTTGAAAGTTCCACCATAAACATTGGAACTAGAAACCACATGGTCGCCAGCTTGAGCAACGTTCATAATCGCAAGAGTTGTTGCTGCCATACCTGATGAAACTAGAAGTGCGGCCACACCACCTTCAAGGGTTGCAATTCGCTTCTCAACTGCGTCTTGAGTTGGGTTGTTGATGCGGGTGTAAACATTTCCAGCTTCTGCTATTCCAAAGAGATTGGCAGCGTGCTGTGTGTCTCGGAATTGATAAGCAGTTGTTTGATAAATCGGGAGTGATCGAGATCCCGTATCTGAATCTGGGTTTTGACCTGCATGGATTTGTTGGGTTTCAAAAGACCATTCACTGTTTTCGCTCATGCCAGCGACTCTTCTCCCTTTATGGGAGTTTTGCAAGCACCTAGCTAGTTAATTACAGCGTAAACAATAAGGGCAAGCCCAATAACTATTGAAAAAGCTTGAACTGCTTTTGTTTCCAATTTTTTAGCTAACGTCGGAATCCAGGTACATGCAAGCAAAATTGCACCAGGAATAACGATGGTCAAACTACGTCCAACTACTCCGTTGTCCCCAGTTTGGTATCTCAAGTTAATGAGGCCGATTGCGATGAGCAGGTATCCGCCCATTCTGTAGTTATTAATAAGGCTACTTTTCATTGCTATTCCCCCTGACAATAGAAATGGGGTGGCGATTTCTCGCCACCCCATCGTCAATCTATTTAATTAGTGATCGTCCTTCATGCCTTCAGCCATTGACTTCATGCGTGCGATCTTGAGAATTGTAAGACCGAATACGCACTTAGCTAGAACGTCAGCAATTGTGTAACCTACTTGAACAGTTACGAATGATGACGATGACGCATCTCCAACGATGTTGAAGATGTAGGCAATTGGGTAAACGCCCCATGTAGCGATCAATAGAAGACGCAAACGACCTACGGTCTCTGCAACTCCTGCTGGTTGACGCTCAAGTGACTTACCTAGTTCTACGAATAGAACGTAAAGGATGTAGATGAATGGAAGTGTTGATAGAACACCGTACATAACCTGTGTGTTCTGATCGCTTGAAATTTCACCTGGGTATCCAAGCGCGATCATCGCAGCAGATGCTGGGACCAAGCGCGTGATGAGGGAACGTGAAACTTCCTTAGCTAGTGCAAGTACCGCAATTACTTCAACTAGAAGTAGTGGCACTGTGAGTAGCCAGTCAACGTAGCGGTATGCCTCGTTGAATGAATTCTGAGATCCATCTAGAAGTACTTTTCCACCTTCTGATGCATGCTTGAATGAATCAAAAATGCGAAGGTAGTGGTATCCAGCGATGAATGTAACCATTGATGACATCACTAGAGCGTTACGGTACTTAGCCAATACGCGCTGTTGTGAAACAAGCGTGTAAATGGTGCATGCGAGCATTGAAACAAGTCCAAACGAGAATACGTTATAGACCAGGTTCCATTGGTTGCTGTCTAGTTGCATTTAAATATGCCTCCGGGAGGTTTAAGTTACCTAGATGTCTGATGGCATCTAGTGCCAGAGCATTGAGGACCTCGAGGCGCCTCACTGCGCTTAGTAAGTCCAATTATGCGTGGATTGAAGGAAAATGGAAGGGTGAAATCGCAGATATTTCACAGATATTTCAGATTTTTGAGCGTGCCACGGCCTCAAATCAACCCTATTTCCCATCCCATCTAGCCAATTCAATGGCAAATGGGTCAAGGCCCATTGGACCGATTTTGAGGGCATAGGTGTGAAATTTCTTGAGGGAGAAGGCCGATCCAAGACGGGCCTTGGCATCTTCACGTGCCTTCATCCAAACCCGCTCTCCTACCTTGTAGGAGATAGCTTGGCCAGGCCAACCCAGGTAACGATCAGTTTCACTGCGTGAGTGGTCCTCATCGAGAAGTGCCTGCTCATTGAGCAGCTTGCGAGATGACTCGGCGTTCCACACCGTGCCATCAAAGTCGGTGTATCCAAGGTGCATTCCGATATCTACAACAATACGTGCAGCACGCAGAGCTTGCGCCGATAGGTAGCCCATTTCAATTCCAGGTTCATCAAAAGCGCCTAGCTCATTCATGAAGCGCTCTGCATACAAGGCCCAGCCTTCACCGTAACCACTAATCCATGCACCATTGATTTGGAAACGAGACAGACGCTCTTTTTCAATTGCAACAGTTGCGCATTGCAAGTGATGTCCAGGAACAGCTTCGTGATACCACGTTGAGACTAAATGCCAGCTACTGGCTTCATCTTTTCCAAGCATTGGAATCCAAGTTGTGCCTGGGCGAGATAAATCTTCAGAAGGCGGATTGTAATACGGCGCAGATGCACTTCCTTCTGGTGCAAGACGGGCTTCACAAATCTTGATGCGATCATCAATTTCAAAATATTCACCGTCCATGCGAGCAATTGCTGCATCTGTGAAATCTTGCAAGAACTTAACTACATTTTCTTTACCCTTGATTACATACTTTGGATCCTTATCAAGGTGATCTGCCACTTCACGAAGTGTTTTAGCTCCTGGCTTAATTTGTTCGGCAATCTCCCACATACGTGCATTAATTGCTTTTAGATCAGCCATTCCCCACTCATAGGTTGCACGAAGATCTAGCTTTGCACCTGTGAAATAACGTGCCCACACCGCATAAC
The DNA here is from genome assembly GCF_002288185.1 of Candidatus Planktophila vernalis. Lineage (NCBI taxonomy): Bacteria > Bacillati > Actinomycetota > Actinomycetes > Candidatus Nanopelagicales > Candidatus Nanopelagicaceae > Candidatus Planktophila > Candidatus Planktophila vernalis. The sequence continues at coordinate 275,475 of NZ_CP016776.1, read as the reverse complement.
GATCTGCTCCAACTGCATCTTCTGGGTTTGCAATAGGGAGATACTGATTCTTTAAAAACTCAGCAGTCTCTGCTGCCGCTTTCTCAGCAAGCTTTGCATTCTCATGAATTGCTGGATATTTACCTGCAGCATCAAAGTTTTTACACATTGCGCTAAATCCACCATTTGCATAGTTAGACAGTTGTTCAATAACTCCGCGAACTTGGCGCTGGGCAGTTGTCTTTCCACCCTTAGCGACCTCCATGATCGCACCAGTCCATGACCTATATGCCCCATCTACTGCAGCTAAGCGCTTAGCGATGTTGTCGAAGTCTTTATCGGTGCTCTTTGGCATAAGTTCAAAAATTGAACGCACATTTGAAGGTGGGGATGTCAGAACGTTCCATAAGACAAAAGACTCTTGGCTATCGTGCAGAGCAAGGGATGATTCAAGACGCTCTTGCATAACAGTCTGTGCAATTCGATCAATTTCATCAATTGGCTTGAGCTCGAGAAGTTTCTTAAGGGTCTTGCGAGTTAAGTCTGCTGAAACTGCCGCACCTGCGATTGAGAAGTCATCAAGCTTGTCTTGGTTAAGTCCATTGCCAAGATAGGTGCAACCCATTGGGCTCAAGGCTGCTTCATCATCGATGTATGTGTGGCTGAGTTCGAATATAGGAGATCTAAATGTCATAGGAGATTCTTATCAGCGCGGCGACTATTTGTCGATACAGGAGATAGAAACAAGCAGTACCCTGCATACATGACACAGCTTCCTGTGGTCCCACCTAAATTACGTGGCTGGTTTCACCTAGGTGCAACCCCTGCAGTCATTATCGCCTCACTGGTGCTTTTCATTCTCAGTAACTCTTCACTCAAATTTGCAGTTGCTATTTATTCCATCACAGCAATTATGTTGTTTAGTGTCTCGGCCATTTATCACCGCGTTCCTTGGACGCCTGCAAAGAAAAAAATATGGCGTAGGTGGGATCACGCAAATATCAATTTGCTCATTGCCGGTTCCTATACCCCTTTTGCAGTTGCACTACTTGAAGGTCGTAGCCGAAATATCTTGCTCCTAGTCGTTTGGATTGGCGCAGCAATTGGTGTGGGCCTTCGAATCTTTTGGCTCAATGCACCTAGATGGTTATACGTTGCAAACTATTTATTGCTCGGATGGGTGGCCGTGGTTTATACGCCAGCGCTCTACCGAGAGGGTGGTTTATGGGTAATACTCCCTGTTCTCATCGGAGGCCTTTTCTACTCAATCGGTGCAATCTTCTATGCCCTCAAGCGCCCAGGGCGAGATGCGAAGTACTTTGGCTTCCATGAGCTCTTCCATATATTCGTCCTGGCAGCCTGGATCTCGCAATACATTGCGATTTCAGTGGCGATTTACAGTAAGTAAGGCCTTGCTCTAACCTAAGGCTCTCTTATCAACGAGTTGCGAGGTACGACAATGGCTGAGAAAAACTCCTTCCTTAACTGGGTCGGATTTAAGGGCGAAGAAGAACAAGCGCCTTCATCCGTCGACCGAATTCGCGAACTTGAATCACAGTTAGCTGATCTTAAATCACGTCGTGACATAACTGGCTTGAGTAAAGAAGAGTTTGAAATTCTTGCAACAGAGACAGCAATGTCAATGATTAAGTCAGCCCAAGCCCGTGAGAGCAAGGCGCAATCTATTGCGACTCGATTGATTGCTGAAACTAATCGCACAACAAAAGAAGAGATTGAAGCAGCCGACGCAAAAGCTCGCACAATCTTAAGTGGCGCAGAGTCACGCGGTCGCAAATACATCCAAGCCGCAGAATCAGAGGCATCAGACAAGATAGCTGAAGCTGAAGTTGAAGCTGAGTCACTGATTGAAAGCAAGCGACGTGAAGCATCTGCCCTTGCAACTGCAGCACGCCGTGAAGGTGAGCGCATCGTGAGTGAAGCAACTGTCGAAGTTTCTAATTACCGCCAATGGCTCTCAAGTGTTATTACTGAAGCAGAGCGTCTCTATAAGATTCAAACTCAATCACTAGATGCTGCTGAATCTGCAATTCATCAATCCCGAGCACGCCTTGAGAGTGCATTCACTCGTCTGGCTGATCTACAGCGCAATGTTCTTGAAAATCTTAACTCTGATGACACAGTCATTAATCCTGGTCCAATCCGTGTTGCTAGTCAGCGCACTAAGCCAGCCATTGCTGCTCCTAAGAAAGCGGCAAAAAAGCCTGTCAAGAAAACCGCCAAGAAAGCAGCTGCAAAGAAATCTGCATCGCGTAAGTAATTAGTCATGTCTACTCCCCGCGGTATCCGTTATATCCCTGCCATTGATGGGTTGCGTGCCGTTGCTGTAATTGCTGTAATGCTTTATCACTTGGGCTTTACCTGGATTCCAGGTGGATTCCTTGGCGTTGACCTCTTCTTTGTGATCTCTGGTTACGTAATCACACGCCTGCTTTTAGATTCAATCCAGCGCAGTGGTGGTTTAGACCTACGCGCTTTCTATAAAGCACGTATTCGCAGATTGTTTCCACCACTTGTATTTATGATCTTTGTGACGATTATTTACATCAGCATTTGGGCACCAGAAACGATGCGCCGGTTTATTAGCGATAGTCCCTTTGCACTCCTTGGGGGAATGAACTGGTGGTTAGTTTTTAGACAGACCGACTATTTCGACACCATTTCGCGGCCGCCCTTGCTGCAGCACACCTGGTCACTTGGTGTAGAAGCTCAGTTCTATTTAATTTGGCCACTTATTTTGCTTCTCGTTCTTCGCCAATTCGGAAAGGCAAAAATCCCTGGTGCAGCACTCATAATCGCTGCCTTTTCAGGTATTGCGCTATTACTCGTCTCATATGAAGTTGATGCTGCCAACACCTCACAAGTAAGCCATGTTTACTTTGGTACAGATACTCACAGCATTGGATTATTTCTAGGTGCTGCCCTTGCAGTGAGTTGGGTCCCACAGAATCTTCAAGAGAAGGTCAATAGACGAGCACAAGATTTCATTGATGGCATTGGTGTCATCGGTTTTGTTGGATTACTTGGAGTCTTTTTATTGGTCAATGAAAGTGATCCAACACTTTATAAATTAGCTTTCCCGCTTGCTGGAATTTTTGGTTGTGCAATCCTTACTAGCATCGTCCACCCTGCTTCTCGATTTGCACCGATTCTAAGTAGCAGAGTCGCTGTGTGGATTGGTGAGCGCTCTTACGCAATCTACTTATGGCACTGGGTTGTCTTTCAAGTTACTCGCCCAGCAGTAGATCTTGAAGGATCGACTTGGGCTCTTTATGCATTGCGCATTTTGGTTGTTTTTGCACTTGCAGACATTTCACTTCGCTTAGTCGAACTCCCCGTTCGAAGTGGACTAGTTGAGTATTGGTTTAAAGGAATGAAATATCGCACCAAGAACGTGCAACGACGTCAAAAGAGCACTGTTGTTGCGTCAGTGCTTCTCTTAATACTTGGCACCTCATACATCAGTGCAAACGCTATTTCGCAAAGTGATAAAGAAATGGCCATTGTTAAGCAGCAGCTTGAACAACCAGTTCAACCAAGTGAACCCACTGGAACTCAACCAGGTGGCTTATGGGTTACTGGTGATTCTGTGATTTTAGGAATTCACTATGAATTAGATGCGCGCAGCCCTATTGCAATTATTAATGCTCGTGTTGGTCGTCAAGCAACCGAACTCATTGAAGTGATGAAAGCTGATAAAGCTAACGCGGTAGATTCAACAGTCATCTTTAATATGGGAAATAACAATAAGTTGACTTCCGATCAAGTAATGGCCGTGTTTGAAGAAGTGAAGAATCAGCCACGAATTATCGTTGTTAACACTGCTGTGCCAAGAGGATGGCGAGATGAGAACAATGCCCTCATTGCTCAATATGCCGCTTTATATGGCGCAACAGTTGTTGATTGGGCCAGCATCTCTATGGGCCATCCCGAATACTTCGCACCTGATGGTGTGCACTTAGTTCCTGCTGGTGTGCGCGCATATGTGGATGCAATCACTGCAACGCTATAGATAATTAATTTCAGAGAAATAAAAAACCCCCGCTGATTAGCGAGGGTCTTTTACTAATTACTTTTTACTTGAACTCACCTGGAATTCCAAAGACTGTTGCAGGCGCTGTTTGTCCATCTGAGTAAACAGAAGACACACGGAACTGAGTCCACCCAGCATCACCGCTCTTTGTTACAGCTTGAGTTAGTTGATCTGCTGGAACAGTTGCGATTGTTGTCCAATCACCAGTTCCATTTGCGCGGATCTCAACGTTATAGCCGGTCAAACCCTCTGTGGCCATTGGTGCTACCCAGCGAAGATTTAAGCCATCTGCACTCTTGAGTGCAACAAACTTAGATGGAGCTTCAATTGTTCCAACTGCAGCTGTTGTCTCTTCTGGTGTAGCTGACTCTGATGCTTCAACTGATTGCGACATAGAAGGTGCAGGCGCTGCGCCATCATCAGTATCTGTGCCTGACTTTGACCAAACGATCATTGCAAGCAAAACAATTCCTACTACTACAGCAAATACAACACGTCCTGAAGCACCTTGCTTTGGTGCAGCAGTTGGCTTTGCAGGTGCAACCGCTTTAACTGGTGCAACCGGTGCTGCTACTGGACGAGAAGATGTGACAGTAACTCTTGGTGCAGCAGCTTTCTTTGCACTCTTCTTTACTGGACGCTTTGCAGCTGTCTTCTTCTTGGCAACCTTTTTTGCAGCAGCTTTCTTAGCTGGTGCCTTCTTCGCAGTTTTCTTAGCAACGCTCTTTTTTACTGCGCGCTTTGCGGTTGTCTTTTTCTTAGCTACAGATTTCTTTGCAGCTGACTTCTTTGCTACAGCTTTTCTAGCAGGTGCCTTTTTTGCAACCTTCTTCTTTGCTGCGCTCTTCTTCTTTACGGCCACGAGTACTCCTTGGATAGTGGTGCGCACGTCAAAAACGCGCGTCTATAGGACAAGGTTACCCCAGGCTCCTCAGCATTTGTATGACATGAGGCGCAATTAGGCGCAAAGCTTTTCCGCGATGACTGACGGCATCCTTTTCTTGCGGGCTCATTTGTGCGCTCGAAATACTCATCCCCAGGGGTTGGAAAATGGGGTCATAACCAAATCCTTCCTGGCCAACTGGTGCATGCAAGATCTGGCCGTGAAAAAGGCCCTCTTCAACATGGGTGCGACCATCAGGCATTGCTAGCGCTGCAACGCAAGTGAAATGTGCAGTGCGTTTGTCATCGCTGACATCTTTTAATTCGCTGAGAAGCTTTTCTAGATTAGCTTGATCATCTCCGTGAGTACCTGCCCATCTAGCTGAATAAATACCTGGATCACCATTGAGGAAATCAACACATAATCCAGAATCATCTGAAATCGCCGGCAATCCAGTTGCGTTTGCGGTGTATCTGGCTTTTAGTAAAGCGTTTTCTTCAAAAGTGGAACCTGTCTCTTCCACGTCAACTAAGTCAGGAAATTCATCAACACCTACCAGGTTGATTTCACCTGGTGCTAGAGAATCCAGAATTCTACGGAACTCAACAAGCTTTCCTTTATTGCGCGTGGCAAGAACTAATCTTTGTTGCACTATTTTGAGAGAACTTCTTTTTGCAGCTTGCTCAAAGTTGCACAACCCTCAACAGCTAAATCTAGAAGTTGATTAAGTAGTGCACGATCAAATGGAGCACCCTCTGCGGTGCCTTGCACCTCAATAAATCGGCCATCCCCAGCAACAACAACATTCATATCTGTTTCAGCGCGCACATCTTCTTCATAGCAAAGATCCAACATTGGAACTCCATCAATGATTCCAACACTTACTGCCGCCACTGAATCACTCAAAGGATTTGCTGTTGCTTTGATGTGACCTTGTGCTTTAGCCCAAGTAATTGCATCTGCTAGCGCAACATAGGCACCAGTGATAGCTGCAGTACGAGTTCCACCATCTGCTTGCAATACGTCGCAGTCGATAACAATTGTGTTTTCGCCAAGTTCCTTCATATTCACAATTGCACGAAGTGAGCGGCCAACTAAACGTGAAATCTCTTGCGTGCGTCCGCCTAACTTGCCTTTTACGCTCTCACGGTCAGAGCGTGTATGAGTGGCACGAGGCAACATCGCATATTCAGATGTAACCCATCCATTTCCAGAATCTTTTAACCAACGTGGAACACCTGGTGAAAATGATGCAACACAGAGAACACGGGTCTTGCCGAACTCAACAAGAACAGATCCTTCGGCATGGTCAAGCCATCCACGAGTGAACTTAATTTCTCGCAGGTCATTAACTTGTCGTCCGTCATTGCGTGCCATGTGCTGCTCCTATGTTTTATAGATCTTGGTGTTCGACGCGGGTTACTTCTGGACCTAGAAAACGTCGAGCTAAGCTTTCAAAAGCTTTGGCATCGCCAGTTGCTAAGAATTTGTGTGTTGGGGCACCACCACGTGCATCGCGAAGTAAATTGTTTTCAACTAATGTGCGATAAAGATCTTTTGCCGTTTCTTCAGCACTTGAAACTAATGTGACGCCTTCGCCCATAACGTATGAGATGACACCTGTTAATAGTGGATAGTGCGTGCAGCCCAAAACTAATGTATCTACTTTTGCCTCCATTACAGGAGCTAAGTAATCACGGGCAATTTTAGTAATTTCAGGGCCAGAAGTTTCACCACGCTCAACAAATTCCACAAAGAGAGGACAAGGAATAGAAGTAATCTGCAATTGAGGAGCAGCAGCAAAAGCATCTAGGTAAGCCTTGGAATCAACTGTGGCGCGAGTTCCAATAACTCCGATATGACCGCTTCGAGTAGCAGCTACTGCACGTCTGACTGCAGGTTGAATAACTTCAATGACTGGAACTTTGTATCGCTCGCGAGCATCGCGAAGCATTGCAGCACTAGCTGTGTTACATGCAATCACAATTGCTTTCACGCCTTGCTCTACTAAGAAATCCAAAGTTTCTAATGCAAATTCACGAACTTCAGCCAATGGGCGTGGACCATACGGACCTCGCGCTGTATCGCCGATATAGATTGTTGATTCGTTAGGAAGTTGATCTAGAATTGCTCTGGCAACGGTAAGCCCACCTACTCCTGAATCGAAGATTCCAATGGGTGCATTACTCACAGGCCAAGCCTACCGTGAGCGTGATGTGAAAACTAAATAGCTTCATCCATAAGCGCAACAATCAAGGATTCTTGCAGCCAACCTAACCAACTATAAACAGCGTAGACCCCGCGCATTGGATCATCTGGTGCCAAGAGTTCTAACTCTTCATGGCTATTTTGTTCAACCTTTAAACGAACGCCAAGTGCCAAACGAATGTCATTCATCGCACCCAACCAGTCATTAGCGCCATCGTGATCTACTTCAATGATTCCATCCACTGAACTCTTTAAAGTAATTCGCATTGACATTGAGTGTGCATACTTTTTTCCTCTTAAAGTTGATTCTGTGTATCGGCGAAACTCTGCTGCATCAACTTGGTCGGCATATGCATTTGGTAAGAGTCGAAGCAAAACTTCATCTTCTGGAGGTGAATCATGTGTTGTAATTCCAACCATCGCAGCAAGTGGGTCATCTACGTGATTATCAGTGCGCTCACCAAGTAGTTCAAGGATTTGTTCAACCAAATTAATGAGAACTTCACGCTCTGATTCAGAAAATTCTGCGACGAAGGCATTATCGCCGTGGCGATGGAAGCCATGTTGTTCATCTGTATCGTGATCTGTCATATCGCCTGATCACCTCGCTGCAATGTTGCCCAGAGTCCGTATTCATGTAAACGAGCAACATCGTGTTCCATTTCTTCACGACTTCCCGTTGAAACAACAGCCTTGCCCTCCGTATGGACTTTCATCATAAGCTCATGGGCTTTTTCTCTGCTGTAACCAAAGAGTTCCATTAATACATAAGTCACATAGGTCATCAAATTAACAGGATCATCCCAAACAATTGTTACCCAGGGTTTATCTCCGCTGAAAATCTCTTTTATGGCTTCTTCGATTTTCTCATCGACTTTAACCATAGTTAACGAACCACCACTGCGAATTCTGGAGTTAGAACTTGTTCATCTTTTGTTGTGATTTGGACTCGCAATTTAATAACTCCTTTCTTGGCTTCTATCAAGCTAACTTGGAATTCTCCATTAGCTCCAGTGGTTGTTGCAGTACCTATATTTTGCCATTTACCTGACACAAACTTCTGAAGCACAACAACTTGTCCCGCCAAGACTGGGAGCAAAGTTCCTTTCACAATAAATTCCTTGCCAGACTTCACAGAAGTTGGGCGTTCTAGAACTATTCGTGAAAGAAGGACGACTTTGCCTTCATTACTCAATGATTCTGCGCGCTCCCAAGTTCCTTGGGTACTAAACCTGAATGAGGCGTTAGCTCCAATAGTTATAGGAACACTGACGCTTCCATCCGCGCCACTTATGAGTTCTGCAATAGGAGTCCATGAATTTTCATTAGCTCGCTTTATTTCAAGGCTCACAGGTATTCCGGCCACTGGTGACTTGTCTTTAAGTGTGAGAGTGCTTTTCAAGGTGAAGACTCCCCCATAGAAAGTACCTTTGCTATTTACTTGTTCGACAGTGAGTGTGCTTAAAACGGTATCTGGAGCAATTGCAAGAGCAACATTTCTCATTGCTGTTGTAGCAGCTACATCTTCCATACCAAGTGTCCACAATGCCGCCCCACCTAAACGATACTTCGCAACTAGATTCATCCGCTCTAAGTAGCTTCGATCATTTTGATACCAAACAGTTCGATTAACTGTGCACGCAGTTGCTGCACCTTTTGCAGTTAATCCATTAAATGTCTGTTGGTATGAATATGTGGCTTCACTGCTTTTAACATCAAAAACCGGCACTGCCTGATCAATGGCTGCTTTTGCAGCTGCATAATTCATTCTAAATGTTGCAGCTTTCGCTCCAGCTTTTAATCCAGGTGGCGCAGTAGCAGGGCATGTTCCAGCAACACTGGTTATCCAATCTCGACCATAACCAGGAAGCCCAATAAAAACTTTAGATGCAGGCATAATTGAAATTGCGTATTGAAGTGTTTTCTCAGTCCAGCTAATTGGACCAATTGGCCCTGGTTTAGCTACTGAGTAGTCATAAGTCATGATTCTCAAACGATCAATGCTTGATGCAATCTGAGCCCATGAATAAACGTAGTAACCCTTTTGTTTTTCAGCTGGATTGAATGCATAAGGAGCTGATATTGACAGAAGTTTCTGCTGAGCGCGCAAAGCAACACTGAGTTCTTTTACAAACAAGACCCAGTTAGGTGCTGTTCTAGGCCACGTTGTATTCCCATCCACAAAAGCAAAGCCTTCAAAATCTAGGTCAATCCCATCAAATGAATACTTGTTCACAAGATCCACTATCGTTTTTACGATAGTTGTTCGAACTTCAGGCTTAGCCAAGTAACCTGATAAAACTAATTTATCCGTACCGTCAGTAATTGTGGGAATCAATTTTAATCCACTTTTGCGCATTAAACAGATTGTGTTGGCGATAGGCCACGATGGATTAGCAGTTGAATAATCATCTCTAATGAGAGTGGGCGTTTTTAGGGAATACCAAAATGGCATTACTTCTTTCATTAAATCTTTATTTGTAAATAGATATGAAGAATTGAGTAAAGCCATGTCTTCAGCTGAATACTCATTAGCTTCGCAAGTGACTGGCGAGTTAGCGGCAGGAGTCGGAAGCGTTGGTAATTTCTTAATAAAGGGCATTACCGTCTTAGTGGAGTAATACGGAATCCAGCCAGAAACAATCTTGCGAGGTTGATTATCGGCCGCTAGTGCTGGTGGTGATAATGAAATGATCATCAGTAGTGCAAGTGCAATGTAGGAATTACGCCTCATCATCACTTATCTTCTGGTTCGGGTTTTAACCCTGCATAAATCTCTTTGCATCTTGGGCAGATTGGGTATTTCTCTGGAGCACGAGAGGGAATCCATTTTTTGCCACAAAGGGCTCTTACAGCTTTTCCAGTCACAGCAGATTCTGTGATTTTTTCCTTCTTCACATAATGAGCAAATCGATCATGACCACCATCGTCTTCTTCAAGGTCAGGTCTAGTTAAGAGATCGGTGTCAGAATCCGTCTCAATTCCACGCTTTCCAAAGAGGCCCATGAGGTGGATAAGAATACCTTTGGCGATGGCAAAACTACCTAGTAGAATTCACAAATGAAGGACTTACTGCGCACACAAGATCTCAGCCGCGATGATGTTGAGCTTTTGCTGGAAACCGCTGCGGCATTTGCCGAAGATCCGCTTCGCTCGAAAAGCGCTTTAGCAAACAAGAGCGTTGCCATTTATATGACTAAGCCTTCAACCCGTACTCGACTCTCTTCTGAAACAGCCGTTGCCCACCTGGGCGGCACACCAATCTTTATTCGTGGAGATGAATTGCAGTTGGGTCGCGGGGAAACTATTGCGGACACAGCAAAAATTATTAGCGGTTACTGCAGCGCACTAATCATTCGCACATTTGCTCAGGCAGATGTAGAGGAGTTAGGCGCGCATGCATCCATTCCTGTCATCAATGCCCTGACTGATGATGATCATCCAACCCAGTTACTTGCAGATTGGTTAACGATTCGCGAAAACTTTGGAAAAGACATTGACGGTCGCAAATTTGTTTATCTTGGTGATGGAAACAATATGTCACATGCGTGGTTGATCATGGGTGCAATCATGGGAGCGCATGTTGTTGCTGCAACACCAAGTGGTAAGTGGGCGCCAAATGCCAAAGTTGTTGAGATTGCAAAAAATCTTGCAGCAAAGAGCGGTGGAAAAGTTGAAGTAAGCCATGATCCAGAAGCTGCGTCGAAAGATGCATCGGTTTTATATACCGATGTGTGGATGTCAATGGGAGATTCTGAAAGTGAACGCGATGAGAAGGTGCTAGCACTCTCACCCTTTGCCGTAACGGAGAATTTATTTTCGCTGACAAACAAAGACTCAATATTCATGCATTGTTTACCTGCTCACCGCGGTGAAGAGGTTGCCGCATCTGTCATCGATGGTCCACGTTCTGTGATTTGGCGTGAGGCATATCATCGCCGCACCACGATTCAATCGCTGCTTTTCCACCTCACAAAGGGTGACTTGAAAGGCAACTAGCACTAGCATTCTGCTCATGCGTGTAGTCGTCCCGAAAGAAATAAAAGATGGTGAGAAGCGCGTGGCGCTTGTCCCCGATGTCATTAACAAGTTAACTCGACTTGGCTTTGACGTTGTCATCGAATCCGGTGCTGGAGTCCATTCACAGGCTGTAGATGCTGAATATAAAGCTGCTGGTGCAACGATTTCTGATGGAGAAGTGCTCAGCACTGCTGATGCGGTTCTTTCAGTGCAACCATTAACTCCAGCTCAAATGGGCAAGTTAAAAAAGGGTGCGATCACCATTTCATTCCTCTCTCCAGTTACTGCAGTTGACTCAATCGATGCTGCAGCATCTGCAGGAGTAACTGCATTTTCATTAGAACTAGTTCCTCGAATTTCGCGCGCACAATCAATGGATGCTCTTACTTCTCAAGCACTATGTGCCGGGTATCGCGCAGTTCTTGTTGGCGCAGAACTATCACCACGATTTTTCCCAATGCTAATGACTGCTGCAGGAACAGTTACACCTGCACAAGTACTTGTTCTTGGCGCAGGAGTTGCAGGACTACAAGCAATTGCAACTGCTCGTCGACTTGGCGCAGTTGTTTCGGCTTACGATGTGCGCCCAGCATCTGCAGATGAAGTTCGATCAATGGGTGCAACATTTATTGAATTAGAACTTGAGTCACTTGAAGGTTCAGGTGGTTATGCGCGCGAGATGACTGAAGATCGCGCAGCAAAGCAACGTGACCTTCTAACTCCTTACATCGCCAAATCACACATTGTTATTACAACTGCAGCAGTACCTGGTCGCCAAGCACCGCGTTTAATGACTCAAGCAATGGTTGACTCAATGGGACCTGGAACAGTAATCGTTGACTTAGCAGCTGAAACTGGTGGAAACGTTGAAGGATCAAAACCTGGAGAAATTGTCATAACTTCTGGAGGTGTAAAAATCTGGGGCGGCAAAGATGTTCCAAGCCATCTTCCATTCCACGCTTCATTCCTTTATTCACGCAACGTAGTTAATTTGTTAACTCTCATGACTACGGCGGCAAAAGAGGGCGAAGCAGTTGCTTTTAATCTTAATTTTGAGGATGAAATCATTAATGGCTCGGCGCTAACACATGCTGGATCACGAAGAGGAGACAAATAAATGGAACCGATGGCAATTGTTTCAATCTTCGTTTTAGCGGTCTTCGTAGGTTTTGAAGTTGTTTCTAAAGTCTCTTCAACCCTACACACTCCCCTCATGTCAGGTGCTAACGCTATCCACGGAGTTATCTTGGTGGGCGCAATCATTGTTGCCGATCACAGTTCAACCAACCTTGAACTAGGTCTATCAGTGGCAGCAATCATTTTGGCAACTATCAATATGGTGGGTGGTTTCGTCGTTACCGATCGAATGCTTGAAATGTTCAAAGGAAACAAAAAATGAGCCGCACGGTATATGACCTCATAGGTTTAGCTGCCGGTGTTGCATTCATCCTGGCTCTAAAAGGTTTGTCTCATCCAAAGACTGCACGCCGTGGAAACTTAATTGGAGCTTTCGGTGCAACGCTTGCAACATTAGTTGTCTTCTTCTACGCCAATCCTGGTTCATCACTTCCACTTAATAACTTAGGGTGGATTCTCGGCGCGATGCTGATTGGTCTTGCGGTGGGTGTTCCAGCTGCACGTAAAGTGCAAATGACTCAGATGCCACAACTTGTGGCTTTGTTTAATGGTGTGGGTGGTGGCGCTGCTGCTTTAGTAGCAATTGTTGAATACCTCCACTTAGGTACTGAAGCAACAACTGCTGAAGTTATCTTCACCGTATTTACGGTAATCGTTGGCTGTGTTTCATTCAGCGGTTCGATTATTACTTTCTTAAAACTTCAAGAGTTAATGACTACTCGCCCAGTAATTTTCCCAGCAGGAAGATTCATCATTGCGGCCACCTTGGCTAGCGTTATTGGCGTGGGAGGCTGGGTTGTTACAGCCCTTGGAACCACGCCTCTTTTGATTCTTGCTGGACTCTCACTTCTATTCGGAGTTCTCTTCGTGCTCCCTGTGGGTGGCGCAGATGTTCCAATCGTTATCTCTCTCTTGAACGCTTTCACTGGTTTAACTGTGGCAGCAAGTGGTTATGTTTTAGATTCAGTTCTACTCATCATTGCTGGAACATTAGTTGGTGCATCAGGAACAATCCTGACTCGCTTAATGGCAGAAGCAATGGGACGTTCATTGTTTGGAACTCTCTTTGGTGCATTTACTGCAAAGCCGCAAGATGCAACTGGCTCAGGGGAAGAGCGTCCAGTGCGTTCAGGTTCACCTGATGACGTTGCTATCTTGCTTAACTATGCACGCCGTGTAGTAATCGTGCCTGGATTTGGTTTAGCTGTTGCACAGGCTCAGCACACCGTTCGCGAACTTGCAGACATGATGATCGCTAAGGGAATCGATGTTGCATATGGAATTCACCCAGTAGCTGGTCGTATGCCTGGACATATGAATGTATTGCTTGCAGAAGCAAATGTTCCATATGAACAACTTGCTGAGATGGATGAAGTGAACCCAACATTTGGTCAAACTGATGTGGCAATTGTTATTGGTGCAAACGATGTTGTTAATCCAGCTGCTCAAACTTCTCCAGGCTGCCCAATTTATGGAATGCCTATTTTGGAAGTTAATCAAGCAGCAAACATCATCTTCCTAAAGCGCTCAATGCGTCCTGGCTTTGCTGGAATTGAGAATGAGCTGCTTTATGATCCAAAGACGATGCTTTTATTCGGTGATGCTAAAGCCTCACTGACCAAGGTCGTCTCAGCACTTAAGGCACTTTAACTTCAAGTTGCAAGTGGTTGAATGTTTAACTAACCTTAGTTTTAGCAAAGGAGAGTTGAGATGCCTGCTGTAAGCGTTAGCGATATAACTGTTTTGCCGCGTGTTAGTGAAGTACCTAATGCACGTGCCCGCACAGTAAAGAGCATCACAACTGCGCCTCAAGGTTTTGAGGGCGAAGGTTTTCCTGTTAGACGAGCATTTGCCGGAGTTGATCTAGCTGAACTCGATCCATTTATTCACTTGGATCAAATGGGTGAAGTGGAATACGCACCAGGTGAGCCAAAGGGAACTCCTTGGCATCCACACCGTGGTTTTGAAACGGTTACTTACATTATTGATGGAATTTTCGACCACCAAGATAACAACGGTGGTGGAGGAAGAATTTCTGATGGTGACACACAGTGGATGACTGCAGGTGCTGGAATCCTGCATATTGAAACTCCCCCAGAAAGTTTAGTGATGAGTGGTGGCTTGTTTCATGGTTTCCAACTCTGGGTAAATCTGCCTGCAGCTAAAAAATGGTCACCGCCTGCTTATCAAGATGTTCGCGCAAAAGATGTTGCATTGCTCTCATCTAGCGATGGTGGATCACTGATACGCGTTATTGCAGGTGAAGTAGATGGACATGCAGGTCCAGGAACAACGCAAACTCCAATTACTTTAATTCACGCAACTATTGCAGCAGGTGCCGAGCTTCGTTTGCCATGGCGCCGTGATTACAACGCACTTGTATACACAATGGCAGGACATGGTTTTGTTGGCGATGAAGAACGCCCAGTTCACACAGGTCAATTAACAGTTTTTGGTGATGGTGACACAATTGTTGTTCGCGCGGCAAATAATCAGGAATCTCGCTCTCCAGAGATGGAGCTATTCATTTTGGGCGGAGCGCCGATTAAGGAGCCTGTTGCTTGGATGGGACCATTCGTGATGAATACAAAGCGCGAGGTTCTCCAAGCTTTTGAAGATTTCCAAAAAGGATTACTCGGATCAATTCCTGCAAACTATAAAGAGGATGCAAAGAAGCCTCTGAATCGAAGTGGTGCAGGAGCAAAATTAGGCGCAGATACAAAGCCAACCGATGTTTTAGATGTGCACGGAGCACCCAGGGATCTACAGCAGGGTTGATTGATAAGCCCCACCTGTCATACTTCACGAATGATTTGGTGGCCCACAGAAGTTCCGACGCTCACGCACGGCCTCATCACATTGCGTGCTCCACAAGAATCTGACATACCTGCAATATTTGAAGGCGCTCAAGATCCTCTTATTCCGATCTTTACACGCATCCCCTCTAACTATTCAATGGCAAATGCTGAGTTTTATGTTCGTGAGAGATCACCAAACGCTTTTGCAAATCAAACTGAGCTGCAATTAGCACTTGAATACGGCAATGGCGAAGATGCCAAATTTGCTGGTGCATTTTCCTTTCACAGCATGGATTTGCGAGAGCATGTTGGAGAAATAGGTTATTGGCTTTGCGCACCAATGCGTGGCAAAGGAATTGGATCGAGTGCAACAAAGTTACTAACGCAGTTTGGTTTTGAGAGCATTGGCTTTGAGCGTATTGAAGCTGTTGTAAATGTTGAAAACATCGCTTCTCGTAGACTATTGGAGAAATCTGGGTATACCCTAGAAGGCATCATGCGAAAGAAGTCTCGTAAAGAAGATGGAACGCAGATAGATATGGCGCTGTATGCAGCCACACGAGAGGATTGGCAGGGGCTCTAAATGGAAAGTCTGGCAATAATTGTTGCGATTCTCTTCTTCCTTGCAATTTTCTGTGGGCCAACAGCAATACTAATTGCCAAGATTAAGACACACTCACTAGTCACTTTAATAATCAAGCGAATTTTTCATGGGATGTTTATCACCTTAGGCACATTAGTTGGCGCTCAATGGCTTTTAATTCCAGGACTTCCTATAGCACCGCGACTATTTGGAATCACTTCTCTTTGCACGTGTTACATCGCAACTAGAAATGAATATTTCCCAGAGTTTAGATTGCTCAATCGGCTTGGAATTAAAAGTAGAAATAGACCAGAACATGGCCCTGTTTCTAAATGGAAACTTGGTGGGCGCAGTAATGGAAAAGATGGACATGGCCCAGAGGGCCAGCATTAAATAAACATGGTGGAGGTGCCGGGAATCGAACCCGGGTCCTTCGGTGCAAAAACAGGGCTTCTACGGGCGTAGTGTGATTATCGCTTTCTCAGTCCCGAAGTTTCTCCACACGACTCTTCGACGAACTCAGTTGCAAAAATGTTCTCCCTCGTTGTTTGCAACACCAACGAAGTGAAAAGCCCTCTAGCGACGCTAGACCCCAGGTCGAGAGCGGCACCTGGGCTAACGGCTTCGAAATGCTTATGCAGCGAGTTCGAAAGCTTGCTGATTAGTGTCAGCAGTTATTTTTTGCACGGATTATTGGTTTACGAGATCATTCCGGCTTCCTCGGCCCGCTTCCCCTGCCTCAACATCCAAAGTCGAGACCGTTCACCCCCAAGTTTAAAACTTGAAAGAAAAGAAACGTATATCTTTCATCGCTATGTAATTGTCAAAGTAATTCTCATTACTTACCGTCGCTAAATCGCACCCAAAAATTGGGCGAACTAGGCGGCGGTGGATTAAGTGTAAGACATAAAACGGACAAGCCAAAATCGATGAAAAAACTAGTCTTCGTAACGCTTAGATGCGCGTCCGCTCTTTCCTGAAGAACCTCTAGAAACCACGCGTGCTACTTCACGATCAGCCTCGCGAGCTTTAAGGGCTTCGCGCTTATCGTGAGCTTTTTTACCACGCGCAACTGCGATTTCAATCTTTGCTTTTCCATCTTTGAAATATAGGGAAAGAGGAACGAGCGTGGTGCCTGAATCCTTAAGCTTTCCAATCAACTTGTTGAGTTCGTTTTTGTGAACAAGAAGTTTGCGATCACGACGCGGGGTGTGATTGGTCCATGTGCCCTCGGTGTATTCAGGGATATGAACACCACTGAGCCAGAGTTCACCATCATTGATCATGGCAAATCCATCGATGAGCGATGCTCGACCGAGTCGTAGTGATTTAACTTCTGTGCCTGTTAAAACCATTCCACATTCAAAAACATCCTCGATCGAATAATCGTGGCGTGCCTTCTTGTTTTGGGCAATGACTTTGCGGCCAATTTCTTTAACCATAACCGAATCACCGCCCTTTCCTATTTGTTTGCGTCAAAGGATTACAGGGGCAATTCTCTCACTAGATGCGAAAGCTTTAGACCTTTAAGTAGCGGCGTAGCGTGACTACTGATGCAACGGTTGAAACAAATAGGCCTGTTGCCAGCAAATACGCTGAAGCGACCCAGACTTCTCCCCAACCAAAGAAATTGGTAAAGGACAAAAGTGGGGCGACTTTGGAATCTATAACGCTCTTGAGGGCTGCGAGTAATCCGGTTGCAAGTCCCCAACCCACGATTGCCGAAATGATTCCTTCAAGCAGGAACGGCAGTTGGATTGACCAAGAGGATGCACCAACAAGTTTCATCACACCAGTTTCACGCCGGCGGTTAAATGCTGCAATTCGCAGAGTATTACTAATCAACAATGCAGCTGTTAGTACTGAAGCCAGACCGACAAGTAGCGCACCATTTCTTAGCACTCCCAATAACTTAAAGAACTTATCCAAAATACTGCGCTGATCTTGGACTACATCCACCCCGGGGCGACCCGAGAATGCGCTAACAATGACTGCAAACTGTGTTGGATCTTTTAATTTCACTCTAAATGACTCAGGTAGTTGATCAGCAGTCACATTCGCTGCAATTGCTGAATCCTTGAAGCGCTCCTGGAAACGATTAAATGCCTCTGATTGAGATTCATAAAAGACACTATCCACTGCCGGCATTGACTGAAGATCTTGCTGGATTTGCAGGCGTTGTTCTGATGTAACCACACCACCTGAACATGATGGAGATTCAGAAAGTGAACCACACAAGAAAACCGATACTTCAATCTTGTCATACCAATAATCCTTCATCGCTCCGACTTGTGCATTTGAAAGCAAACCAATTCCAAGCAATGAGAGTGAAATAGCTGTTGTGACTATCACGGCAAAAGTCATCGTCATATTTCGACGTAGGCCAATACCAACTTCGCTTAGTAGAAACCGTGCGCGCATGTTGTGCCCCTTATCCCGTGTATCCATAGACACCGCGAACTTGGTCGCGGATGACGTGGCCTAAATCAAGTTCAATAACGCGCTTTCGCATCTGATCCACAATTCCTGCATCGTGAGTTGCCATTAAAACAGTTGTTCCTTCACGGTTGATGCGATCAAGAAGTTTCATAATTCCAACAGATGTTGCTGGATCTAAGTTTCCAGTTGGTTCATCGGCAATTAAAATTGGGGGGCGGCTGACATAGGCACGTGCAATAGCCACGCGCTGTTGTTCACCACCAGAGATTTCTGAAGGCAAACGATCACCCTTGTCTTCAAGACCGACAAGCTCTAGGACTTCAGGAACTTCACGGTTAATCTCTTTTTGGGAATAACCAAGAACATGCAGAGCAAATGCCACGTTCTCAGTAATTGTCTTATTTGGAAGCAGACGAAAATCTTGGAAAACTGTTCCAACTTGGCGGCGAAGCTCAGGGACTTTGTGTGTTGCAAGGGTTCCTAAATCTTTTCCGGCGACATGGATTACTCCAGCTGTGGGGCGCTCTTCACGCAAAATCAATCGCAAAAAAGTAGATTTACCAGAACCCGAAAGTCCCACAAGGAAAACAAACTCACCTTTAACAATTTCAAGATTTACTGAATCAAGGGCTGGACGTTCTTGTCCTGGGTAGACCTTTGTGACGTTCTCAAAGCGAATCATTTAAATCTCCCATTGCGTCTGCGGCGCGGATATCGGGGAATCCGCTCTCGGCCTGATGCATAGTTTATGGAAAAGCGAGCCAAATACGGGTATGTAACGCGCATGTGAGCCTGTGAAAAAAATGTGATTTATGCTTTAGACAAGGAAATTACGAACTTCTGCGCCACCTAATGCCGGCCTCGATAAATTCATCGATTTCACCGTTGAGAACCGCAGAGGTGTTTCCAGTTTCATAATCAGTGCGCAAATCCTTCACCATTTGATATGGCGCTAAAACATATGATCGCATTTGATTTCCCCATGAACCAGAGTTATCGCCTTTGAGGGCGTTAATTTTTGCCTGTTCTTCTTGGCGTCGGCGTTCCAATAACTTCGATTGCAAAACCGCCATGGCCGTTGCCTTATTTTGAATTTGGGACCGCTCATTTTGGCAAGAAACAACTATGCCTGTTGGAATGTGTGTTAATCGAACTGCTGAGTCAGTGGTGTTAACACCTTGGCCGCCTGGGCCAGATGAACGATAAACATCCACACGTACTTCTTTTTCATCAATTTCAACATGATCACTTTGATCAACCACCGGCACAACTTCAACACCAGCAAATGAAGTGTGGCGACGGCTTTGACTATCAAAAGGTGAAATGCGAACTAATCGGTGAGTGCCTTGCTCCACAGATAAAGTTCCATAGGCATATGCAGCGCTGACTCTAAAGGTAGTTGACTTAATGCCCGCTTCTTCAGCATAAGAAGTTTCTAGGACATCAACTTTAAAGTTATGACGTTCGCAGTAGCGTAAATACATACGCATAATCATTTCGGCCCAGTCTGCGGCCTCAACACCACCGGCCTCTGAACGAATAGTTATGAGTGCATCACGGTCATCGTATTCACCGTTGAGAAGAGTTTGAACTTCTAACTCACCAATGGATTTCTTAAGCGCATCTAACTCTTTTTCAGCATCGTGAACTCCAGAACCATCTGGTTCACTAGCCGCTAACTCAAAGAGAATTGGTAGATCTTCAACGCGCTGGCGAAGACCAGATAGCTTGGCAATCTCTGATTGCACGCGTGATAGACGACTCGTAATCTTTTGCGCACTCTCTGGGTCATCCCACAAATTGGGTACTCCAGCTTCTTCCTCAAGCACTGCTGCTTGTTTGCGAAGTTTAGGAAGGTCTAAAACCTTTTCAATTGAAACAAGGGTCGCGTCAATTTCATTGATCTCTAATTGATATTCGCGCGCTGCCATAGTGCAAGGATAGCGGAGAGCGAGTTAGTGAATAACCGGTGCCGCAATGGTGGTCAATGTAGGCGGACTCCAAATATATAGAACCCCTCTTGCACTTGATTTGTACTAGCGGCATTGGCAGACAAACTAGCTGAGCTTTGGGAAGTAAATGGCACGGTGAATGGAAATTTCACAGTGGCATAGGTAGATATCTCAACTGAAGTTCCATCACATTCGAAATCTGTCAACACAATCCCCTGTAGTTCTTGCCGCTTCATTGAAGAATCATCCGTGCTCCAATTGTGAAGTTCCAACATCACATCGATAACCGCTTGATTGCAGTCAATTGGAATTGCGGGATGCTCACGCTTGTTAATGAGCGCGAGAGGAGTTGTTGCCATTGTGCCTTTACCTGTGTAATACGAAGCACGATCTAATGTGTGAACCCCGCGCATAGCAGCCGCTTCTGTGGCTTGGGTGAGAGAGCGCTTTGCAACCATCACAGTTGCAACATCGGTCATTATCATCAAGCTTGCAACTGTTATAACGAATAATCCAATAATCACAATACTTAACGAACCTCGCTCATCTCTTAACTTTGATAGCCATTTCACTTCCATGGACTGATGTTTTCTTGTGCAGAGGCCTCAATGGTGCGGTGTGATTTGGAGTCAATATAAGAAATAGTTAATCGAATCCGACTATTAGCTGATAAACAAGGCAATCGTGAGCATTCGTAATTCACATCTATTGTGTTGATTTCCTTTGATGTAAGACCCAAATTTTGTGCAATCAGAAGGATTGCTTGTTCAGAAACCACACGGCCAGAATGATCGCTATCACTTGCAGCATATGCACGAACGCCCTCCCGTGCCATCACCCGAACAATGGCTTCGTTTGCGCTCACGGAGGCAAAGCTATTGAGATAAATGAATATTGGAATAAAAAGTGGAATAGCCAGTGCAACAAACTCAACAATGGCGCTTCCGCTTTCATCCCGTAATTTTGAAATCAATTGAGGTTTTCCATTACCGCCGCTCCATTAACGTCAACAACTGCATTGCCGCCAAGGAGTGCAACTAAACCCGGAACTAACTGAGGTAATGAATGCCGCCTGCGAGTAATTAAAAGCTTCATATGGGTAAATGAATCAGGAGAGTTCAATTCAATGACCTGATCTGAACTAGTGAGCACTCCACTGATTGCTCTTCTTGAGGCATCACTTTGAGCCAAAGAAAAATCGCTGTTGCGAAGATTAGTTGCAACTACGAGTTCAACTGCAATGAGAAAGAGAAAGATAAGAGGAATGAGAACAAGTGAGCTTTCAACATTGCCACGATCCTGTCGAAGTTTACTCAGGAAGTTTTGATGGATAGCTCGTGCATTCACTGTTATCGAATCCCATTCATGGCATCAAGTGAGTTTTTTAGAATCGCTGTTAAGCGTGGTGCAGCAATAGTCCAGATTGCAGTGACCAGCCCAGTGGTCATTAGGACGACTAACACCCATCCAGGAACATCTCCTTTTTCATCTTTTAACCGTGTATAGAAGTTCTTATGGCTCTTAATAAGGTATTCGCGCAGAACTAGCTCTGCATCAACCATTGATTTCATTACTGTATTCATCTGTTTCTCTTTTCCGCTGAGTAGTGTGTGAAATTCAAGTGAAGCTCACTATTGTTCTAACGTTGATTTCTAAAATTTCTATCTATTTTGGCTGTGCACAACTGCAACTGACTAGATAAGTACGTCTGGACTTGTCCACAAACATTCACACTCTGGATGTTGCGGAAAGTGCTGTAACTGGGGATTGAGAGCATCTAGAAAGTCCACAATCAGCTGGGCAGCTTGGAGTTCACTTTTGCCTGTATCTATAAATTTCAGAGCTGCGTGAGCTGCTAACGCTGCAACTTGGTGGGCAACTGCAATAGGAAGCTCATCACTTGTGCCAAGTGGAATCGAAAGTTCAGCAACACCTATGCGATCGGCTTCGATGAGTGAGAGACAGCGTCGGCATGGAGTGCTGCCAGGTTGAACAAAGGGCCCAACAGTTGCAACATGGCCAGGGGCTCTGCCAACAAAGAAGTGATCGTGACCATCGCGTAAAAGGTGCTCTACATACTGTGAATCAAAGCTTCCACAAATGATGCGTAAGTTCTTTTCTGGAAGAACTGGTTTTGGTGCTCCTCGTTGAGCAAGAGCAAAACTTGATGCCACAGGAAAGAGTGACCATTCGCGGGCAAGTTCTTCAATCCGATTTTTGTAGTTAAGCCCTAAGTCCGTTGTTCGCAATGATCCTGAGCCTAAATCACTATCCACCACGGTTGGATGCTTGTATGAAGCAGAGAGAGAAATTCGTGTGTTTGTCACACCACTTGCTAAAAGAATTGAGAAAAGTAAAGTTGCTGTTCGTGAGTTGCCGATAATCTCAACTCCAAAGTTCTGACGCGCAGTCATGACATCCACGCCACCATCTCTGACACCTTGAAGCCATGTTGCTTGGCTTAACTCTGGTGCAAGACGTTTTTGTAATTGACTAAAGGCGGCATCATTGCTTTGGTCTTGTGTGTGAGCTGCTCGGGATTGAATTGTTGATTGAAATCTATTATTGAGCTTTATTGTTTTTCTCTGTGTATCAAGAAAGTTTGCTGCTAATAATTGATCAATAATGGATTGGATTGTCGTAATCGAAATACCAAGTTTTTGAGAGATTTCATCACAGTTAAGAATTCCGGTGAACTGTTCAATAATTGATCTAGCTCCGGAGTGGTTTATGGCAACTCCATGAGATGAGGTAGCCATGGTGATAGAGCTTTCCTGTGTTGAACTCATTGTGCTGATAAAGACCCCGTTTTTTAAGCGGGGGAAAATTGGGGCTGCGGTGGTTGATGTGGTCATAAGGCAAGAGTTGCTATCGCCAAGGGTTTGCGTTTTCACATTTTCAAAACCTGTGGAGCATCCCCATAAATAATTACTCTGTGAGATGAATCATTACTAGTTGAATCACTGTGACGGCATGAAGAAACCCCCACAATCACCAAGGACGATGGGGGTCTCTTTTAACGCTAGACGCTCACAACGTGTGAGCGAAATTTAATTACTGTGCTTTGCCAAGGATGCGATTGACCTTGGTGCCACACACTGGGCAGATGCCCTGTGCCATGCGACGACCAGAGTCAGAGACCTTTACGGTTCCCTCGAAATCACGCTTCTCTTTGCACTTAACGCAGTAAGCGTCACCTTTGTATGTCTCTACTGTCATTTTCTTGTCCTCCGTCCGACGCTTGCAATCCCTAGGGGGTTGCTCCCCGTGCGGGGCGAGCGTTCTGTTAAGTGAGACGATACCCCTCGACACGCTCAATTGAGCCTAAGTAGGCGCGTTTGTGGAGGAGTTTTTTCACCCCTTAGCCAGGAGCTTTTTGAGCGCCTCAGGGGCTGCGAGCGCAGTTTCAGCTGCCTCATATCCATCTAGATAGGCGCTGGCGATCTCGGCCTTTGGGAATCTAGCCAATAACTCCTTGAACTCTGCCCCATGATCAAAATACTCAAGATGGATAGCTTCATGAAAGAGGACATAGTCCAGGGCGTAGTCGGGAGCGCCTTTGAGTCGATCAGAGATGCGGATGCTTCGATCCACCCCCGTGCACGAGCCCCAGCGCTCGCGCATGCCTCGCCACACCACCGATGCTGGCCGCAGAGAGATTTCTGGGACCAGTTGGGTCAAAAGCTCGTCTATCCGTGAGGCTAAAGCCTCTTCACTCATCGTAATGGCCGCTTCTTGGGCCCGAATCTTGGCCACCATCTCTGGAACCATCGCCCGTTCATCGGCTTTACTCATTCTGGCCGGGATAGAGACCACAATTCGTCCACCTTGGCGATAGGCAGAGATGTTTTTCTTTCGCCGGGTGGATCTAATAACAATGATCTCGCCTTCGTTGATTCCAGGAAGTGTGTTCTCACTTCCTAGCTCTTCGAATGCTGGGGTATCCATAGAGAGCACGGTATCTCCCAACCCAGAAATGGATTGGAAACCTCAACCACGTGTTGAGAGATTTTTAGAATTGCCAGGAAAAATAAATCTCCATTACACGAGAAAAACAGGTTGTGTCAAAGGCGTTCTCAGTTGATTCTCGGGCCAAATACATTTACGTTACGACTACGAACTCCTCGGATAACTGTTCTATATCAGCAAGGGGAAGGCTGATACAGAATGAGCGGCCGGGGAGTTCGCTTTTCTATCTGTGGCTTTTATAGGCCCGATAAATCATCAGGAATTTCAACACTGACTAAGTAACTTTGCGGCGTTAATAGATCATCTGAAGTTGGCAGGATTCCACTCCAAATACGATCTCTACCTTCTAGATCTTTGACCTCACGCACTGCTTTCCAAAACGTTGCAGCCTCTCGAGCCAGCTTTGGCGAGACCTGTAAACCAAACATCGTTGCAAATAACTGTTGAGCAGGAGCTGAAGTTGCTCTGCGGCGGCGCAAAGTTTCTTGCAAAGCAACAAGATTAGGAAGTCGCTCTCCTGCAGCAAGTGTGACAACGTCTTCACTCCAGCCATCGATGAGAGCAAGAACAGTTTCTAATTTAGTTAGCGCTGCGCGTTGAGCTGGAGTTTCCTCCGGTGTGAAAATTCCTTCATTAAGTGCAATGTTAAAACTCTCAGGATTAGTTGGATCAAACTCTTTACCTTCTTCAGATGCGTTATCAAAGACTTCTTGTGCTTGGCGCTGAATAGCATCGATATCTATGCGAATTCCTTTTCCATAATCTGAAATTGCTGTGCGAATATAAGAAATCAACCAAGGGTTATGAGCAAATAACCGCGCAACGGCGCTTTCACGAAGAGCATGAAAGATGCGAACTTCATCCATAGGAATGTTGAGATCTTGTCCCCACTCATCAATATTTTGTGGAACAAGTGCAGGATAAACAGGCTCTACTAATGGCAATCCCACATCATGCGTGCCAGTAACTGACGCTGCTAAACCACCAATTGATTGGCCCAGCTGTGTTGCGATTAATGAGCCAATAAATGAGCGCAGCAGCGTGGCAATCATCCCTACGGGAATCTGCATGGCATTTTCAGCCTCGCTTTGGCCTGCCTCTCCATTGGCATTGTTAAGTAACTCTGAAATCGCTGCAGCTAATCCCGTTGCTAATGGCTCAACAGATGTCTGCCAGCCATTGAGTGTTGTGTCGACCCAATCGGTTCTGGCCATCGCAGGATTTCCGGTTGCAGTTGTTTGAGAAAAGAAAGTTGCTTCATTGAGCCATAGCTCGGCAATTGCAAAAGCTTCTTCAATCTTTGCCACATCATTAGCGCCAATAGGGGCAGAGCCCTTTGCAGTGACAAACTTCTTTGCAGTATCTCGGACAATGTTTTTGGGAAGAGCCTCAGTCGTTGCAGAAAATCCTGGTGCACTCATTCCAAGGGCTGAAAACTGTTGTTGGATCTGTTGTTGCATTTGCGCCATCATGGCTGCAAAATCAACTGACTCGCCATCCTTATTTTTTTCAGGGTCATCTGAATTATCAGGTGTAAAACCAAATGGCGACATGTGTAAATCCTCCCAGTGCTGTAACCAGATAGCCATCTGATTTCTTCCCAAACTCACAGAGTTATTTGTGAGGGCGCAAACAAATGGGCATCTTTAGCGCCACCCGCCTTCTGACGATAGGCTGACCCCATGTCTAGCGCCTTTCTTGCACTCATCTGGTGGGTAGTCCCAGCTGTAGCTCTGAGTG
The DNA here is from genome assembly GCF_002288185.1 of Candidatus Planktophila vernalis. NCBI lineage: Bacteria > Bacillati > Actinomycetota > Actinomycetes > Candidatus Nanopelagicales > Candidatus Nanopelagicaceae > Candidatus Planktophila > Candidatus Planktophila vernalis. Next base: position 249,716 of record NZ_CP016776.1, on the reverse strand, counting down.
GGGCCTTGCTCTATGTTTTATGGGTTACAAAGTTTGAAGGAAAGTTCCAGCAAGAAACCCAGCGCTCTGTTGGCCAGTTTCAGCGCTTTCAAGAGTCACTGCGCGATTCACAGGCCCGTGATGTTGCAGCAGATGCAGTCCAACCATCAACAGCTCCAAGTTCAGCTGGCGGAAATAGCAAAACTCAAATCATTAAGCCAGATGCTGCTGATGATTCTTTTGACGATAATCCTTTTCTGAAGAAATCCTAAAAAGAACTCTTTCAGACTGTGCGCTTTTCACCACTGCCTCGAATAGCCTTAATTATTCTTACGATCTTTGCCTCGTTAGCACTTATTGCCCCATTGCCTTATGTCATTATTTTGCCAGGTCAAGCACAAAATATATTTGAAAAATTAATAACTATTAAAGATCAAAAGTCATATCCAGCAAATGGACGTATTGATTTAATGTCAATCAGGGTAACTAATCCAAACTCTTGGATAATCGGACCAGAAATTCTTTATTCATGGATCAAAGCTGATGAGGCCGTTTATCCTCGATCTGCAATATATCCACCTGGCACGACCCAAAAGAGTGAAGACAAAAAAGCCAAAGCTGACATGGTTAACTCACAAGATAATGCTAAAACCGCCGCACTCTCCTTTTTGCGATTGCACCCTGAATATGGCGTTCCTGCCGATGATTTGCAGATAAAGAACATCACATTTGATGTGAAGAAAACCGGTGGGCCAAGTGGCGGCATGATCTTTGCAATTGGCGTTATCGAATTGTTAACTCAGAAGGATTTACTGCAAGGACGCCACATCGCAGGAACGGGAACAATTACAACTGATGGAAAAGTCGGTCCCATTGGTGGGATTAACGAGAAAATTCTGGCAGCACATAAAGCTGGTGCCACACTCTTTCTAGCCCCTGCTGGCAACAGTGGAGATATCGCAAATATTCCCCCTGGAATCAAGGTTGTGACAGTTGCCACCCTGGCCGAGGCCATGGCCGCCCTATAAAGGGTGAGAATGAAGCTTGCGCCCTCTTGCGCTAGCGTATGGCCATGACAAGTAATGCAACTCCACAGTTCAATTTCAAAGGTCGCCGCAGTCCCCTCACGCTAACAATCGTAATTTTGGTTGTTCTCTCAGGAGTTCTGCTCTCACTCAGTGGTTTCTATGCTGATTGGTTATGGTTTAAATCAGTTGATTTCACTTCTGTCTGGACAACAGTTCTAACGACCAAGATTTTTCTCTTTGTAGTCGCAGGATTGCTTACTTCATCAATTATTTTGCTTAACATCATCATCGCTTATAAGCGACGTCCACTTTATGTTCCATTGAGCATCGAAGCAGATAATCTCGAGCGCTATCGTGCACAAATCGAACCAATTAAGCGCTGGGTTGTTCTTGCACTTGCTGTGGGACTATTCTACTTTGCTGGTACTTCAGGATCAGCGATGTGGGAATCATGGTTGTTGTTTAAGAACTCAACTAGTTTTGGTGTGAAAGATGCACAGTTCAATATGGATATCTCTTTCTTTGCATTTAAATTGCCGTTCTACCAAACATTAATCGCTTGGGCGATATCTACATTAATTCTTGCAATTATTGCAGCAGCAGTTGTTCATTATCTCTATGGCGGAATCCGCCTGCAGGTTCAAGAAGACCGCACAACAGTTGCTGCACGCGTTCAGCTATCAGTTCTTCTAGGTGGCGTTGTCTTGATGAAGGCAGTTGCCTACTGGTTCGATCGCTATCAATTAGCACTTAAAGAAAGTAAGTTGATCACGGGCCTTACATATACCGATGTCAACGCCACTCTTCCAGCTAAGGCGATTCTTGCTGCGATAGCAGTTGTCTGTGCGCTGCTGTTTTTCGCAAATATCATTCGTCGCTCTTGGGTACTACCAGCTGCAGGAACCGCACTCCTTGTAGTTTCTTCAGTCTTGATTGCAGGAATTTATCCAGGTGCAATCCAACAGTTCCAGGTAAAGCCAAGTGAGTCTTCAAAGGAGGCTCCATTTATTCAGCGCAATATCGATGCAACCCGCAGCGCATATGGCTTGGATGATGTTTCCATTAGTGATTACCAGGCAACGGTTGCGACAAACACCGGTCAGCTTGCAGATGATGCGGCAACCATTGCCAATATTCGCTTAATGGATCCAAATGTCTTGTCTGCGACCTTTAGACAACTTCAGCAGATTCGTCCGTACTACAGCTTCCCAGAGTCGCTGGATGTCGATCGCTACACCGTAGATGGCGTAAAGCGCGATGTTGTTCTTGCCGTCCGCGAGTTGAATATTGAAGGAAACCCATCACGTAACTGGATTAACGATCACCTTGTATACACACATGGTTTTGGACTAGTTGCAGCATACGGAAATGATCGAGATATAGATGGAAAGCCAAAGTTTGCAGTCGGAAACCTTCCTCCTACCGGAGCGTTAGGAAAATTTGAACCTCGGGTGTACTTTGGCGAGAACGTTCCAAATTACTCAATCATTGGAGGCGTAAAGACCGATACGCCAGTTGAGTTTGACTATCCAGATGACACATCACCTAACGGACAGCGTAACTACACCTACACAGGTACTGGTGGAGTCCCAGTTGGTTCATTAATCAATAAAGTTATCTTCGCTTTGAAGTACCAGGAGCAGAGAATTCTTCTTTCAAATCTCATCAATAAGGATTCAAAGATTCTCTTTGAACGTAATCCTCGTGACCGTGTTGCAAAAGTCGCTCCTTGGTTGACCCTTGATGGAGATCCATACCCAGCTCTTGTTGATGGAAAAATCATGTGGATTATTGATGGCTTTACAACAAGTGCTGGTTACCCTTATTCACGCCAGAGTGTTCTTTCAAATGTAATTGCAGATATTCAAGGCTCTGCAACCATCGGTGCTCAGCGCAATCGAACTGTTAATTACATCCGTAACTCAGTTAAAGCAACAGTTGATGCCTACAACGGTACTGTGACTTTGTACGAGTGGAATGAGAAGGATCCAGTTCTAAAGACGTGGGCAAAGGCTTTCCCAAACACTATTAAGCCAAAGAGTGAGATCTCTGCTCAGCTACTAGAACACATTCGCTACCCAGAGGATCTCTTCCGTGTTCAACGTGAAATCCTTAGTTCGTATCATGTTAAGACAGCGGAAGCTTTCTACGGTGGTCAGGATTTCTGGCGCGTACCTCGTGACCCATCAACATTTGGAGCTAACGCATCTGCGCAACCTCCTTATTACTTAACACTTCAAATGCCAGGTACAAAGAAGCCTGTCTTCTCATTGACTACTCCTTTTGTTCCACGTGGTGGTCGCGAAAACCTTTCAGCGTTTGCAGTTGTTAACTCAGATCCAGGTCCTGATTACGGAAAGATATCCGTGCTGCAATTGCCACGTAACACCAATATTGCAGGTCCATCACAGGTGGCCTCAAACTTTGAAGCAAAACCTGAAGTTGCAAACTCATTGTCACTTCTACGTCGTGGTGGCTCTGATGTTGTATTAGGAAATCTGCTCACACTTCCAGTTGGTGGTGGTCTGTTGTATGTGCAGCCTGTTTATGTCAGAGCGACTTCAAACACAGCTGCATATCCATTGCTTCAGAAAGTTCTCGTATCCTTCGGAGATCAAATTGGTTATGACGACACACTAAAGGGTGCACTTGATCAAGTGTTCGGTGGTAACTCCGGAACTGTGGCAGGTGGCTCTTCTAGTGGCACCACTGGCCAGACGAGCACAAACTCTTCACTTGCAAACTCACTAGCCAGTGCAAAGCAAGCATATGCAGATGGCCTTGCAGCACTAGCAAAGGGAGATTTTGCAGCCTATGACAAAGCACAAAAGCGATTGAAGTCCGCTCTTGATGCAGCAATCAATGCACAGAACAAATAGTGATGCAGTAAAAGAAAAGTAATTACAAAGATAAAGGCCAGATTCATGCGAGTAATTGCATGGATTTGGTCTTTATCTATTGATGCACATAAGATTGCTTCACCGACGCGGGGTGGAGCAGCTCGGTAGCTCGCTGGGCTCATAACCCAGAGGTCGTAGGTTCAAATCCTGCCCCCGCTACTACGCACAACAGTATGAAAGATCTCGCTGGTGGAACATCCACTGGCGAGATTTTTTATTTGATTCGAAGTGAGTTAGTAACCACAAAGAGTGAGGAAAGCGCCATTGCCCCTGCGGCATAAATAGGTTGCAAGTAGCCAAGGGCTGCAATGGGCAAGCCAATAACGTTATAGATCAACGCCCAACCCATATTCAAACGGATGATCTTTAAGGTTTTTTGTGAAAGCTTGAGCGCTGAAATTACACTTCCCAAACCTGAGTTCATCAAGGTGATGTCAGCAGAAGAAATCGCTGTGTCAGTGCCTGTTCCCATGGCCATAGATAAATCAGCAGCGGTTAAGGCTGCAGCATCATTGATTCCATCGCCAATCATAAGAACACAATGTCCTTGGGCCTTTAACTTCTCAACAATAACTAATTTGGTCTCTGGCATAGCTGCAGAAATAACGTGCTCGCTATCAATACCCACAGTTAAAGCAACTGCGGCAGCAACTTCTGCGCTATCTCCCGTGACAAGCCATGGTGTGATTCCCATTGATTTGAGATTAGTAATTGTCTCTGCTGCATCGCTCTTTAATTGATCGCCAACAGCAAAGACAGCTAATGCAACGCCATCCCATGCCAAAACTGAAACTGTTAAGCCAGCATTTTGCCCAGCTGTGACAGCTGCCTTAATTTCTGGGTGAAAATCTGTGCAGCTGTGCGCAACAGCTGCTGGTGAACCGATCAAAACCACAGGTGATTGAGTTCCAAGATTTACACGGCCCGCAGCTCCAGATCCCGGTGTAACAGAGAAGTCTGTTACCGCATGGTTCTTTGCACCAGCACTGAGTGCGTAGCGAGAAATGGCCAGAGCAACTGGGTGGGAATTTGCTGATTCAATCGCATTTGCTGAAGAAAGAATCGTTGCTTCATTAATAAGGGACGCAAAGGATGAACCTAGTACTGCGCCGGCGGCGGCAGAGATAGTTGCGTTCTGCACATTCATAACACCCTCTGTGAGTGTTCCAGTCTTATCAAAGACAACTGTGTCCACTTTACGTGCAACTTCTAGAACTCGTGGTTCACGCAGGACTATTCCACGTTGTGCACCGCGTCCTGATGCAACAAGTAATGCAACAGGTGTTGCAAGTCCCAGAGCACATGGACAAGCGATTACAAGCACGGTGATCGCCACAGAAATAGATTGTGTGAGGCTATAGCCGCTCAAATACCAAGCAGCAAATGTTCCAATTGAAAGAACCGTAACAATCGGAACAAAGACTGCACTAATTCGATCTGCTAAGCGCTGAATGGGAGCTTTGGTTCCTTGTGCACTAATCACCATTGCAGTGATGCGGGCAAGTTCAGTATCACTGCCTACTCGTGTGGCCCGCACAATTAATCGACCGTTGTGATTAACAGATGCGCCAATTACTTGAGATCCAGGACCGACATCTACAGGTTTTGATTCACCTGTGAGCATTGAGTTATCAACTGTGCTCTGCCCGCTAACAACAATGCCATCAGTTGCAACACGATCTCCTGGTCTAACTTCAAATTCATCACCGATTTGTAGCTGTTCGATTGGAACTATAAGTGGGAATCCCCCACGAACAATCGTTACCTCTTTACTACCTAGAGCTAAGAGAGATGAAAGGGCCGCACCCGCACGTGCCTTGGCTCTTGTTTCTAAGAAACGTCCAAGGATGACAAAGAAAATAACACCGGCAGCAACTTCGGTATAAACATCGCCCTCACCAGTTGCATTCGCATAAATCGACCATGTGAATGCTGCAATTGAACCCATCGAAATGAGGTTGTCCATAGTTGGATGCTTGAGATTTCGGAGCGCAGCACGGTGGATTGGCCAAGCAACAAGTAAAACAACAGGTGCACTGAGTGCAATTACCAGCCATGCTGTGGCTGAATAGAGTGGATGTGGAAGTCCAAAGAGATCTAACTGATCATGAATCCACATATCGATTGCATGGTGCCAACTCATAACCATCGAGAGAGCTACGGCAGGAACTGAAAAAATAAAAGCAAAGAATAAGGCGCGTGCTGATTTCTTACTATGCAACGTTACTGCCTGGGCATCTTGCAAAAGACTGGCTTTATATCCTGCTTTTTCAACTGTTTTGATTAATTCTTTAACATCCATATCCGCAGGTGCCAAAATGTGTGCGGTCTCTGTTGCAAAGTTAATGGTTGCTCGAACGCCATCCATGTTATTGAGCGCTTTTTCAACTGCATTCACGCAGGATGAACAGGTCATTCCCTCAATAGCAAGGGTTGTGGGTTCTAGGATCGTTTCAGTTGCCATTATCGATTATGCATTCAACGCTTTGATTAAAACTTCATGGACTGCCTTGTTTGTTGAAACCCCACTGCCACCAAATGGACCGTGTTTACCTGAAGTATTTGTAAACACTCCTCCGGCTTCGCGAACAATGATGTCTAGGGCAGCCATGTCCCACACAGCAAGAGTTGGTTCAATGGCGATATCTACTGCGCCTTCTGCAACCAACATGTGTGACCAAAAATCGCCCATTCCCCGAGTGCGCCAAGCAGTAGAAAGAATTGAGTTAAAAGCCTTTAAGCGTGTACCAAAACCAACAAAATCTGAATATGCAACTGATGCATCAGTTATAGATGCAACTTGTGAGACTGCTAATTTTCTACTCTGGCCATTAAAGGTGACATATGCACCCTCACAACATGATGCATACCAACGTCGCGCCAATGCTGGAGAACTAGCAATTCCAACTACAACTTCTTGTGTGCCATCTTCTGCAACTTCGACAAGTGCAATAAGAGTTGCCCAAGTTGGAACTCCGCGCATAAAGTTTTTAGTTCCATCAATGGGATCTATGACCCAATAACGCTTGGCACCTGTGATATCACTCCCAAACTCTTCTCCCAGCAGTCCATCATTAGGGCGGTGCGTTGCAAGTGCTTCTCTGATTGCCGTTTCTACAGCGCGATCAGCATCAGTAACTGGTGTGTTATCTGGCTTGGTAGTAATTACTAAATCTAAAGATTGATAGCGATCGAGTGAGATTGCATCTGCAATATCGGCCAGTAGGTGTGCCAAAGCTAAATCTTCGGCGTACTTACTTTCGCTCATTTTCTATTCTTCTCTCAATCAACTCATGCGCCTTATCTACAGATTGAATACTAATCCTCTGGCACAAATACTGCTTGGTCCTTGACCGATAACAACGAACGAAGGCTGCTTAATCTGGCTGCTCTCTCAGGGTCAACTACCCCGTTAGGCGCAGCCCATGCATCAAGTTTGCAAGAGCTTTCAGCGTGTGAGCAATTCGACAAACATGTTGCAGCTACAAGAGAGAGATCTGTGAAGGCATCAACAATTCGACTGACATCGATATGCGAGAGTCCGAATGCTCTAATTCCTGGTGTATCAATAATCCATCCATCGTGTGTGTCTAGTGCAAGTGCAACTGCGCTAGATGATGTGTGTCGACCACGACCCGTTGCCTCATTCACATCACCAGTTAAGCGATCTGCATCTGGAACAAGTGCGTTAATAAGTGTTGATTTACCAACACCTGAATGACCAACGAGTACAGAGATTTTGCCTGAAAGCATCTGGTGTAACGCTTCTAAATCTTTCTCACGAGAATCACTCTTAATTGCAGTGTGCAGGATTTCAACATCTAACTTTGCATACTCAGCTAGAAACTCTGGAACAACTCCCAAATCTGTTTTAGTGACTACTAACTTTGGCGTAATACCTTCGGTAAAGGCTGAAACAAGAAAACGGTCAATGAGACCACGTCGTGGTTCAGGATTAAGGGCTGCAACAACAATGACAAGTTGATCTACGTTGGCAACAATTGTGCGCTCAACTTGAGCAGCATCATCAACAGTTCTGCTCAGTGAGTTTCTGCGCTCATTGACTGAAACGATGCGAGCCAAACTTCCTTCATCGCCGGTAACATCACCAACAATAGAAACTCGATCGCCCACCACAACAGATTTAGGTCCAAGTTCTCTTGCACGCATTGCAGTGATAATGACGCCTTCATCAGTAACACATGTTTGTCGCCCGCGATCAACTCCAGTGACAAGTGCTGAAATAGCAGTGGAGTGGCTAGGACGATCTTTACTTCGTGGACGTGTGCTGCGCGCAGGCCTTACGCGCGCATCTGATTCATCGTATTCGCGTGGGCTCATGATGATCTTTTCTGGCTAAACAAGAAGAGAACTCCATAGCCCTGGAAAATCAGGCAGAGTCTTGCGAGTGGTTGCAATGTTTTCCACTTCAATACCTGGAACAACTAAACCAAGAACAGCACCTGCCGTCGCTAGGCGGTGGTCGTCATATGTGTGGAATACACCGCCATGTAATGGAGCTGGAGTTATGTGAAGCGCACTTTCTTCCTCAACTACATCTCCACCTAGAGCATTTATTTCGCGTGTGAGAGCAGCAAGGCGATCAGTTTCATGCAGGCGAAGGTGTGCAATGCCGCGCAAATGTGACGGTGAATCGGCAAGGGCTGCAACTGCTGCAATAGATGGAGTTAGTTCGCCAACATCATGTAAATCAATATCAATTCCATGAATCACACCAGTTCCACTTAAGGTTAATCCGCGCTCATCCATTAAAACTTTTGCACCCATTTGCGTGAAGATTGAACGCAGTTGATCCCCAGGCTGAGTAGTGGTCTTAGGCCAATCGGCAATAGTGACACTTCCACCGCAAACCATGGCAAGAGATAAAAATGGTGCAGCATTTGATAGATCAGGTTCAATAACTAACTCTTGACCATGAAGTTTTCCAGCCTTAACACTCCATGATTGCGCTGCTTTATCAACTTCTACATCTGCTCCAAAGCTGCGCAACATATCAACAGTCATTTCAATGTGCGGCATAGATGGAAGTTGACCACCTTTATGTGTTGCAACAATGCCATTTTCAAAACTTGGTGCAACCAATAGAAGTGCTGATAAGAACTGGCTAGATGCACTTGCATCAATTGTTAGAGCACCTCCTGGAATCTTGCCAGTTCCATGTAATTTCAAGGGCAAGCTGTATCGACCATCATGCTCAATTGAAATCCCTAATTCCTCTAAAGCTTTAATTACAGGCCCCAGTGGGCGCTCATAAGAACGTGGATCACCATCGAATGCAACATCACCAGTTGCAAGGGCTGCAAGTGGAGGAAGAAAGCGCATCACTGTTCCAGCATTTCCAACATCAATTTTCACGCCGCCGCGAAGTGGAGCCGGTGTGATAACCCACTGAAGTTCTTCTACGCCATTGGTTGTTACGTTCTTTTCTTCAATCCCAACCCCCAGTGCACGCAAGCCCGCAACCATCAATTCGCTATCGCGAGAAACAAGTGGGCGGCGAAGAATGGATGGGGAATCAGCTTGGGCTGCCAATATCAATGCACGGTTAGTTACAGATTTAGATCCGGGAATGACAACGAAGGCCTCTACTGGTTGTGCGCCGCGAAAGAGCGCGGGCCAGTGTGCGTTGTTATTCATCATCGCCTAAGTCTATCGCGGCTAACAACACTCTCGTTTTACGCATATCCTTTGCACATGTGTGGTCGTTATGCGCAAAGTGCAGATATGCGCGAACTCATGGAGCAATTTGAAGTCACGGGCAGCGCTCCTGGCCAATCCATTCCAGTGAATTGGAATATCGCCCCAACGAATCCCATTTATATTGTTCGCTCCCCCATTAAAGAAGAAAGTGAAACCAAGAAAGATTTGGCCATAGTTTCCTGGGGATTAATCGCTCCATGGTTAAGTGATGTCGCAGAAGCAAAAACATCACAATCTCGGGCCATTAATGCACGCAGTGAAAGTGTTCATGAAAAACCAACCTTCAGAGATGCATTTAAACAACGCAGATGTTTAGTTCCAGCCCAGGGTTATTACGAATGGGCAACTGCGTTAGGGCAATACAAGCCAAAGCAAGCTTTCTATATTTCTTCTCGCGATGGTGCACAGCTCTCAATCGCAGGAATTTGGAGTAGTTGGCGCGCACCTAACGGTGAAGTAATTGAGAGCGCATCTATTATTACTCAAGAGGCACAAGGTGAACTTGCAACGATTCACAGCAGAATGCCAGTCTTTATGCCGCGAGATCGTTGGGAAACTTGGCTTGATCCTGAGAATAAAGAGATTGAAGGATTACGAAACTTAATGCAGGTCCAATCCCCCGAATCAATAGTCAAGGCCCACCCCGTTTCATCGCAGGTTAACTCAGTTGCAAACAATGGAGCCCAGCTCATTGAGGCAATTGAATTGGGTGAGCCAGAGACCCTGTTTTAGCGATAATCTTTGCTAGCAATGACATCGACAGATTTAGTTAAAGAGAGCTCAGCGGAGCGTGCTGCCCGCTTTGAGCGAGATGCCCTTGCATTTACAAACCAGCTCTATGCCGCAGCGTTGCGCTATACAAGAAATCCTGATGATGCTAAAGATTTAGTTCAAGACACTTACCTAAAAGCCTTTGCTTCATTCCACCAATTTGAACCTGGAACTAATTTAAAAGCCTGGCTCTATCGCGTTTTAACAACTACTTTTATTAACACCTATCGCAAAGACCAGCGCCGCCCTCAACTATCTTCTGGTGAAATCGAAGATTGGCAGTTAGCAGATGCGGCATCACACACTAGTGATCAAGGAAAATCAGCAGAAGTAGAAGCACTTGAAAATCTGCCCGATAGCGACATCAAACGAGCTCTACAAGAAATCCCTGAAGAGTTTCGCATTGCCGTCTATTTGGCTGACGTTGAAGGCTTTTCTTATAAGGAGATTGCTGAGATTGTCGGTGTGCCAGCTGGAACAGTGATGTCCAGACTTCACCGGGGAAGAAAACAGCTACGTGAGCGGTTAACAGAGTATGCAAAGGAACTTGGTTACAACGTTAAAGCCAAGCCTTCGGCTAAGAAATCTGACCCTGATGAGGGGGCAGAATCATGAGTTTCTCATTTGTAACGCCTTGTAGCCAAGTTCTTAACTCCTTCGTGCTACTTATTGAAGGCAATATTGAGCCACCACAGATGCAGGTCATTGAAGTTCACGTTGCCCAGTGCCCTGCCTGTGAAGCAGAGCTTGCCCACGAGCGAGCGATGCACTCTCTAGTTCAACAAGTCCTGCAGCGAACATGTAATGAAGAAGCACCGCAAGAACTTCATAACGCCATCTTCAACCAAATTCATGGCCAAGCAGCTGGGGCATTTACCGAAGTTGTCACACAGTTCAGCATGACGGAGATTTCCATCGAGATTGATGAGTTCGGCCAAGTCGAACACCGTGAAGTTACGATCGAACACACCGAAGAAATTCGATACATCAATGAAGGCGATAATCCCACTACTTAAGGCTTAAGCAGGTAAGTTATTAATCATGAAACCTGCTGAGGAAGTCATCGGAGCCGTTGGTTTAACGGTCATGACTGTGCGGGCTGGTGACACATCTGTTGCAATGGGAATTGGTGATTTACCAATCGTTTCTCAATCACAGTTAATTTCACTCATGGAGCATGCAGCAATCATTTCTATGGATGAGCATTTAGAGCCAGAAGAAACAACAATTCCCATTAGTTTTGAAATGATTACTTTGAGCCCATCATCTATCGGCGCTGAACTGCGTGCAGTTTCGCGCTGTATTGAGATTGAAAACCGAGAGTTAACTTTTGAATGTGAAGTTTATGAAGGTGAGCGCCAAGTTGCAGCTGCCATGATAAAAAGATCGGCGGTGGAGCGAGTTTCATTCCTCGCCCGCACCGCCGCGCAATCTTTAATTTCTTAAGCTTTTTTAGTTGCCCAGAAAATCTCTGCTATTTCATCAATCTTTGCGATCAACTTGTCTGCAACTGCAACATCTTGAGTTCCCTTTGTTCCTGCAGCACCTGCAAGCTTTGTTGCATCATTAAATAGTGAGTGCAGTTGTGGGTATGCCTCAAAGTGTGGAGCCTTGAAATAGTCAGTCCATAGAACCCATAGGTGTTCTTTGACTTGGTGTGAGCGCTCTTCTTTGATTGCAACAGAACGTGAGCGGAAATCCGCATCAGGATTTGCTGCATATTTCTCCATGCATGCCTTTACAGATAGAGCCTCAATCTTTGCTTGGGCTGGATCGTAAACACCACATGGAAGATCGCAGTGTGCGTAGACAGTTGTCTTTGGTGCAAACATGTTCTCTCCTCATTTATAAATTCGTGCCACTGGCACGCAGTTCGCATCGACTGAAGGAACTACAAGTGCGAGACTACCGCCCATGAGCAAATTTGGCACAGTCAAGGTCTCGTGTGGCTCCATGCTTCCCGCATACCGAGATGGGGATTGGCTCTTTGTCAGTTGGATAGATGGAGCGGCGGCTTTAGAGGCAGTTGGAAAATCCATTCTCGGCAAGGTCGTTGTAATAGAACGCGAAGAAAGACCTGGAATCTTTTTAGTTAAACGAGTTCAGAAGTTTCATAGCGGCAAGTTTTGGGTTGAGGGCGATGCTAACGAGAGCACTGATTCACGAACATGGGGTTGGATAGCAGCCGAAGAGATTGTTGGTGTGGTTCTCTTTCGCTACAAGCGAGGAAAGAAAATCGCTTAGCGAGTAAAAGCTTCGAGCATTAATGCTTTTTGCTCATCTTCATGCAAGTGATGATTTCCAGTTGCAGGTGAAGCTGTTGCTCTGCGAGAAATACGACGCAAGATACGAGAACCAAATCCATGACCACCATGTTGTTCTGAAGTACGAAGTGCAATATGTGACCATGGACCTTGATTTGCAGGTTCATCTTGCACCCACAACAAGTTAGCATTTGGATGCTTATTTGCTTCTGCAACCATTTCATCAATTGGAAGTGGATACAAAAGTTCAACACGAACAATTGCAGTTGAACTTTCACCAAGCTTTGTGCGCTCTGCAACTAGGTCGTGATAAACCTTGCCAGAACAGAAAATCACGCGAGAGGCGTTACTGACTGAATCATCAGCAATAACTGGCTGGAAGTGTCCTGAAGTGAAATCACTCAACGCAGATGCTGCAGCCTTTAGGCGCAACATTGATTTAGGTGTGAAGACAATCATTGGGCGGCGAGCAGGGTTCTTTGCGTGCCAGCGCAGTAAGTGGAAGTAAGAAGCAGGTGATGATGGCTGAGCCACAGTCATGTTTTGTTCTGCGCATAGTTGTAGATAGCGCTCAATACGTCCTGATGAGTGATCTGGTCCTTGCCCTTCATAACCATGAGGCAAGAGAAGAACTACGGAAGAGCGCTCACCCCACTTTTGAAGAGCTGATGAAATGAACTCATCAATAATTGTTTGTGCGCCGTTAGCAAAATCTCCGAATTGGCCTTCCCATAAAACAAGGGCTTCTTCGCGCTCAACGCTATATCCATATTCAAATCCCATGGCTGCATATTCGCTGAGCAGTGAGTCAACAACAAAGAAGTGATTTTCATCAGAGATTAAGGCGCGAAGCGGTGTCCACTCATTACCGTTTTCTTTATCAACAATTACTGCGTGACGGTTAGAGAAAGTTCCACGTCGTGCATCTTGACCAGCAAGGCGAATTGGTCGTCCTTCTTTAAGAAGTGAACCAAATGCCAACATCTCTCCTGTCGACCAATCAATTGATGCATCGTTAAGTGATTCAACGCGCTTAGCCAACTGTGGTGAAAGTTTTGGATGAATACTAAAGCCCTCTGGAGTTGCGATTTGAGTTGCAGCAATTTCGCGCGCAAGCTGCTCTGGAATTGAAGTAACAATTGTGTTTGCATCCGGTGCAACCGGTGCCTTGAAGTTTGGATCAGTTTGCGCACTCAAGTTATTAACTGCAGCAAAGACAGCTTCTAGTTGAGTTTGGTAATCGCGTGCTACTTCTTCTGCCTCTTCAACTGTTATGTCACCACGGCCAATAAGTGCTTCGGTATAAAGGTGGCGTGTAGAGCGCTTTGCATCAATGAGTTTATACATCAACGGCTGAGTAAAGCTTGGCTCGTCACCTTCATTGTGACCACGACGGCGGTAGCAAACCATGTCAATAACAACATCTTTATTAAATTCTTGACGATATTCAAACGCTAAACGAGCAATGCGAACACATGCCTCTGGATCATCACCATTCACGTGGAAAACAGGGGCCTGGATAATCTTGGCAAAATCAGTGGAATAACGTGAAGATCGTGCTGAACTTGGTGAAGTAGTGAAACCAACCTGATTATTAATAACAATATGGATAGTTCCACCTGTGCGATAGCCGGCTAATTGAGACATCTGAAGAACTTCTGCGTTAACGCCTTGTCCAGCAAAAGCGGCATCTCCGTGAAGCAAGATTGGAAGCACTGAATAAGCATGTTTAACATTGATTCGATCTTGCTTAGCGCGAACAATGCCCTCTAGGACTGGGTTTACCGCTTCCAAGTGTGAAGGGTTTGCTGCTAGATAAATCTTTGTTGTTGCACCAGAGTGCGCGGTAAAAACACCTTCAGTACCCAAGTGGTACTTAACGTCGCCAGAACCTTGAACTTGATTTTCTGCGTAGTGACCTTGGAACTCTTGGAAGATTTGTCCTGCAGATTTTCCAGCAATATTTGCCAATACGTTAAGGCGTCCACGGTGTGGCATTCCAATACAGACTTCATCAAGCTTTATCTCTGCCGCAGATGAAATGACAGCATCTAGTAGTGGAATTACCGATTCGCCACCTTCTAGTGAGAAACGCTTTTGTCCAACAAACTTGGTCTGTAAGAAGTTTTCAAATGCTTCGGCGCTATTGAGCTTATAGAGAATTCGAAGTTGTTCTTCACGCGGTAATACCTGCACGCCAACTTCAACGCGCTCTTGAATCCATTTGCGCTCTGCTGGGTCATCGATATACATGTACTCAACACCTACTGTGCGACAGTATGAGTCACGCAAGATTCCAAGAATCTTACGAAGCAACATGAACTTCTGGCCACCAAATCCACCAGTAGCAAACTCACGATCTAGATCCCACAAAGTTAATCCATGGTTTTGAACATCTAAATCTGGATGGTTGCGCTGGACATATTCAAGAGGATCAAAATCTGCCATTAAGTGGCCATTGGTGCGATATGCCTGAATTAACTGCTGAATGCGAGCTGTCTTATCAATCTCTTCATCATGGACAAACTCTTTATCTGCTGCCCAGCGAATTGGCTCATATGGGATATGCAGGGCTGCAAAGATTTCATCATAGAAACCATCTGCTCCCAGAATGTATTCATGCATTCTGCGCAGGAAATCACCTGAAGTTGCGCCTTGAATAATGCGGTGATCGTAAGTACTGGTGAGAGTAACGACCTTACTAATGGCAAGACGGGCCAATGTCTCTTCACTAGAGCCCGCAAATTCAGCTGGGTAATCCAGCGCTCCAACACCCAGAATCAAACCCTGTCCTTGAACAAGACGTGGCACTGAGTGAACTGTTCCAATTGTTCCTGGATTAGTAATAGACATTGTTGTGCCAGCAAAATCTTCAACAGTTAAAGAACCATCGCGTGCCTTTTTAACTACTGCTTCATACGCACTACGGAACTGCGCGAAATCTAAAGACTCACAACCCTTGACTGAAGGAACCAAGAGCTGGCGTGATCCATCAGGTTTAGCTAAATCAATTGCAACGCCAAGGTTGATGTGTTCAGGTTTGCCAATAGCTGGCTTGCCATCTAATTCACCAAAGAATGCATTCATCTCTGGCATTGCACGAACTGCCTTGATCATTGCATAAGCGATGATGTGTGTGAATGAAACTTTTCCACCGCGAGCGCGTTTCATGTGATTGTTAATCACAATGCGGTTATCAATCATTAACTTGGCAGGAACTGCGCGCACTGACGTTGCAGTCGGAACTGAAAGTGAAGCTTCCATGCTTTGAACAACGCGGGCAGAAACTCCGCGGATTACTTCAAGAGTTGACGCACTTGGTGTGCTTAAAACTGGAGCTGGCTTAACAACTGGATCTGCAGGCTTTGGTTGTGGTGCTGCACTCTCGCGAACGATTGGTTGAACGTGCGGAACTGGTGCTGCAGGTTCTGGTTGTGGTGCTGCAGCTTTTTGTGCAGCTTTGGGCACTGGTGGAACACCTTTAGAAACTGGAGTTGATGAAGCTGTCGCAGGAGAACCTGGTTTATTGTTTTTAAAGTACTCAACCCACGCAGGGTCTACGGAAGAAGGATCCTGCAGATAGTGCTCGTACATTTCATCGACGAGCCAATCATTTGCACCAAAATCCTGTGCCGACACTGGCGAACTCCTTCTGGGCGGTTATTAGGTAAAGCCTATAGCCATGCGGGGCTGGCTTAAACTAAAAAACTGCCACTAAAGCGCGAGATAGGCCACAAAATCACTGCTTTTATCGCCCTCTATCGATCTGATGCCCCTAGAGCCCTACGGCACGTTCAATCTCTGCCACGGCATCGGAAATATCGTGAACCACCGAGACATCTTTGCAATCAATATGGCTCCACCCAGGTCCACCCAGAACCATTCTGGGCATTGGCCTGATAGCTGGGATGTCATTGAAAAACTTTGGGTCAGCATTTTTGGAAAGCTGCGCCCACAAAAACACAGCAGGTGGAGCAGAGCGCGTAATCATTGCTGACAAAGCTTCAAGTGGAGTTCTAGCTCCAAGAAAATAGGTTTCGATTTTGCGTTCTGCAAGTGCAGCAGCAAGTGCATGCAGTGCAAGTGAGTGCAGTTCTTCTCCAACGGATGCAAGTAGAACTGGGTGAGCATTCACAGGCTTTCTGATGTCCTCAACATGCTCTCGCAAAATCCCTTTAAGTACCTCGGTCAGCAAGTGCTCGACTTCAATGCCATCGCCACTTGCCTCCCACTCATTGCCCACAATGAGTAAAAGAGGAACTATGACTTCAGACCAGGATTGTTCAACACCGTATTGCGCTAAATCCTTGCGCAAAGCCGCCTCAATAAATTTCTTATCCAGCCCCTTTGCCGCTTTGTGGAGGGCTGCAACTAACTCTTCGCGAACAACATAATCAGTAACTATTGTTTCAAGGTTAACTGTGCCTTTGTGGCTCTTTGCTTGTGCGGCAGCGTCACAGGGTGAAACACCGCTAGTAATTAATCTGCGCATTAATGTCAGGCGAGCTAAATCGGCTGGGCAGTATCGTCGGTGCTCGCCACTTTCATGAGCAGAAGGTCCAAGGCCATAACGGCGATCCCAGGTACGAAGGGTGGCAGGGGCTACACCGATGCGCCGGGCTACGGCTGCCACAGTCAGAAGCTCTTCTTTAGTTGACACGGGCCAATCGTGGCCTGAAGTGGGCCAACTCACCAGTTGAAACACGCCCATGAACAACTTCTGGAGCGTTGGGGCTTGAACAACCTATGGCGCGGTTGTAGAGTATCGCCATGGCTGAAATCTCGCGTTTACCCCGTCCCGTGGCTGATGAATGGGAATGGCAGTACGAAGGTTCATGCCGCGAGCTTCCAAGTGAGATGTTTTTTCATCCTGATGGAGAACGTGGTCCGCGCCGACGCAATCGTGAAAACACTGCAAAAGCAATATGTGCTGCATGTCCAGTAATTGCTGCATGCCGAGCACACGCACTTGCTGTGCAAGAGCCATATGGAATTTGGGGCGGTCTTTCAGAAGATGATCGCTTAGCAATTTTAGGTAAAGACGTTACTCCAGATGTTTCACATGCATCATAAGTTTTAACTCTCCTCCTGAGTTGAAAAAGAAAAGCCCCGCAGATTTTTCTGCGGGGCTTTTCTACTGAGTTCTTTTCTTAGTGGCTGTGTCCACCTGGGCCATGTGAGTGTCCATGTCCGCCTGCAGCTTCAGCTGCTGCTTGCTCTGCTGGCTTTTCGAATACAACTGCTTCAGTTGTAATGAACATTGCTGCAATTGATGCAGCGTTAGCTAGAGCTGAACGAGTTACCTTCACTGGATCGATGACGCCATCTTTTGCAAGATCGCCATAGATATCAGTTGCAGCATTGAAACCTTCATTAGGCTTCATTGCACGAACCTTTGCAACTACTACGTAGCCTTCAAGTCCTGCATTCTCTGCAATCCAACGAAGTGGCTCATCGCAAGCCTTGCGCACTAAACGCACGCCGACTGCCTTATCGCCAGTAAATCCAAGATCGCCTTCTAAGGCATCGGCTGCATGCACAAGTGCTGCGCCTCCACCAACAACGATTCCTTCTTCAACTGCTGCGCGAGTAGCTGAGATTGCATCCTCAAGACGGTGCTTCTTTTCATTGAGCTCTACTTCAGTGTGTGCTCCAACCTTGATGACGCAAACGCCACCAGCAAGCTTTGCAACACGCTCTTGTAGCTTCTCTTTATCCCAAGAAGAATCTGAGTTTTCAATCTCTTTGCGAAGCTCGCCAACACGGGCAGCAACTGCGCCCTTGTCTCCAGCACCTTCAACAATTGTTGTTGCATCTTTTGAAACCACGATGCGACGTGCGCGACCGAGATCTTCTAAAGTTGCAGCATCTAGCTTCATACCAATTTCAGCAGAGATAACTTGTCCGCCAGTTAGCGTTGCGATGTCTTGCAACATTGCCTTGCGGCGATCACCAAAGCCAGGAGCTTTAACTGCTACGGAAGTAAACACTCCACGCATGCGGTTAACAACTAGCGTTGAGAGAGCCTCACCTTCGATGTCATCAGCGATGATCAAAAGTGGCTTTGATGTGGCAGATACTTTCTCAAGGATTGGAAGTAGTTCTGCTAAAGCAGAGATCTTTCCAGCTGAGATAAGTACGTATGCATCTTCAAGAATTGATTCCATACGATCTTGATCTGTTACGAAATATGGGGAAATGTAGCCCTTATCGAACTGCATACCTTCTGTGAACTCTAGGTCTAGACCAGTAGTAGATGCCTCTTCCACAGTAATAACGCCATCTTTACCCACACGATCCATTGCCTCAGCGATTAAATCACCGATGGCACGATCTTGAGCAGAGATAGTTGCAACATCTGCAATCTGTGCTTTTCCACTTACTGGAGTAGCTTGCTTGCGAAGGTTTTCTGAAACTGCAGCAACTGCAGCTTCGATGCCTTGCTTAATATCCATTGGCTGTGCGCCAGCTGCAAGGTTACGTAATCCTTCTTTAACCATTGCTTGAGCTAGAACAGTTGCAGTTGTAGTTCCGTCACCAGCAACATCATTAGTCTTAGTTGCTACTTCCTTAACTAGCTGTGCACCCATGTTTTCAGCAGGATCTGAAAGTTCGATCTCTTTTGCGATAGTCACGCCGTCGTTGGTGATAATTGGAGCACCGTATGACTTAGCGATTACTACGTTGCGACCCTTAGGTCCAAGAGTTACTTTTACGGTGTCAGCAAGAATGTTGACGCCACGTTCCATTGCTCGACGTGCTTGCTCGTCGAATTGAAGGGATTTTCCCATTTACTTCTCGATTACAGCGAGAATGTCGCGTGCTGAAAGAACCAAGAGGTCATCTCCACCGTGCTTGATTTCAGTTCCGCCGTACTTGCTATAAAGAACTACATCGCCAACTTTGACATCCATTGGAACGCGAACACCATCGTCAAAGCGACCTGGACCAACTGCAATAACAGTGCCCTCTTGTGGCTTTTCTTTTGCTGTATCTGGGATAACAAGACCAGATGCTGTTGTTGTTTCAGCTTCGTTTGTCTTGATTACGATGCGATCTTCTAGTGGCTTAATGGCCATGTGCCTAACTCCTTTTAGTTCAGATTTCCTCGTGCGGGCCCGGTTAGCAGTGTGGACCCGTGAGTGCTAACGCAAGGTTAGACGGGGCTATTCCAGACGGCAAATCGGCTAGGACAGGCTCACAACTGTTACTGGCAGGCTGGAATCGGCATCAAATGCCACAGGGCTAGGCTCACGCCCAGCTGCTGCCATGAGAGCGCCCAGGCTGGCCACCATCGCTCCGTTATCGGTGCAAAGGCCTGGGGCTGGGATCCGAAGCTGAATACCGGCCTTTTCACAGCGCAAAGCCGCCACCGCCCTTAATCTGGAGTTAGCGGCAACGCCTCCAGCAATAACCAATGAATCTATCCCGCTCTCCTTGCAGGCCGCCAGCGCCTTTAGCATCAAGACATCAACAATAGATTCTTGGAAAGAAGCTGCAACATCGGAGCGAACATAATCTGGAACGCTCTCTAAGTATCTGGCAACAGCAGTCTTTAAACCTGAGAAAGAAAAGTCATAGGGACGAGTTTGCCAATCATTGGAAGTTGTTAAACCACGTGGGAAATCAATTGCGGTGGCGTTGCCCTCTTTAGCAATTGCATCAATAGCAGGTCCTCCTGGAAAACCTAATTTCATTACTCTAGCTATTTTGTCAAAAGCCTCACCTGCAGCATCATCAATAGTCTGACCTAACTTCACAACCGACGATGTAATGTCATCGACCTGCAAAATTGAAGAGTGACCACCACTTACTAGTAATGCAATCGTTGGTTCAATCTCTTGGGCATGTGTTAAGTAATCAACACTAACGTGGGCCGCTAAATGATTAACTGCATAAATTGGTTTATCTAAACCAATAGCAAGACCTGCGGCAGATCCCACACCAACCAGCAACGCACCTACTAAACCAGGACCAGCTGTGACTGCAATTGCATCAATGTCGTTAAGTGAAACCTTTGCATCAGCTAGGGCTTTTTTAATCGTTGGCTGCATTGCCTCTAAGTGGGCTCTGCTAGCAATCTCAGGAACTACTCCCCCAAAACGTGCATGTTCTTCAACGCTAGATGCAATGACATTTGCCAGCAATGTGCGACCACGAACAATTCCAACCGCTGTTTCATCACATGAAGTTTCAATACCCAGAACTAATGGCTCGCTCATGGCAGCTCCTTGCGCATCACTAATGCATCAAAGCCGCTACCAAAGTAATCTTTTCGAACATTTAGCTTTGCATAACCAAGGGATTCATACAAAGATATCGCTTCAACATTGTCGGTTTTAACTTCTAGCATCATGGCAATTGAGCCTTGGTCTAGCGCCCACTTGGTAATGCTCGCCATTAATGCTCGAGCAATTCCTTGCCCACGATGCTGCGGGATAACGCCCACGGTTAAAACATCAGCTTCAGTGCCCCCTGGTGCAAAAACCCCTGCATAGCCAATAACTCTGCTTGCATCATCAAGTGCAACAACAAAGAGGCGCGTGGGGGCAGAGATCTCTTCGCGATATTGCCCCGCAGACCAAGGCGAATATGGAAACAACTCTTTATCTAAAGACACTAGAACAGGGATGTCAAAGGAGTTAGCGTCGCGATAAGTAATCATTTTCGATCCGCCGTTGCCACTGCATCAGGTCTGCGCAAATACATCGGTTCAATAATGTTGCCGGTAAGTGCAACTAGCGCTTTCATATCAGGATAAAGATCAGGATGAATAGGGGCACCTGAAACATCTGCTGGAAAACTCACAGCTGGTTCGCCAACACGAACTCCATCTTTATATCGAGCCCAATAAACCTCTTTGCGTCTGGCATCGACAGTGACAATAAAGTCTTTTTCATCAACCTGTGCTGCGATGGCATCGAGTGAGCACACTCCACGAACCAAAATCCCTCGCGCTAATGCAAAGCTTTGTGCAAAAGCGATTCCCACACGCAATCCTGTAAATGGCCCAGGCCCCATCCCAACTACAACTTCATCGATAGCAAAACCTTTGATGCCTTCTTGAACCAGTGAGGGAAGAGCTGGACCATGTTCTGTTGCACCATCTCTGTGCCCACTCCACAGTATTGATCCATCTTCAATAATCGCAACTGATGTGCGAGAAGTGGAGGTATCAATAGCTAGAGTAATTGTCATAGCGCAAAGCCATCCCAGCGAGCACCAATGGCTTTAATCTCAACTTGGCGAATCTCATTTGTTCTATCAATGCTTATCTCTAGGCGATCTTCACTCAAACGTGCAGATTCTGCTCCGCCCCACTCAACAACTGTGACTGAGTTTTCTGTGTCTAAATCCAGATCATCCAAATAAAGATTGGGGTTCTCGGTATCAATTAAGCGGTATGCATCCACGTGAATCATGGGAATGACTGCTTTATGTGTTCTAGAGATTACAAATGTAGGAGATGTGATGTCATCTATTCCTAAACCTTTGCCAATACCTTGGGCTAACACTGTCTTTCCTGCACCGAGGGGGCCATTAATGAGTATTAGGTCGCCAGCTTTGAGTTGCGCAGAAAGAGAGATGCCGAGAATAAGCATCTGCTCTGTGCTTGCTACCTCAATCTTCACCGCTTAAGAGTAAAGGAAACGGGGGCCTCGGTTTCCCGAAGCCCCCGTTTACTACCCTCGATGTATTACTGGAGATTATCCTCCGTAGTACTTCAACTGTGGAGCGCTATAGCCACGATCGTAAGTCATATTTCCTGCCTTACGAATCTTGGTGAGCATTGGACCTCCTGAGAGGTTCTTACCATTATCAGCAGCATAAGCAAGTAGTTCTGCTACTGCCATGTACTGAGATGTGGTGAAGTTACAGTGGTTAGTACCAGATGCAGCTGGAACAGATGTATCTGGTGCTCCAGCAGCTGTGTACTTGCTGTACTTCGCACTTGGGAAGTTCCAGAGGACGAGCTGGTTGTTAGCAGGACGCTTGCGATCTCCTGCCTTTCTTGCAGCTACCCACTTGTCTGCCCAATACGTTGCATACTTATCAACAACTGACTGTTGGTTTCCAGCAGTAGTTATTGGATCAGCAGTGCCCGTTAAGAGAATGGTTGGAATATCAACCTTTCCAGAATGGGAACCAAGTGTCTTCAACTTCGCCACTGCAGCTGGACTTGCCTTAGCGCGTGGTGATGCAGCAAGAACACTGAGAAGTCCACCTGTTCCTGAGTTACCAGAAAGTGCTGAAGCCCAGATGAATTGTTCTTCTGCAATACGTGCTGCATAGTCAGTAGCGGTGTTATCAAATATTGCACCACCAGCTTGTAGCTCAAGATCATGCGTTGCAAGAACTGCAAGTGCTGCAGCGTTTGCTACGTTCTCAAGAGCTGCGAACGCAGGGTTAATTGCAACCTGGAACGACAGCGTGTTTGAAGCCGGCAAACCAGCAGGTGCTGAAGTTGAATCAAAGTGTGCAGATTGCATTGGAATTCCAGACATCAACGCAACCATTACAAGTGCGCTTCGTGAAGGAATTCCCTTGATTGCATCTGGAACCTTTGATGTTGCTGGCCAAGCTGGAGTGCTTGGGTTGGCTGCAAAAGCTGCCTGCAATGTTCCGATAACTGTGAAGACCTTTACTAGGTCGCCCATCGCCTCGGCATAACCTGCAGTTCCAGCTGAGTAATTACCGCCCTTAATTGTTGGATCAAAGAAAGTCTTCAATCCCCAGAGGGCATCTCCTGCCATTGTCATAAGCGGAGTCACATCGCTAGCCATACATAGTGGTGCTGCAGCACTGAAGAGATCTGAATGCTTCTCTGCGAGCGCTTGAGTAATGAAACCACCAAGTGATTCACCCCATGCAACAACTTTTGTGGTCTTTGTAAACTGCTTCTTGAACAGTCCTACAAGTTCAACGTTGGTTTTGATAGCTGAATCTGCATTCCAACCTTGGCGTGCAAATCCTGAACCGACAACGCCATATCCCTTAGCCAAAAGCGCACCAATTACAGTTTCGTTTGGACCAGGTTGAGGCGTATTGGTAACTGTGTATCCACCGTATCCAGGAATTCCAGCAGGAACTGGAACGTTTGGACGATATCCATGTGAATAGAGATAGACAGTTCCGTTGAAGTTTGCAGGAACCATCATTGCGTACGGTGCACCATCAGATGTCGCACCACCACATGTCTGAACTGGACTCTTGCCATCACAAGCAGGAGCTGCTTGTGCGACCGTTGGAATTGAGACGATGGTAATTGAGAGCAGTGATGTAACTGCTATGAGCGTTAAGGAACGCTTGAATTTAAAGTTTCTCATGAGTTACTTGGTAATCCTCTCGCTGGCATTGCAGGACGTTTGAAGGTGGATACCACAACTGGACCAGAGCCACTATCAGTGGTGTAAAGAGTTACTTTTCCACCGAATGGCTTTCTATCTCCGTTGGCATCCATAACTGCCATGTAGTAACCGGTATGACCAACGTTGCTGGTCTTTGAAAACCCGAGAGGAGAGTAGGCAACAGATGCAAAGGTTGAACCCTTGGCTTCCATAGCGCTTATCAATTTCTTACGGGTTGGGCTTGAACCTGCAGCCCGTAGACCTTGAACAGTCATGAGGGCGATGTTCATACCTTGAAGTACATAGTCATCAAATGCAGTACCAGTGTTGTACTTGGTATTGACCTCTTGGAACTGCTTGACGTACTCATCGCTAGTGTCATTTGGTGATGGATTACCAGCTGGAGTCTGTGCGCCATTGAGAACTGCTAGAGGAACACCAAGTGCTCGAAGAGTTAATGGGTCTGCACCAACTGATCCAAGGATCCACTGTGGTGCGTACTTAGCTGCTGCAGCTACTGCAAGTAGCGGAGCTGTTGCTGAAGTTACGCCAAAGAAGACAACTACTTGAGCTCCACCTGCTGCAAGCTGGGAGACCCAGGTCTGTGCAGTTGCTGCGCTCTGAGTACCAGATGTGTAAGCCACGCTTACATCAAATTTGGTACCAGCTGCCTTAAATGCGCCCATTCCATCAATTCCGAATTCATCGTTCTGATAAACAATGCCGAGTTTCTTTCCAGCATGATTCTCTTTGAGGAATTTCGCGATGATCTTTGCTTCCATTGCGTAGGAAGGAAGAACCATGAAAGAGGTTGGATAGGTTTTCTTATTTGCAAATCCACTAAATCCAGTGTTGAGGAAAAGACTTGGAACGCCGCGCTTGGCAATGCCTACAGACTTATGTACTGATGTGTAGTTTGCAGTTCCAAGTGGGCCGACTAGTGCAAAAACTTTATCCTTTAAAATTAATTCATTTGTCTTAGCAATCGACAATTGAGGAGAGTACTCATCATTTTTTTGGATGAGCGTGATCTTGCGGCCATAGACTCCACCGTTGTCATTGACATACTTGAAGTAGGCGTTCATAGCATTGCCGATCTTGTTATAGCCTGGCGATGCTGCTCCAGTAAGAGGAAGAGTGATACCGAGCTTGATCTCGCTGCTGCTCACTCCTGTCTCTGCGTGTGCTGGGAGCGCTGTTGCAAATAGGCTGCCAACTGCGAGCACCGTGGCTGCAAGCCAGGTCCCCTTTGCACGAGTCTTTCTGATCATTGTTTTCCTTCCATCGAGGGTTGTTAAACTTCTCGTAATCTACTAGTTACCCACTAGTAATTTAAGGCACTCACGCTTTTTTATGGTGTCGGCTTTTGAGCTTCTCGCCTGGACCATTGGGGGTAAAAATCACTGAAAGGATGAGTAAAACGCTCACAATCAGACCTGGGAGATAGTTGTTTAAGTTCTCATCACCCCCCCATCTGGTGGCCAGAACATCTGCGACCTCAGGAATTGCAACCAGGATCAACGCTCCAAAGACCACACCCGGCAGACTAGAAACACCCGCGAGCACCGCCCCGGTAACCAGTGCAAATGAGAGAGCGAGTGTGTAGGCACCTGGGGCGACCAGACTTATCGTCATCGCCATCACCGCTCCAGCAAGTCCTGCAATAGCTGAGCTGATGGTGAAGGCCAGAATCTTCATCCGCCCTGCATGAACCCCCGATAGTTCGGCGGCTAAAGAGTTACTGCGGATCGCGCGCCAAGTTCTTCCGTAGCGCGATTGAAGGATATTGGAAGTGATAAACAAAGAGAGCAGGGCTATAAAGGTTGCGATCCAGAAGAACCACTTGTATTGAGTGAACTCTTCGCCAAACCTTTCCGGAGGAAAACCAACATCAAAGAGAAGCCCAGGCACTCCTCCAAGAAAATTAAATTGATTGGCAATTTCTGGAAGACCCACAGCTAGAGCCAACGTAGTTCCCGCCAGATATGGTCCGGATAATCGGGCAGCTGCTAAACCAAGGAAAGCACCAAAGAGAGCTGAGACAACAACTGCCATCACAAATGCAAACCAAACTGGACTGCCTAGGTTATTAAGAGTCAGTGCAGCGGAATAACCACCAACAGCCATCATCGCGCCATTGCCAAGTGAAACTTGGCCAGAGTAACCAGTGAGTAAAACTATTGATGAGAGAGCAATCGCATACATCGCAATCTGCGCTCCTTGGTAAACACGAAGTTCATCTACGCGATCACCGATTAAAAGCAAGATCCAACCAAGGAGAATGAAGAGAGCTAATTTCTTACGCACGGCGCGCCCTGCCTTTCGCCATTATTCCATCTGGCTTAACAAGTAGCACCACGATGAGAACTACGAATCCACCAATAAAGACCAAAGACGTACCGACGTAGTTCAAAATAAAAGTCAGAGCAATTCCAAGAATTAAGGCTCCAACAACAGAGCCGACCATACTTTCAAGTCCGCCAATAACCGCTGCAATAAATCCAAAGACTAGTAATAGATCTAGCGAATAAGGTGAAAGGAAGTTAGAAGCAGTATTTAACATTCCAGCGACTCCACCAACTCCTCCAGCAATTGCCCAACCAATAGTCCTTGTTCGCGCAGTTCTAATACCAGCTAACTGCGCAATCTCTGGTGCATAAGCAGATGCACGCAAAGATAGGCCCAGATTCGTGCGTTGAAATATGATCGCTAGAGCAATGAGAATAATGAAAACCGTCACGATGATCAAAAGATTTAAGGGCGAGAATGGGATTGTCGTTTCGCCTATGGTGAAACCATCTGTGGATGCTGGCGCTTTAATTGATTTGAACTCTCCGCCCCAGACCAATCCCACAATGCTTCTAACTAATCCGAGTAAGCCCAGCGTGGCAATTACTGGAGCAACTACAGCAGCAGGGCCTGAAACAGCGTGCTTGAATAAAACTCGCATGAAGAAATAATCCACGCCAGCTCCCAATAGAGCACCGGCAGCGATTGCAAATAATAAGCCAAGCCAGAATATTTCAGTTCGGGTAGCTATCTCAAAACCTATATATGTGGAGAGCATCGCCTGGCCTGCTTGTGCAAAATTGACTACACGGGTCGATCTCCAGACCAGTACGAGAGCAATTGACATGAGGGCATAAATAGAACCGGTCGATAGTCCTATAAGAAAGGTCTCTAATATTTTTTGCATCAATACCCCAAATATGCCGCGCGCACGGCAGGATCATCAATCAGCACTTGAGCATGGTTCATTGCAACAACTTTTCCAAGATTGAGAACAATTCCAAGGTCTGCAATCTTTAATGCACCCATTGCGTTTTGTTCTACTAACAAAACCGTTAAATTCATTGAGGTTGTTAAGTCACGAATTGTTTGGAAGATCTGCTCAATAACGAGCGGTGCAAGACCCAGGGATGGTTCATCTAAGAGAAGCAACTGTGGCTTAGACATAATTGCACGACCGATGGCAAGCATCTGTCGTTCACCGCCAGATAAAGTATCGGCACGCTGTTGTAAGCGCTCACCTAAACGAGGAAAAATTGAAACAACCTGATCAATAGATTCTTTTGACTCTTTAGCATTGCGGCGCCAAATCGCACCTAGCTCTAAGTTCTCACGAACTGTTAACTCTGGGATAACAGATTTGCCTTCAGAGACATGTGAAATACCTCGGCGAACTAAAGTTTCCGGTTTAATCCCAGCAATCTTTTCACCCTTCCACATAATGGAGCCATTGGTTGGTGTTTTAAGGCCAGAGAGAGTGCGCAGCAAAGTGGTTTTGCCCGCTCCATTAGCCCCAATAATTGCCGCTAGTTTGCCCGTTGGCACAGCTATTGAAACCTGGCTCACTGCGCATATCGCACCATGGTGAACAGTTAAGTTGGAAACATTCAGGCTCATTTAGCACCTGTTCCCAGATAGGCAGCCATCACTGCTGGATCACGGCGCACTGTCTCAGCGTTTCCACTGGCAATAACTTCACCAAAGTTAAGAACATATAGCTTGCTACACACCGACATAACAACATCCATGTGGTGTTCGATGAGTAGTACTGACATAGAGGCACTTAAATTTCGAATTAAAAGGTTCATCCATTCAATATCTTGTGAACCTAAGCCACCGGCAGGTTCATCCAACATCAAAATCTTTGGTTCACTTACTAGTGCACGGGCAATTGCAACGCGCTTTGTATCAGGATATGACAATGTATCGGCGCGTCGATTAGCTAAGCCACCTGCATACACACGCTCTAGCGCACTAAATGATTTTGTGCGAATCTCTTTTTCATCTTTGCCGCTGCGCCCTAACGCTGCAGAAAGTAATCCTGAATTTGCAAGGTGGTGCGCACCAACCATCACATTTTCAAGAACAGTCAAATCTCCAAATAGTCCAACACCTTGCAATGTTCGAGAGATACCCAAATCAACTAAATTCGAAGTACGTGGGAAATCATGGTCTTTTCCATCTAAGAATAACTTTCCAGAATCTGGCTTTACTAAACCACAGAGTGCATTAAATAAAGTTGTCTTGCCGGCGCCATTGGGACCAATTAATCCAACAACCTCGTTCTTACCAATCTCTAAATAGACATCATTGAGAGCGCGAAGTCCACCGAAGGAGACGTTGACACCTTCGACACGCAGCGCTGCATTATTAGTAGACATGAGGTGCGTATATTCTAGGCACTCGGGGACCAATTCTTGTCACGATTTCATAATTAATTGATAACGAAGCGTTACCCCAATCATCGGCGGTGTATTCACCGTGAGAACCATCGCCAAAAACAACCACCCAATCACCTGAATTGGCGGTAGAGCTCACCCCTAAATCAACTACAAATTGATCCATAGAAACTCGCCCAATTATTGGAGATCTCTTGCCGTCAATAAATACGCCTGCACCTTGTGCAATACGTGGAATTCCATCGGCATAACCCATTGCAACCACGCCAATTTTTGTCTCTTTTTCTGTGACTGCAGTAGCACCATATCCAACTGGAGAACCCGCAGGAACTTTTTTTACTAAATGTAATTTAGCTCGAAGTTGCATGACTGGCTTTAAACCCAATTTCTTACTATCCCCCATAGCTTTAACATCTGGGCTCAACCCATACATCGCAATACCTGTGCGCACCATGTCAAAGGTGGAATCACTATCTAACAAAGTAGCCGCTGAGTTAGATAGATGTTTGATGAGTGGATTGATCCCAACCGCCTTTAGCTGCTCAATCTTTTTCTTAAATTCTGTGAGTTGATCAAGGTTTTGTTGTTGACCCGCTTCATCGGCTCGTGCAAAGTGCGAGAAAATTCCCACAACTTCTACTTTAGAAAAGTCTGCTTTGAGTAGTTCGTCCCACTCATCTAGAAAACCACCACGTGTCATTCCTGTGTCGACTTCAATATGAATGCGTGGTTTATTCGGTAGTTGAGAAATTTCCTTTAAGGTCCCAAGGGATGCCACTGCAACATCGATGTCATGTTTTGCAGCCGAATCGAAATCTGATCCTGGTGGAACCAACCAAGCCAATATAGGAATGCGCACACCATGGGCGCGAAGTGAGATTGCCTCTTCTAGTAAGGCCACTCCTAACCAGTCAGCACCACTTTTCTCAGCAGCTAAGCCGATTTCAACTAACCCATGTCCATATGCATCGGCTTTAACAACTGCCAAGAGATCCACTTGAGATGTAGCTTTTAGAATTGAAATATTTGAAGCAAGAGCGAATAGGTCAATACGAGCTTCAGCGCGATGTTGCATTACGTGCGCTCCACAATCACCATGGCTGATGCGATACCGGCATCATGAGAAAGAGAAAGGTGGACATCAGCTCCATCAACTAAATCAGCGATTTCACCGCGAAAGAGAAAGACTGGCTTTCCATTCTCTAAATTAACCACTTCAGCCTCATGCCAGCTCAAGCCTTTGCCAGCACTCAAAGCCTTAGCAAGAGCTTCTTTTGCTGCAAAGCGGGCAGCGAGTGAGTGGATGGGCTTAGTTCGTTCATTGCTTGTAAAGAGTTTTTCAAGTAATCCAGGCGTGCGTTCTAATGAGGATTTAAATCGCTCGATATCAACGACATCAATGCCGATTCCATCAATCATGTCGTGAAGTCTAGTGCAGTTGGCTCTTTGAGGGAACGTAGCGATCTACGGCAATGACTGCCACTAGCAAAGCGCTTCCGACAAATAGGCCCCCTAATAAATCAGTGAACCAGTGGGTATGGCGAATAAGTGAAACAACGCAAACAGTTAATGAAATTGCCGCAACTCCAGCACTTGCAAGGCGGCCTTGATATCGATCAACTTTCGCATATCTATAAATCAAGTAAGCCAATATTCCCCACGATAAGACAGCATTTGATGCATGCCCACTTGGATACGACATTCCACCGGCATGTAATAAATCGAATCCATCGCGCGGCTTTGTTCTTCCTAGGAATAACTTAAATGTTCCAACAACTAAATTCAGTAGTATCAATGAGAGAAAAGCTAAATTGAGTGGCCGCCAGGTTTTAAACTTATAAGCAATAAATGAAGCCGCCAGGATTAAAACAGTTGCAGTCAATCCACGAAGTCCTAAATCATCTAACCTGCGAAGTAGAAATCCAGCAAGACCTTCAAACTGTGGTTTGGGATCACTATTAATCTTCTTGTCGTATTCGACTAATGGACCAAAGGTGAGTACTTGCTGTGTAACTAAGAGAAAGCCAGTGAATAGCAGTAAAGACCAGCGCAATGCGCGATCCATCTGCTTTCTGCGAAGTTGAGTTTCTGTTTGCATTTATTCAACTGTAACTGATTTTGCCAAGTTTCTAGGTTGGTCAACATCATTGCCTCGTGCAACAGCCATCTCATATGCAAAGACTTGCAAAGGCACTGTTGCTAATACTGGCTGGAATAGAGCTGGGACTACTGGAATGCGAATTATGTGCTCTGCGCCCTCAACATGTGCGCCTTCTTCAGCGATAACAATGACACGAGCACCACGAGCTTTGACCTCTTGGATATTACTGAGCATCTTTTCATCAAGTGCGTGTTCATGTCCTGCAGGCAAGATTGCAATTACTGGTGTTCCTTTATCAATGAGAGCAATCGGACCATGCTTGAGCTCTCCCCCAGCAAATCCCTCGGCGTGAATGTAAGCAAGCTCTTTGAGCTTCAACGCACCTTCGAGTGCAACTGGGTATCCAATATTTCTACCTAAAAACAAAACAATGTTATTTTCAGCAAAGCTGCGAGTCAGTGCACGCAATGGCTCTACGGTCTCAAGAATCTGTTCAATCTTTCCTGGAAGTTCCAAAAGCTCTTTATACAAACTCTCTACTTCAGCATCTTTAAGCGCTCCATTTACTTGGGCTAAGTGAAGTCCAATTAAGTAAACGGCCACCATCTGCGTCAGCAATGCCTTTGTAGAAGCAACTGCGATTTCAGGACCAGCGTGCGTATAAAGAACTGCGTCTGATTCACGTGGAATTGTTGAAGAGTTTGTATTACAAATTGCTAATACTCGACCACCAGCAGCTTTTGCATGGCGAACAGCCATCAAAGTATCCATCGTTTCACCTGATTGTGAAATAGCGATGACTAATGTTCCTGCATCAATAATCGGATCGCGATATCTAAATTCACTGGCAATCTCAACATCTACTGGAATCTTTGCCCACTTTTCAATTGCATACTTTGCAACTAGACCTGCGTGATAGGCAGTTCCACAAGCGATGACAGTAATCTTCTTTAGCGCTCGGATCTCATCAGCGCTCATGCGCAGCTCATCTAGAACAATCTGCTTGTTATCGCTCAAACGGCCAATCAAAGTATCTGCAACTGCCTTTGGTTGTTCAAAGATTTCCTTGAGCATGAAGTGCGTAAAACCACCCTTTTGGGCAGCACTTGCATCCCAAGTAATTTGATACTCCTTTGGTGCAACTGCTTTGCCATCTAGATCAGTAATTTTCACTGACGTTGGAGTCATTGTGACTACTTCATCTTGGCCAAGTTCAATTGCGCACTTGGTGTAATCGATAAAGGCTGCAACATCAGAGGCCATGAAGTTCTCGCCATTACCCAAACCAACAACTAAAGGTGAGTTTCTGCGAACACCAACTACAACCTCTGGTGCATCCCCATGAATTGCAAGGAGCGTAAATGAGCCTCGCAAGGCTTTAACTGCTTCACGCATTGCAGCAGATAAATCTCCATTGTGTTTTTTGCGCAGGTCACTGAGAAGATGTGCAACTGACTCAGTATCAGTTTCTGAAGAAAACTTATGTCCGCGAGCCTCTAACTCTTTTCGAAGTTCTGAATAGTTCTCAATAATTCCATTATGGATAACAGCTAACTTGCCTTCGTTATCAACATGAGGATGGGCATTGCCATCAGTTGGTCCGCCGTGTGTTGCCCAGCGTGTGTGACCAATTCCAGAGTGAACTACTGGAAGAGATGAATCTAAAGATCCTTCAAGATTTGAAAGCTTTCCAGCTTTCTTTTCAATAAAGAGTTTGCCCTGTGTTCCAAGTGCAATTCCTGCTGAGTCATAGCCGCGGTATTCAAGGCGGCGTAAACCTTCGATTAGAGGCGTTGCTGCAGATTGTGGCCCGCTGTAACCCACAATTCCGCACATAGATTCTTACCCCAGTTCGCTTTTGACGATATCTGCAAGTCCTCTTGCAACTTCATGAGCAAGGCTATCACTGGCAGCTTCCACCATGACTCTTACCAATGGCTCTGTGCCAGAGGCTCGCAATAACACGCGACCACTATCAGCCAAACGTGCTTCAGCAGATTTAACTGCTGCTGTTATTGCTGCAGAATCTGCCAACTTATCTTTCTTAACATCTTTAACATTGATTAATACTTGCGGAAAGCGCACCATAGTTGCTGCTAGCTCCTGCAAGGTTTTACCCGTGCGAACTACCTCTTGCAACAGTTGCAACGCAGTCAATACTCCGTCTCCTGTATTTGCAAGATCACGCATGATGACATGGCCCGATTGTTCCCCGCCCAATGAATAATCATTAGCAATCATGTTTTCAAGAACGTAGCGATCTCCAACCGGAGTTGTAACGACATCAATTCCAGCATCTTTCATCGCATGCATGAAACCAAGATTGCTCATCACTGTGCCAACAACTGTGTTGCTCTTTAACTTGCCGCGAGCCTTAAAGCCGCGAGCTAACAAAGTCAGAATATGATCGCCATCAATTTCATTTCCAGCTGCATCAATTGCTAAGCAACGATCAGCATCACCATCATGGGCGATACCAACATCGGCACCTTCTTTAAGAACTGCAGCACGTAGTTGGTGAAGGTGGGTAGAACCACAATCCTCATTAATGTTCCAACCATCTGGCTGATTAAAGATGGCAACCACTTCAGCGCCTGCTCTGCGATATGCCTCAGGTGCAACAAAGGATGATGCACCGTTTGCACAATCCACGACAATCTTCAAACCTTTAAGGGGTGTTTCAACTGATGAGAGTAAATGCTTGAGATATCGCTCAGTAGCGCTGTCATCATTGATTGCACGGCCCACATTTTTACCTGTTGGACGTTCCCAATCTTCACCCATGCGCGCTTCAATACGAGCTTCAATAGCATCATCTAACTTGCCACCACCGCGAGCAAATAACTTAATTCCATTATCTGGCATTGGATTATGTGAGGCACTGATCATCACACCCAGGTCTGCTTTTGATTCAGCAACAAGATGTGCAATTGCAGGTGTGGGTAATACGCCAACGCGATAAACATTGATTCCAGCACTTGTTAAACCAGCAACAACAGCTGCTTCTAAGAACTCCCCTGAAGCACGTGAATCTTGACCCACAATTGCCGTTGGGCGATGGTCCTTATTTGATGAGCTTTCTACCAATATATGAGCAGCTGCAACAGAGACATCTAAGGCAAGTTCTGCAGTTAAATCACGATTGGCTAAGCCACGAATTCCATCAGTACCAAAGAGCGCCATTGGAACTCCTTTGCTAGAAAAAGTGAATTAACGCTTGCTGTATTGAGAACGCTTACGTGCCTTCTTCAGACCGTACTTCTTGCGCTCGATAACACGTGCATCACGTGAAAGGAATCCAGCTTTTTTGAGTGCTGGACGGTTTGCTTCTTCATCAATCTGGTTAAGTGAACGTGCAACGCCTAGACGTAGTGCACCAGCTTGACCAGAAACTCCGCCACCATTGATACGGGCGAAGACATCGTATGAATTCTCTGCACCAACTGTGCGGAATGGTTCTGACACTAATTGTTGGTGAACTTTATTTGGGAAATAGTTTTCAAGAGTCTTTCCATTAACAACCCACTTGCCGCTTCCTGGAACTAAGCGAACACGTGCAACTGCCTCTTTACGACGACCTGTTCCGCGACCTGGAGCCTTGATAGCTGGGCGGTTAGTTGCTGGTGCTGGAGTTGAAGAAGAGTATGAAGTAGGAACTTCGGCCTCATCGAGATCGAAAGCTGTTGTGTTCTCTGACATTGTCATCCCTTACTTCACGATTTGTGAAACTTGATCGAATACATATGGTGTTGGTGCTTGTGCTGCATGTGGGTGATTTGGTCCCGCATAAACCTTTAGCTTTGAAGCAATATCCTTACCAAGACGGTTCTTAGGAATCATTCCCTTAATCGCCTTTTCAACTGCGCGAGTTGGGTGCTTCTCAAGAAGTTCGCCGTACACAGTTGAAGTTAAACCGCCTGGGAAACCTGAGTGATGGTGAGCCCACTTCTGCTTTGACTTGTTACCAGAGAGTGCAATCTTTTCTGCATTGATAACGATGACGAAGTCACCCATGTCCATGTGTGGTGCAAAAGTTGGCTTGTGCTTTCCACGAAGTAGAACGGCAGCATGTGTTGCAAGACGGCCCAAGACCACATCTTGTGCATCGATGATGTGCCACTTACGGACTGCATCACCAGCTTTTGGACTGTATGTACGCACGCTTTTGCCTACCTTCTCACTCGTTGATTACTGCCAAGCCCGTTTAAGGGCAGAGGATTAGGGTACCCGTGCAGCGCGAATGGGTCAAAATGGCCTCATTCTGAGTAGTCCACCTGGCGCAAAGTCAGGCCCCGGGATGGGAAAACAAGGGAATCTGAGATCCGCTCTTTATTCTCCAAAGTCGCTTGAATCCAATCGGGCCCAAAGCGCCCCTCAGCAACACAAACAGCTGCTCCCACAAGATTTCTCACCATGGAATAACAAAATGAATCAGCAGCTAGTTCAGCGACCAATATTCCTTCACTATTTCGAACCCAATCAAAGCGCACAAGATTTCGAATGGTTGTGCTGCCTTCACGGAATTTGCAGTAAGCCGCAAAATCATGTTCCCCCACCAATAGAGCACTGGCGGCATTGAGTAGATCAACATCTAGTGTGCGATACCAGGGCGTGATATCAAAGCGATTAATAGGTGGAACGGCTTTATTGCCATCCATAATCTTGTATGTGTAATACCTACGGGTGGCTGAAAAGCGGGCATGAAAAGCCCCCTTCACGACTGCCACATTATTAATCCGAATATCTTCATCCAACATACGATTTAACTTAAAAGCTAAGTCATCAAGGCTTGTGGACTCTGCAACATCAACATGAATAACTTGCCCGATTGCATGAACTCCAGCATCAGTTCTGCCAGCCACAATTGTCTCTACCGGGCTTTGCAAAATAGTTGAAAGTGCGTTCTCGAACTCTTCTTGCACTGTACGGCGATCAGGTTGTTTAGCCCAGCCTGAGTAATTAGTCCCGTCGTACGATAAATCAATCCTTAAACGAAGAAACCCACTCTCTGGGTAGAGAGTGGGTTCCGTCATGAGAATCTATTTCTAAGGTTTTAGACTTAGTTATCTTTCTCAGTTAATACTTCAATTACTGCCATAGGTGCGTTGTCACCCTTGCGAGGACCGACCTTAGTAATGCGTGTGTATCCACCATTACGTGCAGCAAAGCGTGGACCGATTACAGTGAAAAGAGTGTGTACAACGCTCTTATTTGAAATCTGTGCCATAACTTGGCGACGTGCAGGAAGATCACCTTTCTTAGCGAAAGTAATTAACTTTTCAGCTAATGGACGCAGGCGCTTAGCCTTTGCCTCGGTTGTTGTGATCTTGCCATGCTCGAACAACTGCTCTGCAAGAGTGCGTAGGAGTAAGCGTTCGTGTGATGGGCCTGAACCCAAACGAGGACCTTTACTTGGTTTTGGCATTTCTTTTTCTCCTAGGCCTGATCTGCATCGACGAAGTCATCGTCAACTGCTGCGTTGTAGTTTTGGTGCTTCGTTGGATCAAATCCAGCTGGGCTGTCCTTGAGAGACATTCCCATTGAGACAAGCTTTGCCTTGACCTCATCGATAGATTTTGAACCAAAGTTACGGATATCAAGTAGATCAGCCTCTGAACGACCAACCAACTCACCAACTGTGTGAATGCCTTCGCGCTTCAAGCAGTTGTATGAACGAACTGTTAAATCAAGATCTTCGATTGGAAGAGCAAGATCTGCAGCAAGTGCGGCATCCATAACAGATGGCCCCATCTCAATGCCTTCAGCTTCAAGGTTAAGTTCGCGTGCTAGACCAAATAGTTCAACCAATGTGCGACCAGCTGATGCAACTGCATCGCGTGGCTTCATTGATGACTTAGTTTCTACATCTACAACAAGGCGATCGAAGTCTGTGCGCTGTTCAACGCGAGTTGCTTCTACCTTGTATGTAACCTTCAAAACTGGTGAATAGATTGAGTCAACAGGAATGCGACCGATTTCAGCTCCAGCTTGCTTGTTCTGGACTGCAGTTACATATCCACGACCACGCTCAACAGTAAGTTCGATTTCAAGAGATCCCTTGCCGTTAAGTGTTGCTAAGTGAAGTGATGGGTTATGAACTTCAACGCCAGAAGGAACAGCAATATCAGCACCAGTTACTGGACCGGCACCTGACTTGCGGATGTAAACAACGGCTGGTTCATCGCTATCTGATGAAAATACCAAGTTCTTGATATTCAAAACGATATCGGTGAGATCTTCTTTTACGCCTTCAAGAGTGGTGAACTCATGAAGTGCACCGGCAACGCGGATGCTTGTCACTGCTGCACCTGGAATAGATGAAAGCAATGTACGGCGCATGCTGTTGCCTAGTGTGTAACCGAAGCCTGGCTCCAGCGGTTCAATGATGAACCGTGAGCGATTCTCGGAAATTACTTCTTCACTGAGGGTGGGACGTTGTGCAATTAGCACTGCTGCTCCTCTTCATTCGGGGAAATCCTCTATTTGATTTCCACTTTGGTCGTACTGGTACTGCGTGCATGCCCTTTGCTTGGTAGCTCTGGGCTTTTAAAAATTACTTAGAATAAAGTTCAACGATGAGCTGCTCTTGAACCTGGGTGTCGATGACGGCACGTGCAGGAACTGAGTGAATGATGATTCTCATCTGAGAACCAACAACCTCCATCCATGCAGGAACTGCCTTCTCGCCAAGTTCAGCGCTAGCCACGATGAATGGTGTGAGATCCAATGACTTTGGAAGAACATCAATGATGTCCATCGCAGAGACACGGAATGAAGGAATGTTTACCTTCTTGCCATTAACTAAGAAGTGACCGTGACGTACTAGCTGACGTGCCATGTCGCGGCTCTTTGCAAAGCCTGCACGGAATACAACGTTATCTAGACGAGTTTCAAGAATGACAAGAAGGTTTTCACCAGTCTTGCCCTGCTTGCGGTTAGCTTCTTCGTAATAACCACGGAACTGCTTTTCTAGAACACCGTAAATACGTGCGCACTTTTGCTTTTCGCGCATCTGCATGAGGTATTCAGATTCTTTTGCACGGCCACGGCCATGTTGTCCTGGTGGATATGGACGTGATTCGATAGGACACTTTGGTCCATCGCACTTTGCGCCCTTAAGGAAGAGCTTTACTTTTTCGCGACGGCAACGCTTGCAGTCTGCTCCGGTATAACGAGCCATTTATTCTCTTCCTTCCTTAAACTCGACGTGGTTTACATGGACGGCAACCGTTGTGTGGAGCAGGTGTTACATCAGAGATGGCACCAACTTCCAAACCAGCTGCTTGCAATGAACGGATTGCAGTTTCGCGTCCGGAACCAGGTCCCTTAACGAAGACATCTACCTTCTTTAGGCCATGCTCCTGTGCGCGACGAGCTGCGGCTTCTGCTGCAAGCTGTGCTGCGAAAGGAGTTGACTTACGTGAGCCCTTGTAACC
The DNA here is from genome assembly GCF_002288185.1 of Candidatus Planktophila vernalis. Taxonomy (NCBI): domain Bacteria; kingdom Bacillati; phylum Actinomycetota; class Actinomycetes; order Candidatus Nanopelagicales; family Candidatus Nanopelagicaceae; genus Candidatus Planktophila; species Candidatus Planktophila vernalis. The sequence goes on along the minus strand of NZ_CP016776.1, from coordinate 211,480 downwards.
AACCTGGCCAGATGATGACCAAGAGATAACAGCGCCGGTTGGATCAGTAATAGAAATGATTGTGTTGTTGAAAGTGCTCTTAATGAACGCTTTACCAACAGCAACATTCTTCTTTTCCTTCTTACGAATTTTAACTTTGCCCTTAGTTGCTGGGGCAGTCTTAGTTTTAGCTGCGGCCATTACTTAGTCACCTTCTTCTTACCTGCAATTGCCTTACGAGGACCCTTACGTGTGCGCGCATTTGTATGTGTGCGCTGACCACGAACAGGTAGTCCCTTACGGTGACGAATGCCTTGGTAGCTCTGGATTTCAACCTTGCGACGAATGTCGCCGGAAATTTCACGACGAAGGTCACCTTCGATTTTGAAGTTTGCTTCGATGTATTCACGTAGCTTTGCTAGATCTGCTTCTTGCAGGTCCTTCACGCGAATGTCTGGGCTAATCCCAGTTGCTGCTAATGTTTTTTGAGAACGGGTAAGACCCATTCCAAAAATATAAGTGAGTGCGACTTCCAAGCGCTTTTCGCGCGGGAGATCGACACCGACAAGACGTGCCATGTATCTACCTATCTATATCTGGAGGTCCTCCGCAATACTGTTCTCTGGCCTACCAGTCCAGAGGTCTTTTAGTTTCCTAAAAGTCGTATTACGAGTTTGTTAGTGCTTATTTATCCTTGACGTTGCTTGTGACGAAGGTTTTCACAAATGACCATGACGCGACCCTTGCGGCGAATGACTTTGCACTTATCGCAAATCTTCTTAACGCTTGGATTAACCTTCATGTCGTTGTGCTCCTTCGTTACTTGTAACGATAAATAATTCGACCTTTTGTAAGGTCATACGGACTCATTTCCACGATCACACGATCGGCAGGAAGAATGCGAATGTAGTTCTTTCGCATCTTGCCGCTTATGTGAGCGAGGACTTTATGTCCATTTGTTAGCTCCACGCGAAACATTGCATTAGGTAAAGCTTCAGCAACAGTGCCTTCCATTTCGATTGCACCATCTTTACTAGCCAAGCTGTAACCACATTTCTGTTTTGAGCGTGAAACAAGCGAAGTCGTAGTTTAGAGGGCGGGCTCAGATAAGGGAAATCGGCCCAAATGAATTACATGGGTGTAACTCAGGCCACATCTACTCTTTTTTCACGCTGAAAAGCGAGCTACCCAAAAGCACTGCGAGGCCAATAAAGACCGCCCCTGCCCCAGAAGCTGCTGCTGCAATACCGGCTGCGGCCGGTACTAAAAACTGTCCTAATCGATTTCCCATCAAACGGGCCGAGACAGCTAATGCTCGTTCTTCACTTTGAGTCTTTTGCGAAACTAATGACATCGTTAAAGGTTGTCCGATACCAAGTGAAAAGCCTGCAACAAAAACAATTAAACCAAGTGTGAGTGGTGTGTGTGCAAATGCCATTGCAGCACATGAAATAACTGAGATCACCGTGCTCCACCAGAGCAGCTGGAATGTTGTAAATCGCTCACTCAATTTTCCAAGAAAGAGCCTTGAAAGCATTGTCGTGCCTGCACGAATAGCCAGAATCGCACCCACTGCATAAGGCGAGAAGTTATTTTCAGCACCAAATAGCGGCAAGAAAACTACTAAAACATCGGCAGCAGATGAGATTGCAAGAGAGATATAGATAGCTGCAAGGATTCCTGGGCGCTTTACCAGGTTTAAAGCGGTCTTATATGTTCCTTCAGAGTTTTGCTGTGCAACAACTGTTGGTCGCTCATTTCTCCACCTAATGACAGGAAAGAGCGCAAGAATTGTTAATACAACTCCAAGTAAGAAGGCGTTGGATGTTGATTTAGGAAGATTTCCATTTGATCCAGCAACAACTGCTGCAACTATCGGGCCAAGCATGTGTCCAACAGATGCACTGAAAGTATAGAAACCAAAGTATTTGTCATAGCTCTCGCGCGGTGCACGAAGTGCCACCATGGACTGTCCACCCACCATGCACGCTAAGTGTGCAGTACCTGCACACGCTGCGGCAATTGATAGCCAGAGAATTGAATTAGCACCCATAAGTCCTGCAGAAGTTACCAGCATCGCTAACGTTCCATAGATAATAAACTTAGCTTCACCCATTCGCCCTACCCACTTACCAAATTGGAGTGCGAGTAAAACTGGGAAAAGAGCATAAACCGATGCAATCAAACCAATCTGTGCAGCGTTGGCATCAAGCTCTAACGCTCGATAAGTAATCATCGGACGCAGAACGTAGATAGTTGCTTGAGTGAGGGTGGATGAAATAAGTAAAGGCTTAGCCCAGGGCAAGAGCTTGTCTGAACTCATTTACTTATTAACTGCGAATTTTTTCTTAAAGTTCCACACTAGAGGCCCAATAATCACCAGCAATAAAATGCCGTAGATGATCTTTGGGAATCCGCCAGCAATCAAGATATTCCAATCCCCCTGGCTAATTTGAAGTGCGCGCTTGAATTGCAGTTCAGCTAATGGCCCCAAAATCACACCGATAATCAAAGGCGTAACTGGCACACCAAATCTGCGGAACAAATAGCCAATAAATCCCACAGCCAATGCCACTTGCAGATCAAATGTGGAGTTATTAAGGGCGTAGGCACCCAGTAAGGCAAAGGTAGTAATTCCTGCATATAAGTAATGTGTTGGAATCTTAAGTAACAGCACCCAAAAGCGAATTAAAGGCAGGTTAAGTACTAATAGCAAGGCGTTACCGATAAACAGCGAGGCGATTAATCCCCAGACAATTTCCGGACTAGTCTGGAAAAGCATTGGTCCTGGTTGAATATTAAAGGACTGGAAAGCAACTAAAACAACGGCTGCGGTTGCAGAAGTTGGTAAACCTAGAGCAAGCATTGGAACTAACACGCCTGCAGCATTTGCATTATTTGCAGCCTCTGGGCCAGCAACGCCTTCAATTGCACCTTTACCAAACTCATCTTTGTTTTTAGACAAAGATTTTTCAACGCCATAACTTAAAAATGTTGGTACTTCAGAGCCACCCGCTGGAATAACTCCCAGTGGGAAACCAATTGCAGTTCCACGTAGCCATGGTTTCCATGAGCGACGGAAATCTTCTCGCGTCATCCAGGCTTTGCCTTTCATCTCAAGGACTTCAGTGCGCACTAATGTGTGACGGCTTGCAAGATAGAGCGCTTCACCTAATGCAAAAATTGCCACAATGACTGTAACTGTTTCAATTCCATCAATGGCATTCATATTGCCAAAAGTTAATCGCAGTGCACCAGATTGAAGATCAGCACCGATAAGACCAATAACTAATCCCACAGAGAGTGCGACTAAGCCACGAATTCTTGATGAACCAAGCAGAGTTCCAACTGTTGCAAAAGCCAAAATAATTAGAGATAAATAACCTGCGGGCTGGATAGTGAGTGCAACATCGGCCATCCAGGGAGCGCCAAAAGCCAATAACAGTGTGGCAATTGTTCCAGCTACGAATGATCCAATAGCAGCAGTTGCTAATGCAGCACCAGCACGGCCGGCTTTGGCCATTTTGTTGCCTTCAAGGGCCGTAATCACCGAGCCACTTTCACCCGGAGTATTGAGCAAAATAGATGTAGTTGATCCGCCATACATAGCACCATAGAAAATTGCGGCAAACATAATGAGCGCTGAAGTGGGATTAACTGTTAAACAAACAGGAAGCAGTAAACCAATTGCTAGAGCAGGTCCAATTCCAGGCAATACTCCAACAAGAGTTCCAAGGAATGTTCCTAGAAGTCCAAACATCAAATTTGTTGGGGTGAAGGCGGTTTGGAAACCATCCATCAACATTGCAAAGCTATTACCCATTTCCGAACACTCCTTCGAAGAAGCCTGAAGGAAGGTTGATATTTAGGCCTATTGTGAATGAGAAATAAACAACTAATGCAAAAGCAAGACTAATTCCTAAATCTTTCAGGTATTTTCTTGAGCCAAATCCATAGGCAACTCCAAAGAAACAGACTGTTGCTGCAATTACATAGCCAGCAATTTCAAGCAGAATCACATGGAGAGCAATAGCGGTGGCAATTATTGCCATCGTTTTAAAGTTGGCTCCAAGAAATGGATCACCTGGCTGATCGCCTTCAGGTGTTCCAAGTCGACCCCGCAAAACTTGCATAATCAAACTGAACCCGACTAATGAAGTGAAAGCTGCAACCATGTATGGAAAAGTTTGAGGGCTAACAATTGATGAACCCTGTGGGACATCCATCCGTGATGTATCCCAAGCAACAAATATCCCAAGCAGGAAGAGAGAGCTGGCAAATACCAGCTCCCCCTTAGCCTGCTTAGAGATCTTTAGAATCAATTAGATTCCAAGGCCCTTCATAACTGCATTGATTTCAGGAATGTGCTTCTCAAGGAATGACTTGAAAGCAGTTCCTGCTACGAACTCGTTGTCCCACTTGTTCTTTGTGAGTTCAGCTTTCCATGCTGGTGAAATGTGCATGATGTCAATTACCTTAATGAAGTTGAGGTAATCAGCCTTTGAAAGATCAGCTGGGGCCATGATTCCGCGCCAGTTTCCGTATACAAGGTCGTAACCCTGTGAAACGAAAGTCTTAGCCTTGATACCAGAGATTGTCTTGGCTGATGAAACTCCGAGATAGCGCATCTTTCCTGATGCAACATATGGTGCGAAGTCAAGTGCACCAGAAATACCAACCTGTGTTGCATTACTTAGGAGTGAAGTGATTACTTCTGGTCCACCTGAGTAAACAACGTAGTTCAACTTAGTTGGATCCACGCCAGCCTTTTGTGCAAGTAGACCAATAGTTTGGTGATCTACTCCACCCTTGTTACCACCTGCGATAGCAACCGCATTTGGCTTTGCAACAAGGTCATCCATCAATTGCTTCAATGTGCGGTACTTAGAGGAAGCTGGAACAACGATTCCTTCATACTCGCGCAAGATCTTTGCAATTGGTGTTGAAGCTAAAAGATTAAGTGTTGACTTGTTTGAATAAAGTCCACCAGTCATTGCAATACCAGTGATAATTCCTGCTTCTGGCTTGCCCTTGATTTCCTGGAATGCAGCAAGACCAACAGCTCCACCAGCACCTGGCTTATAAACAGATGTTGTTGCAGTTAGAAGACCTTCTGCTTTAAGAGAGTTTGTGATTGCATCTGCTGTGAGTGAATATCCACCTGGGTTAGCAGGGATTGTCCAGTCAATATTTTTTAGTGGCTTAACATCTGCGTACCACCACTTGTTATCACCCTTGTATGAACCAGTTGGCACAACCATACAAGTTAGATCTGTTCCATCAACTCCACGGCCTGGAGCTTTTTTGCCAGTAGATGCTTTAGTGCAGTCATCACCGATTGTTGCTTTATTAGCCGGCTTGACTGCAGCATTTGCTGGAAACGCCGTTCCTGCTAAAACAGCAACTGCAGTTGCCGCAACAGCGAAACGAATAAAAGAATTCTTTCTCATCGATGAGATCTCCATAATTTCTACCCTCGAGGGTGAAGGTTGAGTAGAAAGTAGTATGAATCCGCACAATTGTTAAGCGTTTGTATGTAACAAAACGATTAATTATTTACATGAGCAGGCTAGATATCTCAATTCCTAGGTGTTCTAGGTCACTCTGACCGCCATCAATGGCTGTGAGCACAAAGGGCTTGCCATCAGGGCAGATGACATAAGAGTGTTCGAAGTGAGCACCTCTAGATGAATCAGTTGAGACAACAGTCCAATCATCTTTTAACACTTTAGTTCGTGCAGATCCGCGGGTAATCATTGGTTCAATTGCAAGAGCTAAACCAGCAACTATCTCTGGTCCTTGTCCTGCGCGACCAAAATTTAATACGTGTGGTTCCTGGTGCATTTCAGTACCAATTCCGTGACCACCATATTCTTGCAAGATTCCATATTTACCTTGAGAATTAATGTATTGCTCAATTGCATAACCAATGTCAGAAAGCTTGGCTCCATGTTTTCCTGCGGCAATCCCCCGCCACATTGATGCTTCACATACATCCATCAACTTTTGATCTTCTGGATTTACTGTTCCAACTCCGATTGTAAAAGCAGCATCTCCATGCCAGCCGTCGACGATTGCTCCACAGTCAATTGAAACTATGTCACCATCATTAATAATTCTTGACCCAGGGATTCCGTGAACAATCTCTTCATTTACTGAAACACAGATTGTGGCTGGGAAGCCGTGATAGCCCTTGAAATTAGATGTCGCCTTACTACGTTTTATATGAGCTTCAGAGATTGCATCCAACGCACTTGTTGTCATACCTGGCTTAACTGCATCACGAATGAGTTGGTGAATCTCAGCCACAACTAATCCGGCACGGCGCATGAGCTTTAATTGCTCAATGTTTTTAATCTGAATTGCCATGTTTACTAGTTTATTCTGAAACGCGGCTTAGCGCCGAAATTGCATGTGCTGTTATGTCTTCAACGCTTCCGAGTGCGCCAACAGTAATAAGTAGGCCCTCATTGCGATAGAAAGAAACGATTGGTGCAGTTTGCTCTTGATAAACCTCTAAACGACGGGCAATAACTTCGGCCTTGTCATCCTCGCGCTGGTAAACATCTCCACCGCATTGTGGACATTTATCGTGTCCAACTGATGGCTGTCCACACTCTTTACATGTGCGACGTGAAGATAATCTGGCAACAATCTCTTCATTTGCTAATGAAAACTCTAGAACTGCATGCAGTGGTGTCTTCTTCTCGGCCAAGATTGCGCGCAAGACTTCAGCTTGTGCAACATTTCGTGGAAAACCATCAAACAAGAATCCATTTGCGACATCATCATGAGTGAGGCGATCTTTCACCATTTCATTTGTTACTGAATCTGGTACTAACTCGCCCTTGTCCATGAAGCCTTTAGCTTGAAGACCTAGAGGTGTTCCTGCCTTTAAATTGGCGCGGAAAATGTCACCGGTGGAAATATGTGGAATTGAATAATGCGCTGCAAGGAATTGTGCTTGTGTTCCTTTTCCAGCGCCTGGTGGACCTACCAGGACAAGACGCATTACTTAAGGAATCCCTCATATGAACGCTGCTGCAACTGTGACTCGATCTGCTTTGCAGTATCAAGACCAACACCCACAACGATCAAGATCGCTGTTCCACCAAATGGGAAGTTCTGTGTTGCACCAAAGAGAACCAAGGCACCGATTGGAATAACGGCGACAAGAGCTAGATACAAAGAACCTGGGGCTGTAATGCGAGAGAGAACATATTGTAGATATTCAGAAGTTGGTCGGCCTGCACGAATACCAGGGATAAATCCGCCGTACTTCTTCATGTTATCTGCAACCTCATCTGGGTTAAATGTGATTGCAACATAGAAGTATGTAAAGAAAATAATGAGTGCTGCATATGTTGCAACATAAATTGGGTGATCTCCTGTAACAAAGTTACGGCTTACCCATACTGCCCATGCTGCCTGGCTATTTGTGAAGTTCACAATCAGCGAAGGAATATAGAGAAGTGATGAAGCGAAAATTACTGGGATAACACCAGCCTGGTTAACCTTGATTGGGATGTATGTGCTTGTTCCACCGTATGCCTGGCGTCCAACCATGCGCTTGGCATATTGGACTGGAATACGCCGCTGAGCTTGCTCAACGAAGACCACCGCTGCAACAACCATGACACCAACAACCATTACGAAGATGAAGGCAAACAAACCCTTTTGTAATCTAATTGACCACAACTGGCTTGGGAATGAGGCAGCAATTGATGTGAAGATCAAGATTGACATACCGTTACCAACACCACGATCAGTGATTAATTCACCCAACCACATGATTACAGATGTTCCTGCAGTCATAACGAAGATCATGGTGACAATACGTTGCCATGAAGTGTCAGGAATGATTGGTAGGTCGCAACCTGCAAGTAGACGTCCTGGTGTACGAGCAACTGCAATCAAACCTGTTGACTGCAAGATTGCAAGACCGATTGTTAAATAACGTGTGTACTGAGTCAGCTTTGCAGTTCCTGATTGTCCTTCTTGCTTAAGTGCTTCAAAGCGAGGAATAACAACTGTTAAAAGCTGAACAATAATTGAGCTGGTGATATAAGGCATGATGCCAAGTGCGAATACAGAGAGCTGAATAAGCGCACCACCGCTAAATAGGTTAATAAGACCAAAGAGTCCACCAGTTTCAACAGTCTTCAAACATTCTTGAACGTTTGTATATGAAACACCTGGTGTTGGAACTACTGAACCAAAACGGAACAGCGCCATAATAGAAAGAGTGAAGAAGATCTTCTTACGTAGATCTGGTGTCCTGAAGGCCATAGCAAATGCTGAAAGCATTGATCTTCTCCTCTTCCCTTATAAATCTTTGGTCGAACTAGTAATTAAAGAACGTTGGTCTTTCCGCCAGCAGCAGTGATCTTGTCGACTGCTGATGATGAAAATGCATGTGCGGTCACTGTCACCTTGACATCGATTTCGCCATTGCCGAGAACCTTAACTGGAAGGCTGTCGCGAACTGCACCTTTAGCGATCAAGTCTGCAACTGTTACGTCTCCACCCTTAGGGAAAAGCGCGTTAATAGTTGAAACATTGACTGCCTGGTATTCGATGCGAGCTGGGTTCTTGAAACCACGTAGCTTTGGCAAACGCATTACGAGAGGTAGCTGACCACCTTCGAAACCTGCGCGAACTGTGTTACGAGCACGAGTTCCCTTGCCACCACGACCGGCCGTCTTACCCTTTGATGCTTCACCGCGACCCTTACGAGTCTTAGCTTTCTTAGCACCAGGAGCTGGACGTAGATGATGAAGTTTTAGCGTCATCTTTATTCAACCTCCTCAACTGTAATCATGTGACGAACGGCGTGAACCATTCCTCGAATTTCTGGACGATCTTCTTTAACAACAACATCGTTGATGCGCTTTAAGCCCAATGAACGAAGTGTGTCGCGAAGCTCTGGCTTATTGCCAACCTTCGAACGAATCTGAGTTACTTTTAAGCGAGGCATTATGCACCTACCGTTGTCTGTAATGCGCGGATAATTGCTGCAGGTGCAACATCTTCTAGTGGACGACCACGACGCGCAGCAATTTGTGCTGGGCTTTCAAGCATCTTCAATGCAGCAACGGTTGCGTGAACCATGTTGATTGCATTGTTAGATCCAAGAGACTTGGTCAATACATCTGTGATGCCTGCGCACTCAAGTACTGCACGCACTGGGCCACCGGCAATAACTCCGGTACCTGGGCTAGCTGGGCGAAGTAGAACTACGCCAGCTGCTGTTTCACCTTGTACTGGGTGAGGAACAGTTCCTTGAACGCGTGGAACAGTGAAGAAAGATTTCTTTGCTTCTTCTACTGCCTTAGCAATCGCTGCTGGAACTTCCTTAGACTTTCCGTAACCAATACCGACCTGACCATTGCCGTCACCGACAACAACTAGAGCAGTGAATGAGAAACGACGTCCACCCTTAACAACTTTAGATACGCGGTTGATGAACACAACGCGCTCCATGAATGGGTTCTTTTCTTTTTCGCGATCATCGCGGCGTTCGCGGCGTTCACCGCGACCTTTGCCTGAATTACCACGCTCGTTACCTGCTGCTGCAGGAGCTTGAGTAGTTGTCTCAGCCATTAGAACTCCAATCCATTCTCGCGCGCACTGTCAGCAACTGCTGCAATGCGACCGTGATACTTATTACCAGCACGGTCAAAGACGACAGTTGAAACGCCAGCATCTTTTGCACGTGATGCGATCAACGCACCAATTGCCTTTGCCTTTGCACTCTTGTCTGCTTTATCTGTACGGAAATTTGCTTCCATTGTTGAAGCGTAGGCAATTGTCTTACCTAGTTCATCGTTAATAACCTGCACGAACAAGTGACGTGATGATCGTGAAACGACTAAGCGTGGACGTTGCGCTGTTCCAGAAACTTTCTTGCGAACACGGAAAGCACGACGGGCACGGGCATTTGTAGCCGAACCTTTGCGGACCTTTACACCAATAGCCATTACTTCTTACCCGTCTTTCCTTGCTTGCGGCGAACGATTTCCCCGGCCAGACGTAAGCCCTTACCTTTATAAGGATCAGCCTTACGAAGCTTCTTAACCTTGGCAGCAACTTCGCCAACCAACTGCTTATCAATTCCAGAGATATGGAACTTAGTTGGTGACTCAACCTTGAAGGTGATTCCTTCAGGTGCTGGGAAATCGATGTTGTGGCTGTAACCAAGTTGGAACTCTAGGTTCTTACCCTTTTCAGCAACGCGGTAACCAACACCAACGATTTCGATTGTAAGTGTGTAGCCATTTGTTACGCCTTCAACCATGTTCGCAACAAGTGTGCGAGATAGGCCGTGAAGAGAACGAGTGATGCGCTCTTCGTTTGGACGTGCAACTGTGATTACACCTTCTGCATGTGAAACTTGAATTGGCTCAGCAACGTTGAGTGCAAGTGAACCCTTAGGTCCCTTAACTGCAACGTTCTGTCCAGCGATTGTTACTTCAACGCCGCTTGGGACGGTGATAGGCATGCGACCAATACGTGACATTTATCGATCACCATACATAGGCGAGAACTTCTCCGCCTACGCCCTGCTTATTGGCTTGCTTATCAGTAAGCAATCCAGATGAAGTTGAAATGATTGCAACGCCAAGTCCACCAAGTACTTTTGGTAGAGCTGTTGACTTTGCGTAAACGCGAAGCCCTGGCTTGCTTACTCGACGCAGACCAGCGATTGAACGCTCACGGTTTGCACCAAACTTAAGTTCAAGAATGAGGTTTTTGCCCACTCCATTTTCTGCATCTTCAATGCGATGTGAAGCGATATATCCCTCAGCTTGAAGGATCGCTGCAATTCTCGCCTTAACCGATGATGACGGCATTGAAACCGAATCATGGTAGGCAGAGTTCGCATTGCGCAGACGAGTCAACATGTCTGCGATCGGATCTGTCATTGTCATACGTGGCCTCGTGGCCTTTCTCGAACTGGTTTCCTTAGCGGACCTATTTCGTTGTAGTTATTGGATAGAACGGATTACCAAGATGCCTTGGTGATGCCAGGAAGTTCACCACGGTGCGCCATTTCACGGAAGCACACGCGACAAATTCCAAACTTTTGGTAGACAGAGTGTGGGCGACCACAACGCTGGCAACGGGTATAGCCGCGAACCTTGAACTTTGGCTTGCGAGCTGCTTTAACTTTCAGTGATGTCTTTGCCATCTCTTATGCCTCCTTGAATGGAAAGCCGAGCGCCTTAAGTAGTGCGCGACCTTCTTCATCGTTCTTAGCTGTAGTAACAATGGTGATATCCATACCGCGTGGACGATCGATCTTGTCCTGTTCGATTTCTGGGAATACAACCTGCTCGGTTAGACCGAATGTGTAGTTTCCTTTTCCATCAAACTGCTTTGGTGAAAGACCACGGAAGTCGCGGATACGTGGAAGTGAGATTGAAAGCAAACGATCTGCGAACTCCCACATACGATCTCCGCGCATTGTTACGTGCGCACCGATTGGCTGATTCTCACGAAGCTTGAACTGCGCAATTGATTTACGTGACTTAGTAACTTGTGGCTTTTGGCCAGTGATAGTTGCTAGGTCGCGGATTGCACCTTCAATAAGCTTTGAATCGCGAGCTGCATCGCCCACACCCATGTTGACCACAATCTTGGTCAGGTTTGGAATCTGCATCACGTTCTTTAATCCGAATTCGGCCTTAAGTGCTGGAGCGATTTCGCTCTTGTACTTAGCCTTAAGACGTACGTCTAACGCTGTTGACATTAGATGTCCTTTCCGGTGCGACGTGAAACGCGAACATTCTTGCCTTCGTCATCCTTGCGAACGCCAAGACGAGTTGCCTTGCCATCGCCATCAGTGACCATGACATTTGAAATATGAATTGATGCTTCAACAGTGATGATTCCGCCAACTTTGACGCCGCGATCTCCAGTTGATTCTTTGGTGTGACGCTTTTGGCGGTTAACACCTTCAACAAGGATGCGGTTTCCATCGACAGATAGAACTTTTCCAGTTACACCGCGATCTTTTCCGGCGATAACCAAAACAGTGTCATCTTTCTTAATCTTGGCCATGTTTATAACACCTCCGGTGCTAGCGAGATGATCTTCATGTACTTCTTATCGCGAAGTTCGCGTGCAACCGGTCCGAAGATACGAGTTCCACGCGGTTCGCCATCAGCCTTCAAGATCACTGCGGCATTTTCATCAAACTTGATGTAAGAACCGTCTGGACGACGACGTTCTTTAACTGTACGAACGATGACAGCCTTAACGACTTCACCCTTCTTAACTTGTCCGCCAGGAATTGCATCCTTAACAGAACAGACGATGATGTCTCCGATACCGGCATAACGGCGCTTGGATCCACCGAGCACACGAATACAGAGAAGCTCTTTAGCTCCTGTGTTATCCGCAACGCGTAGGCGCGATTCTTGTTGAATCATTAGTTATCCACCTTCACCCTTACTTTGCCTTCTCGAGAATCTCGACCAAACGCCAGCGCTTTGTTGCTGAGAGTGGACGAGTTTCCATGATGAGTACACGATCGCCCATGCCGGCAGTGTTCTGCTCGTCATGTGCTTTTAGCTTGCTAGAGCGAGACATAACCTTTGAGTACATACCGTGCTTCACACGATTTGATACCTCAACAGTGATGGTCTTATCCATCTTGTCGCTCACAACAATTCCTTCACGGACCTTACGGTCGCTGCGGTCTGCAGGTGATGTAGTCATTACGCAGCTCCTCCGATTCCTAGTTCGCGTTCACGAACGATTGTGTAAACACGTGCGATCTCTTTGCGCACTGCGCTTAAGCGACCGTGGCTTTCAAGTTGACCAGTAGCTGCTTGGAATCGAAGGTTGAATAGTTCTTCCTTCAACTCGCGCACCTTGCCTGTTAACTCTTCAGCTGACAATTGGCGTAGCTCTTCATTAGTTGTAATAGCCACTTATGCCTCCTCACGCTTTACTACTCGACACTTCATTGGAAGCTTGTGCATCGCAAGACGCATTGCTTCATTTGCAATTGCTTCTGTCACACCAGAGATTTCAAACATAACGCGCCCTGGCTTTACGTTTGCAATCCACCATTCAGGTGAGCCTTTACCAGAACCCATACGAGTTTCAGCAGGCTTCTTTGTTAGTGGACGATCTGGATAAATATTGATCCAAACCTTTCCACCACGCTTGATGTAACGAGTCATTGCGATACGTGCAGATTCAATCTGACGGTTTGTTACGTAAGCAGGCTCTAGAGCTTGCAAACCAAAATCGCCGAATGCAACTGCTGTTCCGCCCTTTGCTGCTCCGCTACGGGATGGGTGGTGCTGCTTACGGTGCTTAACGCGACGTGGAATTAACATTAGTTCCCAGCTCCTTCCGCAGTTGGTGCAGTATGAGAAACAGTTACTTCACCGCGAGGTGCACGTGGATTACGTGGTCCGCGACGCTCTGGCTTTGGTGCGCGTGCTTCTGCAAGAGCAGTTGCTGCACGATCTGCACGTGAACCAATAATTTCGCCCTTGTAGATCCATACCTTTACACCCAAGCGACCGAATGTTGTATGTGCCTCATAGAAGCCATAATCAATATCGGCACGAAGTGTGTGCAATGGAACGCGACCTTCGCGATAGAACTCAGAACGTGACATTTCAGCGCCACCTAGACGACCACCGCACTGAACACGAATGCCCTGTGCGCCAGACTTCATTGCGGTCTGCATTGACTTCTTCATTGCGCGACGGAAAGAAACACGTGCAGCAAGCTGCTCGGCAATTCCCTGTGCAACAAGTTGTGCGTCGATTTCTGGGTTCTTAACTTCAAGAATGTTGAGCTGAACTTGCTTGCCTGTTAGCTTCTCTAGACGCTGACGAAGGATGTCTGCTTCTTGACCACGACGGCCAATAACAATTCCTGGACGAGCAGTGTGTAGATCGATACGGACGCGATCGCGTGTGCGCTCGATTTCAATTCGAGATACACCAGCGCGCTCCATACCCTTCTGCATCAAGCGACGGATTTCGACATCTTCCTTGACGTAATCCTTGTACAACTTGTCTGCATACCAACGTGACTTAAATTCAGTTGTAATGCCGAGACGGAAGCCGTGTGGGTTTACTTTTTGACCCATTACTTGGTCGCTCCCTTCTTGTTCATAGTCTTGCTAGCGGCTTTTACATCGCTAACTGCAACTGAGATGTGTGATGAACGCTTCAAGATACGGAAACCGCGACCTTGTGCACGTGGGCGAAAACGCTTCATTGTGCGACCCTCATCAACGAGAGCTTCAACAACCCAAAGTTCTGAAGCATCACGAATAGCTGGGTTCTGCGCTTTTGCATTAGCAACTGCAGAGTTAAGAAGTGTGAACACATCAGAACCAGCTGATTGTGGAGCAAACTTCAAAACTGAGAGAGCTTCATCTGCGCGCATTCCACGGACCAAGTCGACAACGCGACGAGCCTTCTGTGGTGTGTGGCGAATGTCGCGCAAAATTGCGCGAGCAATCAAAGGATTATTAGTTGTATTAGGCACGTGTTGCTCTCCGATCGTCGCCCTTAACGTGACCGCGGAATGTACGAGTTGGTGAGAACTCACCAAGCTTGTGTCCGACCATCGCGTCAGTAATGAAAACAGGAATGTGCTTGCGTCCGTCATGGACTGCAATGGTGTGACCAATCATTGAAGGAATGATCATTGAGCGACGTGACCAGGTCTTGATCACGTTCTTTGTGTTGGCATCGTTTTGTGCATCTACCTTCTTTTGTAGATGTCCATCAACGAATGGACCCTTCTTGAGACTTCTTGGCATGAGGGCTCCTACCTACCGCTTCTTATTCGACTTGCGACGACGGACGATCATTGAATCTGATGCTTTCTTCTTACGAGTGCGGCCTTCAGGCTTACCCCATGGAGTCACTGGGTGACGTCCACCAGAAGTTTTACCTTCACCACCACCGTGTGGGTGATCTACTGGGTTCATAACAACACCGCGAACTGATGGGCGCTTGCCCTTCCAGCGCATACGGCCTGCTTTTCCGTAGTTAATGTTTCCTTGTTCTGCGTTTCCAACTTCACCAACAGTTGCGCGGCAACGAACATCCACGTTACGAATTTCACCAGATGGCATACGTAGCTGCGCAGTTGCACCTTCTTTAGCAACAAGCTGAACTGATGCACCAGCTGAACGAGCAATCTTTGCTCCTCCACCTGGACGAAGTTCAATTGCGTGAACTGTTGTACCTACTGGAATATTGCGAAGTGGCAGGTTATTTCCTGGCTTGATATCTGCCTTTGGACCGTTTTCAACTGTTGCACCCTGCTCTAATTTATTAGGAGCGATGATGTAACGCTTTTCTCCATCTGCATAGTGCAGTAGAGCGATACGTGCTGTGCGGTTTGGGTCGTACTCAATGTGAGCGACCTTTGCTGGCACACCATCTTTATCGTTACGGACAAAGTCAATCAAACGATACGCACGCTTGTGACCGCCACCTTGGTGACGAACAGTGATGCGACCTGCATTGTTACGACCACCCTTTGAGTGGATTGGACGTACCAAAGATTTTTCTGGAGTAGAGCGTGTGATTTCAGCGAAATCTGGAACGCTTGCGCCGCGTTGACCCGGGGTCGTTGGCTTTAATTTACGAAGTGCCATGATGATCCTTTTCTCTTAGAAGTCCGCTTTCCCTTAGGAAACCGGTCCCCCGAAGATGTCGATACGGTCGCCAGCTGCTACCTGCACAATTGCGCGCTTTGTGTCTTTACGCTTTCCATCACCGAAACGGGTCTTCTTGTTCTTACCCTGACGGTTCATGGTGTTAACGCTAAGCACCTTTACACCAAAGACTTTTTCAACAGCGATCTTGATCTCTGTCTTATTAGCATCTGGTGAAACAATAAATGTGTACTTGTTTTCATCAAGCAGGCCGTAGCTCTTTTCAGAGACAACAGGTGCTACTAGTACATCGCGGTAATCTTTCATGCGTTGACCTCGCTCTCACGTGCAACAGCCTTTGCCACCTTACGTGGGCCAGCTAGGAAATCCTTGATCGCACTTTCAGAGAAGACGATGTCATCGCTTTTTAGGATGTCATAGGCGTTCAACTGATCTGGAACAAGAAGATGTAGGTCATCTGCGTTACGAAGTGAACGCCATGCAAGATCTTCAGTACGAGAGACAACTACAAGAAGATTCTTGCGCTCTGAGAACTGACGAACTGCTGCAATAGCTGCCTTTGTTGAAGGAGCTGAAGAGATTGAATCCAGCACGTGAATACGATCATTGCGTTGGCGATCAGAGAGAACTCCGCGCAAAGCTGCAGCAATCATTTTCTTTGGTGTGCGTTGGAAATATGAACGTGGGCGAACAGCATGTGCTGCACCACCACCGCGTTGCAACGGTGCACGAATTGAACCCTGACGCGCGCGTCCGGTTCCCTTCTGCTTGAAAGGCTTCTTACCTGAACCAGATGTTTCACCACGGTTCTTAGCCTTTTGAGTACCTTGACGTGCAGCAGCTAATTGCGCTGTTACGACTTGGTGAATCAGCGGAACGTTTGTCTGTGCATCGAAGATCTCAGCTGGTAGATCTACAGATCCAACCTTCTTACCTTCGGTGTTTTTTACTTCAAGAGTAAGCGCCATGATTATGCACCAGCCTTTGCAGTTTCAAAGATCGCATGCTTTGCAGCAGAGCGAATGAAAACTAGTTGTCCGTCAGGACCAGGAACTGATCCCTTAATAAGAAGTAGGTTGCGGTCTGCATCAACAGAGTGCACAACAAGGTTTTGAGTTGTAATGCGAACGCCACCCATAACTCCTGCCATACGCATTCCCTTGAAAACGCGACCTGGTGTTGAACATGCACCGATTGAACCTGGCATACGGTGCTTACGATCAACACCGTGAGATGAACCAAGACCACCGAAACCGTGGCGCTTCATAACACCAGCAGTTCCCTTACCTGTGCTTGTTCCAGTTGCATCAACTAATTCACCAGCTGCAAATACTGTGGCACCTAGTTCTTGTCCAACTGAATAAGAAGTTGTATCAAGTGTGCGAAGTTCTGCAACAGAGCGACGTGGTGTCACGCCAGCTTTAGCGAAGTGGCCAGCAAGTGGCTTTGTAATCTTCTTTGGGTCGATTGCACCGTATGCGATTTGAACAGCTGAGTAACCATCTTTCTCAGGTGTACGAATCTGTGTAACTACGCATGGACCAGCTTCAACAACGGTTACAGGAACCATCTTGTTGTTAGCATCAAAAACCTGTGTCATTCCAAGTTTCTTACCGAGGACGCCCTTGATGGACGAGCCAGCGCCTTGAGTTGTATATGTCATTTACTGTCGTCCTTTCCTTAGAGCTTAATCTCGATGTCGACGCCTGCAGGCAAATCAAGACGCATCAATGAATCAACAGTCTTAGGTGTTGGGTCGATGATGTCGATTAAGCGCTTGTGTGTGCGCATCTCGAAGTGTTCGCGGCTGTCCTTATATTTGTGAGGAGAGCGAATAACACAGTAAGTGTTCTTCTCTGTTGGTAGCGGCACTGGACCCGCGACCGTTGCACCAGTGCGCTCAACTGTTTCAACGATTTTCTTCGCTGAAGAGTCAATCACCTCATGGTCGTAGGCCTTGAGTCGAATGCGGATCTTTTGTCCCGCCATGTCGTTCTCCTTCGTATTAATACTTCGTTTAAATGTAGTTATCAAGCTTTTGTTTTTCACCCGGCGGCTTTTACACCGCCGGGCTCAAACATTTAATTCTTTGCTGCTATTTACTTCTTAATCTTTGTAACGCGACCAGCACCTACTGTGCGGCCACCTTCACGGATTGCGAAGCGAAGTCCTTCTTCCATTGCGATTGGCTGAATCAGTGTTACTGACATTTCAGTGTTATCGCCAGGCATAACCATTTCGGTTCCTGCTGGAAGAGTTACAACACCAGTCACGTCAGTTGTACGGAAGTAGAACTGTGGACGGTAGTTGTTGAAGAATGGTGTGTGACGTCCGCCTTCATCCTTTGAAAGGATGTATGCAGATGCATCAAACTCTGTGTGAGGTGTGATTGATCCTGGCTTGCAAACAACCTGTCCACGCTCAACGTCTTCACGCTTTAGACCACGAAGAAGTAGTCCAACGTTCTCGCCTGCTTGACCTTCGTCGAGCAACTTACGGAACATTTCAACGCCTGTAACTGTTGTCTTCTGTGCGAGCTCGCGGATGCCAACGATTTCAACTTCTTCGTTGACCTTAACGATGCCGCGCTCAATACGACCAGTGATAACTGTTCCACGACCTGTAATTGTGAAAACGTCTTCAACTGGCATAAGGAATGGCTTATCAACTTCACGTGCTGGCTGTGGAATAAATGCATCTACTGCATCCATGAGTTCGATGATCTTCTCGCCCCATGCAGCGTCTCCTTCGAGAGCCTTAAGTGCAGAGATGCGAACGATTGGAGTGTCATCTCCTGGGAACTCGTACTTAGATAGAAGTTCACGAACTTCCATTTCAACGAGTTCAAGAATTTCTTCGTCATCAACCATGTCTGACTTATTAAGTGCAACAACGATTGATGGAACGCCTACCTGACGAGCAAGGAGAACGTGCTCCTTTGTCTGTGGCATTGGACCATCAGTAGCTGCTACGACGAGGATTGCTCCGTCCATCTGTGCAGCTCCAGTGATCATGTTCTTGATGTAGTCAGCGTGGCCTGGGCAGTCAACGTGTGCGTAGTGACGCTTCTCTGTCTGGTACTCAATGTGAGCGATAGAGATTGTAATTCCGCGTTGACGCTCTTCTGGTGCCTTATCGATATCAGAGAAAGCTGTTGCTGCGTTAAGAGTTGGATACTTGTCATGCAACACCTTGGAAATTGCCGCAGTAAGAGTTGTCTTACCGTGGTCAATGTGACCGATGGTGCCGATGTTTACGTGCGGCTTTGTGCGCTCAAACTTGGCTTTTGCCATTTCGTTTCCTCTTTCGTTTTCTAGTGCTTAGTTATTAGGGGTTGTGCTTTTTATTAGGGTTATTCGCCACGAACTTTTGCAATGATTTCCTTCGCTACGTTGCCAGGTACTTCGGCATACGAATCGAATTCCATTGAATAGCTCGCGCGACCTTGAGTTCTAGAGCGAAGATCTCCGACATAGCCGAACATCTCTGACAATGGAACTAGCGCCCTAACAACGCGGGCACCTGACCGCTCATCCATGGCCTGGATTTGGCCACGACGACTGTTGAGATCGCCGATGACATCACCCATGAAGTCTTCAGGGGTAACAACTTCGACTCTCATCACTGGTTCTAGAATCGCAGGATCAGCAAGTTTTGCTGCTTCCTTAAACGCTGCTAGACCAGCAATCTTGAAAGCGAGCTCCGATGAGTCAACATCGTGATACGCACCATCAAGAAGAGTTACTCGTACATCTGTAATTGGGTAGCCAGCTAGTGGACCAGCAGCCATACCTTCCTTACAACCTGCATCAACTGAAGGGATGTACTCGCGTGGAACGCGGCCTCCAGTGACTTTATTTACGAATTCATATCCGCCTTCAACTTCACCAGTTGGAAGTGGCTCAACAGCAATTTGAATCTTTGCAAACTGTCCAGAACCACCAGTCTGCTTCTTGTGTGTGTAATCGTGACGAGCAACGGCCTTGCGCAATGTTTCGCGGTAAGCAACTTGTGGCTTACCAACATTTGCTTCAACCTTGAACTCACGGCGCATACGGTCAACAAGGATTTCAAGGTGAAGTTCACCCATACCCGCGATGATTGTCTGGCCTGTTTCTTCGTCAGTATTAACGTGGAAAGTTGGATCTTCTTCAGAAAGACGCTGAATAGCAACGCCAAGTTTTTCTTGGTCACCCTTTGTCTTTGGCTCAATAGCAACAGAGATAACTGGAGCTGGGAAATCCATTGACTCAAGGATTACTGGCTTAGCTGGATCACAGAGAGTTTCACCTGTTGTTGTGTCCTTAAGACCCATAACAGCAACGATCATTCCTGCACCAACGTTGTCACGCTCTTCGCGCTTGTTGGCGTGCATCTGGTAGATCTTTCCGATGCGCTCTTTGCGATCCTTATTTGAGTTAAGGATTGTTGAGCCAGTTTGTAGAACACCTGAATAAACGCGGATGAATGTGAGCTTTCCTAGGTGTGGGTCAGTCATGATCTTGAAAGCAAGAGCGGCAAATGGCTCCTTGTTCTCAGGGTGACGGATTACCTCAACTTCAGCATTGTTCATATCTGTACCGACGATTGATTCAACATCTAGTGGGCTTGGCAGGTAGCGAACTACTGCATCAAGCATTGGCTGAACACCCTTGTTCTTGAAAGCTGAACCAGTTAGTACTGGTGTGAGCTTTGCTGCAAGAGTTGCACGGCGGATACCAGCAATGATTTCAACATCTGAGAGTTCAGCACCTTCTAGGTACTTCTCCATAACAACATCATCATTTTCAGCAAGAGTTTCGATCATGTCGTGACGAGCTTGCTTGCACTTATCAGCCATGTCAGCTGGAATCTCTTCGATTGCGTAATCTTCGCCCTTTTGTGTTTCTCCGCGCCATGTCAGCGCCTTCATTGCAATGAGGTCAACTACTCCAAGGAAATCTGATTCGTTACCGATTGGAAGTTGTAGAACTAATGCAACTGCATTGAGGCGATCCTTGATCATGCCTACGCACTTATCAAATGAAGCACCTGTGCGGTCTAGCTTGTTAATAAAACAAATACGAGGAACTGAATAACGATCTGCTTGACGCCATACTGTCTCTGATTGTGGCTCAACACCTGCAACGCCATCGAATACTGCAACTGCACCATCTAGAACACGAAGTGAACGCTCTACTTCAACTGTGAAGTCCACGTGACCTGGTGTATCAATAATGTTGATCAGATGCTTATCCCACATACAAGTAGTTGCAGCAGAAGTAATAGTGATACCGCGCTCTTGCTCCTGCTCCATCCAGTCCATCGTTGCAGCACCTTCGTGCACTTCACCGATCTTGTAGTTAATTCCTGTGTAGAAAAGGATGCGCTCAGTAGTAGTGGTTTTGCCCGCGTCGATGTGAGCCATGATTCCGATATTGCGAACCGTAGCTAGATCGATGTTCTCTACTGCTGACACTTATATTCCTCTTCTCGTCGTTTCTAAATTCTTCGGGTTAGTTAGTACTTACCAGCGGTAATGAGCAAAAGCCTTGTTGGCTTCAGCCATCTTGTGAGTGTCTTCGCGACGCTTTACAGCAGCACCAAGGCCATTGCTTGCATCGATTAATTCATTAGTTAGGCGCTCTGCCATTGACTTTTCACGACGTGAACGTGAGTAGTCAATTAACCAGCGAAGTGCCAAAGTTGTTGAACGGCCTGCTTTAACTTCAACAGGTACCTGGTATGTAGCTCCACCAACGCGGCGTGAACGTACTTCAACGGCTGGCTTGATGTTATCTAGTGCGCGCTTCAAAGTAATGAGTGGATCTACTTCAGTCTTCTTGCGGCAACCTTCTAGAGCATCGTAAACAATTGACTCAGCGGTTGAACGCTTACCGTTTAGTAATACACGGTTAATGAGCGCAGTAACAACTGGTGAGTTGTAAACAGGATCTGAAACAAC
Source organism: Candidatus Planktophila vernalis (assembly GCF_002288185.1). Classification (NCBI taxonomy): domain Bacteria; kingdom Bacillati; phylum Actinomycetota; class Actinomycetes; order Candidatus Nanopelagicales; family Candidatus Nanopelagicaceae; genus Candidatus Planktophila; species Candidatus Planktophila vernalis. The sequence continues at coordinate 189,890 of NZ_CP016776.1, read as the reverse complement.
TGGAGACTTAACTACCGGACCTTTACGTGGCATTAGCTAGCCTTCTTCTCTCTCTTAGTACCGTAACGAGAACGTGATTGCTTACGGTTCTTAACACCTTGTGTATCTAGTGATCCGCGAATGATCTTGTAACGAACACCTGGTAGATCTTTTACACGACCACCACGAACAAGAACAATGGAGTGCTCTTGTAAGTTATGACCTTCACCAGGAATGTATGCAGTGACTTCCATGCCACTAGTAAGGCGAACACGTGCAACTTTGCGAAGTGCAGAGTTTGGTTTCTTAGGGGTTGTTGTATAAACGCGTGTGCAAACACCGCGTCGTTGTGGTGAACCCTTAAGTGCAGGTGTGCTTGTCTTCGTGATCTTTTCTGCACGACCACGACGAACTAGCTGTTGAATTGTTGGCACTTCATCTCCATTCGTAACTTCGTTACTGATCTTTATTCACGCTCAATTGCCGACCCACGCGGTCGGGTGTGTTGCACCCGCTTCGCATAGATGATGTAAAAAGTTTTTCAACTTATTCACAGCACAAGCAATAAAGCTCTAAAAAAGAGCAGACGCGAAGGGTAACCCAGCGGGCTCATGCGAGGCAAATCGCCCTTTTACTCCTTTAATCCCCTAGATTGTGGGCAAAGGCCTACTTTTTCACATCCGGGCGTGTCGAGGCAAAATCCCCCATAATCACGCCTATGAGCACATCAGATCTACTCCTCCTGGGAATTGTCCTATTTGTCCTAATTGATTTCAGCGCCGGGATGGTCATCAACTACCTCAATGAGCGCTCAAAGAACCAGCCCATCAGCGCTGAGGGCGCTGAAATCTTCAACCCCGAGGAATACGCCAAATCCATGGCCTATGGCACGGCCAAATACCGCTTTGAAATGCTCACGACCCTGATTAGCACCGTGACCATTCTGGCCGCCATCATTTTGGGCGGCTTTTCTTGGCTCGATGCTCAGCTGCGCGATCGTTTGAACAACAATCTGCTCATTACCGTGGTTTTCATTGCGATTTTGATCCTTATTTCAACAATTGCGAATCTTCCTGCAGGCTACTACTCAACTTTTGTGATTGAAGAAAAATTTGGATTCAATAAATCAACCAAGAAGCTGTTTTTCCAAGATGCAATAAAGCAACTGCTTATTTCTCTAGCACTTGGATTAGTCCTTCTCTATGCAGTTGCCTGGATCTATCAAGAACTACAAAGCCAGTTCTGGATTATCGCCTGGGCGCTCTTTGCTGCCTTCTCCCTATTCATGTTTATCTTTGGCACACGCATTTTCCTTCCAATGTTTAATAAGTTAAAGCCACTTCCTGAAGGTGAACTGCGCACTGCGGTTGAGGATTATTGCCAGAAGCAAGGCTTCCCACTTTCTAAGCTCTATGAGATGGATGCTTCTAAGCGCTCTACTAAGTTGAATGCATTCTTTTCTGGAATGGGCAAAGTTAAAATCATTGGTCTCTACGACACTTTGATTGAAAAACTCTCAACCCAGGAAACAGTTGCTGTACTTGCTCACGAAGTAGGCCACTACAAGCGCAAGCATGTTTACACCATGTTTGCTTTTAGTAATCTGCAAACCCTCATTATCTTCTCTCTTATGGGTTGGCTACTCGGTAATCCAAATCTTTCCAAGGCCCTTGGCTCAGATACTCCAAGTTTTCATCTATCTATGCTGGCCTTCTTCTTACTCTTTAGCCCTGTTTCAACGCTGCTGGGCTTGATTAATAACTCATTCTCACGCCGCAATGAATATCAAGCAGACCAGTATTCAATTGACACATATCCAGGTGCTCGCGAGCATATGTATAACGCCCTTAAGAAGCTCTCTCGTGAATCACTTTCTAACTTAAACCCACACCCGGTTTATGTTGCGGTGCATTATTCACACCCACCAATCCTTGATCGATTGGCTAACCTGCACAAATAACTACTTAATATGTGGCGGGACGGCAATCCCAGCGGCATTTTTGGCAGTAATTGCACTCTCTTGAACAGTTTTTAGCGGAATGATTCCTGCCCACAAGTGAAGGTCTAGATCCTCTTCATCATCGGATGGATCACCACTTCGCGCCTTAGCTGAAATCTTTTCCAAGCTCAGTTCAACAATCATTGTTGCTGCAGATTCTTTCTTAGTCATCGTGCGGCCGTATTCCCACAATCCAGGAACTAACTTTGTTGTTATGCGCTCAAGTGCAACATCTTTTTCATCTTTCTTTAGCACTCGTGCTTTTCCAAAGATCATTACTGATTCATAGTTCATAGATGAGTTAAATGCAGAGCGCGCAACAACGATTGCATTGAGTTGAGTGACTGTCACACAGAGATCTATTCCCTTTGCAATTGCCCTCATGATGCGAGAGCCTGTTGAACCATGAATCAGAATCCGGTTTTCATCTCTAGCAAAACCCATGGGTACAACAAAAGGTGCGTTGATATCTGGATCAATGAAGCCAACGTGTGCAACGTATTGGGAATCAAGAAGTGCGTTGACATTCAAGCGATCGTGAACTTCTCGATCAGAGTGGCGCTGCACATGGAATTTCTCATCGTTGCTCATTATGTGAGTGTAATAAAAAAGGCTCCCCGAAGGGAGCCCTTTTCATTTAATTATTCTTTAACGAGGAATTTCTACCTCATCAAGACGTACTGCTTCACCTGAACCCTGTTGGTCAAATGGTGTGAAGTCATATTCATCATAAGCTGCATAAACAGCGGCTTTGGCTTCCTCTGTTGGCTCAACACGAATGTTGCGGTAACGAGCAAGACCAGTACCTGCTGGAATCAACTTACCGATGATGACGTTCTCCTTCAGTCCGAGCAATGGATCACTCTTCTCTGAAAGGGCAGCATCGGTTAGAACGCGAGTTGTTTCCTGGAATGAAGCAGCTGACAACCATGATTCAGTTGCAAGTGATGCCTTAGTGATACCCATAAGTTCTGGGCGACCTGAGGCTGCCTTTCCACCAGTCGTAACTACGCGACGGTTTTCAGTCTCAAAGCGACCGCGCTCAACGAGCTCACCTGGAAGTAGATCGGCATCTCCTGCTTCAAGCACTGTGATGCGCTTTAGCATTTGGCGAACGATTACTTCGATGTGCTTATCGTGAATGCCTACGCCCTGTGAGCGATAAACAGATTGAATTTCATTTACCAAGTGAACTTGAGTTGCACGTGGTCCAAGAATACGAAGTACCTGTTTTGGATCAATTGCGCCAACGACCATCTTCTGGCCAACTTCAACGCGTGAACCTTCTTCTACAAGTAGCTTCTGACGACGAGTAATTGGGTAAGCAACTTCTTCGCCACCATCATCTGGAGTTACGACAATCTTCTTGCCCTTTACATCCTCACGGAATGAAACAACACCTGCTGTTTCAGCGATTGGAGCAACACCCTTAGGCGTACGTGCTTCGAAGAGCTCGACGATACGTGGAAGACCGTGAGTGATGTCATCACCGGCAACACCACCAGTGTGGAAGGTACGCATTGTTAGCTGTGTACCAGGCTCACCGATTGACTGTGCTGCAATGATTCCAACTGCTTCACCAACTGCAACACGTTGTCCTGCTGCAAGTGAGCGACCGTAGCAAGCTGCGCACTGTCCGACCTTGCTATCGCAAGTTAGAACTGAGCGAATCTTTACTTCATCTACTCCAGCTGCAACGAGTTCATCAATGTTGCGATCTCCAAGATCTGTGCCAGCAGGCAGGATGACCTTGCCATCAACTTCAACATCATCGGCCAATGTGCGACCAAATACTGAAGTTTCAACGTGATCAAACTTAACTAGGCCGCCAGATTCTTGACGAACACCAATCTGTAGAACAAGACCGCGATCAGTACCGCAATCTTCTTCACGGATGATGACATCCTGAGCAACGTCGCAAAGACGACGTGTTAGGTAACCAGAGTCAGCGGTACGAAGCGCTGTATCTGCAAGACCCTTACGTGCACCGTGAGTAGAAATGAAGTACTCAAGTACAGAAAGACCTTCACGGAAGTTAGATTTAATTGGGCGAGGAATAATTTCACCCTTTGGATTTGCTACGAGTCCGCGCATACCTGCAATCTGACGGATCTGCATCATATTTCCACGAGCACCAGAGAAGACCATCATCCAAACTGGGTTAACGCGAGGGAAGTTTTCTTCCATCTCTTTACCCACTTCAGCTGTTGCCTTTGTCCAGATCTCGATCAATTCCTGACGACGCTCGTCATCAGTGATGAGTCCCTTTTCATATTGAGATTGAACCTTGTCAGCCTGTGTTTCATAGCTCTCAAGGATTTCCTTCTTGCGTGGAGGTGTAACAACATCTTCAATACCAATAGTTGCTCCTGCGCGAGTTGCCCAGTGGAAGCCAAGTGCCTTCAACGCATCAAGCGTTTGTGCAACAACAACCTTTGGATAGAACTCAGCAAGGCGATCAACAATGCCACCAAGTTGCTTCTTAGTTACATCGATGTCTACATATGGGAAATCAGCTGGGAGCGCTTCGTTAAACAAAGCGCGACCAATTGTTGTTTCAATAGTTTCAGTTGAGTTACCAAGACGGATCTTGATCTTTGCCTGCAATGAAACTGAATGTTGATCATGAGCCATGATTGCTTCTGCAATCGAGCTAAATGCACGACCTTCTCCTAGTTCACCATCGCGAACCATGGTCAAGTAATAAAGACCAAGAACCATGTCCTGTGTTGGTGAAGTAATTGGGCGACCGTTAGCTGGTGACAAGATGTTGTTTGAAGACAACATCAAGATACGAGCTTCAGCCTGTGCTTCAGCAGATAGCGGCAAGTGAACTGCCATCTGGTCACCGTCGAAGTCAGCGTTAAAAGCTGTACAAACGAGTGGATGAATCTGAATTGCCTTACCTTCTACCAACTGTGGTTCGAAAGCTTGAATACCCAAACGGTGAAGGGTAGGTGCGCGGTTGAGAAGTACTGGATGCTCTGCAATAACTTCTTCAAGAACATCCCACACAACTGGACGAGCACGTTCAACCATGCGCTTTGCAGATTTAATGTTCTGCGCGTGGTTAAGGTCAACAAGTCGCTTCATTACGAATGGCTTGAAGAGTTCAAGTGCCATCTGCTTTGGAAGACCGCACTGGTGCAGCTTCAACTGTGGACCAACAACAATTACTGAACGACCTGAGTAATCAACGCGCTTTCCGAGCAAGTTCTGACGGAAACGTCCCTGCTTACCCTTGAGCATGTCTGAAAGTGATTTCAGTGCACGGTTACCTGGACCTGTAACTGGACGACCACGACGACCGTTATCAAACAAGGCATCTACAGCTTCCTGCAACATACGCTTTTCGTTGTTAACGATAATCTCTGGTGCACCAAGATCAGCTAGACGCTTCAAACGGTTGTTACGGTTGATAACGCGGCGGTATAGATCGTTGAGATCTGAAGTCGCAAAGCGACCACCATCGAGTTGAACCATTGGACGTAGATCAGGTGGAATAACTGGAACGCAATCAAGAACCATTGATGCTGGCTTGTTGCTTGTTGTAAGGAATGCGTTAACAACCTTCAAGCGCTTGATTGCACGAGTCTTCTTTGCACCTTTTCCATTTTCTGAAAGGTCGGTAAGCATCTTGTGCTCAGTCTCAAGATCAAAAGTCTCTAGGCGATGCTTAATTGCAGCAGCACCCATATCTCCCTTGAAATACATTCCATAACGATCGCGCATTTCGCGGTAAAGGTTTTCATCACCCTCAAGATCTTGAACCTTCAAGTTCTTAAAGCGAGTCCATACACTTTCAAGGCGATCAAGCTCGCGCTCTGAACGATCACGGATTGACTTAAGTTCACGCTCTGCAGATTCGCGGACCTTACGCTTCACATCTGACTTAGCATCTTCAGCTTCAAGCTCTGCTAGATCTGATTCAAGCTTCTTGGTACGAACATCTAGATCGTTATCGCGACGTGTTTCGATCTTCTTGCGATCATTAGCCAACTTCTTTTCAAGTTGTGGCATATCTTCTTCACGCGCTTCTGTGTCAACAACTGTGATCATGTAAGCAGCGAAGTAAATAACCTTTTCTAGATCCTTTGGAGCAAGATCAAGTAGGTAGCCAAGGCGTGATGGAACACCCTTGAAGTACCAGATGTGAGTAACAGGAGCTGCTAGCTCGATGTGACCCATACGTTCGCGACGAACCTTTGCACGTGTTACTTCAACACCGCATCGCTCGCAGATGATTCCCTTAAATCGAACGCGCTTGTACTTACCGCAATAACATTCCCAGTCACGAGTTGGTCCGAAGATCTTCTCGTCGAATAGGCCGTCCTTTTCAGGCTTAAGTGTGCGGTAGTTAATTGTCTCTGGCTTTTTTACTTCGCCAAAAGACCATTCGCGAATATTCTCAGCCGATGCAAGGCCGATACGTAGTTCATCAAAGAAGTTAACGTCTAACATGGTTTTATCCCTCTCACACTTCTTCTACGCTGCTTGGCTCAACTCGTGACAAGTTGATACCTAGCTCTTCGGCGGCACGGAATACTTCTTCATCTGTATCGCGCATTTCAATTGCGACACCTTCTGAAGAAAGCACTTCAACATTGAGACATAGGGACTGCATTTCCTTAATAAGCACCTTGAATGATTCAGGGATGCCTGGTTCAGGAATGTTTTCGCCCTTAACAATTGCTTCGTAAACCTTTACGCGTCCTAGAACGTCGTCAGATTTAATTGTGAGAAGTTCTTGAAGTGTGTAAGCAGCACCATAAGCTTCAAGTGCCCACACTTCCATCTCACCAAATCGCTGACCACCGAACTGAGCTTTTCCACCCAGTGGCTGTTGCGTGATCATTGAGTATGGACCAGTTGAACGTGCGTGAATCTTGTCGTCCACCAAGTGGTGCAGCTTCAAGATGTACATGTATCCAACTGAAATTGGTGTTGGGTATGGCTCGCCAGAACGGCCATCAAATAAACGGGCCTTTCCTGAACGACCAATTAATTGATTGCCATCGCGGTTAGGCAATGTTGCTGAAAGAAGACCAGAGATTTCATCTTCTAGCGCACCATCAAATACCGGTGTTGCAAACTTAGTTCCTGGTTCTCCCTTTTCAGCACCGATTGCGCGCATGTGCTTCTGCCACGCTTCATCGACACCAGATAGATCCCAACCAGTTTTTGCAACCCAACCTAAGTGCATTTCAAGAACCTGACCAACGTTCATACGACCAGGTACACCGAGTGGGTTAAGGACAACATCTACTGGAGTTCCATCTTCAAGGAATGGCATATCTTCAACTGGAAGAATCTTAGAAATAACACCCTTGTTACCGTGGCGACCAGCAAGCTTGTCACCATCTTGAATCTTGCGCTTTTGTGCAACATAAACGCGAACCAATTGGTTAACGCCAGCTGCTAACTCAAAGCCTTCTTCAGATTCGAAGATCTTTACGCCAATAACTTTTCCTGATTCACCGTGTGGAACCTTAAGAGATGTATCGCGAACTTCACGAGCCTTCTCACCAAAGATTGCACGGAGCAAACGCTCTTCAGGAGTTAGTTCAGTTTCTCCCTTAGGAGTTACCTTTCCAACCAAGATATCGCCAGGTACAACATCAGCGCCAACACGGATGATTCCGCGCTCATCTAGATCAGCTAGAACTTCCTCTGAAACGTTAGGAATATCGCGAGTGATTTCTTCGGCACCAAGCTTGGTGTCGCGTGCATCTACTTCGTATTCCTCGATGTGAATTGATGTCAAAACATCGTCTTGAACTAGGCGCTGCGACAAGATAATCGCATCTTCATAGTTGTGACCTTCCCATGACATAAATGCCACGAGCAAGTTCTTACCAAGAGCCATTTCACCAAGTTCGGTACATGGACCATCAGCAATTACTGAGCCAACTTCAACGCGCTGACCTTCAGAGACAATAACCTTCTGGTTATATGAAGTTCCTTGGTTGGAACGTGTGAACTTGTGAAGTGAATATGTTTGGTATGTGGAGTCATCTGCCATGACCTTTACTTCTTCAGCAGATACTTCAGTAACAACGCCAGCCTTAGTTGCAGTTACAACATCACCAGCATCAACGGCTGCACGGAACTCCATGCCTGTACCGATAAGTGGTGCTTCAGCGCGCATCAGCGGAACTGACTGGCGCATCATGTTAGAACCCATCAACGCACGGTTAGCATCATCGTGCTCAAGGAATGGAATCATCGCTGTTGCAACAGACACCATCTGACGTGGAGAAACATCCATGTAATCAACTTCATCAGCTGGGATGTATTCAACTTCGCCACCACGACGACGTACAAGTACGCGTGCTTCAGCAAAGTGAGAGTCTTCAGTTAATGGTGCATTTGCCTGAGCAATAATGTGCTCGTCTTCTTCATCAGCAGTTAAGTAATCAACTTGATCGGTTACGCGACCCTTTGAAACTTTGCGATAAGGAGTTTCGATAAATCCAAATGCAGTTACGCGACCATATGTTGCAAGTGAACCGATAAGACCGATGTTTGGTCCTTCAGGAGTTTCAATTGGGCACATACGTCCGTAGTGAGATGGGTGAACGTCACGAACTTCAAAGCCTGCGCGATCTCGTGAAAGACCACCAGGTCCAAGTGCTGAAAGACGGCGCTTGTGTGTAAGTCCTGACAATGGATTTGTTTGGTCCATGAACTGTGACAACTGAGAAGTTCCGAAGAACTCCTTAATTGATGCAACTACTGGACGGATGTTGATCAACGTCTGTGGCGTAATCGCTTCAACATCTTGCGTAGTCATACGTTCACGAACAACACGTTCCATACGTGAAAGACCGATGCGAACCTGGTTTTGAATAAGTTCACCAACGGTACGTAGGCGACGGTTACCGAAGTGATCGATATCGTCCTTTTCAACGCGAACTTCGCGGCCGTACTCCATCAATACATCTCCGCGGTGCAGGGCTACTAGGTAGCGCAGCGTTGCAACGATGTCAGAAATAGTAAGTAGTGATGCCTTCAGTTCTAGATCAAGACCTAGCTTCTTATTAACCTTAAAGCGACCGACCTTGGCCAAGTCGTAGCGCTTTGGGTTGAAGTAAAGGTTTTCAATTAAGTTCTGTGCAGCTTCCTTAGTTGGTGGTTCACCTGGACGTAGCTTGCGGTAGATATCTAGCAGCGCCTCATCCTGTGTTTTAACAGTATCTTTTTCAAGAGTTGCACGCATTGATTCGAAATCACCGAACTCTTCAAGAATCTGTTCTTCAGTCCAACCAAGTGCCTTCAAGAAGACAGTTACAGACTGCTTACGCTTGCGGTCGATGCGAACACCAACCAAATCTTTCTTATCAACTTCAAACTCAAGCCATGCACCACGGCTAGGAATTACCTTAGCTGTGAAAACATCCTTATCAGAAGCTTTTTCAATTGTGCGCTCGAAGTAAACACCAGGTGAGCGAACTAGCTGTGAAACAACAACGCGCTCTGTTCCGTTAATAACGAAAGTTCCGCGTGGAGTCATAACTGGGAAGTCGCCCATGAAAACTGTCTGTGACTTAATTTCACCAGTGATGTTGTTTGTAAACTCTGCTGTTACGAATAATGGTTGTGAATATGTCATGTCGCGCTCTTTGCACTCACCAATTGAGTACTTAGGTGGCTCGAAACGGTGATCGCGGAATGAGAGTGACATTGATCCCTGGAAATCTTCGATTGGTGAAATCTCTTCAAAGATTTCTTCCAAGCCAGAAGTTGTTGGGATTTCTCCGCGATTCATTGAATCGGCTGCAGCAATACGTGAGCGCCATGCATCGTTGCCCAATAACCAGTCAACGCTTTCAACTTGCAACGCTAATAAGTTAGGAACTTCGAGAGGTTCACGGATTTTTGCGAAAGAGATTCGGCGTGGGGCTACTGATGATTTTTTATTCGCGGCCAAGATATGTCCTTCCAGACAGTAAAGCGGGGACGCACAACTATTAGGTCTCAGCCGCTATATGCCCTGACCATTTGAATTTTGTGCGAAGGTGCAGGGTATCGCGCACCCCCCAACCCTGTCCAACCCAGGGCTTATACCCCCCAAGAGGGGGATTTGTCAGTCAATTGTCCAAAAAATGTGAATAAGGGGCTGGGAATAGAAAAAGCCCCGCCTGGCGTGATGCCAAGCGGGGCAATCTCTGACGAATTACTTGATTGTGACAGTTGCGCCAGCTGCCTCTAGGGCTGCCTTTGCCTTTTCTGCTGTCTCCTTGTTGACCTTCTCTAGGAGAGTCGCTGGAGTTGCATCTACAAGATCCTTCGCTTCCTTCAAGCCAAGGCTTGAATTTAATCCGCGAACTTCCTTGATCACTGCAATCTTTGCTGAACCAGCATTTTCCAAGATAACTGTGAAGTCATCTTGTGCTGCTGCTGCATCGCCGCCGCCTGCTGCTGCGCCGCCGCCTGCTGCTGCTACTGGAGCTGCTGCTGTTACATCGAATTCAGTTTCAAATGACTTAACGAACTCAGAGAGCTCGACCAATGTCATTTCCTTGAATTGTGCCAATAGGTCTTGTGTGTTGAGCTTTGTCATATTCGTTATTCCTTCTCTTCTGTTTCTGTGGATGCTTCAGTTGCTTCTGCTGCTGGAACTTCAGCAACTTCAGCCACAACTTCTGGTGCAACAGCTTCTGCAGCTGGTGCTTCTACTACTGCCTCAGCTACTGGTGCAGCTGCTGCTACTGGTGCAGGTGCACCTTGTTCTGCTTCAAGCTTGATACGCAATGCATCGAAAATACGAGCAGCCTTAGCAAGCGATCCCTTCATCGCACCAGCAAGCTTTGCCAATAGAACTTCACGAGACTCGAGGTTAGCGAGCTGCATGATCTCTTCTTTGGTTACTGCTTTGCCTTCGTAGACTCCACCCTTGATTACAAGGAATGGATTCTCTTTTGCGAAATCGCGCAGGCTCTTAGCCGCATCGATTGGGTCTCCCTTAATGAAGGCAACAGCTGAAGGACCAACGAGAAGATCTGGTGAAAGATCAACTCCGGCATCCTTTGCTGCAATCTTTGTAAGAGTGTTCTTAACTACTGAGTACTTGGTCTTTTCACCAAGTGCACGGCGAAGTTCCTTCATTGAAGTCACAGATAGTCCGCGATATTCAGTAAGGACAGTGGCTGTGGCTGTACGGAAGTCTTCCGTTAGCTCTGCAACTGCTGATGCTTTATCTGGGCGAGCCATTCGGTTCACCTTTCCTGGTACTTAGTGATCACAGGAAATAAAAAAATCCGTAACGCGTAAGCGCCACGGATTAACATGAACACCTACGCGGGCTGAGATTTCCTCATTTATTTAGATCTTCCTTGCGGTTGATCTAGACCTGCGGTCTTTGGTTATGGGTAGAGGGTAGGCCGGCTGGCCTACCCCCGTCAAATTCTTAGTTGGCTACTGGCTCACGAACTAGGTTTGGATCTACTGCGATTCCAGGTCCCATAGTTGTTGAAACAACTGCCTTTTGCACATAGCGACCCTTTGAAGAGTTTGGCTTAGCACGCATAACTTCTTCCATCGCTGCTGCGTAGTTCTCAGCTAGCTGATCGGCAGTAAATGAAACCTTGCCGATAAGGAAGTGAAGGTTTGAGTTCTTATCAACGCGGAACTCAATCTTTCCGCCCTTGATATCTTCAACAGCCTTAGCAACATCAGTTGTCACTGTGCCTGTCTTTGGGTTTGGCATTAAGCCGCGTGGTCCAAGAACCTTTCCAAGGCGACCGACCTTACCCATGAGATCTGGTGTTGAAACAACTGCGTCGTAATCAAGACGACCCTTTGAAACTTCTTCGATCAATTCATCGCCACCGACGATATCTGCGCCAGCTGCGCGAGCTGCATCTGCTTTTTCTCCGTTAGCAAAAACCAAAACGCGAGCAGTCTTACCTGTTCCGTGTGGCAAGTTAACAGTTGAGCGGATCGCTTGATCGGCCTTCTTTGGGTCAACGCCAAGTACTAAAGCAACTTCTACAGAAGCGTTGTACTTAACTGTTGATGTTTCTTTGGCAAGTGTTACTGCCTCGAGTGGTGTGTAAAGGTGATCCTTGATTACCTTTGCTGCAGCCTCGTTATATTTCTTTGAGCGCTTCATTTCATCCTCATTCTTTCTTGGGTTGTGGTTAGCGAACCAGCGCGGTTCTCCCACATTTTCTTCTCACTCTGAGAAGAAGAATTCTTTATTTATCCGTTAGTTGTGATTCCCATTGATCTCGCTGTTCCAGCAATGATCTTTGAAGCTGCGTCGATGTCGTTTGCGTTTAGATCTGACATCTTAAGCTTTGCGATTTCAGCAACTTGAGCCATGGTGATGTTTGCAACCTTGGTCTTGTGTGGAACTGCAGATCCCTTTTCAACGCCAGCAGCCTTCAAGATCAAACGTGATGCTGGAGGTGTCTTAGTGATGAAAGTGAATGAGCGATCCTCGTAGACAGTGATCTCTACAGGAATGATCTGGCCCTTTTGAGCTTCAGTCGCAGCGTTGTATGCCTTGACGAACTCCATGATGTTGACACCATGCTGACCGAGTGCAGGACCTACTGGTGGAGCAGGTGTTGCTGCGCCAGCCTGGATCTGCAACTTAATGAATCCGGTTACCTTCTTCTTTGGTGCCATTTCTTTTCCTCTTTTTGTTTTCTAGTAGTTCTTGAAATTAAATCTTTTGTACTTGGGCAAATGAAAGTTCAACAGGGGTTTCACGTCCGAAGATAGAGACAAGAACCTTGAGTTTTGCCTGCTCTGGCATGATCTCTGAGATCGATGCTGGAAGGGTTGCAAAAGGACCATCCATAACTGTGACTGATTCGCCAACTTCAAAGTCGATAAGGCGAATATCTACCTTGTCAGACTTCTTAACTGGACGTGGTGCAAGAATCTTCTCAACTTCATCCATGCTCAATGGGCTTGGGTGATGTGCATTGCCAACAAAGCCTGTAACACCAGGAGTGTTACGAACTGCTGACCATGACTCGTCGGTGAGATCCATGCGAACTAAAACATAGCCAGGGTAGATGTTGCGCTTAACCATCTTGAACTGACCGTTCTTTAATTCCTTCACTTCTTCTTCAGGAACTTCAATCTGGAAAATGTAATCTTCCATATTAAGTGACTGAATACGGGTTTGAAGGTTGCCCTTTACTTTCTTCTCATAGCCCGCATAAGAGTGGACTACATACCAATCGCCCAACGCTGTGCGAAGTGTGCGACGGAATTCTGCATTTGGGTCATTCTCATCTGACTCGATATCGCCATCTTCATCAGATGCCAATGCCAATTCAGGCTCAGTTGATGAAACTACTTCAGCAACGATTTCTTCAACTACCTCAACGACAGGCGTTGCAATCTCGCTAGCTGATGCTGCCAGCGCAGCCTCGAAGGCGTCTGCTTTGATCTCTTCGCTCATGTTCTTCCTTTATCCAAATACCCAGAAGACGATCTTTGTAAGAACAAGATCAAGCAATGAAACGACAGCAATAACGAAAGTTACGAAAACCATAACCACGGCTGTGTAGGTGGTTAACTGATTACGTGTTGGCCAAACAACTTTGGTGAGTTCGTTAACAACTTGGCGGTAGAAAAGACCGACGCGCGCAAATAGACCGAGCTTCTCGGCAACTTGTTCGTGTGACTCGCTCATCGTCGTTCCTTTCGTTTAGTACTTCAGGTAAAACACTGTGCAGGGCAGGAGGGACTCGAACCCCCAACCGGCCGCTTTGGAGACGGCAACTCTAGCCAATTGAGCTACTGCCCTTCGCGAGAGCATGGCAAAACCATAGGGAAAAGCAAACCCTCGTGAGCGTCGAAGTGTAGGGGCAAGAGGCCTCCCAGGTCTAACTCGCGCCTGAAGATACGGCAGACTTAGGGCCATGACTCCACGTATCTCATCGCGTATCGCTGCCATCGCTGAATCTGCCACTTTGGCCGTTGATGCCAAGGCTAAAGCGCTCAAAGCTGCCGGGCGACCAGTAATTGGTTTTGGTGCAGGTGAGCCAGATTTTCCAACACCTGCATACGTTGTTGAAGCAGCTGCTGCTGCAACACAAGTTGTTGCTAACCATCGCTACACACCAACACCAGGTCTACCAGAGCTTCGTGATGCGATTGTTGCAAAGACAAAGCGTGATTCCAACTATGTAATTACTGCAGATCAAGTGCTCGTGACTAATGGTGGCAAGCAGTCGGTGTATCAAGCATTTGCCACGATTATTGATGCAGGTGATGAAGTACTACTTCCTTCCCCTTTCTGGACAACATATCCAGAGTGCATCAAATTAGCTGGCGGAAAAGCTGTTGAAATCTTTGCCGATGAAACCCAAAACTATTTAGTTTCAGTTGAACAACTTGAAGCTGCTCGCACGCCAAAGACAAAGGCGCTACTTTTCTGTTCTCCATCTAACCCGACTGGTTCTGTGTATTCAGTTGAGCAAGTTAAAGCTATTGGTGAATGGGCAGTAAAAAACAATATCTGGATTATCAGCGATGAAATCTATGAGCACTTGCTCTATGACGGTGCTACAGCTCCATCTCTTCCAGTTCTAGTTCCAGCTCTTGCTGATACTTGCATCATTATTAACGGTGTTGCAAAGACCTATGCAATGACTGGCTGGCGCGTGGGCTGGATGATTGGTCCAAAAGATGTCATCAAGGCTGCAACTAACCTTCAATCACACATGACGTCAAATGTTTCTAACGTTTCACAGCGCGCAGCAATTGCAGCGTTGACTGGCAACTTAGATGCAGTTCATGAAATGGGTGTGGCATTTGATCGTCGCCGCAAGTTAATTGTTGATTTAATCAATGAGATCCCAGGCTTTGTCTGCCCAACACCACAAGGTGCTTTCTATGTATATCCATCAGTAAAGGGTGTGCTTGGCAAAACTATTCGTGGAAAAACTCCAACAACTTCAGCAGAGTTAGCCACGCTTATTCTGGAAGAAGTAGAAGTTGCAGCAGTACCTGGTGAGGCTTTTGGCCCCTCTGGATACCTGCGTTTTTCCTATGCAACAAGTGATGCTGACATTGTTGAAGGAATCGGGCGTATCAAGAAGCTAATAACTGAAGGTTAAATCTCAATACCAATCAGATTTACTTCAGCTTCTAACGTAATTCCAAAAGTATTCTGTACTTGATCGCGTGCTTTGCGCGCAAGCGTTGCAATATCTGAAGCTGTGGCAGTTCCTGCATTAGTCAGGGCAAGTACGTGCTTAGTTGAAATTCTTGCACCGCCCACTTCATCGCCTTTGTGTATTCCAGAGTTTTCAATGAGCCATGCAGCTGAAATCTTCACGCGGCCATCTGTTAGTGGCCACTTAGGTGCAGCATTTGGAAGTCCATCGGCTGCTTGCTGGGAAATAATTGGGTTAGTAAAAAAAGAGCCTGCTGACCAGGAGTCTTTATCGTTCGCAGTAATGAGCATGCCTTTAGCTCCGCGAAGTTCTAACACTGCCTTTCTTACATCAACTACAGATGCCTTATCTCCCATATCGATACCAAGTTTTTTAGAAAGTTCGGCATAAGTAATGGGATCACTCATTTCACCACGTCGTATTTGGAATTGAACTTCCAAAACAACGTAGCGACCTGGGTGAGATTTAAAGTGAGAACTGCGATAAGAGAATTCACATTCGCTATTTGTAAAGGTTCGAATCTCTTTCTTTTCACGATCATATGTACGCACGCGTGTAATGAACTCACTGACTTCATGGCCATAGGCACCAATGTTTTGAATTGGCGCAGCGCCAACAGTTCCTGGAATTCCACTTAAAGTCTCTAGCCCTGCAAAACCGCGATCAATGGTGGTTGCAACTAACTCATCCCAGTCCTCGCCTGCACCAATGGTTAGAGTCGCACCACTGCATGCATCAACTTCTGCTTGCACCGAGTTATTTGAAATTCTAATTACTGTGCCTTCAAAGCCTGAATCTGAAACTAAAACATTTGTTCCTCCACCTAAGATCAAAATAGGTGAATCCCCTGCTTCTTCAATTGCAGCAATGATTTCTTCTTGCGTTGATACTTGAAGAATTTTCTGCGCCGGGCCACCCACGTGAAAGCTCGTGTATTTGGATAGATCGGTCATGGGTTAAGGCTACCGACGAGGAGACAAAATCGCTTCTTTGCCTCTGTACTTCTCCAGGATGCGGTCAAAGGTCTTCTTTGATTGGGCATCACGATAATCAGGATCTGCATCGTGATAACCATGATGGCGACCTTGAGTAAGAGGTAGATCCATCTGCAAGAGTTTGCCACCGGCTTGTCTGATTTTTAGTGAGAATTCAATATCGGCATTTCTGTAATAAACAGCACGTGGATTAAAACCACCCACTTGTGTCATCGCTTCGCGATTAAATGCCATGAAGTATGAAAAGAGAACATCTACTTCTCCAACACCCTTATCGTCAACACTTCGCCACTGATCTTCTAAGTTAACTAATCCCCCATGCCAACCCACAGCAACATATTGCCCCTTTGCTAACTCATCAACTACTGGTGTTATTGCATCACCGGTGAATTGAGTGGAGGGATCCATAACGACGACGTATTTGCTTGCTACTTTTTCTAGAAACACATTTGCACAATCTGCCCAGCTAGCACCAGGTGCGACTGAAATTAAATATGTGCGCTTATCCATCTCTTCAAATAGCGCCCCAGCATCACCGATTGCGATAATTGCAACTGCGCAATTGCTATTGGCTTTTACGGTTCTCACAGTTTCAAGGGCATCATCTGTAAAGCCATCAACGATGATTCCCACTGTGACATCATTTTCAAGATCTATTGGGCGAATATCTCGTGGATAAGCCAGCGTGATGTATGGCTTCTTTGGCTTTAATTCATAGCCACCAGCAACATCTACAACTTCATAACCTGCATGCATGAGATCTTCACGATATTTATCAGCTAATTTAAAATCTTTAGCAGCACGCGCATCCATGCGCGCTTGGGCTAACTGGGTTACTGAATCTGGAATGCTCATTTAACTACTACGGCCTTTGCCATTCCTAGGACTTTTACCCCGGCAGAAGTTGCAGTGATATCTAGTTTGACTGTGTTGCCATCAACTTCAGTAACCGTTGCAACAACAGTTAAATCAACCTTTTCTCCCGCTGGAACTATCACTGGCTTAATAAAGCGAGCTGAGAACTCACGCACATTGGCGCTTCCACCTGCCCACTCTGTTACATATTTCCCAGCAAGGGCCATGGTGAGCATGCCATGAGAAATAACATTAGGAAGGCCAACAGAGAGCGCAAATTCTTCATTTTGGTGGATTGGGTTTTGATCTCCACTTGCATCTGCATATGCCTTAAGCAAAGCGCGATCAATATAGAAAACCTTTTCTGGCAGTGTCATTCCAACTTCAATCATCCGCGCACCACCAACGTTGACCAGGAAGTAACCACTAGTTCAGAGCCGTTATGTAGATCAGATCGCACAGAGACAATTTCATTTCCAGCTGCAACTCTGAGCGTTTCAATCGTTGCAGAACATGTGAAGACATCGCCTGCAACTATGGGGCGGAAGATTTCAAATTTTTGATCTCCATGAACTAACCGTGTCCAGTCAACGCCGATTTCAGGTTGAGTCAGGATTGATTCATATTGGGAGAGAGAAATGCGAATAGAAAAAGTTGGCGGTGCAACGCTTGTATCTGTTTCGCCAATAACGTCAGCAAAGGCATCAATTTGTGATTGTGTGACCGTAACTTCTTCCACACCCTTGAAGGTGCGCCCGACCGAATCGGGATTGATCATTAGCGAGTTTCGCGGTGAAGAGTTGAAGACTTGCAACGTGGACAGAACTTCTTAAGTTCCATGCGGTCTGGATCGTTGCGGCGGTTCTTCTTTGTAATGTAGTTGCGCTCTTTGCAATCAACGCATGCCATGGTGATCTTTGGACGTACGTCCGCGCTCTTGCTTGCCATGGTCTTACTCCTTCATTGGTTATCGAGGGGCTCAGGTTACCCGAGCCTTCTCGATGCGCGAAATTCACGCGTGTGGAACTAGTAGCGGAGGCGGGATTTGAACCCACGACACAGCGATTATGAGCCGCTTGCTCTACCAAGCTGAGCTACCCCGCCAAGGGTTGTGCGTTTACAACAGATCTTCTTCTTGTGAAGAACTCTTTCGAGCCCCCCACCGGAATCGGACCGGTGACCTTTTCCTTACCATGGAAACGCTCTACCAACTGAGCTAGGGGGGCAGATCGAATGCTGAGCGTACAGGCAATTAACTACTTTGGAAAAATGACCTACTTATAGGGCTGGATTTAGCGTGATTTTGCCAGTTGTTTCGCGGGCCAACATTGCTTGGTGAGCAGCAGTGGCCTGACTTAAGCCAAATGTTGCACCGATTACTGGCTTTAATTTTCCTTCAATTACTAATGAAAATAGTTCAGTAATTACATCGTTAAGAAGTTCTTTCTTACCAAAGCAATGCGCCAACCAAAATCCCACTACGGTCTTTGTTCCACCCATTAACACACCTGGATGAATCGGTGTTGGCGCAGTTCGTGAAGCCATTCCGAAAGTAACTAAGCGACCAAATGGTGCCAACACATCAAGGCTGACATCAAAAGTTTTACCGCCAACCATCTCAAGAACTAAGTTAACCGGCTTTCCGCCATTGGCCTCAAGAATCGCATCTTTAAGTTTGTCTTGATCTGCATCAATAACAACGTCAGCACCAAGTGATTTAGCAAGTGCTCGTTTGCTCTCACTTGAGGCAACTGCAATTACTTTTGCTCCCCACATCTTTGCCAATTGAATTGCAATAGTTCCAACGCCACCAGCTGCAGCATGGATAACTACGCTTTCACCTTTTTGTAGGTGGCCAACAGTTTTTAAGATGTGCCAAGCGGTTGAACCTTGCACCAACATACATAACGCT
This sequence comes from Candidatus Planktophila vernalis, assembly GCF_002288185.1. NCBI lineage: Bacteria > Bacillati > Actinomycetota > Actinomycetes > Candidatus Nanopelagicales > Candidatus Nanopelagicaceae > Candidatus Planktophila > Candidatus Planktophila vernalis. Next base: position 171,005 of record NZ_CP016776.1, on the reverse strand, counting down.
TGTTCATCACTTACTCCATTTGGAATCTCAATCATTGCAGCTGAGTGGGCTAATGCTTTTTGTGCATATCCCCCACCATCAACAGGTGCGAGCACACGACGGCCATTAGCAATACCAACAACTTCAATACCTGGAACTAGTGGAAGTTTTTGTGGAGATAGATAAGAGTTTTCAGTTTGGTGTGTATCGGCATAGTTAATTCCGATTGAGGTTACTTCTATTACCTCTTGGCCAGGACCAGGAACTGGTTCGGCTAGATCAACTAAGTGCATGGATTCTGGACCGCCAAATGCGGTGATTTGTATTGCCTTCATTTTTTTATCCCTTAGTTGCGCCTAGAGTTAAGCCTGAAACAAACTGCTTACGTAAAACAAGGAACAAGATAATCGTTGGCGCAGCAACAATGCTGGCGCCTGCGGCAAGCAAATTAAAGTCTGTTACATACTGTCCCTGCAGCTGTCGCAGAGCAGAAGTCACTGGACGCTTGGAATCCTCAGACATCAAAATCAGCGCCCAAAAGAAGTCGTTATAAATCCAGCAACTCATTAACACACCAAGGGCTGCTAGAGGTGGGCGAAGCAACGGCAACATAACGTTCCAATAGTGCCTAAAGACTGAACAGCCATCGAGAATTGCGGACTCTGAAATTTCCTTTGGAACAGTCTTCATATATGAAGAGAGAACGAAGGTAGCAAAACCAACTTGGAATGCTACGTGGATAAGAATGATGCCAAAATAGTTGTTATAGAGCAATGAACGGTTTCCGAAAAAATCACCGATCTTGATGTATAGCCAGAAAACTGGAATATATGTTGCAATAGTTGGCAACATATTGCCAGCAGTAAAGAAAAGTAGAAGAGTGAGATTAAATCTAAATGAGTAGCGTGATACTACGAAGGCAATGAGTGAGCCTAAGAATAAGATCAAAATAACGCTAGGTACCATCACATAGAGAGTATTCAAGAAGTATTTCGTTAGACCCATAACTCGAAAAGCTTGGAAATAGTTATCTAGGTTTAAATGGCGTGGCCAAGAGAAAACACCGTAGGAAATAATGTCGTTATAAGGACGAAGTGAAGTCCAGAGTGTCCAAAGGATTGGAAAAATCCAGACAAAAGCGAAGAAGCCGATAATGGCAGAGATGAAGTTATCTTTAACCTTTTGCTTATTCTTGTACTCTTTATTTTGGACGATGGTTGCACTCACTGGAGGTCCTCCTTAAAGACATTGCGCAGATAAACAAGGATTGGCACAACGCAGAGCACAAGGGCAATAACTGAATACGCCGCACCCTTCATTGAAATACCCTGTCCGGCAAAGTTCTGGAAAGCCAAAATATTGAGCAATGGCCAGGCCGTTGATGTGCCATAAATAATGTAAACAAGGTCAAAAGCACGCAGGGAATCGATAATTGTGATTACCAAGATGATCACATTAACTGGGCGCATCGTAGGAAAAATGATTTTTCTAAAGGTCTGCCACTCTGTCGCACCATCGATTGCAGATGCTTCCCGAAGTGATGAATCAAAGGCCTTTAAGCCAGCTAAATAAAGCAACATGATGTAACCAATATGGCGCCAGGAGGCCAAAGCCATAATCACATAGCTATTAATGTCGTAGTTACCCCAGATAGAAATAGCGTTTCCAATATCTCTACCCATCACACCTTGCACAAAGCCACCAGGCTGGAGCATGAAGTTCCAGATAATTCCGATAATAGCTAGGGAGAGAACTACAGGGATATAGAAAATAGTTTCATAAATCTGGTGACCCTTAATTTTGCGATCAAATTGGTAAGCCAACAAAATACCAAGTGGTGTTGCAATGAATGTGAACCACAGTAACCAGACGACGTTGTTCTTTAGCGCATCATAGAAAACTGGAGAACCGAAAAATATGTTTTTATAGTTTGCAAAACCGGCCCATTTAATGTCACCGACATTAATGCCGTTCCAGTAAGTAAAAGAGAGAACAACTGTGATGAGTGTGGGTCCCCATAAGAAAACTACCTGCAATAAAGTAGGGATACCTACGAATGTACTGAGAGTAAAACGATCGTTACGGGAAAGAGAACGGCGGCTGCGAACTTTCTTGTTCGCAGCCGCCGTTTTCATTTCTTAACCCTAGTCTAATTCGTTAATTTTAACGAATTAAAGTGCAGGAAGTGCATCCCATTGTGCTTGAGTGCTTTCAAGAATCTTTGTGAGATCTTTTGGATTCTTAAGGAAGCTCTGAATTGCTGGACCAACAACTGGACCTGCAAAGTCACCGCGAGTATCGCGGTCAAGGAAGAAGCCGATGTTCTTAGCTGCGCCAAGAACTGCAAGCTTCTGCTTGTTGAATGCATCGTATGTAGATGTATCGAAGTCGCTGCTGATGTAGATACTTGTATCTCCAGCGGCAACTGCTGCATCAATACCTTCCTTTGATCCCAAGAATCCTGCAAGGTCTGCTCCGCCTTCGACGTTCTTACCATTTGCGGCAACTGAAATACCGTCAAGTGGTGCATCGATTGAGTCAATACCGTGCTCTGGATTGATTTCTGGGAATGGAACGATCCATAGATCGTCATAGTCTTCTTGTGACTTCGCTAGGAAGTCGTTAGCAAACCATGAACCCATCATCATGGCGCCGCACTTCTTCTGTAGTAGAAGATCGCGCATGCCATCCCATGAGATATCAAGAACGTTCTTGTTCATGAATGGAATCAATTCGCCCATGTGGTTGAAGACTTCTACAACCTTGGCATCTGTCCACTGCTCTTTGCCGTTAAGCAAGTCAATGTGGAATTGGTATCCGTTAAGACGCATGTTGAGAATATCGAATGTTCCCATTGCTTCCCAGCCGCCCTTGTCGCCAAGTGCGTAACCAACTAGACCCTTCTTCTGTGTAGCTTCACACAATTTAATTAGGTCATCCCATGTTGCAATGCTCTCTGGGTTAAGACCCAATTCCTGCATTGTTGACTTACGGTAGTGGAGTCCCCATGGGTAGTAAGTAGTAGGAATGATGTACTGCTTGCCATCTGAAGGATTTGTTGCACCTTGGATTGCAGCAGCTGAAAGTGAACTTCCAAGAGCCTTTACCTGCTCTGAAACATCAGCTAGTAGTCCAGCATCAGCACGTGCATTGGTGCGCCATCCGGCCATCCAACCAAATGCATCATCTGGTGTTCCTTGCAAAATCTGAACGAAGTTATTCTGGAAGTCATCTGAGTTAACTGCCTGTGAAATAACTTTGTTGCCAGTCTTTGCTGTGTAAGCATCGTTTGCTGCGATCGCAATCTTTGCACCAGCATCACTTAGATTTCCACGAATTGTGAAGTGAACATCTCCAGTGACTTGCTTCTTTCCACAACCAGCAAGAAGTGATCCACCAGCAACTAGTCCAGCTCCACCGATTGCAGCACCCTTAAGTACTGAACGACGGGAAATGCCATTGTTTACATCTGACATTGTTTTCCTTTTCTCTAGAGTTGAGCCTTTCGAAAGGTCATCAGGTTTTGAAGGGGTCAAGGCCTGGTAACACGCTCAACCTAGAGGTCATACCATTGAACAGATAGGCCTAAGAGGTAACGAATTGATTACATTTACGCGTAAATTGCCGTTTTTTGGCTACTTTTTGGTGCTAAAGAGACGTGAGAACAAGCCAGGCTCTTTTGGGTCATTTTGATGGCCCTGACAGCGATCTTTTTTGGCCACCCCAGCCAAAGCCTGCTCAATGTGTTGGCCACAACCTGACCAGGTTGGCTTTTGGCACATATTACACATCACTTTTGAACACATATTTACACCTTATAGCCCTGTAACACGAACAGCAACCAGGGCAACACCAGCCACCAACGCCCAAGCAATCAGGCCCATAACCATTGGGCGTGCACCGATCGCGCGAATTGCCCTCCAACGCACTCCTGTACCAAGTGCAACTAATCCAGCACCGAGTAAGAGCTTGCTAGTGAGCACGATTGCATCATGAATTCCTGTTGGAATCTCAAAAACATTTTGAATGATTGCTACTGCAATGAAACCTAAAACGAAAAATGGAATAAGTGGGACTTTCGCTGACTCTTGAGCGCTTTGACCTTGAGCCTTTAGATATTTGCGATGACGAAGTGTAAGAATCAAAACAATTGGTGCAAGTAAACACACACGTGAGAGCTTTATGACGATTGCAGACTTAACTGCATCATCACTCCAAACAGAGGCTGTTGCAATAACTTGACCAACATCATGTACTGCAGCACCAGCCCAGGCACCAAATGTTTCATCACTTAATCCCATTAAGTTTCCAAGGAATGGCAAAACAAAAATTGAGAGAGTTCCACACAATGAAATTAGGGCAATTGCATAAGAGGTTTCTTCTTCGGTCGCACGAGTTTGAGGTCGAATTGCTGCAACAGCAGTTGCACCACAAACACCGAATCCAACACCAATAAGCAGACCTAAATCCCCACTCATTTTGAATAATTTAGAAAGTCCTAAGATTCCAAAAATTGTGATGCTAACTACCAAAATAACCGTGATGACACCTTCTATGCCAATGGCCTTGAGTGAAACAACACTGACTTGGGCACCTAGGAGTGCAACACCAATGCGCATTAATTTCTTGCTGGATAATGCCGTACCAGCTGCGGCAAAGGTGGGCCATGTAGCAAAATTTGCAATCAGGAATCCAAATCCAACACAAAGTGCTAAGGGGCTGATTGCAGGTTGAAAACTATTTATCTGAAATGCAACAGCAACTACCGCTGCAATTAAGCCAAGGCCTGGAAGTGTTTTAGTCATTTAGATCCCGAGCTTTGTGGACCAGGTACTCAACTGCTCTGAGACTTGATCAGTAATTGTTATTTCATCACCGTTATTGAGATTCTCAGGGTTCACACGATTAGAACCTGGAAGCCGGCCTCCGGCCGCATTAACTTCTTGAGCAAACTCTTTAGTTCTATCGTTGCTTCCATCGACAGATAACTTTGAAGCATCAATTGCAATGACAAAATGTGAAATCTGTTGAGGTAGTGCATCCTGGCTAGCTGCAAACATGTCAGGAATATTCTTAGCCAAAGTTGGCCCAATCAACATTCCAGTTAACGATTCAACAAGAACTGCAATCGCATAACCTTTAACGCCACCTAAAGGTGCAAGCATTCCAGCTAAGGCTTCCTTGGCATCTGTTGTTGGCGCACCATCTTTTGTAAAAGCCCACCCAGGTTCAAGTTCTGCACCTGCTTGTGCTTTTGCCTGAATCTTTCCGCGAGCAACTGCACTCGTTGCTAAATCAACAACAGTGGGTGGATTGGTTGGAATACCGGCAGCAATGGGAGAAGTTGAAAGCAATGGTTGATTACCACCCCACGGTGGCATAACTGCAGGACCTGTACTAAATGCAATACCAACTAGACCACGGTTAATCATTGGCCAGACATAAATACCTAGAGCACCGCAGTGATTAGAACGCCCAACACCAACGGCAGCTATTCCATTGACCATTGCGCGCTCAGATGCAATTTCAGATGCTTTTTGTAACTGCCAATGGCCCAATCCATCATCACCATCAAAGACAACCAAGCTTGGCAAATCTGTAACAATCTTTAACTCTGCCTTTGGATTGATTCCACCTGCTTGTAAACGAGAGAGATAAAAAGGAAGGCGCATCAATCCATGGCTGCCAATTCCCCATCGATCACTTGCAACAATACAACGAGCAGTTGTTACTGCTTCTTCTTTGGGAACGCCAGCTGCTTCCAATAAAGATGTAGCCGTAGCAATTGCAGAACCAACGTTTAACGTAGGCATTAGTTACTACTTTCCTTTAATGCACCAACAGCATGTGTAGCTGGCTTTGAGTTTAGAACTAATTCAATGTTAGAGGTCAAAATCTGATTGATTCGAAGCTGACTTTCCTTGGTAATGCCAGCCACGTGTGGAGTCAGGATCAAGTTAGAAATAGCTTCCATTTCACCTTTACTAGGTGGCTCTTGGGCACGAACATCAAGTGCTGCCCCAGCAATAGTTTTTGCTTTTAAGGCAGCGATGAGATCTGCTTCATTAATAACTTCCCCACGACCAACATTTACGATGATTGCATCGGACTTCATCAATCCAATGGTCTGAGCGTTGATTGTTCCATTTGTCTCAGGTGTTGAAGGCATATGAATACTGACTACATCGCTGCGCTTTAACACATCTTCAAAAGTAGTTAATTCAATTCCAGCAAGGTTTTTTGCATATGGGTCATATCCAAGAACGTTGCAGTTAAAACCTTGAATCAGTTTTGCTGTTGCAACTCCTGTAGCACCGCAACCCAATAAACCCCATGTCAGACCTGAGAGTTCACGGCCAGGTGTTCGCACCCAACCCCCATCACGAGTTGCAACATCATGACCTGGAATGTTTCGAAGTAATGCAAGTGCTAAGCCAAGAGTTAACTCGCCGACGCTAACAGCGTTTGCACCAAGTCCTGCAACCACAACTACACCTGCAGCATCTGCAGCTTTAATATCAATATTGTCTAATCCAACACCTGCTCTAGCAATCACCTTTAGTTTTGGAGCAGCTGCGATGATTTCAGCAGTTACCTTTGTGCGATTACGAACTACTAGTGCTGTTGCATCTTTAAGAGAAGCTTTGAGTTTTTCAGGGTCATTCCACAAATCATCATTTCGAATAATGGGAAAACTCCCTTCCAGCTTTTGGAAGGGAGTTCCCCATACATCTTCAGAGATGAGAATCATTATGCAGAGATATACAACTTTGTGAATGTGAATTCGCGGTGGCCCATAACTTCAGCCTTGCATAGACGACCATTAACAGTGTCATAAATGACATCCATCATCATGTCGCCAGCCTTAGTCATGTCGTATTCGTAGCGAAGGACTCCAGAAACATCAAGATCGATGTGCTCAGACATTGACTTTGCAGTCTTGATATTTGCAGTTAACTTCAATACCGGAACGATTGGGTTACCAATAACGTTTCCTTGTCCTGTTGGGAACAAGTGGATTACAGCGCCACCTGCAGCCATCAGAGTTACGCACTCTGCTGCAGCAGATGATGAATCCATGAAGTACAAACCAGGCTTTGATGCACTTGGCATTTCGGCGGGCTTGAGAACACCCACAACTGGCACAGAGCCAGTTTTTGCAATGTTTCCAAGTGCCTTCTCTTCAATAGTAGTAAGGCCACCAGCAATATTTCCTTGTGTTGGCTGTGAGCCAAGAAGGTTTGCACCGGTTGCTTCAATAACCTTGATGTAGTTGTCATATGTGAGCTGGAAGAGGTCACGTGTAGCAGCATCAATGCAACGCTCTGCAATGAGGTGCTCGCCACCAGTTAGCTCTGATGTTTCTCCAAAGAAAACAGTTCCACCAGCTTCAACCCAACGGTCAACTGCCTCAGATGTTGTTGGGCAAGAGCCAAGACCAGAAGTTGTGTCTGACTCTCCGCACTTGATTGACATGATCATGTCGCCCATTTCAGCTTCAGTGCGAACAAGACCAGATGCATCTTGTAAGAACATTGCTGCAACGCGGCTAGCTTCTTGAATAACTTGTAGATCACCCTTGCCTTCAATTGAAAATGCTGCAACTGGCTTTCCAGTCTTCGCAATTCCATCTGCAACACGTTGTGTCCATTTTGGCTCAATACCAATAACAACGACTGCTGCAACGTTTGCGTTAACGCCAGTTCCAATAAGTGTGTCAAAAGTTAACTGAAGATCTTCACCAAACTGCAGACGACCAAATGCGTGAGGTAGAGCTAGTGTGCCTGGAATAACTTTTGCTACAGCTTCTGCAGCTGCATTTGAAAGGTCATCGAGAGGCAAAATAATGACGTGATTGCGGATACCCATAGTGCCGTTTTCGCGGCGGTATCCAGTTAAGCGCGGCTTGCTTCCCATCGATAACTCCTCATGTTGTGTGTGTGAATGTAATCGCCCTTTTTAATGGCAGCTGATGCAAGTCCGACCTTGATGCCGTACTTAATAATTGAGTCACCCTCAGCAAGATCTGCGAGCGCAAATTTGTGTCCGAGAGGAATCGCGTGATTTAACACCGCGGTGCTCTCAGTTCCTTCCTTTACCGAACGCCCTTGAAGGGTTCCAGGTTGCAGATCTGTCATCGCAACAGCAACGTTGTCGCCATCATGGTGAAGCAGGAACTGCGGTGGTGTTATTGCCATATCTACACACGCCTCTCATCGCTTTAATTGGGTAGTGGTCTGACCTCTTGCGGGAGTCTAGGACAGTTGAGCGTGTTCCGTCTAGCCCCCTGCCCAAATATCTTGAAGTGGTCTAACCTGTTGCCATGAAAAGCGAGCTTCGGTACGGAATTATCGGTGCAGGCAGCATGGGCCGTGAGCATATTGAGAACATCAAGGTCATGGGCGGGGCGGTAGTTAGCGCTATCAGCGATCCCCATAAGCCATCTCAAGAGGCCGCCCTTGCTATGGCCCCGGGTGCCAAAGTATTCAGCGATCACCGAGCCCTGATCGATTCTGGTCTAGTCGATGCAATCATCGTTGCAACGCCCAATGACACACATGCAGCCGTACTTAAGGATTGCCTTGCAAGTGACATTGCTGTCTTTGTCGAAAAGCCTCTTGCAACAACAGTTGAAGATTTGAAATCTATTTTGGCCTGGGATGAGAAGCGAAGTGCAATGACATGGATGGGTCTTGAATACCGTTTCATGCCCCCAGTTGCTGAAGCTATTGCCCGTGCAAAAGAAGGTGAAGCCGGAAAAATTCACCAAGTAACCATTCGAGAGCACCGCGAACCGTTCTATCCAAAAGTGGATAACTGGAATCGTTTTGCCGAACGCACTGGCGGAACTTTGGTTGAAAAATGTTGTCACTACTTCAATTTGATGGACCTTGTTGTCGGCGAACAACCTGTTCGAATTTTTGCTTCCGGTGGCCAGAGCGTTAACCATTTGGATGAAAAGTACGATGGTAAGCAAGCAGATATGTTGGATAACGCCTATGTAGTTCTTGAGTATGCAAACGGTGCTCGCGGAATGTTAGATCTTTGTATGTTTGGCGAAGGCTCATTTGATAAAGAGATCCTCACAATAGTTGGCGATGAAGGAAAGATTGAATCCTTCTTACCTTCTCAAGTTGTCCGCGCTTCACGTCGTGAAACTATTGGAAAGCTCTCTGGTTGGAAGCAAGGAGCTAGTCGTGGAAGCGGGAGTGAGCAGAAGATTGTTCATAACTATGATGTGAAATACATGGGCCACCACTACGGTGCTTCTTATATTGAACACACTAAGTTCCGTGATGCGATTTTGAACTCAACTCCAGCGGAAGTAACGCTTAAAGATGGTGTAACAAGCGTGGTTACAGGCCTTGCTGCTCATAAGAGCATAAAAGAGGGCAGAGTTGTTGAAATTAAAGAGCTGTGGGGTTAATGCACACAATCATTCTCGATACTGATATCGGTAGCGATGTAGATGATGCTTTAGCTCTAGCAACGGTGTTGGGTTCTGAATCAGTGAACTTACTCGGTATAACTACTGTTTATGGTGACACCAAACTAAGAGCACGAATAGCCCATCATTTGTGCCACATCGCCAATAAATCAATTCCAGTCTTCGCCGGAGTCGAAACACCTTTATCTGGTCGCAAGGTATGGAGTACAGGATCTGAAGGAAAAGCCTTCTCAAATTTGAATCAGTACGCACTTGAAGATAGAAAAGCGGTTGAATTTCTCGTTGAAGCAGTAAATCAAAATCCAGGAGAAATTGAAGTAATAGCTATTGGCCCTCTTTCAAATATCGCCACTGCAATTATGCAAGCACCAAACTTTGCAAAAAATGTTAAACACCTTTGGATAATGGGAGGTGATTTCACCAAGGAGAAGATTGAGCACAACTTTAAATGCGATGTTGATGCAGCAAAGATTGTTCTTGAGTCAGAAATTTCCATAACAATTTTGGATTTACCCTCCTCACAAAAAACGATAATTAAGAAGGATGAAATAGAACAGATTAAAAACTCTGGGAAACTCGGCCCAATTTTGCACACTGAAATCCTGAATTGGATTCAGCCACGTCATCAAGATTGGACGACACCTCATGATCCAATCGCCGTATTAGCGATGCTAGAGCCAGAATTTTTTGATTTCTCGGAAATCGGATCTGTTCAAATTAGTGAAGACGGAAAGAGCGATTGGCGCTTAAATGAAGATGGAAATGTAAAAAGAGTCTCCCCCTCAAAGCCATTAGAGGCTGTTAGCGCCATGATTTCCCTCATTGCGAAAGTAAATTAGCTACCAGCTAGCCCAAGGCTTTGCATGGGTATCCACAATTTCAGCTAATTGCTCGAGGCGAGGAATTGAAACTTCACGCAAGGCCTTTGGAATATCTGCTGCACCAACAATGTCCGCCCATACTGCCCGTCCTGCAAGAAAACCACTAGCACCACCCATTGCGCAGGCTTTGACAGCATTATTAAAGAACGGTTGCTTCACTCCATTTGAAAGCACAACCCAGGGTGATCCGATTGCTTCAGAAATTCTTTCAGCATTTTTAGTAATTAGATTCAAATCGCCTTCACCGTGGAATGGAACTTCAGCCTTATAAAGATCTGGTTTCCAACTCGCAGCCTCTCTTGCCGCAATAATCAATTCTTCTTCACGATTAAAGGTTCTTGAGGTATCAGTTGGTGGTTTCACAATAATCTCAATAATTGAGGGTAATCCAGAAATCTTGCATAGCTCATTAAAGTCTTCAACAAGTTTTGCGCGTGAATCTGGTGATTCGTCATTTCGCCATAAAATCAAAAACTTTAATCCCACACTTCCGATATCACGCATACGAATTGGATCTACATCTGGATCAATTGCAGTATCTGTTGCTGCGCCGCCTGCAGGTCCGACTAATAGATCTGCTGCAGCGATTAGTCCACAACTGCCCTTAAGAGCTTTCTGCTTGATAATTTCATCTATGCCGAATTCTTGATCCACCAATAATGCCGATGCAAAAGGAGACAACTCTCGTGCAACATCTACTTTAAACTGCGTGAGTTGAGAATCTGGCACTGGAGTGGATTGGTGGACTGCAAACATTCCGCGTAACGCCTCACGCTGATCAACTGCAACCATTGCAAGTGCGCCAGATGGTCTTGCCAATTTAGTTAGTGGTGCCCTCATTTGTTTGCCTCCAGAAATGCATTGAGTTCAGATGTTGTTGGAATCATTGATTGGCCGTCTAAACCACGACATGAAAGAGCTGCAACTGCATTTGCTCGATGCAGCGCTTCTTGAAGAGAAAACCCATGGATGATTTGAGCGACTAAAGAGCCATGAAATACATCCCCTGCACCCAAAGTGCTTTTTACTTCTACCTTAAAACCAGATGAAGTGACTAATCCAGTTTCAGATGAATATCCTGAACTACCTGCGGATCCTTGCGTTGCAACAACGGTATTCCCACCCTTTAAGGAATCGTTTTCCAACGCAACTGCTAAATCAACACCTGGGTATCGAAGTGCCATTTGCCGATCAGTGGGCACAAATAAATCCACAATTTTAGGATCAAAATCTTCAACACCATATCCAGCATCAAATGAGATGAGTGGGCCACTGCCCCTGGATATGCCCAACTCTGCCAAGCGATTTATTCCAACATGGTCTACGTGTACCCATTGTGCATTAGATGCCAAATTTTTTGCAGCTGAATTTATAGGTGCTTGGTTTACGGGTTGACGTGTATTTATAGCGCGTGAACTTCTTTCTAATGAAGAAACAATTACGCTTCCCGCAGTCGGTGAGGATCCAATAGAAATACCTGTGGTGTCGACGCCTTCTTTTTCAAAAATTCGAAGTACTTCTTTCCCATCAGCATCATCCCCGATGGTTCCAATGATTGCAGTTTTGATTCCTTGACGGCTTAGCGCAACTGCAGCAACTGCAGCAGGGCCACCGCCGCCACGTGTAATGTCACGTGCTATGACTCTTTCATCTTCACTTGGATATTTATCTACTAATGCAACAGTGTCTATTGTTATTACACCAACACAAACGGCTTGAACAGTGCTCAATTATTTTCTTTCGCTTTAGCATCTGCAACTGCAGTTTTCCGAGCCCCAGTAATGTGCTTTAAGGTTAATTTTGAGGCAAGTTCTCCATCACCATTTTCAATTGCCGTCAATATTTCACTGTGCTCACTTCGAGAGATTTCAGAACGGCCAGGTAAACGAAGAGTCGTCTCCATAGACATTCTCATTACGTCTTGTAAAACATTGAGGGTTTGATTAATGAATCTATTGCCAGCTACTCCGACAATAGTTAGATGGAATTTTGCATCTAAGAGCTGAAGTTGATCAAAATCTATTGGGTGGGAAGCTGTCACGGTATCAATTTGGTTTAGCGTAGTGCGAAGTAATCGAATATCTTCTTTTGTGGCTTTTTCAGCGGCCCACTTAGAGGCTGGGACTTCAAGAACTTCACGTGCATCAAAAAGCTCATTTAGTCCATGCGTTTTAGTCATCATTGAAGCACGAAGCTCTTGCGCAACAATTGGCTCTTGAACAAAAGTGCCTTGACCATGCTTTATCTGCACAAGCCCTTGCGCCTGCAAAATATGTAACGCTTCACGCAAACTTGGGCGGCTAACCTCTAGTAAGTCAGCTAATTGTCGCTCAGGAGGCAGTCGGTCACCAGGATTTAATTTTTGAAGATCAATGAGTTCTACAAGTTGGGTAGCAATTCGGGCTGCACGCTGCGGGGCTAATGGTGTTATTGCGCTCATTTTAACCTTTCACCGCACCAGCAGTTATGCCAGCTATAAATGACTTCTGGAAGAACAAGTACATCACGACCATTGGAATAGATGCCACAAAAATCGCTGTAAACAACATACTAAAGCTTGAGAAGTACTCACCTCTGTAATCAATCAAAATCAAAGGAAGTGTCTTTTTACTCAATTCGCTAATAAGCATTAATGGATACAGCAAGTCATTCCAACAAATAACAAAGAGGAAGATACCCGTTGCACCCATTGCTGGGCGACAAAGAGGAAGTGCAATTGAACGGAAAATTCGCCAATGACCCGCCCCGTCAATGCTTGCTGCCTCAAACATTTCGCGGGATAAATCCTTAAAGAAAGCACTTAGAATAAAAATTGAAATCGGAAGGGTGAGTGCAATGTTGACCAGCACCAAACCAGTGAGTGAATTATTGAGGTTGAGTTTTACGAAAAGTACATAAATTGGGATGATATTTACCTGCCCTGGAATAGCTAGTCCAAGTGTAAAGAGGAAGAAGAGAACTTTTCCTGAAATTGTTATTGATCTTGCGATTGCATAAGCCGCCATGCTTGCCAAAATTAAGGTGATGAAAACAGAAAAAACAGCGACGATAACACTGTTTTTAAATGGAGTGATTAAACCACCAGAATCAAAGAGAGTTCGGAAATTATCTAGTGTCCAGTTTTTTGGAAGTGCCAAAGGAGTTGAGTAGATTTCAGCATCAGTTTTGAATGTACCTAAAACAACAATCGAGCATGGAATGAGAACGATAAATGCAAATGCTGTTAACAGGAAATTCTTAGTCGATTTGTACAGCATTATTTATCCCCATAATTCACTCGTAGAGTGCGTCTTTGAAGCCAAGTAATCAAAAGAACCGTGACCACAAGTAAGACAGATTGGGCAGATGCGTAACCAAATTTATAACTGGCAAAAGCCGTATTGTAGATCAAGGTTACGAGCACATCTGAGGCATTGTTTGGTCCACCCTGAGTCATTGCATAGACCAAATCAAATGCTCTAAAGCTTTGAATGGTTGTGTATGCAACAACAACTGCCGTTGTCGGTAATGCCATAGGCCACGTAATGTTCTTAAATTGTTGCCAACGAGAAGCGCCATCTACCTCCGCGGCTTCATAAAGCTCAGCTGGAATTTGCTGTAAACCAGCAACATAGATAACAACCATCTGTCCGGTGTGGAACCATACTTGGGTAATAGCGATTGCATAAAGGGCGTATCGACCGTCTCCCAACCAATTTATGCCTGGCTCATTCATTATTCCAATCGATTTTGCTGTTGCGTTAATTAGGCCGTAATTAGGGTTGTACAAAAACAACCAAATTAAGCCGACAGATACCGATGAAAGAATCGTTGGAAAGAAATATACAACGCGAAGAAATATTGTGGTTTTCGTATTCTTGAGTAAAAATGTTGCGAACAAAAGAGAAAAGGAAGTTTGTAGAACGACAACTACAAAAGCAAATTTAAAGTTATTGGCGACAACTTTTAGGAAAAGATCATCATTAGTTGCCAAATATGTGAAGTTTCGTGCACCTATAAATTCTGGAGGTAAAACTCCATCCCATCGTTTTGTGGAATTCCAAAGATTAGAAATCGATGGGTATAAATACAAAAAGGAATAAATCGCAAAAGCGGGTAATGCCATCAAGATTAAAACTTTTGAGTCGAAGAATTTTGCTTTCTTCTTTTTTGGGTGGCCAGAGCCAGCCCCACCGCCTGGAGCGGTGGGGCTGGTCTGGTTATCAACTAGTGTGTTAATTAAGCACCCAAGCCTTGCTTAATGATCTTTGATGTGTCTGCGAGTGTCTTGGTGATATCTGCACCACCGACAATTGCAATCAAAGCATCTTCAAGCTTGTCACGTACTACACCTTGGTTTAGGAACAAGAAGCGTGGTGCTAGAAGAAGCTTCTTACCCATGATGTCTGATGTATTTAACAGATCAACGTTGGCTGTGTAATCAACGTTGATTACTGAAACGTGCTGTGAAGTTCCAACTGCGTATTCCTGAGCAATTGGAGCAGTAGCCAAGAATGAAATGAATGCATTGGCAATCTTCTGATCTGTTGATGATGCCTTCGCATTCACACTAAGAATGAAGGTGTTGTTTGTGATTCCTTCATAGTATGGCTTCGCATCTGTAGTGATGAGACCCATAATCTTCATCTTTCCCTTCATATCTGGATTGAGCTTTGTTACTGAGCTCATTCCAAATGTTCCAGTTGGATAAATAGCAGCCTTACCAGCAGCAAAGTCAGCTGGAGCGACAGTGTCGGTGTATCCAGTTGCATTGGCTGGGAAGCAACCGGCATCAGCCATTTGCTTGTACTGCTTAGCAATATTTGTGAACCAATCGATTGTCAGGTCGGCACGACCCTTATCGATGTCAGTTGCATTCTTCAAAACTGTTGCATATGGAGCAGAGTTCATCATGAATGAATTGAGGATTTGACCTGCGTTACCGCGGGTAGCACCTGGCCATGCAAATGGGATATATCCCGCTGCTTTAGCTGTCTTACAGAATGCAAGAGTCTGTGTCCAAGTTGTTGGAACTTTCCAACCATTCTTGGTAAATAGTTCTGCATTGTAAATTGGGTTGTTAAATAGTGACTGGTATGGAAGACCGTAGATCTTTCCATCAACAGTTCCTGGTGTAAGAGCACTTTGGATGAAGTTCTGCTGAGCATAACGCTGAGAAGTTAGATCCTTCAACAGTCCAGCCTTCATGAAGTTATCGAACTGTCCACCGCGCATTGTTACAAAGGCAGCAGCCTTTGGATTTGCGCTGATCTTAGTTAGCGCCAAGTTACCGTAGTCACCAGAAGTCATGATTACCTGGTTGACCTTAGTACCTGGATGTTTAGCTTCGAACTTATCGATGATGCTCTGTAGAACTGCCTTGTCTTCTCCACGCCAGTGATGGAACTCAATAGTTCCCTTTGGTGGCGTAAGAGATGCAACTGGGGCTGCCTTTGAAGATCCAAGGCGCACACGCTGCCAAGTTAGCTTTCCACTTGAGCCTTCAGCGCAAATGAGTGAAGTTGTCTTTTGTCCTGTGCTTACACCTTCTGTTGTACATGCCTTGCCGAAAGTTGGAGCATCAGCAGCGTGTGCAACCGCAAGTGGAGTAATTACAAGTGCCGTAGCAACTAATGCAACTACACCAGCACGGAGTGAAGCAAAGGTACTTAGTCCTTTAGTTTTCATTTTTATCCTTGCTTTCCGAGGGTTAGTTTGTTGTTTACCATTCTGTGAGGGGTATCCCTAACTTTTTTGCCAGTTGACGAATACCTGGTCGCACATCGATCCATGAAATGACCAAGTGGTGCGGATATCCGCCAGTGACGATTCCATTCACTAAAGCAGCTGCATCAGGTTCAGTGATAACAGTTGCTGTATTGCCTTGGAAGTGATTGGGAGCAGGGATTGATTCCCCTCGGCTCACAACCATGCGTAGACCCGTGCGGTTGCTCGGATCCACATCCCGATCAATACGAAACAGTGTTACTGCTCCGGTCTTGAGCGGAAAATTACCTGCAACGCCTAATTTGCGATTGCAGTGGGTTGATTGGGTGGCATTTACTGGATCTGCTGCAAGTTTTGTTGCAGCTGAACCACAGTGCCATAAACGAACTAAACCTTGTGATGCATCAAGATCAACGATATCTACCAAGTAGTTTTCATCTGAGCCCAGTGATTCACAGACCATCATTGTTACTGCGCCTAAAACATCGCGCTCACATGTGGTGACAGTTCCACGATCTGAAAGTCGACCCAGGGATGAACAAATACAGGCACCTAAATCAGTTGGAAACTCTGGCCAGCAGCGAATTGCGATTGCGTCCAAAACTTCTTCTTTGCACCACTCATCGAGTGCGACTTCTACGCCATAAACCTTCTTTGCTTCTTCCACATTAACTGTAGCTAATGATGGCTGAGCAGCAACAGCGTTGGCATAGGCAAGTTCGCGAGCTTCTTGCTTTACTTCTGAAATTCTGCCAAAGGCATCATCAATCGTGATTTGACGAATATCTAAACCAAATGTTGAAAATATCTGCTTTGCATCATAAATGCATGGTGTGAAACCAATAGGTGCATCCCCAACTGCGCCAATCTTTTTACCACGCAGCCAATCCAAAGCTTTTTGTGCATCTGCCTCTGATCCAAACTTACCAGTGACGGTTTTTGGTGCTGATGCTTCAGGAAGTTTTCCTGCGAGCGCATCTTTAATTGCAGCGCGTACTTGTGGTTCATCAGCATTGCCATGAATGTGGCGAATAGATTGTCCGGCGTTCATTAATGCATGAGCTGCAAGGTTCACGCCACACATTGAATTCAATTTAAGGCGATCCCCAACGGCGCCAGGTTCGCGCATGGACCAACCAAGAACAGGGCCTTTAACTTTTCCAAGCAGTTCAACGGCAGGAGATGCATCTGAGAATGAGGCCATGAACAAGATATGTAGGTCAGCGTGTGGAAGTTGAACTGCTGCAACATCATCCACTGTCATCACTAACTCAGATGGCCCGACCACAGTGGCACCAAGCTCGGTGAGTAATGCTCGTGCGCTATCGAAATTTGCTTGAGCACATGCCAGGTCAAAGGTTGGGCGCGCGAGTGCGACGAGAGCAACGGTGCTCATTAAACCTCCAGTGGTAAGACCTCTTGGCAGAGCGTGCCACTGGAGTGTGTGCGAGTCAATGCCAGAATCGCAGTTTTGCGCCTTGTTATAGGACTGTGATGATTTTTAAGGGGTGAGCAAAAATGGTCTGGTCCGACCATTGACCTCAAAAGAGGGCCAATCAGGGTCCATCGAGAGGATTTTCACGCCTGAGTTCGTAGCAAGAATGGTGTCTTCGGCCTTAAAGCCTTTACCTGTTGGATTCCATGCGATCGGCTGATTATTGGCAATCAAACGCGCACTGCCCGTATTAGCTGGCCAATCACGAGGCAAAAATCCAGTTGGACCGCCCTGGTGATGCTTAGTCCATTCATCGCCATCAAAACCATTGGCTGGATAAGCAGCAATTGCTGCATTAACGGGATCTGAAAAGGGCTTGCCCACAACTGTTGCATCTAGCATCGCTGCTTCGACTTTATAGATTGCTTCATAGTCTTTTGCCATCGCATCTGAGATAGCTTCAAAACTAACAATGCGAGTAACGGAGGCAATTAATCCTTTGCGCTTTGCGCAAATGGATGCAGATACTCGATTCCCAACTACGGCATCCGTTGGCAATGGGTGTCTAAATTTATGCACACGCTCTTGACCAGCAACTCCTAAGAAAGCAATCTCAAGATCTGCTTGCCATAGTGCATGTGTAATCAATCCAGCAACATCTATTTCGCGATCACTGTTTGCAACCTGCTTCATTGCATTTCCTAAAGCAATCGCTGCATCTGAACAAATCTCTTTATAGCGCACTACATCTGACTCAATAAGTGATGCTCGAATAATCTCAATCTCAGTTCCCAAATCAATGCAATCTGCGCCAGGTTGATCGCTTCCAACTTTTGCACCAGTAGGAAGTTGTGGGTCGCGACCTTCTGACCACTTAATCGTCTTTACTGTTACTTCAATTGGAAGCTCTTCTGCTTTCAAACGCGGAGCCTCAACGACATTAGTTATTGCAGTGGCAGAGTCCTGAGTAATGATGAGATCAAAACACGCTGCATCAATAGTTGTTGGGACATGAGCCCGTCCTGCTATTGCCCAAGCCAGATTGGGATTGCGCCGTAGAACTATTGACTCAAGCCCTTTTTGCTTCATTAGCTCTCGCAGGGGCGCCATTCGCTCATTAAATGCACTCATTACTAAAACCCTACAGCCTTCCAGCTTGATGCACGCGCTTTAAGAACTCTTGAGTCTTTGGGTTCTTTGGCGCATGCAAAACATCTTGGGCCGAACCTCGCTCCAAAATGTTTCCAGACTCCAAGAAACAGACTTCATCTGCTACTTGTGTTGCAAAGCCCATCTCATGTGTTGCCAGCACCATGGTCATTCCATCGGACTTTAAATCACGCACAATACTCAATACCTCATTAACCAAAACTGGATCAAGAGCAGATGTAATTTCATCGAGTAATAACAGACGTGGGTTAAGTGCAAGTGAGCGAATGATTGCGACTCGCTGTTGCTGCCCTCCACTTAAGCGATCTGGATATTGATCGGCCTTATCTGCTAAGTCAAAGCGCTTAAGGAGAGCAAGGGCTGCGGTAGTTGCCTCATCCTTGTTCTTTCCTTGCACCTTTATCGGGGCAAGTGTGATGTTTTCAAGAACTGTTTTATGTGGAAAGAGATTAAAGGATTGGAAAACCATTCCTAGTTTGCGCCGCACTTCATCAACGTTGATGAGTGGATCTGAAATCTCTTCACCATCAAGAAATATCTGCCCATCATCAATTGATTCAAGCAGGTTAATGCAGCGAAGCAAGGTTGATTTACCTGAACCTGAAGCGCCGATTAAGACCGTGGCAGTGTGTTCTGGAACCGAAAGTGATAGATCATTTAAAACGAGCTCTGTGCCAAAGGATTTACGAATCTTGCTCAGTTCTAGGACGTTAGCCATTAGATAGCACCCTCTGAACTTTGAGCATTGGTGCGCTGCCTAATGGCGCGATCTGTGTAGCGGGTCATTGGAATTGTGATGAGCAAGAACAAAACTGCGGCAACTACATAAGGTGTGTAATTAAAGGTTCGAGAGGCATTAATCTGCGCTGCACGAACTGCATCTGTTACACCCAGAATTGAAACTAAACCTGTGTCTTTAAGCAGTGAAACAAAGTCATTAAGAAGTGGTGGAACAACACGTCTAATTGCCTGTGGCAAGACCACATAACGCATGGTCTGTCCTGAAGTTAAACCTAATGAGCGTGCAGCAGCCCGCTGGCTTGGGTGAATGGAGAGAATTCCACTTCGGATAACTTCGGCGACGTATGCAGAGTATGTGAGAACAACTGCAACGGTGCCCAAGAAAATTACATTGCTAGATATTCCCTTGAGCCGTAGTGCTGGCACACCAAAACCCACCAGCAAGATAATCAAGATAAGCGGTGCCCCGCGGAAAATATCAACGTATGCAGTTGCTAGAAATCTAAAGGGAGTCAGGGCTGGAGATTTAGTAGTTCGCAGGAGTGCAAGTCCTAGGGCAATGATGCCAATGGCTGCTCCCCCGATGAAGGTCAGCTGTAAGTTGATCCATAATCCCGCAATAACTGTTGGGAAAACCTCGCGGCCATAATCAATATCAAAGAAGGTTTTTTTAACTATTTCCCAGCCTGGGGATGTAACAAGAACGGTGAACAACGAGCCCAGAACTACTGTGGTTGAAACTGCGGCAATAATTCCTTGCCGTCTACTTATTCGCTTTCGTTCACCACGTCTTTGAATCTCACGTGAGCTTGGCGACCAAGCAGAGTTAACTCGCTCTGACATGGTCGCCAAACTACCGTGTTTACTTCTTTATTACGCTTATGGCTTCAAAGCTGGCGCGCCAGCCTCTGTTGCAAGCCACTTATCTGTAATGGCTGCCAATGTGCCATCAGCAGTGATTGCATCAACTGCGCCTGAAACGCAAGAAGTTAATGCACTGCCCTTGGTTAGCAAGAGACCAAATTGATCTCCTGAACCAGTTGAAGGCAACTGACCAACGATGATTCCGTTTGGAACTTCAACACCTGATAGATAGAAGGCTGTTGGTAGATCTACTACTAAGCCATCAATCTGCTTGTTCTTAAGTGCTGAAACACCTGCAGCGTTATCGTTAAATACCTGTGGCTTTGAACCAATCTGGTTTTCGATTGCATCAAGTGATGTTGTGCCAACTGCTGCACCTAGCTTTGCATCCTTGAGTTCAGCAAGAGTGGTCTTTCCATCAATCTTGCTTCCCTTGAAGGAAACGATTGCTTGTGGAGCTGTGTAGTAAGGAGATGAGAAATCAACTGCAGTCTTGCGCTCTTCTGTAATTGAGAATTGCTGCAAGTTGAAGTCAAAGTTCTTTTCTCCTGGTGTTACAGCTGAATCAAATGTTGTACGAACCCATGTGACATCTGCTGCATCAAATCCGAGTTGCTTAGCAACTGCGTATGCAACTGCACCTTCAAAGCCGTTTCCAGTCTGTGGTGCATCATCAATAATCCATGGGTAGTAAGCAGGCTCACCAGTTGCGATTGTTAGCTTGCCTTCAGTAACTGTTGCAAGATCTGCCTTGGCACATGATGCGCTTTCAGATGTTGCAGAATCAGATGAAGAACAGCCTGTAAGTGTTAGCGCAGCTGCAATTACAACTGCTGCAAAAATTCCAAAACGTTTTTTCACGGATAACTCCTCAAAGTCGGTGGATACAAGAGAAGGCTAATAAGGCAGTTCGGCGTTGTCTACACGCGATTTGTTTGCAAGAACGCGCCCCGCTTACAGCCACTAGAGGTAGCAGGCCAAGCCTGGGGATCGCACTTGGGTCCATTGAGCTCTACATATTGCAGGATTGCTAGCCTGGATTTACCCTTGATTATTCCAACGGAGGGCGGAGACGATGAAGTACAAGTCAGTTAAAGGTTTGCTAACAGGAGATGAGTCACTCATCCCTGTAACTTTCATCGACAAGCTGGAAGATATCTTGCACGGCTTTCTTGGAATACTTCTTTTTGTAGTTTCTATCTTGGCTGCCGGCTATACCTTGCAGCGCCTGATCGAAACTCGACCATTCTTTCCAGTTGGAATGATCCAAGGAATCAACGACATTTTGTTCGTGGTCATTATTCTAGAAATCATGCGCACAGTGATTGTGCGATTTACTGACGGAATTTTCCAACTAGATAACTTCTTGATTATTGGTGTTATCGCAGCGGTTCGACATATTCTGACAGTTGGTGCTTCTTTGACTATGGAGAAAGAAAAGACAACTGAATACTTCAACCGCGCACTTATTGAAATGGGCGTTAATACTGGAATTGTGTTAGCCCTTGTCTTTGCCCTGTTTTTATCACGCGCTGCACGCGCAAGATCTTCTGCGAAGTAGGGCTAAACAACTGCGCTCATTTTCATAAGCTCTTACTGGTGGCGGGTGAAGGATTTGAACCTTCGAAGGCAGAGCCGGGGGATTTACAGTCCCCTCCCATTGGCCGCTCGGGCAACCCGCCAAGGTCGAACAAGTACTGCGGCAATTATGGATAGTGCGAAGGGAAAGGATACCTTAGCCTCGTAGTCGCACAAACCGCCTTTTAAGCCAGTGAAGGAGTCCTCACCATGGCAGCAGATGCAAGCTTTGACGTTACCTCCAAGATCGACCGTATGGAGCTCGATAACGCTATTAACCAGGCTATTCGCGAGATTGATACTCGCTTTGATTTCAAAAACACTGGTTCAAAAATTGAACTAGAGGGCGAAAAGGTTTTGATTGAAGCCGATACTGAAGAGCGCGCAAAAGCAGCACTCGATGTTGTCAAAGACAAGATGATTAAGCGTGGAGTTTCACTCAAGCACCTAGATGCAGGAGCACCACAACTGAGCGGCAAAATCTACAAAATTGCAGCACCTCTAAAAGAAGGTATTTCAACTGAGAACGCCAAAAAGATTGCAAAGCTTGTTCGCGATGAAGGCCCTAAATCAGTTAAGACTCAGATTCAAGGTGATGAACTACGTGTAACGTCAAAGAGTCGTGATGATCTTCAAGCAACTATGGCCATGATCAAAGATGGTGGCTGGGATTTCGCAGTTCAATTTACGAACTTTAGATAATTGAGTAAAAATAAGTTAGGCCTTGTCTTTGGCTTAAGCGCATACGGGCTGTGGGGTTTGTTTCCCCTATATTGGCCGCTGCTTGAACCAGCCGATGCGCTAGAGATTGTCTCCCACCGCGCAGTGTGGACTTTGGTTTTCTGCATCATCATCTTGGCAATTACTAAAGCGCTTAAATCTACTGTCACAACTCTCAAGCGCCCCCAAGTAGCACTCAAACTCTTTGCGGCCTCATTTTTAATCTCTGTTAACTGGCTGGTCTATATCTGGGCAACTAATAATGGCCACGTAGTTGAGGCATCCCTTGGCTATTACATCAACCCATTAATCATTATTGCTTTTGGTGTCTTGTTGTTAAAAGAGAAGATGCGCGTCTTGCAATGGGTAGCAGTTGGTATTGCATCCCTTGGCGTTTTAGTTCTCACTATCGACTACGGCCGTCTTCCTTGGATTGCACTTGCGCTAGCTATTTCATGGGGTAGTTATGGCCTTATCAAGAAGCAGTTGGGTCTTGGGGCACTTGAAGGTCTTGCGATTGAAACTGGCATTTCATTTATTCCTTATGCTGCATACCTCATCTACTTAGGCAATCAGGGCACAGGACAGTTTGGTAACACCCCAGGCTTAACATTTCTCCTCATTAGTGCTGGTGCAATAACTGCTATTCCGCTGCTTCTCTTTAATGGTTCAACTACTCGCCTACCGCTTTCAACTATTGGGCTTTTGCAATACATCACACCGACCTTGCAGTTCTCTATTGGCGTGTGGGTGCTTCATGAAGATATGCCACCTGCACGTTGGGCAGGTTTTCTCATTATCTGGGTTGCGCTGATTACTTTAGGAACAGATTTAGTGCGATCAAGCAGAGCGGTCGATAACAGCGTCACAAAGTGACATCAGCGCACCTGTTGCATCACACACAGGTAGTGGGCCCAGAGCGGTTCTAGCTTCTTTTGCAATCTGATATAACTGTTCACGCGATTCACCCAAAGCTTTGTGACTACGCAGTGAGCTCAGCACCTGCTGCACAGTATCTTCATCTTCAATAGGTGCCGATAAAAGCTGCTGCAATTCACGATCAGATGAATCAGTTGATTTCATAACATTGAGAGTGACAAGTGTTGGGACACCTTCTCGCAGATCCGTACCCGGGGTCTTTCCTGATTGATTTGATTCACTAGCAATATCGATAACATCATCGGCTAACTGGAATGCAACACCAATCTTTTCTCCAAATTTTGTTACTGTATCTGTGATTTCTGCAGGTGCTCCAGAAATCATTCCACCGTATCTAGCAGAAGCTGAAATAAGTGATCCTGTTTTATCCGCCACAACTTTTAAGTAATGCTCAAGTGGATCTTGTCCTGGGTTTGGTCCCTGAGTTTCCATAATCTGGCCAATTACCAAGCGCTCGAATGTGCGAGCCTGTAAGCGCACTGCTTCTGGGCCAAGGTCGGCTAATAAATCAGAGGACTTTGCAAAGAGAAAATCGCCCGTCAAAATCGCAATGGTGTTTCCCCATCGCATATTTGCACTTTCCACTCCGCGACGAAGTGGTGCCTCATCCATAACATCATCGTGATAAAGAGTTGCAAGGTGTGTAATTTCGCAGGCAACTGCAGCTGCAATAACTCCTTGACGTGTTGAATCACCAAACTGAGCAGTTAACAATGTGAGCAGTGGGCGCAAACGCTTACCGCCAGCGGCAACAAGGTGGTGTGCAGTTTCATCAACAAATGGGTACTCGCTGCGTGTGTGGCTGAGAAGCAGGCTTTCAACTTCGGCCATCTGTCGAATAAGCGTTGCTTCCAACTCTGGAGCAACGTTGGGAATGCCAAATGATGACATTAGCGAATGAAGGTTGCGAGGTTTGAGATGAAGTCAAGAATTGGCGCTGGGAAGACACCCAAGGCAATCGTCACGATCATCGAGAAGATAACCGCAATTGATGTCAGTGATGATGGAATTTCAACGCTTGTTCCATCTTCGATTGGATCAGTGAAGAACATCAAAACAATAACGCGGACATAGAAGAAGGCTGCGATTGCACTCGAGAGCACACCGGCGATAACAACACTAGTTGCGCCACTTTCATATGCTGCAGAGAAGATTGAAAACTTTCCAATAAATCCGCTAGTAAGTGGAATTCCAGCAAAGGAAAGCAGGAATGTAGCAAAAGCAATAGCAACCCAAGGTGAGCGCTTTCCTAAACCTTTCCAACGGTTGAGATCGGTTACTTCACCGGCAGAATCGCGAACCAAAGTCACGATGGCAAATGCACCAACTGTTGTGATGCCATAAGCAAAGAGATAAAACAGTGATGCCTCAAGGCCAGCCTTATTCAAGGCAATAACACCTGTTAACAAGAAGCCAGCATGAGCAATAGAAGAGTAAGCCAACATGCGCTTCACATCGCGCTGTGCGATGGCAACAAGTGAACCAAAGACCATAGTGATGATTGCAATGATTGTGAGCATTGGTGACCATGACCATTGGGCATTAGCAAAGACGGTGTAGTAAATACGAAGCATCGCACCAAAGGCTGCAACCTTTGTAGCAGCTGCCATAAATGCAGTTACTGGTGTTGGTGCGCCTTGGTAAACATCTGGTGACCAGGCATGGAATGGAACTGCTCCCACTTTAAAGAGCAGACCAACAGATATAAATGCGATTCCAATAAGTAGGAAGACATCGTTTCCACCGCCTCCGACAACGGCGTTGCGGATTCCGGTAAAGGTAATTGATGATGAGTATCCATAGAGGAAAGCTGCACCAAATAGGAAGAATGCTGATGAAAAAGCACCCAGTAGGAAGTACTTAAGTGCTGCTTCCTGTGATGCTAAACGGCGACGACGAGAAAGGCCTGCCATTAAATACAGCGGCAATGAGAGCACTTCGAGTGCCACAAACAATGTAATGAGATCACTTGAAACCGGGAACAACATCATTCCCGCAACCGCAAAGAGGGTAAGTGGATAGACCTCAGTTACTTGATTACCGCTTTGCATCGCATGACGCTCTTCTTCTGAACCTGGAAGTGCTGCAGCTAATGCAGTGAATTGCTGGGCATCTGCGATTAACAAAACAGAGATGAGAGAAATAATAAGAATTGAAGCCTGCATCAAAACCGCAGGACCATCTATCACCACAGAGCCCATTGCTGTAGAGAGTGATTGTTCGTTGCGAATTCGCCAGACCTGCACCAGTGCCAAAACTAAGGAGCCTAAAGTCACTGATAATTGTGTGATTGGGCGTAGCGCCTTAGACATAAAGGCTTCAACTAGCACGCCAATGATTGCTCCGCCCAGCACAATAAGCATAGGTGAGAGAAGTGTGTAGTTAAGAACTGGTGAGCTGAATTCCATTATTTATCACCATTCGTTGGAGCTGGATCAGTGAAGCCCATTTGAGCAATCACATGCGCTGAAGCTGGATTGATTACATTTAATAACGGCGAAGGATAGAAACCAAGTGCAATGATGATTGCCATCACTGGTGCAATTGCAACCTTCTCACGAATATTGAGATCACTTAATCCCTCATTACCCGGAGTTGTTGGACCGTGCAGAGCTTTTTGAACTGGAATCAAGATATAGAGCGCAGCTAGAACAATTCCAAATGTTGCAATCACTGCATGCACTGGATATCGAGTAAATGTTCCAACAAGAACTAAGAACTCACTCACGAAACTAGACAAGCCTGGCAACGCAAGTGAAGACATTCCAGCTAAGAAGAAGGACCAAGCCATCACTGGTGTGACGCGCTGTAGTCCGCCAAAGTCTGCAATCGTTGAAGAACCACGACGCGCAATCATCCAACCACCAACGATGAACAACGCTGCCGTTGAGAAGCCGTGATTAAACATATACAAAGTAGCCCCGCTATGGCCCTGTGAAGTCATTGCAAAGATACCCATGGTGATGAAACCAAAGTGTGAAATAGATGTAAATGCAATTAAGCGCTTTAGATCCTTTTGACCAATTGCAAGGATTGCGCCATAAACAATTGAAATCACTGCAAGAACCATAATCAATGGTGTGAAAGTCTTACTTGCCTCTGGGAACAAAGTTAGGCAGTAGCGAATCATTCCGAAAGTTCCGACTTTATCTAGAACACCTAGCAGTAACACTGATGTTCCAGGGGTTGCAGAAGCAGCAGCATCTGGCAGCCAGGTGTGAAGTGGCCACAGAGGTGCCTTAATTGCAAAGGCGATAAAGAAGCCTAGGAATAGGAAGTTCTGCGTAGTCGAACTCATTTCAAGTTGTGAAAGTGCTTGCAGATCAAAAGTATGTCCGCCTTGAGCACCTGACATCACATAGAGCGCGATGATTGATGCCAACATCAGTAATCCACCGAAGAGGCTGTAAATCAAG
This sequence comes from Candidatus Planktophila vernalis, assembly GCF_002288185.1. Classification (NCBI taxonomy): domain Bacteria; kingdom Bacillati; phylum Actinomycetota; class Actinomycetes; order Candidatus Nanopelagicales; family Candidatus Nanopelagicaceae; genus Candidatus Planktophila; species Candidatus Planktophila vernalis. The sequence continues at coordinate 144,128 of NZ_CP016776.1, read as the reverse complement.
AACTTAACTGCAGCCGCTGAGCGCTCACCAGTTCCGTAACCACCAATAAGGAAGTAAACCGGAATCAACATCGCTTCAAAGATGACGTAGAACAAGAAGACATCAGTTGCTGCAAAGACACCAATCATCATTGTTTCAAGAACAAGGATGAGAATGTAGAACGTCTTAACGGACCAACGGCCACCGTGAGCTTCATTCCAACCTGACAACACAACAATTGGTGCCAAAATTGTTGACATCAAAATCAAGACAAGGGCTAAACCATCAATACCAACAGCAAAGTTAATACCAAAAGTTGGAATCCATGAATACTTCTCGACAAACTGAAGATCCACGTTATCGCGCTGGAAGTTCATAGCCATTGCAATAGTTGCTCCTGCAACAATTACAGTGGTTGCAAGTGCAACTTGCTTACTCAAAACCTCTTTTGTCTTAGGTGTAGCTGCTACGGCAATTGAGCCAATGATTGGTAATAACATCAATAACGTTAATGAATTCATTATTGAACCACCACCCAAATCGCACCAATCAAAAGGGCCGCGCCAACAAAGATCAGCGCTGCATAACTACGAACAAATCCGCTTTGCACCCCGCGTAGAGCTGAACCTGAGTTCATCGCCAATTGGCCCACTCCGCGCACTGCACCATCGATAACCGCTTCATCTGTTTTAACCAAAGCCTGCGTTAACTGCGCACCTGGGCGCATAAAGACGGCCTCATTGAAGCGATCCTGCATGAGATCTTGGCGCGCAATCTTTGTTAATACTGAGACATTTTCTGGCGCGATCGCAGCAACTTCTTGGCGTGAATACTTAAAGAATGCAATCGCAACACCAATGGCAACCATTGTTAAGGCAAGTGCTGAAACAACAATTGGTTCGAGCAGGTGATGCTCGTGCTCTTCATGATGATCAAAGAGTGGATGTAGCCAGTTAACGAGTGCATCACCACGAGATAGCAAGAATCCAGATGAGACTGAACCAATTGCAAGAATTGCCATTGGTAGCCACATCAACCATGGGGATTCATGAGGATGAGCATCCTCATCCCAGCGCTTTGTTCCGGTGAAAGTAAGAATCATGACGCGAGTCATGTAGAAGGCAGTAATTCCTGCACCTAACAATGTAATTGAGCCTAGAAGAAATCCCTTAATACCACCGGCGTTAAATGCGGTTTCAATAATCATGTCCTTGGAATAGAAACCTGCAAATGGTGGCACACCAAGGATTGCTAAATACCCAAGTCCAAATGTCACAAATGTAATTGGCATGAACTTTCGAAGTGCGCCGTACCTGCGCATATTTACTTGATCATTCATTCCATGCATCACTGAACCTGCACCAAGGAACATTCCAGCTTTAAAGAAGCCGTGTGTTAGCAAATGCATGATTGCGAATGCATAACCAACTGGACCTAATCCAGCTGCAAGAGTCATGTATCCAATTTGAGACATTGTTGAAGCAGCGAGTGCTTTCTTGATGTCATCTTTTGCAGTACCAATGAGTGCACCAAATAACAATGTAATCGCACCAACAATGACAACTAGTAGTTGGGCAGTTGGCGCAGCATCGAAAATGAAGTTGGAGCGAGTAATGAGATAAACGCCTGCTGTAACCATTGTCGCTGCGTGAATAAGTGCTGAAACAGGGGTTGGGCCAGCCATCGCATCGCCGAGCCATGCCTGTAATGGGAATTGAGCTGATTTACCAGCTGCTGCAACTAGCAACATAATTCCAATGGCAGTCAGTGCCCCAGTTGATGTCTGATCGACCTGCTCTTTGATTCCCGCAAATGAAACAGTTCCTACTGTTGCAAAGGCAATCATGATTGCAAAAGAGAGCCCCATGTCACCAACACGGTTCATAACAAATGCCTTCTTTGATGCAGTTGCATAAGCAGGCTTTTGATTCCAGAAGCCAATCAATAGATAAGAAGCAAGACCCACGCCTTCCCAACCAACATAAAGGTTGAGGTAGCTATCACCGAGCACCAACAAGAGCATCGCTGCAATAAAGAGGTTCAGATATGCAAAGAAGCGTCTGCGATCTTTATCGTGTGACATATAAGAAATTGAATAAATGTGGATTAACGTTCCAACGCCGGTAATGAGTAGCACGAAGCAGATTGAAAGTTGATCGAGGAGTAATCCCGCATCAACCTTAAAACTTCCAACCGAGATCCACTCAAATAGCTTTTGACCCACTGGGCGCTCTTCTGTAGATCGGCCGAGCATCAATGAGAGTTGGTAGAGACCAACAGCAAATGATGATGCCGGCATAAGAGTTCCGAGAATGTGGCCCCACTTATCAGCACGTCGACCTGCAAGTAAAAGAATGGTTGCGCCAAGTAATGGCAGTGCAATTAAATAAACGAGGCTGTTTGAAGTCGTCATGGCTATCGCTTCAACAAACTAGCATCATCAACTGATGCTGAACGGCGTGAGCGATAAATCGTCACGATAATTGCAAGACCAACTACAACCTCACATGCGGCAACAACCATCGTAAAGAAGGCCACTACTTGTCCGTTGAGATCTCCGTTGATTCTGGAAAAAGTCACAAAAGCTAGGTTTGCAGCGTTGAGCATGAGTTCAACACACATGAAAACAACGATTGCATTGCGTCGAACAACCACTCCAACAGCTCCAATAGTGAAGAGAAGTGCGGATAGATAGAGATAGTTAGCTGCATCCATTTACTTCTCCTCTCCCTTACTGGTGTCGACCTTGCCGAGTTCAAAGGTTCCTGAAGTCAACATGTCTCCACGTGCTTGCAAAGTGGCGTTAATTGAGTTCGCAGCTGGCGTGCCATCTGGCAAAAGAGCTGGAACATCTACAGCGTTGTGACGAGCAAACACACCTGGCGCTGGAAGACCTGCAGCGTTAGCAAGTGATTTCCCGCGGAAGCGTTGGGTTGAAAGTTGGCGCTGAGTTGGTCGCACTTGAATACTTTGGTGATGTGCAAGAACCATTGCACCCAGCGCTGCAGTGATCAAAAGCGCTGAAACAACTTCAAATGGCCAGACATATCTTGAAAATAGAAGCTGTGCGATGCCTTGAACATTTCCCAGTGAATTGGCTGCCTCTAATCCAATTGCGTTTCGACCAAGAGTTGCACGACCAATTAAGGAAACCATCAAGCCACCAAAGCCAACCGCTGCAACTATCGCAATTGGTCGAAGACCTGGGATTGTTTCAGTGAGTGAATCAGATGAATCAACACCGACAAGCATAAGAATAAAGAGGAAGAGCATCATTACTGCGCCGGTATAAACAACAATCTGCACGATTCCAAGGAAGAGTGCATCTTGAGCAATATAGAAAACTGCCAAGTTGACCATGACAGATGCCATCAAAATTGCAGAGTGCACAGCTTTCTTAACAAGCAACATCCCTAACGCTGCAGCAACAGTCAATGGGGCAAGAACCCAGAACAAAACAGCTTCTGGAGTCTGTGTTTGACCCACTGAAATAGCTAAATCAACCATCTACTTCACATCCTGAGATGGGTGTGATTGCTTCACATCACCCTTGTAGTAATTGCTGTCATCCATATCTGGATACATTGGATGCGGAGGCATCAACATTCCCTGGCGAAGTGGTGCCAATAAATCTTCCTTTTCAAAGATTAACTTTTCACGTGATTCATCAGCTAATTCATATTCATTTGTCATAGTTAAAGCACGTGTTGGGCAAGCTTCAATACACAGTCCGCAGAACACACAACGCAGATAGTTAATTTGATAAACCTTGCCGTAGCGCTCTCCTGGAGACATTTGATTCTCTGGAGTGTTATTTGCACCTTCAACATAAATTGCATCTGCTGGACATGCCCAAGCACAAAGTTCGCAACCAATACATTTTTCTAAACCATCTGGGTGACGGTTAAGTTGGTGACGACCATGGAAGCGCTCAGCTGTTGGTGCTTTTACTTCTGGGTATTCAACTGTAAGAGTCTTCTTAAAAATCTTAGAAAATGGAATCCAGAAACCTTTCAGGTGTCCAAGTAGTCCTACTGATTCACCTGTTTCCATCTTTGTGTAGGCGATATCGTTAACTGAAATCTCACTCTTCTTTAGCGGTTCGAGTTGCTCAGACATGATCGCCTCCCTTGCTACTTTGTGACACATTGATGTTTGAAACATTCATTGGAACAGTTGGAACAGCAAAAGATGGCTCACTGACTTCAACCTCAAGTGATTCCAGCTTTTTCTTCTTAGCATTTTCAAAGCCGATGTTTGCAGCCATAACTAGAAGAACTACAAAGCTTGCAAAGCCAATGACAACAATGCGTGGAGCACCTTCAAGTGAGAGTGTGCGAAGGGTTGCAACAACCAAGATCCAGAGAATTGATACTGGAATCAAGATCTTCCAACCAAACTGCATAAATTGGTCATAGCGAAGGCGTGGGAGTGTGCCGCGTAGCCAAACGAATACGAAGAAGAAAACAAGCACCTTTGAGAAGAACCAGATGCCGGTAAACCATCCGCCTAACCAGGCTTCAGTAAAGCCAAGTCCTGGAGGTGCGTGATACCCGCCAAGGAAGAGAGTTGTGGCAAGAGCTGAAACTGCGATGATGTTTACATACTCAGCCAAGAAGAAGAGTGCGAACTTAAGTGATGAATACTCAGTGTGGAAACCACCAACTAATTCACCTTCTGCTTCAGCTAAATCGAATGGTGCACGGTTAGTTTCACCCACCATTGAGATTGCATAGATTGCAAATGATGGGAACAGCACAACGCCATACCACCACGTTGATTGCGCAGCCACGATGTCAGAAGTTGACATTGAACCTGCATAAATAAAGACAGCAACGAGAGAAAGTCCCATTGCAACTTCATAAGAAATCACTTGGGCACTTGAGCGCAATCCGCCAAGGAGTGGATATGTAGAACCAGATGACCAACCAGCCAACACAATTCCATAGACACCCACTGATGCAATTGCTAATACATACAAAACCCCGACTGGAAGATCAGTTAATTGCATCGCAGTGGTCTTGCCAAAGAGTGAAACTTCACCAGTAATAGGAATGACAGCAAAAGACATAAAGCATGTTGTTGCACTAATAATTGGTGCAAGAACGAAGACAATCTTGTCTGCGGCCGCTGGAATCAAATCCTCTTTGAGCGCTAACTTCACGCCATCAGCTAAAGCTTGAATTAAACCAAATGGACCAACACGGTTTGGGCCTGGACGCTCTTGCATGCGACCAACAAGGCGACGCTCTCCCCATACCGACATAAGTGTGAGAACAACACAGAAAATAAAGACAAGGAGTGCCTTTATGAGAATGGTTGTCCCTGAATCTGCGGCAATGAGCTCTGCTGTTGTCATACCTTCACCACACTCACTACTGCGCCATGTGCAACGCCTAGATTTACTAGTAATTGAGAACCACGTGAATTACGTGGTGCCCAGATAGCATCGTCATGAATATCTTCAACAAGTGCCCTCAAAGTTACTGAACCTAGAGAAGTTGAAATCTTAAGTTTGTCGCCATCGACCACGCCAAGAGCGCCAGCGCGCGTAGGTGAAATAACTGCAACAGTTTTTCTGGCTGTTCCTGCAAGGTGTTCTTCACCTTGTTGCAAAGTTCCAAGATCGAGCAAGCGGCGCCATGATGTGAGAATGAATTGATCTCCAGACACTGCTGGCTGCGCAGCTGCAGAAACTTTGCTCATTGATACGCGAGCACCCTCCCACTTACCAAGGGAAGCAATTTCCTTAATAGCGGCTGTAACAGTTCCAAGATTTATTGATGTACCCATCTCTTGGGCAATCATGGAAAGAATACGAAGATCGCTGCGATTAAGTGAATCTTGCACTGCAGCATCAAATGAACGTGGTCGGCCTTCCCAGTTCAAAAATGAACCGCTCTTTTCAGTAACTGCAGCAACTGGCAATACAATATCTGCATGTTGTGTAACCGCGCTGCTAGCAATTTCTAGAGAAACTACAAAAGCCTTATCAAGTGCTGCAAGTGCGCTTTGGCTATTTTCACCATCAAGTGGATCAACGCCGCCAACAACTAATGCACCGATTTCACCAGCATTAACTGCTGCATAAATCTCTTGCGTGCTCTTACCTTCTGCACTTGGTAATGAATCCGTTCCCCACACCGCTGCTATATCAACACGTCCTGATGCATCAGTAACTGGGCGTCCACCTGGCAATACGTTTCCGATCGCACCAGCTTCAAGTGCACCGCGCTCTCCAGCACGACGTGGAATCCATGCAATCTTGGCACTGCTTGAATCCGCAAGAGCTGCAACTGCGCTTAATACTCCAGCACTTTCAGCAGCTCGCTCCCCCACCAAAATCACTGATTTTGAAGTAAGTGATTGTGAGGCAATAGCAGCAGCTTCAGCCCCTGGAGCAACCTTTACAAACTCACCCTTGAGTTTTTCCACTCCAATTGAAAGCTTGGTTGCAATTGCTGTGACCTTGAGCGCGCGCTTTCGTACTTGCTTATTCAAACGCAAGAAAACAATCGGTGATTCTTCTTCTGGCTCAAAGCCAACGAGTAGAACGTGATCTGCGCGATCGATATCCAAATACGTTGTAGTTGAACCAACTACGCGTGCTGCAAGGAATTCACGCTCTTCATTTGATGAAAGACGTGAACGGAAATCAATATCGTTTGTGCCAAGTGCAACACGTGCAAACTTGCTATAGCCATATGCATCTTCATACGTTGCACGACCACCAACAAGAACTGCAGCCTTTGAAGCTTTCAATCCCTTTGCTGCTGCAGCTAAAGCCTCTGGCCACGATGCTGCAACTAATTCTCCAGATGCATTTCGAACCATTGGAGTTGTGAGACGATCAACTGAAGTGACATATTTAAATGCCCAACGTCCCTTATCGCAGTTCCACTCTTCATTCACAGTTGAATCATCACCAGCAAGGCGACGCAAAGTCTTTCCACGGCGAACATCTGTGCGCATATCGCAACCAGATGCACAGTGCTCACAAGCAGATGGTGTTGAAACTAAATCAAAGGGACGTGCACGGAATCGGTATGCAGCACCAGTAAGTGCTCCCACCGGACAGATTTGAACTGTGTTACCTGAGAAATAAGATTCGAAAGGTTTGTTTTCATAGATACCAACTTGTTGCAAAGCACCACGTTCATTCAATGTAATAAATGGGTCAGATGCGATCTGCTCAGAAAAACGTGTGCAACGAGCACAGAGAACACAACGCTCGCGATCAAGTAAAACTTGAGAAGAGATGTTGATTGGCTTTTGGAATGTGCGCTTCACGCCTTCAAAGCGAGTTTCACCCTGGCCATTGCTCATTGCCTGGTTTTGCAGTGGGCACTCGCCACCCTTGTCACACACTGGGCAATCAAGTGGGTGGTTAATAAGTAGTAGCTCCATAACACCGCGCTGTGCCTTTTCAGCAACTGGTGAAGTGAGTTGAGTTTTAACAATCATTCCTGGCTCAACTGGAATCGTGCAAGAAGCCTGTGGCTTTGGAAAAGCACGGCCATTAATTTCAATATCGACCAAACATTGGCGACATGCACCAACTGGATCGAGAAGTGGGTGATCACAAAAACGTGGAATCTGAATTCCAAGTTGTTCTGCGGCGCGAATTACTAATGTTCCCTTAGGAACGCTCACTTCAAATCCATCAACAACGACAGTGATCATGTCTACAACTTCAGTAGTCATTTATGCACCTGCCCCTGCAAAGAGAGTTGATGCAACTGGATCAAATGGACATCCACCATGAGTGATGTGAGCGATGTATTCATCGCGGAAATACTTAATAGATGATGTGATTGGACTTGTTGCACCATCACCTAGAGCACAAAATGAGCGGCCCATGATGTTGTCGCAAAGATCGAGCAACTTAGCAAGATCTGCTTCAGTACCTTTACCTGCTTCAAGATCGCGTAGAAGTTGTACTAACCACCATGTGCCCTCACGACAAGGTGTGCACTTACCGCATGACTCATGCTTATAGAACTCAGTCCATCGCAATACTGCGCGAACAACACATGTTGTTTCATCAAAGATTTGTAGAGCCTTAGTTCCAAGCATTGAACCGGCAGCTGACACACCTTCGTAATCCAATGGAACATCTAGATGCTCAGCTGTAAATAGTGGAGTTGAAGATCCACCAGGTGTCCAGAACTTCAATGTGTGACCAGTGCGAATTCCACCTGATAGTTCAAGAATCTCGCGAAGAGTAATTCCAAGTGGTGCTTCAAACTGTCCAGGGTTATTCACGTGGCCTGAGAGTGAATAAAGCGTTGCGCCTTTGCTCTTCTCAGTTCCCATGCTCTGATACCACTCAGCGCCATTAGCAATAATTGCTGGAACTGAAGCAATGGATTCAACGTTATTTACAACTGTTGGGCGGGCATAAAGGCCTGCAATAGCTGGAAATGGTGGGCGCAAACGTGGTTGTCCACGGAAGCCTTCTAGTGAATCAAGGAGTGCGGTTTCTTCACCGCAGATATATGCACCAGCACCGATATGTAAAACAACATCAATGCCATTTCCAAGTAATCCTGCTTTGTAAGCATCTTCGATTGCTTGATTCACTCGACGAACAACATGTGTTACTTCGCCTCGAATATAGATAAATGCATGCTTTGCACGAATTGCATGGCAGGCGATGATGCAGCCTTCAATAAGAACATGTGGGTTTGCCATCAATAGCGGTGTGTCTTTGCATGTTCCTGGCTCTGATTCATCAGCATTAACAACTAAGTAATGCTCTCTGTTATCACCCTGTGGAATAAATCCCCACTTCATGCCTGTTGGGAAACCTGCTCCGCCACGACCGCGTAGCCCAGAGTCTTTTACAAGTTGAATAATTGCATCTGGATCCATTGCAAGTGCTTTAGCTGATGCGGTGTAACCACCGTGACGCTTATAGCCTTCAATTGTGAATGAATCTTTTTCATCCCAATGGGCAGAAAGAACTGGAGTTAACTTAGTCATTTACTTAGTTTCTCCCTTTGCAATTTTCAAACCAAGAAGTGTTGGTCCGCCGGCTTGAACACCTTCATTTGCTCTTCCATCATTTAATCCTGCAAGAACTTCTGATGCTTGCTTCCATGTAACCAAAGTATTTGGTCCACGTGTTGGAGGCTTTGGATTTCCAGCACGCATTGAATCAACTAAATCTTTTGCAGATTGAACAGTCTGGTTGTCATAGAACTCCCAATTAGCCATAACAACTGGTGCGTAATCACATGCAGCATTGCACTCAATATGCTCAAGTGAAACTTTGCCATCTGCTGTAACACCATCGTTTTCAATTCCAAGGTGATCTTTAAGCGCACCCATGATTTCATCCCCACCCATGATGGCGCACAAAGTATTTGTGCACACACCCACGTGGTATTCGCCCACTGGCGTTGGCTTATATTGGGTATAAAACGTAGACACAGCAGTGACTTCAGCAGCTGCAAGCTCTAGCTGCTGGGCAATGATTTCAATTCCCTCATTAGTCACATAGCCCGCACGTGATTGAACAAAGTGGAGCAACGGCATGATTGCAGAACGAGGACGTGGATAACGCTTAATAATCGTTTCCATGATTGCTAGATCTTCTTGTGAGAATGCCATTAGCGGTCAACGCCTCCCATAACTGGATCGATAGAGGCAACAGCGCCAATGATGTCGGCAACCATGCCACCTTCACTCATCGCAGAAGTTGCTTGCAAGTTATTAAAAGATGGTTCGCGAAAGTGCATGCGATAAGGCTTAGTTCCACCGTCAGAGACAACCTGGGCACCAAGCTCACCTCGTGGAGATTCAATTGCCACATAGACCTGGCCTGCAGGAACATGGAAACCTTCTGTAACTAACTTGAAGTGGTGAATCAATGACTCCATTGATGTTCCCATGATTTCGCGGATGTGATTGAGAGAGTTACCCAGTCCATCACCGCCCATTGCCAACTGTGCTGGCCAAGCGATCTTCTTATCAGCAACCATGACAGGTGCACCTTCTAGTTTTTCCAACTTATCAAGTGCTTGCTCAATAATGCGAAGTGACTGCTCAAGTTCATTCATGCGAATTAAGAAACGTCCATAAACATCGCAAGTATCTGCAGTGATCACATCAAAGTTGTAATCCTCATAACCACAATACGGTTGCACCTTGCGTAGATCCCAAGGCAATCCAGTTGAACGAAGAACCGGGCCTGTGATTCCAAGAGTGGTGCAACCGGCAAGATCTAGGTAACCAATGCCTTGTGTGCGCTTCATCCAAATTGAATTACCAACGAGCAACGTTGTGTTGTCTTTAAAGTTCTTGCGCATCAGCTTTACAGCATCGCGAATCTTTGGAATCGCACCTGCTGGAAGATCTTGCTGAACTCCACCTGGGCGCACATAAGCCATATTCATGCGAAGACCAGAAATCATTTCAAAGATATCTAGAACAGTTTCGCGCTCACGGAAGGCAAAGAACATAGGTGAAATAGCGCCTAATTCAAGGGCTCCTGTGCCAAGTGCAACCATATGAGAAGAGATTCGGTTGAGCTCCATCATCATCACGCGAATAACGCTGGCGCGCTCTGGAACATCCTGTGTAATTCCCAAAAGCTTTTCAACAGCTAAGCAGTAAGCAGTTTCATTAAATAGTGGAGCTAAATAATCCATACGCGTTACGAAAGTCGTGCCCTGAGTCCAGCTGCGGTATTCCATGTTCTTTTCAATACCTGTGTGTAGGTAGCCAATTCCAGCACGAGCTTCAGTAACTGTTTCGCCCTCTAGCTCTAGAACTAAACGCAGAACTCCGTGAGTAGATGGGTGCTGTGGACCCATGTTCACAACAACGCGCTCTTCTTTAGTTGAACCAATCTCTTGAACGAGTGAATCCCAATCGCCACCAGTTACTGAATAAACAGTTCCTTCAGTGGTATCTCGAGACGGTGCATATGGATCAAAAGTTGTCACTTGTAGCTCCTTCTCTCATTAGGAGGAGGAGTTGTTGCGCCCTTGTACTCAACTGGAATTCCACCGAGTGCATAATCTTTACGTTGTGGATGTCCTTGCCAATCATCTGGCATCAAAATACGAGTAAGACCTGGGTGGCCATCAAAGATGATTCCAAACATGTCAAAAGTCTCGCGCTCATGCCAGTTATTTCCTGCCCACACTTCAACAACTGATGGAATGTGAGCATCTGCATCAGGCACTGATACTTCAAGGCGAATGCGTCGATTATTTGTTAGTGACAGCAATGGATAAACGGCGTGTAATTCACGTCCTGCATCTGCTGGATAGTTAACTCCAGAGACACCCATGCACATTTCAAACTTTAATGAATCACGCAAAATCTTAGAAACTTCCACCAGTTTTTCACGCTTCACATGCAAAGTTAATTCACCGCGATCAACAACTACGCGTTCAATTGCATCTGAAAACATTGGATATGCGCGCTCTAAATCATCAGCAACTTCATCAAAATAACTGCCATAAGGACGCTCGGATGAGCCTGTAGAAGCAGCTGTGCGGGCTAGCCCGCCATATCCTGATGTGTCGCCGGTGCCCTGAGCACCAAACATTCCTTGTTCACTCATTTAAGCCAACAGGCCCTTCATCTCAATAGTTGGCTTTGCATTCATTGCAGCAAGTTCAACTTCCTTGATGATTTGTGCGCGATTTGAGCCTAATTTTTCATCATAAATCTTTGAATGTAGTTTCAAGATTGCATCAAGCAACATCTCAGGACGTGGTGGGCAACCTGGAAGATAGATATCAACTGGAACTACGTGATCAACACCTTGCACAATTGCGTAGTTGTTAAACATTCCACCTGAAGATGCACAAGCACCCATTGCAATTACCCACTTTGGCGCTGCCATTTGATCATAAATCTGGCGAAGCACTGGGGCCATCTTGTTTGAAACACGTCCAGCAACAATCATTAAATCTGCTTGACGTGGGGATGCACGGAAAACTTCCATACCAAAACGTGAAATATCGTATTTAGCTGCTGAACCCACTGCCATCATTTCAATAGCACAGCAAGCAAGACCAAATGTTGCTGGCCACAATGAGTTCTTGCGCATGTAGCCGGCTAGCTTTTCAACAGTGGTTAGAACAAAACCGCTTGGGATTTTCTCTTCAAGACCCATTTTTTAATCCCATTCCAATCCACCGCGTCGCCACACATATGCATATGCAACAAAGACTGTTCCAATGAAGATAGCCATTTCGATTAAGCCAAATAGTCCAAGTGCATCAAATGAGACTGCCCATGGGTAAAGGAAAACAATTTCAATATCAAAGATAATGAAAAGCATTGCCGTTAAAAAATACTTAACTGGAAAACGTCCACCTTCAGCAGCTTGTGGTGAAGGTTCAATTCCACACTCATAAGCATCTAACTTCGCACGGTTGTAGCGCTTTGGACCTGTCAGAGCGCCTGCAACTATTGAAAAGACCGCAAAACCAAAGCCAATAGCCCCTAGTACCAAAATTGGCACGTATGGATTTGATGTAGCTGGCACGGATGAAATCTTAGAGTTCATTGGCTAATGCCAATGACCGCTAGCCCTTTATCCCGCTGTGAACTGCAACAACCCCGCCTGTAAGGTTTTTCCAGCTCACCTTGCCCCACCCCGCCTTTTCCATGGCTGCAGCCAAACCCTTTTGATCCGGCCATGCCCTAATGGATTCAGCCAAATAGACATAGGCATCTGGGTTAGAGGAGGTCTTGCGGGCAATGGCTGGCAGGGCCTTCATCAAATACTCGGTATAGATGGTGCGAAAGGGGCGCCAGGTGGGATGGCTGAACTCGACCACGACCATGCGACCGCCTGGTTTGGTGACTCGAAGGGCTTCTGCGAGCGCCTTGGGGTAATCCACAGTGTTTCGAAGGCCATAGGAGATGGTCACAACATCAAAGCGATTGGCTTCAAAGGGCAGATTGAGGGCATCTGCCTTTGAGAAGTTCAGATAAGGGCGGCTTTTGCGGCCCACGGCCAGCATTCCCTCAGAGAAATCTGTAGCAAAGACCGTTGCCCCTGCTTTATGGAGGGGTTCAGAGGATGAGCCCGGGCCAGCGGCTAAATCGAGAATCTGCATTCCTGCCTTTGGGGCGATTATCTTCGTTGCAGCTTTGCGCCAGGCCTTGGTGCGACCCAAACTGAGTAAATCATTGACCAGGTCATAGCGCTTGGCCACGCCATCAAACATCGCTGCTACTTCATCAGGATCTTTGCTCAAATTAGCGCGCGACATAGCCGTATTCTCCCTTGAAGTAGGCTCATCCACAACTCAGCCAACACGAGAGGACTCGAATATGTCATTTCCAGCCACATCCCTTCGAACAATCGTGCTGCCTCGAGCAAGTGCTCTGAGCAATGCGGTGTTAATTGTTGGGGGCGTGTTTTTCTTAGCTGCCCTCGCCCAAATTGCGATTCCAGTTCCAGGTTCACCTGTTCCGGTTACTGGGCAAACTCTTGGTGTTCTCTTAGTTGGAACCACCTATGGCGCATCACTTGGCTTTACAACCTTTGCCATATACCTCTTAGCAGGAATAGCTGGTGCTCCAGTATTTGCTGGACAAAGTTATGGAATTGAAAAAGTCGTTGGGGCAACTGGTGGCTATTTAGTGGGAATGCTTGTTTCAACATTTCTTTTAGGTTTACTTGCACAGAAGCGTTTAGATCAAAAGTTTGCAACAGCTCTGCCTTCAATGCTACTTGGAACACTAACAACATTTACATTCGGTTTGCTCTGGCTCCATCAGTTCACTAGCCAAAGTTGGAGTTGGACAATAAATGCAGGATTAACTCCATTTATAGTTGGTGAAGTACTAAAGATTGCAATTGCCGGAACCTCACTTCCAATTATTTGGCGGATAGTAAATCGAAAGCACAATTAAGTAGAACTTCACTTATGACTTCCCTCATTCCTGTTACAACCACCCGCCTTGGCGATCATCTACCCTTATTGGATTTGCTTCCAGATTCAGCACCAACTGCGTGGGTGCGAGGCGGTGAAGGTTTAGTTGGTTGGGGTGTTCATGCGACAACAACTGTTAGCGGGCCACATAGATTTGCCGATGCCAGACACTGGTGGCAGAAGCAGTTAGAGACATTTGCAGTTACTAATACCGTTCACGGAAACGGCACCGGACCAGTTCTGTTCTCTTCATTTTCTTTCTCACCCGATGATGTCTCTGTCCTTGTTATTCCTAAAGTAATAGTGGGTAAAAAGGGCGATAAATCATGGATTACCTGGGTTGGCTCTGATCCACAACCAATTCTTAATTCAGAAAGAGCAGATTTGCCTAAGACTTCTGTGACCTGGGAAGTGAGTGAAAGTAGTGATGAAGCCTGGAAATCAGGTGTGAAAACCGCAGTTGATCGTATTCACAATAATGGATTGGACAAAGTTGTATTGGCTCGCGATGTTGTTGGAACTTCAGAGAGTGCAATCGATGCACGCTCTATTTTAAAGACCTTGGCTGCTGAATACCCTTCCACTTGGAATTTCTCAGTTGCTGGATTAGTAGGAGCAACGCCTGAACTTCTTTTGCGTTTAACAAAGAGCATGGTCACATCCCGAGTCTTGGCCGGAACTATTAGCAAGACCGGTGATGATGAGCGAGATTTAGCACTTGCTGCATCACTTGCGCGTTCATCAAAGGATTTAGAAGAACATGAATATGCAGTGCGCTCGGTTGCAGATGCCATTGAGCCTTTCTGCACATCCATCAACGTTCCAGAATCTCCTTTTGTTTTGCACTTAGCAAACGTCATGCACCTTGCAACTGATGTGACTGGGGCTCTTGCTGAAACTTTGGCCCATGTTGATGCATTCACAATCTTGGAACAACTTCATCCATCGGCTGCGGTCTGTGGAACTCCTAGAGATAAAGCTGCCGCCCTTATTAATGAAATTGAAGCAATCTCTCGTGGCCGCTATGCAGGCCCTGTTGGTTGGATTGATGCTGCAGGAGATGGTGAATTAGGTATTGCTCTTCGTTGTGGTCAGATTAAAGGTGATTCAATTCGAATCTTTGCTGGGTGCGGCATTGTTGTTGGATCAGATCCGGTAAAAGAGTTAGCTGAAAGTGAAGCAAAGTTCATTCCAATGCGAAGCGCCTTGCTTTAAATAGAGTTCATCGATTCATAGATAGCTTTAAGTGAATCTGCATTCTCGTCTCTGGATGCAACATTTGCCACAACAATTGAAATTCCTTTAACTGCTGATTTCAATACCTTCTTCAGCTCATCAGTAGATGAAATTGTTGATGCGCTAATCCCCATTGCGCCGGCAATTGCAGCTGGGTCAAGGCCATGTGGTGTGCCAAAGACGCTTTCAAAGCCATCCACACCGCGCTGTGGCAAAGTAGAAAAAATGCCGCCTCCATCGTTGTTAATCACAATGAAGCAGCAATTGATATCTTCACGATGAATTAATCCAGTCAAATCATGCAAGAAAGATAAATCACCCAGTACTGCAAAAGTTTGCTTGCTTGCTGAAGCAATTCCTAGTGCAGTTGAGATATTGCCATCGATGCCTGCTAGTCCACGGTTTGCGTGTGTTGTCACACCACTACGTGGAGCTGCAAAACCTTCTAAGTCTCTAATGGGTCTAGATGATGAAACAAAGAGGGTGGAACCCTCAGGCAAATTAGCTGCTACTTCTCTGGAAATCACAGCTTCGCTAAATCCAGTTAGCGCGTCAATACTCTTGGCAGCGCGATCTGCATATTTCTCCCACTGCTCACTCCACTCAGGTGATGCTTTTTTTGTGTTGAGCTCTGGAATCTGCATAAAGCGCTTATCTGCATGCCTGTCACTATCTACAGTGGCCATGCGTGGATCGATAACAATCTGAGTGGGCGCAAGTTTTAAGAAGGTATTAATTGAGCGCGACAAAGTCGTGCGACCTATCACAATTACTGTTTGTGGAATCAACGCTGCGCGAATTTGAGCTGATGTTAAGAAGATAGCGGCATGAGCTACTGCATCGGCAAATGTGAGTGGATCTTCGGCAATGATCGGCCAACCTAATTCTCTAGCAAACTTTCTAACGCTCTCAACGCTTAATCCGCCTCGATCATGACCAATAACCAGAACACCTCTGTTGGCATCACTCTTGAGAGTTGTTGGCTTAGTTCTAGTTTCGAAAGCCTTGGCAGAGACTTTAATTTCATCTAGCCACTGATCAGAATCATCTGGAAGCATCGGTTCATCGAATTGAACGTTTAAATGCACTGGACCATTTCGCAAACTATCAAAAGGCAGATCCATCGGAAATACTGGTCCGTCGATATCTGCAAAGTAGCGAACTGCTTTTCCATAAATTCTTGCTTGTTCGGTCGTTTGATTTGCACCAGTTTTGCGCAAGATGGCAGGGCGATCAGCAGTTAAAACTAATAGCGGAGCATTGGTGTGGCTGGCCTCTAGTACTGCTGGATGGTAATTAGCAACTGCCGTTCCACTTGTGCAAACAATTGGAACCGGGCGACCAGTTGCTTTAATGATTCCTAATGCAAAGAAAGCTGCTGTGCGTTCATCAATTCGCATGTGCAACTTAATTAATCCACGCTTTGATGCAGCAAAGAATGCAAGTGAGAGTGGGGCATTTCGAGAACCTGGAGAAACAACTACGTCAGTGATTCCCGCTTCAATAATCTGGCGAACCATCACGCGCGCAAGGCTGGTTGAGTTGTTCATCCCAGTAGCGCCGCTGTTCTCATGATTCGATTCTTCCACCAATCAAAGCGCTCAGCCGACACTTCCAACCCATCAAAGTTGGGCTCAAAGCGCTGAATCTGCATTTTTCCATCAACAATTGGAATCTCTGCAACGTTCTTTGCTAGCAGTGAGCCTGTGCCAAGGCCGCAGTCATAACTCATCTCTTCAAAGGAGGCGGCCAAAATTAGTCCGTAATTAATTCCCACGGCACTTTCAAGGGCGCTTGAAACAACGACAGGTAATTTGTGGTGAGCTGCTAAGGCATGTGCATTTCTTATTCCACCTAGAGGTTGAACTTTTAGCATCACAATATCGGCCGCGCCTTGTAACTCCAGCGAAAATGGATCTGCTGACTTTCGGATTACCTCATCCACTGCGATTTTCAGCGGAATACGGATCTTGCTCTTGAGTTCCCTTAATTCATCCAGAGTTGCACAGGGTTGTTCAACATATTCAAATGGTCCAACATTTTCGTAGAAGGCATAGAGATTGGTAAGCGCTTGCTCAACGCTCCAAAGGCCGTTGACGTCGATACGAATATTTACTTTGCGACCAAGTGAACGAATTCTTGCCAATCGGACAATATCTTCGCTGAGGTTATCGCCAACCTTAACTTTGTAGGTTTTTACACCTGGATAGGAGGCGACTAGATCATCCACGACTTTTTTGTCGTTGGTGGCAGGAATTGTTCCATTAACCGTAACCGATGTGCGAAAAAGCTTTGGTCTTGGCTGTGTTGCAGCCTCTATTGCACAGGCTAACCAGCGTGAAGATTCTTCATCTGAGTATTCAAGAAAAGGTGAAAACTCTGCCCAACCTTGTGGGCCTTCAAAGAAAGCAACTTCACGGTGATTGATTCCACGAAAATTGGTCTTCATGGGAAGGCTAATGACTCTTAAAGAGTCGAGAATCAAATCAAGCATCGCTTAAGGGCGCTTTGGAAATTTCCCGAAATCAGGATCTCGTTTTTCCATATATGCATCGCGTCCTTCTTGACCTTCTTCAGTCATATAGAACAACAAGGTTGCATCCCCTGCTAACTGCTGAACACCGGCTAATCCATCATCTGCTGCATTTAAACTTGCTTTAAGTAAGCGCAGTGCAAGTGGAGAGTTACGTAGCATCTCGCGACACCAAGAAACAGTTTCTGCTTCTAGCTCTGCGATTGGAACAACAGTGTTTACAAGTCCCATATCGAGGGCTTCTTGGGCGTTGTATTGGCGAGTCATAAACCAAATTTCACGGGCTTTCTTTTGACCAACATGTGCTGCAAGTAGACCTGCACCATATCCGCCATCAAATGAACCAACCATTGGACCCGTTTGGCCAAACTTTGCATTATCTGCAGCAACTGTTAAATCACAGACAACATGTAATACATGTCCCCCGCCAACTGCCCAGCCTGCAACCATTGCAACAACTGGTTTTGGTGTGCGACGGATTTGTACCTGTAAATCTAAAACATTAAGACGGCCAATACCCTTTTTAGCTAATTTGTCATCGCCAAGATATCCGTCGTCACCGCGCACATTTATATCGCCACCTGAACAAAAAGCTTCAGTACCTTCGCCAGTAAAGATAATGACGCCAACTTCTTCGTTATCTCGCGCTAAATGAAAAGCTTCAATTAATTCAATAATTGTTTGAGGACGAAATGCATTACGAACTTGAGGTCGATTAATTGTGATCTTGGCAATGCCATCACCCATTTGATATTTAATATCAACGAACTCTTCACCGCCGGGCGCAGTTATCCAATGAGGTATCTCACGGCTACCAAAATCACGCTTAAAGGGCTTGCTCACATTTCCTCCATTGTCTTTACAAGGGATACCCTACGGGTGCAATGGAGATGACGTCACAACGAGATATTCACCGGGTCAGCCCTGCGTGCGCAATCCCTGATTTAGCGGGAGAAATCACAGCAGCCCTGGCTGGTACTGGCCCAGCCTTAGGTCTTGGCGAAGTTCGATCAACTAGCGCCCCTTCACGTATCGCATTAGTTATTGGCACTAGTGGCACTACTGGAATGAGTAAAGAGGTTGCTTTCACAGCTTCGGCATTACTTGCATCTGCGCGGGCATCAAATAAGTTCTTAGAAGCAAAGTCTGGCCAGCAGTGGTCTTTGTTCTTACCGTTAACACATATTGCCGCGGTTAATGTAATTATTCGATCAATGGAACTTGGAACACTTCCTATTGATTTGCGTGAACACC
Organism: Candidatus Planktophila vernalis; assembly: GCF_002288185.1. NCBI lineage: Bacteria > Bacillati > Actinomycetota > Actinomycetes > Candidatus Nanopelagicales > Candidatus Nanopelagicaceae > Candidatus Planktophila > Candidatus Planktophila vernalis. Next base: position 125,216 of record NZ_CP016776.1, on the reverse strand, counting down.
AAGGTAAATATCCAAAAGTTGATTTCACGTCAATTGTTCCGACACAGTTATTTAGAGCTCTCAATAGTGATGAGCGTTTACTGCGCCATCTACAAAGTGCACAAGCAGTATTAGTGGGAGGCGCAGCAATATCACCAGCTCTTAGCCAGCAAGCGAAAGATGCTGGAATCAATGTTGTTGAAACCTACGGAATGACTGAAACTTCTGGTGGCTGTATTTATAACGGTCAAGCAATTGAAGGTGTTGAATATTGCCTCAATGAAAAATCTTTAGTTCAAATCCGTGGTTCGGTAATGTCAGAGACTTACCTGAACGCTCCAGAGCTCTATATTCTTAGCGATGGATGGTTTGTTACAAATGATCTTGGTGAAATCATAAATGGCAAGCTTCATATCTTGGGACGAGCCGATGATGTAATCATTTCAGGTGGAGAGAATGTCTCACTCACTGCCATAGAAGCAACGCTTTCAATTCGTTATCCAGAGATTGAATTTGCTGCCTTTGCAGTCAATGACATTCAGTGGGGACATGCTTTGCACCTAGCTGTCGTTGGTGAAATCGGTGAGAGTGAAATTGCGCATTATTTAGAGGCAGCGTTAGGGGCTGCATCAAAGCCAAAAGGAATTCATCACTTAGAACAGTTACCCTTGCTCGGTATCGGCAAAGTCGATCGCATAGCCCTTGCGAAAATGGTGGGACATGAATAAATGGATTCTCGGTGCGCGCCCGCGCACACTGCCCGCAGCAATCGCACCAGTATTTGTTGCAACTGCTCTAGCAGGTAGTGATTGGAACTGGTTTCGAGCAGCTCTTGCTCTAAAGGTGGGAGTTTGGCTTCAGATCGGCGTTAACTATGCCAACGATTATTCAGATGGCGTTAAGGGAAGCGATGACAATCGCATTGGGCCAACACGTTTAGTTGCAAGTGGTTTAGCAACAGCTGCGCAAGTAAAACGGGCAGCATTCATATCTTTTGGTATCGCCTCTATCGCCGGAATCTGGCTATCGCTACTTAGTTCACCATGGTTAATAGTTGTGGGTATTGCAGCTATTGCTGCAGCATGGGGTTACACCGGCGGAAAGAATCCATATGGCTATAGCGGTTTGGGTGAAGTTTCAGTATTTGTCTTTTTCGGTTTGACTGCAACAGTTGGTACGTTCTATGCACAAACTGGTCGTGTCACCGCCCTGAGTGTTTTGTGTGCCATACCTATGGGCGCTCTGTCTTGTGCGATCTTGGCAGTTAACAATTTACGTGATCGTGCTCAAGATGAGTTAGTCGGAAAGCGAACTCTTGCCGTAAGACTAGGTGATTCAAAAGCTCGCAAAGGTTTTGTGGCATTGCTAGCCATCGCACATATAAGCGCACTTGCAACTTTGGTTCCTAGCTCTTTACTGACTCTGGCCGTTCTTCCATTAACAATCTCACTATCGCGCGCAGTTTTGTCCGGTGCAAGTGGGCCTAACCTCATTCCGTTGCTGGGCAAGACCGGCAAACTTCAGATGTTTTTTGGGGCGCTCTTTGCACTCGCTCTAGCGATACAATAATCCCATGGGCAGATTCATTCTTCTTTTTCTAGTCTTTGGAATCACTATCTATGCGTTAATAGATTGTGCACGTAAAGATGAGTCAGAGATTAAGACTTTGCCAAAATGGGGTTGGTTACTCGTAATTATTTTGATTGGTCCACAGGCACTTGCTATTGGCCCAATTGCTTATTTGATTGCTGGAAGAAATCGCAAGAGTGGTGGACGCAAACCTAAGCGTCGTATCTTGCCGCCAGATGATGATCCAGATTTCTTGAGGAAGCTTTAACCTCTATAAACCTGAGTAGGTGTGCTTTCCTGTGCCCCAGATGTTTATGTATACATAGTTAAATAGGAATGTTGAACCTGCAAACAAGCACAACCACGCAGCTTTTCGTCCTCGCCAGCCAACAGTTACACGTGCATGCAGATATGCCGCATATGCCACCCAGGTAATAAATGCCCACGTCTCTTTTGGATCCCAGCCCCAATAGCGGCCCCAAGCACTTTCTGCCCAAATAGCACCTGCAATAACTGCAAATGTCCATAGTGGAAATACAAATGCAACTAAGCGATATGAGAGTTGATCTAGAACTTCAAGTGATGGCAAACGTTTTGCCCAAGCTGTTCTTTCTCCGCGAGACTCCATTGCATCTAAATACAGATATGCAGCGGCAATCGCATTTGCCAGTAAGAAAACACCACCGGAGATAATCGCTGCAGATACGTGAATAACTAACCATGTTGACTTAAGTGCAGGCACTAGGGGTGCACTTGGGCGATAGAGAACTGCAACAGCAGTTCCAAGAGTAAGTAATACTGCGATTGAGACTAATAATCCCAACCAACGCAGATCATATTTACGCAGTGCGACAAGGTATGCACCAGAAAATGCAAGAGCACCTGTAATTGAGAACTCATACATGTTGCCCCAAGGAACACGACCAGCAGAGACTCCGCGAGCAACAACACCAGCAAAGAGCAAAACGAATCCTAAAATCATCATCGCAGTTGCAATACGAGCAACTTTCTCCGTGCGCTTGTAATCCATGTTCTTCTTTGAATCTTCGGTCGTTACTCGAACAGCCCACGCTGTTTCAATCGCATGTGCAAAAAATGAAAGGGTGTAAACGGCCATTGATGAATACACAAGGTAGTTAGAGAGATAAGCCCAAGTGCGTGACATCTATTTCTCTCCCTTTAACATCGCTACAAATTCCGCCATTTCATTCTCTAAACCTGGTGCTGCATTTTTAGCTAAACCTGCAACTTCTACAGACTTACCAACACGAATCCAGATTCGGCGGCGTCTTGTAAACAGTGATGCAAGCAAGCCCAGGATGGCAACAATACTGCCGAGGAGGGCATAGTTCTTCCCAGGATCATTGACTATCTCAATATTGACCCACTGCAGATATCCCTCGAAGGTTAAAGAACCTTGTGGGTATGTAAAAGTCTCACCTGGCTTTAATGACTTAAGACCAACTTGATTCATCTTTGATGTGTCAATGCGATACACAGATTGTGGAACTCCACTATCGAGACCTAAATCACCCAACCATGCTGCTAACAAAAGCCGTGGATCTAGAGCTTCAGGAAAAACACTCACTGCACCATCTGCGCCACTGCGCGAATATGTTGGCACAAATGAACCCACAAAACCGATCTGCGGATCTGCATCTGGAACCTTAATAGCACCGATAGATCGTAGGTTTCCATCCTGTGGCAAGAACGGCACTGGACCTTGCATTGCAACATTGCCCTTTGAATCCCTCACAGTCACAACTGGTGAATAACCATTTGCCTGTAAGTAAATGCTGGTATTACCTAATTTCAATGGTGAGTTTACTTTTATTGTGCGCTTCTCTGTTTTATTCAAATCTTGCTTAGCAAAAGTAATATCGAGGGTGTAGTCCTCAGGTGCACTCGTTACCACGTTATATTTGGCAGTAAATTTATCAACAGTGAGTGCAAAATCAGGAAGATTATTCTCATTAAACAACTTGCCGAAGCTCAAAGAATCGTAACTAGTTGTGGTGTTCACGAAGCGCTCACCCACATTTACAATTGCCATTCCTCGCATACCAAATAGAGAACTAAAGGAGATTCCTAGTAAAACTAGAATGAGAGCCAAGTGGAAAAAGAGATTTCCTGTCTCTCGCATAAATCCTTTTTCAGCAGAAATAGAGCCATCTTTTTCTAGAACTCTAAATCGCTTTGATTTAAACCAAGCCCGGGCTTTGTCCAATTCATCGCCTTGTGAACTCCAAGAGGAGAAATGCTCCATGCGATCAAGGTTCTTTGGTGTGACCGGCGGGAGCGCACGTGCTGCGTGAAAATGCTCGAATGTTCTAGGTAGAACACAGCCGATAAGTGAGATGAAAAGCAAGATATAGATCGCGCTAAACCATGGTGATCCATAGACATCAAAGAGTGAAAGACGATCCATCCATTTAGATAGCTCTGGTGAATTCTTGAAGTATTCGCCTACTTGAATGGGATTCTGTGTGCGCTGAGGAACTAGTGATCCAGGAATAGATGCAACACCAAGTAATAACAACAAAATGAGCGCTGTGCGCATACTTGTTAATTGGCGCCAGCCATAGCGCAATAAACCAACGCTACCGAGCTCTGGGACTTCTATCTCTTTGCTCATTTAAACCACCGGAATGAAATCTGAAATAAGAGAGCGCAGTGAGTTCATTATTTGACCCCATAAGCCCGTAACTTGTAATAGACCCAGAGCAATTAAAAAAACACCACCAATTTTTGTAATCAAGTCTCCGCGCTTGACTAGATACTTGCGCAACTTCTCTGAGCGATCCAAGAACACACCCGATGCTATAAACGGAAGGCCTAAACCAAAGCAATAACCCACAGACAATAACGCTCCACGCAGCGCACTTGATTCTTGAAAAGCTAATGTTTGAACCGCTGCTAACGCTGGACCAATACAAGGTGTCCATCCCACGCCAAAGAGAAAACCTAAAATCGGTGCACCAATTAAGCCACCTGTTGTTTTCATTCTGGGGCGAAATGTTGGAGCAAATGGAAATTTTCCTAGAAAAACAAAACCGAGAAATATCGTAATTACACCCAGAACTATTGAGATTAATCCCTCGTTAGCAACTAATTGATTTCCGAGCCCACCAAAGATTGCACCAAATGAGACAAATACAATGCTAAAACCGAGGACGAACAAAATTGAACCCAGAAATACTTTGCCACGACTTGCAGAAAACCCTGCGGCAAATGATAAGTAGCCAGGAACAAGAGGCAAAATACATGGAGATAGAAAAGAAATCACACCAGCGATAAATGCCACAGGCAGTGCTGTAATGAGGAAGCCACTCATGATTTGCTCTACAAAGAAATCTTTCATTCCCCGCTCACCCGCTCAATCAAATCTGAAAGAGAGGCAACAGTTACTACGCCAGATATGCGAGCCGCGACTTTGCCAGACTTATCAATAAGTACTGTTGAAGGGATGGCATTTGCTGGAAGTGATCCTTTAAAGCCAATTAATAGTGAATCATCAATAAGTGTGGGATATGGAAGTGAAAAACGTCTCTGGAATGCTTCAGCAGTTGCAGGGTTATCACGCGTCAAAATTCCTATAAATGCAACATCGCTATATTTATTGGCAAGTGCTGCAAGAGTTGGAGCCTCTGCTCTGCATGGTGAACACCAAGAAGCCCAGACATTTACCACAGCGACCTTGCCTACTGAATACGTGTAGTTGGTCCCAGATAAAGTCATTCCAGACAAAGCCGGTGCTTCAATTCTTTTCTCTGGCTTAATAAAAGTTACAGAACCATTTCCAGAAACAAAGGATTCTTGCGAACTAGAAGTTCCACCACCTCCACAAGAAGTGAGCAAAAGCGCAGTAGCTATAAGAGCTACGGCCTTAATTCCAGATTTCATCAATTCTTCTTTGGCAACAAATGACGTGCTGGTTCAGAGTAGGTAAGACCTGAGATAAAACCTTCATCATCAAAATGAACGCTAGTAACTGAAGCTAATGAACACTCACGACGGCGAGGATCATGGAGCAATCGTCGATTCTCGATTGCACTTCTTAGAATCCAAATTGGAAGTTGATGTGAAACAACGATTGCATCTTTGCCATTAGCTGCATCTCGGGCAGCAAATACTGCAGCCAGCATTCGGTTGATTTGTTGATCATAGGGTTCACCCCATGATGGTTTCCATGGATTCCATAAGTGACGCCATGAAGATGGATGCTTCAAAACACCATCTCCCACGCCAAAAGGTTTTCCTTCAAAAACATTTGCAGCTTCAATTAAACGCTCATCCGTAGTAATTGCAATCTTATGTGCGGCAGCAATTGGAGCAGCAGTTTCTTGTGCTCGTTGCAGTGGGGAAACATGGAGAGCGCCTAGATCAATAGTTCGAGACCAATCACCCAATGTTTGTGCCATTTCTTGCCCGCGGGCAGAAAGACCCCAACCAGGTTGGCGGCCATAGAGAATCTTGTTGGGATTTTCTACTTCACCGTGGCGGACGACATGGACTGTTGAACTCATTGGTAAAGCATAAAGCGTCCCAATTGATGCAAGTTCGTTAAGGTAGTGACATGGCACTCACAGCTCAGCGGGCAGCCTTTTTTGATGTAGATAACACCCTGATTCGTGGCTCAACCCTCTACTTCCTGGGTAAGGGCATGTATCAGCGTGGTTATTTCACAAAGAAGGATATTTCGCGCTTCGTTTTGGCCAACCTTAGATTTCGTCTAACAGGTAAAGAAAATAGAGAAGAGATTCAACGCTTTCAAGATGCTGCTACAGATTTTATTGGTGGCCACAGTGTTGAAGACATATTAGAGATTGCTCAAGAGATTTATGATCAATATGTCTCACCTGCTCTTTGGCAAGGAACAATTGATATTGCTCAAAAACATTTAGCAGCAGGTGAAGAAGTTTGGTTAGTTACTGCAGCGCCAGAAGATATGGCAGTGCTCATGGCTAAGCGATTAGGTTTTACTGGAGCACTTGGCAGTAAAGCTGAAACTAAAGATGGCAAATACACCGGTGCAATGCTGGGACTTCTCTTGCATGGAAAAGAAAAAGCAGTTGCAGTTCGTGAACTTGCACAGAAAAAGAATTTAGATCTAAGCCAGTGTTATTCATATTCAGATAGCCACAATGACTTTCCATTACTGCAATGCGTGGGACACCCATCAGCGATTAATCCAGATGCAATCTTGTCCTTGCGCGCAATGGCAGAAGGTTGGCCAATCCATGATTTCCGCCGTGCCCGTTATTTAGGCAAGATCGTCTCTCCTGTTGTTGTGCGACTTGCAGCCCTTGGAACATGGTTGACCCCGCGCAGAAAGCGACGTTGATTAACCCCTAAACGCTAAATGCCAGTAATGTAGGCAAGTTATGGAAATGCGCTCCTTCTCCGACTACTTACGTAGTGTCGATGATGCTGCCTTCCTCAATCTATTTTCTGCTCGCCCCGATCTAATAACTCCTGTTCCTCCTGACATCGCATCCCTTGCCGTTCGTGCATGCTCTGCTCCTAGTTTGGCTCGTGCAATTGATTCACTGAATCAGTGGCAGTTCCAGGTATTAGAAGCTGCTGCTGCACTTAATGAGCCTTTTTCATTAAAAAGTATTGTTGCGATAACAGATAAAGCTGCATCCTCAGCGTTAGATCACTTGATTTCTATTGGTCTGATCTATCCATCTGATGATGGAATGCGTTTACCTTCACAACTGCGCGATGTCATTGGTAACGAGCCTGCCGGTCTTGGACCTGCATCAGTTGCAAAAATTAAAGTAGCTGAAGTTGAAAAAGCCCCACCAGAGTCCAAAAAAGTCTTAGAAAGATTAATTTGGGGACCTCCGCGCGGAAGTGTTGGAGATATTAAGAATCCTGGTCCAGGAGTTGCGTGGTTGTTAGAACAAAAATTCCTTGTTCCACTTGATCAGCGAACAGTTATCTTGCCTCGCGAGGTAGCAATACATCTACGTGGTGGCAAAGTTCATAAAGAGAACTTTATTGTTCAACCAAAGCTAGCCGGTGCTAAGCGCAATGAACAACAAGTCAACCTTGCAGCCATTGCGAATATCTCCACGGTTTTGCGTTGGGTAGAGGAACTTCTTAATTTCTGGGCAGATGAACCTTCAGATGCACTCCGTGCAGGTGGGTTAGGGGTTCGTGATTTAAAGATTCTTTCTACTCACTTAGGTGTAGATGAATCCTGCACAGCCTTCATCACTGAGCTTGCTTATCTTGCTTCACTTATTAGTTTTGATGCACAAGATCGAATAATGCCAAGTAATAAATTTGATATCTGGTTGATGCAAACTCCAGCAGATCGTTGGCAAGTTCTTGCCTCCCAATGGCTTATTACTTCGCGCGTTAGCGGATTAGTTGGCCGTGCTGAATCTAAAAACGTTGCAGCCCTTGGTCCTGAGCTAGACCGAGTAAATGCATCGAAAGTGCGTGCATTAACTCTGGCCATTCTCAATGAGAATCAGGGAATTGCACCAGAGCTTGCATCCTTTAATGAAGTCATTGCTTGGCGTGCTCCTGTGCGCCGCAACTCTTCCCTGCAAGAAGAGCTAGCTAGTTGGACTCTGCGAGAGGCTGAATGGCTTGGAATTACTGGGCAAGGTGCAATCTCTAAATACGGTATTGAGTTTTTGGGCGGTGAAGATTTAGCAATCATTAATGAAGACCTACCTAAAACTGTTGACCATATTTTGATTCAAAGCGATAACACTGCAATTGCACCCGGTCCACTAGAACATGAAATTTCACAGCAACTTGCCATGATGGCCGACATTGAAAGCCGTGGAGGTGCAACGGTTTATCGCTTTAGCGAAGCAACGATTCGCCGCGCACTTGATCATGGCAAAACTGGTGATGAGATTAAGGTCTTCTTAACTAAAACCTCAAAGACTCCCATGCCACAACCCTTGGAATATCTCATTGCCGATGTTTCTAAAAAACATGGCAAGTTACGTGTTGGAAATACTTCGGCCTTCATTCGCTGCGAAGACACTGCTCTTATTTCTCAGATTATGAATGATAAAAGATTAGAGATTCTTGAACTGCGCCGCATTGCACCTGAAGTTGTCATCTGTGATCATGATGCAACAGACACAATGCGAATTCTGCGTGAGGCTGGTTATCTACCTGCAGGTGAATCAGCAACAGGAATTATGCTTACTGGTCCACGATCAAATCGTGCACTGACTAAACCTCGACCTCCTCGAGTAATTGGTGAAATTGAAATACCAACCGAAGAGAATTTGAATGCAGCAATTCGAGCAATCCGAACAGGTGAAAAATCAACTCACAAGCAAACTCATTTACGTCAAGCTGCCAATGAAGCTTTGGGTGCCCTGCCTCGCACCACAGCAAATGAAACTATGGATTTAGTGAATAAATACATCCTGGAGGAAAAATCACTTTCTATTGGATATGCCGATAACAATGGCGCGGTTACTCACCGCATCATTGATCCAATACGTGTAAGCGCAGGTGCCTTAATTGCTCGCGATCACGCAACCGGTGAAGTCCAATCCTTCAGAATCCCCCGCATCACCGGCGTTGCGCCACTATAGGATTAACCCATGTTGGCCGCCCTTGAAGCTCTAGTGAAGTTGGAATCACCAACTGAAGATCTAGCGGCATGCCAAGACGTAGTGCGATTAGCAAGTGAACTTGCAACAACAATTCTAGGAACACCTGCACAAATCCGTGACGTGAACGGTCGTCCAGTTTTTTGGTGGGGCGCAGAAAATCCTGACGTAGTTGTGTTGGCTCACTTAGATACAGTTTGGCCAAAAGGCTCTTTTACTCCACTGTGGAAAGTAGAAGGAAACAAAGCAACTGGTCCTGGAATTTTCGATATGAAGGCAGGATTTATTCAAGCCCTCTATGCAATGAAGGGCATCACTGGTTCTGCAGCATTAGTTGCAACTACAGATGAAGAAACTGGTAGTGCAACAAGTAGAGAATTCATCAAAGAGATTTCAGCGAAAGCTAAAGCAGTTTTAGTTTTAGAGGCATCACTTAACGGAATGGTTAAGACTGGCCGCAAGGGCACGGCGATGTATCAAATAAAGATTCACGGCAAAGCATCACATGCTGGCCTTGAACCAGAAAAGGGAATCAACTCCACAGTTGAGATGGCCCATGCAATTATCGCTGTTGCAGCTCTTGAAAATAAAGAGCATGGAACCACCGTTGTTCCAACAATGTTGCGCGCTGGAAACTCAACAAACACTGTTCCAGATTTAGCTGTTCTAGATATAGATATCCGCTCATATTCAATGGATGATCTAAAGCGCGTAGATGCAGCTATTAGAAATCTAAAGGCTGTTAATGCCGATGCGCGTTATGAAATCACTGGTGGATTTAACCGACCACCACTTGAGACTTCTTCAACTATGGCCCTCTATGAGCGTGCAGAAAAAGTTGCTAAAGAGTTAGGAATGCCTCATCTTGGCCACGCCTCCGTTGGCGGTGCTAGCGATGGCAACTTTGCAGCAGCTGCCGGTGCTCAAGTTCTAGATGGCTTAGGCGCAATCGGTGATGGTGCCCATGCTGCCCATGAATGGGTTGATATCAGCACTCTTGAGATTAGAAGCAAGTTACTTAATGCCTTGATTAAGGATCTATTAGATGACTGATGGCCCGTTAATCGTCCAAAGCGATAAAACGCTGCTGTTAGATATCGATCACCCGCTTTCTACAGAGTGCCGACGTGCAATTGCACCTTTCGCTGAATTAGAGCGCTCCCCTGAACATATTCATACCTACCGCCTAACTCCACTTGGTTTATGGAATGCACGTGCTGCAGGCCATGATGCTGAGCAAGTAATTGATACTTTAATTAAGTATTCGCGCTATGCAGTTCCACATTCAATTTTGATTGACGTTGCAGAAACGATGTCTCGCTACGGACGCCTGCGCCTTGAAGCAGATCCAGTCCACGGATTAATTCTTGTAACAACTGATTCAGCGGTTTTGGAAGAAGTAATTCGCGCTAAGAAGATTCAACCGTTGCTAGGTGCTCGCATTGATAAAGAAACTATTGCAGTGTTGCCAAGTCAGCGCGGACAGATTAAACAATCACTACTTCGCCTTGGTTGGCCCGCAGAAGACTTTGCCGGTTACGTTGATGGACAAGCACATGAGATTGCACTCAAGCAAGAGGATTGGAAGATTCGTCCATATCAAGAGTTAGCCGCTGAAGGTTTTTGGCATGGCGGCTCTGGTGTGGTTGTTTTGCCGTGCGGTGCCGGAAAGACAATCGTTGGCGCTGCAGCTATGGCACATGCCAAGGCCACAACCTTAATTTTGGTTACAAACACTGTGGCTGCAAGACAGTGGCGTGAAGAGCTATTGAAGCGCACAACTTTAAATGAAGATGAAATTGGTGAATATTCAGGTGCTAAGAAAGAGATTCGCCCTGTAACTATTGCTACATACCAAGTGATGACAAAGAAAAAGAACGGCGTTTATGCCCACCTGGATCTCTTTGATTCATATGACTGGGGTTTGATTATTTACGATGAAGTTCACCTACTACCTGCACCAATCTTTCGCTTTACTGCAGATATCCAGTCTCGCCGCCGCTTAGGTTTAACTGCCACATTGGTGCGCGAAGATGGAATGGAAGGTGAAGTTTTCTCACTCATTGGTCCTAAGCGCTTTGATGTTCCTTGGAAAGAAATTGAATCCCAGGGATATATCGCACCTGCTGAGTGCATTGAAGTAAGAGTGAACCTGACTGAAACCGAGCGCTTGACCTATGCAACTGCTGAAGTTGAAAATCGCTATCGCTATTGCGCAACCACTCGCACAAAGCGCGATGTCGTTGAGGCACTAGTTAAGAAACATCAAGGCGAGCAGATATTGGTTATTGGACAATATATTGATCAACTAGATGAGCTCTCTGAAGTTCTAGGCGTGCCAGTGATTAAAGGTGAAACTCCTGTTAAGGAACGCGAAATCCTGTTCAATAAATTTAGAACTGGCGAACTAACAACTCTTGTTGTTTCAAAGGTCGCGAACTTTTCAATTGACTTGCCTGATGCAACTATTGCTATTCAAGTCAGCGGTGCTTTTGGAAGTCGCCAGGAAGAAGCACAGCGTTTGGGACGCATCTTGCGACCTAAATCAGATGGGCGAACAGCAACGTTTTATTCTGTAGTTTCCAGAGACACTATTGATCAAGACTTTGCACAGAACCGCCAACGCTTTTTAGCCGAGCAGGGTTACTCTTACAAAATTATTGACGCTGACGATGTTTTTCAAGGGAAGATTTAAACCGTTCAGGATCAACTCTAAAGAAATCATGGTGAATTCCATCGATATGAATTACAGGAACTTGTTCACTATAGAGTTTTTCTAATTCAGTGTTTCCCTCAATATAAATCTTTTCTATTTCAAAATTAAGTTCGGTTTGCATACCTTCAAGAACTTCTACTGCAACCTCACACAAATGACAACTATGTCTACCGAATACGGTTATTACTGTCATTGCCCTCGCCTTTCCTGTCAGTTTCCTTAGAGAATGCTTAATCCAACCCTCGGGCTATGAAGCAATCATCTCACCTTGATAGTGTGCCCCTGTGCGAAAAATCCTCTTGAAAAAGGCGCGGGTCAGCGTTGTTGCCCTTGTCCTTCTTGCTTCGATTTTTTCTGCGCCATCTGCAGAAGCTCTCTATAAAGTTATCCCAGCAACTCAATGGGGTCATATCTATGCGGGCACTGCAACACTTGCAAAACCTGAGCAGCGAGCTCCTGCTAAGAATCTGCAAGCAAAATCTAAAATTGAAGTTAAATACAACAATTTCCCAGATTGGGCAAAAGAAGAAGTACAAGCAGCCGTTGATGTCTGGGCAGCTAATTTTGCATCTACCGTGACAATCAAAATTGATGCTTCATGGGGTCGCTCAAGTTCTTGGGGAATTCTGGGGAGTGCGCGACCAGGAAGTTTTTACTCAGGTTTTTCTGGTGCACCTGATCCATCTCTTTGGTATACCTCGGCATTAGCAAATGCTCTTGCTGGTAAAGATTTAGATAAAGCTAACCCAGAAATGATTATTCAAGTTAACTCAAGTGCGGCTTGGAATACTCGTGGGGATGGAATGCCCAGCAATAATGAATACGACTTAGAATCAGTTTTCTTGCACGAAATCGCACACGGCTTGGGTTTTTTATCTAATGATGCTTATGACGCTTTCTATGGAATTGCCAGCTTGGATCAACCAACTCCATTTGATGCCTATGCACAAACTGAAGATGGTCGACGCCTAGCCGATTTACCTTCACCATCACTTGAACTTGGTAGAGCCCTTACATCCTCACTTGTTTGGTCAGGACCTCTTGGAATTAAAGCCAATAACGGTGTGAAGCCAAAGCTCTACACACCTTCTCGTTATCAATCTGGATCATCAACTAGTCACTTAGATGAGGCAACATTTTCTAAAACTGGTTTGGATTCGGTAATGACTCCTAATTTAGATCCAGGTGAGATCTTTAAAGAACCAGGGCCATTGTTGTTGGCGATGATGGAAGATATGCGCAATAAACCTCCAGCCGGTATTGCTACTGGTTTGCCTGAATCACCACGTAACGTTCAAGCATTTATCGGTGATACTTCTGTGCTTGTTTCATTTGATCCGCCAGTAAATATCCGTACTGCCCAAGTAAGTGAATACATTGTTAAGAACCTAAAAACTGGAGTTGAGAAGAAATCTCTTTCTAGCCCAGTTGTAATTACTGGATTAAAGAATGGTACTTCCTACACATTTTCTGTTGTTGCAAAGAACTCTTTAGGTCTTTCTGCGCCAGCAACAAGCAAGAGCGTAACTCCACAAGCGGGCTGGAGAAGCTCAGTCCTAGATTCAACTGCTGATGGTAAATCGGTATCGAGCACGGTATTCAATGGCCAACCAACTGTTGCATACACCGACACAAAGAGCGGTGATTTAAAACTTGCCACATACGATGGCAAAGTTTGGAAGAAGCTCACTGTGGATGGCGCTGGTGGAACAAGCGGTCGAACTACACATCCAATATCAGGAGAAATTTCCATGTGTGTTAATGGAAGTGGTAAGAAGCAGACATTGCACCTTTTCTATAGTGACTCAACAGATAAAGATCTGCGCTATGCCGCCTATAACGGCAAGAGCTTTACATTTAATGTGGTGGATGGTGATGGGCCATCAGTTAATGATTATTTGGATTCCAATCGTGTTCGCACATCAAGTGATGTGAGCGTTTCAAATGCTTGTGTCGCAACAGCTTCAGCTATTCAAGTTTTCTATCGTGATGAAAGCCAAGGCGTCTTGTTGGGAGCAGTAAAAACCAAAGCACCAGGCTGGACTTATGAAATGGTTGATGGGGATCGCAAAACTGACGGTCGCACAACTGGTGATGTGGGTTTCCACCTCCAAGCAATCTTTGATGGAGTTAAAACTTACGTTGCTTATGATTCTGTAGTAACAATGAATCAAAAGAAAGAGATAACTTCTGGGGCAATTCGTGTGGCAACTCGAACCGGAAGTGATGCAAACACTTGGAGCTATCAAACTCTTGATATCGCAACTGATGAAGCATCGGTTTTTGGTTATGACGTTGCAATGTCTAAGGTAAACGGGGATGTATTGATTACCTGGCTTGCAACCTCAGCAGCCACATTCCCAAAGCCCAACCAACTGCGCTGGGCGATGCTGAGCAAGCCACTTGAGATTTCAAAGATAACTACTGAGAACTTTGGAATACCAGGTGAGTACTTATCTACCGATGGAAAAACAATTTTGTTTAACTGCCAAGAGCGTCTGTGTTCAGTTGATACAACCAAGAAAGATCTTGGCCAATCTGCAATCAGCTTAATTAGAAGCACCCAAGGCTCTGAACCTACTCAGAGCACCTGGGTGATCGTTAACAAAATTAAGTATGTGCTTGCCACGGTTAATGGAAAGCTGGCCTTACTAAAACCGTAATTACTATTTAGCGTTACGGCGCTGAATGCGAGTCTTCTTGAGAAGTTTCTTATGCTTCTTCTTCGCCATGCGCTTGCGTCGCTTTTTAATTACGGAACCCATATGTCACGCTCTCATCTCTAGATCGTTATTGCTTAGGGAATTAGGTTACCTCTAGTTGAGGGTAAAAATCGAAACGGTTTCTGCGCTTGAAGTGATACACAAAGGACCCAAATCCTTGGAAAGGTAGAGTCCTAGTACTTCTTTTTGCTCGGCTGGGGCGCTGTGAGCGGCGGTAATGACACCTTTGGCATCAAAGGCTAGAACTAAGGCTTGCGCGCTCTTAGGTGCCCAATTAGCTAGCTGTGTAATGGCACCTTTTGATTGAAAAAATACAAACGTTGATCCTGCAGTAAATGTCTTACCTGATGAAGCAAACCTATATGTCCACGATGGAACATAGGTACTTGAAAACTTGGTGATTGCGCTTTCAACCTTTGGCCCAGTAATTACTTCCCCGCCAAGTAAAAGGGAATTAGTTGCACTTAACCAGTTTCTTGAAGCATTAGGTGCGCTACTTCGCACCACTGAAACAACTTTGCCCACTTTTGAAAACTTGATAATCACTCCATCAACTTTTCCTACAAGTTTTTTACCGCCTAAAGTTTCACTACTTGATCCAACTACCGTTATAGATCCATCGGCATGCTTAATAACTGACTCGAAAACAGTTGCTTCTGTGCCAACGTTAATGGGCTTAGCAATTTTTCCTGCTAAATCTGAAGTAATAATGGTGCCTGAACTTCCAACGGCAGTGATTCCATTTTTATCTACCGCTACGGAATTAATCAAAATCGGTGCACTTAACTGCAATATGTACTGAGTGAGTAATTGAGTAGTTGGATTAAGTGACCACAGTGAATAAGCATCCAAGTCAGCGCTAAAAATATCGGCAACAGGAATGGTTTTATCTGGATTAAGTGCAGTCACTGTAGGAGAAGGTGCGGGCGTTGCTCGCGCCAAAGAAGTCGAACCTGCAAGCCAAATAACTCCAGTGCTATCAACTGCCGCCGCTGTTACTACTGATGGTGAAGCTTTATCCAGCTCCACAGTCCAGAGCTCTTTTCCAGCTATATCTAGGGCTTTAGCAAATGACTTATCGCCTTTGTTGCCATAAACAATGATGGTTCGCCCTGAAGCAACCACTCCAGAAAACTCATCAACGGATGCAATTGTTGTGAGTAATTTCAGCGACTTAACAAGAGGTTTTTTAGGTGCCGCGTTCGCTAGTGGTGTGAAGAAAAGAGTGGAAATTACAACGAGTGAAAGTAAGCGTTTCACGCTAATTCCTGCGAGCGATCGCGCGCGGCTTTCATAGCTTGGGCAACAACATCTCCCAGTTGGTGTGATTCAAAAGAGGCCAGTGCTGCAGCAGTTGTTCCATTTGGGCTTGTGACATTTTCGCGAAGTGTTGTTGCACTCTTTCCTGATTCATCGAGCAATTTAGCTGCGCCAACAATTGTTTGCACCGTAAGAGTTGTTGCATCAGCATCAGATAAACCAAGGGCTTTAGCGCCATCAACCATCGCTTCGACGAATCTAAAGAAATAGGCAGGGCCTGAGCCACTTGTTGCAGTGACAGCATCTTGTAGATCTTCACTTACTTCAATCACTTTGCCAGTTGCAGCTAGAAAGCCTGAGACAAATTTAGATTGATCTGCACTTACGCCTGCTCCAAGTGAGATTGCAGCCATTCCCGCGCCAACCAAAGTTGGGGTATTTGGCATTACGCGAACAACTGGATTACCCGTTCCAAGTCCCTGTTCGATAAATGAGATCTTCTTGCCTGCTGCAAATGTTATGACTACGGCTGATTTATTGATTGATCCCTTGATTTCATCAAGGACTGTAGCCATATCTTGTGGCTTAACGACAAGAAGGAGCGCATCAGCTTTTGAAACATTGGTTGCAACATCTTCAACCTTGATTCCATAGCGCGTGCGTAGTTCATCGGCGCGGTCTTTGCGCTTTTCAGAGATAGTGATGGAACCTGGCGCAGTGCCATAAGAAATCAGCGCAGCGATAAGGGCTTCGCCCATTACTCCTGCCCCGATTACTCCAACTTGATTCATGTAACAAGCCTACCTTTATGCCTGTAGGCTCTGCGACTATGTCTGAATTAAAACCTGGGTTTGCGCGTGATTGGGTTGAATTTAGCGACCCCAATGACGAAGAAGAAATCTTCAAGTGCGACCTCACATGGTTGACCTCATATTGGACCTGTATTTATGGCGATGGTTGCCAAGGAGTATTTAAGAGCCAACCATTTAGTGGTTGCTGCACTGAAGGTGCGATGTATACAGATGAAGATGATGAGAAGCGCACAGATAAAGCAGCCGCTTACTTAACTCCAGATATGTGGCAGTTTTATTCAGAGGCTCGTCCAAAGAAGCCTGGTGGAGCTTTACGTATTTCTGAAAAAGATGAAGATGGCGATCGCAAAACCCGTCGCGTTGAAGATGGATGTATTTTCTTAAACCGCAAAGGATATGAAGCAGAAGGTTTCACTGGTTCCTTTGGTTGCGTATTGCACCACTTAGCAATCAAGGAAAAGAAACACTTTGTAGATACCAAGCCAGATGTTTGCTGGCAGTTGCCATTGCGTCGTAGTTTTGAAACTCGCGAAGTCGGCGAGCGCGAATATTCAATTACTGTTATCGGTGAATACGAGCGCCTTGCATGGGGCGATGGCGGAGAAGATTTCGATTGGTACTGCACAAGTAATCCTGATGCACACATAGGAACCGAGCCGGTGTATATCTCCAATAAGTATGAACTCCAAAAACTTATGGGTGAAGAGGCTTACGCCGAGCTGGCACGCCTGTGTGACATCCGAATTGCAGGTATTAAGGATGCTCAGTCCCGTTCACTTCCCCTCTTTGTTATCCAACATCCAGCAACACTTGCTGCCCAGAAGAAATAGTCAGTCCTTCGTTCTAGGCTCTACCCATGGCCAAAGTTGAGAAAGATCCATTCCGCTGTAGTGAATGCGGTTGGAGCTCGCAAAAATGGGTTGGCCGCTGCGGTGAATGCCAAGCATGGGGCTCAGTTGAAGAGTTAGCTGCGCCTAAGAAACTCTCACTTGTTCCTGGAAATGTCACAAGTAAAGCAACTCCTATTGGAGATGTTGATCTATCTGCAGCACATGCACGTCCTACGGGCGTATCAGAGCTCGATCGCGTACTTGGTGGCGGATTAGTTCCAGGTGCTGCAATCTTGTTAGCAGGTGAACCTGGAGTTGGTAAATCAACACTACTTCTCTCAGTTGCGGCGCAAACTGCAGCTAAAGGAATTCCTGCCCTCTATGTCAGCGGTGAAGAATCAGCATCACAAGTTCGACTACGTGCAGAGCGCATTAAAGCAATTGATCCACAGTTATTTCTAGCATCAGAGACAGATCTTGGCGCAGTCATTGCTCACATTGACGCCGTTAAACCGCAGTTACTCATTATTGACTCAGTACAAACAATAGGTAGCAGCACAGCAGATGGTTCACCTGGTGGTGTGACACAAGTACGCGAAGTTGCAGGAGCACTTATTCGAATCTGTAAAGATCGCGACATTACTTTGCTTCTAGTTGGCCATGTAACAAAAGATGGCTCTATCGCAGGTCCTAGACTTCTTGAACACATCGTTGATGTTGTTTTGCAGTTTGAAGGAGAGCGTCACTCACGCCTTCGCCTTATTCGTGCAATAAAAAACCGCTTCGGTGCATCTGATGAAGTCGGTTGTTTTGATTTAAGTGATTCAGGAATTGAATCCGTGCTTGACCCAACTGGACTCTTTACATCCCGCCATGCAGAACCAGTTCCTGGAACGTGTGTGACTGTAACTCTTGAAGGTCGCCGCCCATTACTTGCAGAGATTCAAGCCCTTGTTAGCCAGGGACGTGAGAATGATTTTGGAAATGCACGTCGTGTTGTCTCTGGCCTTGATTCTGCCCGCACATCAATGACTTTAGCTGTTCTAGAACTTCGCGCAGGAGTGCGAGTGGGTGGCCGTGATGTTTATGCAGCAACAGTTGGTGGCATGAAAATGTCAGAGCCGGCCGCTGATTTAGCGTTGGCCTTAGCCGTTGCATCTGCAGCTAAAGGTTTAGCTCTTCCCTCTGATTTAGTTGCAATCGGTGAAGTTGGTCTAGCTGGTGAAATTCGTAAGGTGAGCGGCGTTGATCGCCGTCTGCAGGAAGCATTTCGTCTAGGTTTCAAGCGAGCGTTAGTTCCTACGGGTTCAGAGACAAAGATTGCAGGTATGGAGATTGTTGAAGTTTCACGTCTTGATCAAGCACTCAAACGGGTAAAAATCACTGGCGAATGAACCAGTTAGAAAAACCGATAGTTTCCTGGTTTAAGAAAAACAAACGCAATCTGCCTTGGCGAAACACCACGCCTTGGGGTGTCATGGTCAGTGAATACATGTTGCAACAAACTCCAGTCAATCGTGTTCTTCCTAAATGGGATGAATGGATGAAGCGCTGGCCAACACCAAAAGATTTAGCTAAGGCATCACCGGCCGAAGTTATTACAGCGTGGGGGCGTCTTGGCTATCCACGTCGCGCTCTTCGACTACATGCTGCAGCACAAATCATTGCCGAAGATTTTAATAATGAAGTACCAGAAGATCCTGCCATTCTGCAGACACTTCCTGGCATCGGTGAATACACCGCGGCTGCAATTGGTGCTTTTGCTTTTGAAAAACAAACTCTTGTGATGGATGTGAACATCAGACGGTTGTTAACCCGCATCGTTGATGGAAATGAACATCCAAAGCCTGCACCAACAACTAGAGAGAGAGCTTCGCGCCTTGCTCTTCAACCTCCAAAGAATGCTCACATATGGGCTGCTGCAACAATGGAACTTGGTGCACTCGTCTGCACATCTAAAAACCCTATCTGTGAGCAGTGCCCAGTTATTGGCCAATGTAATTGGCGCAAGAATGGTTATCCAAAAACTGATCTAGTGCGTAAATCTCAAGACTGGCATGGCACCGATAGAAAGTGCCGTGGCACAATCGTTCAAGCTCTGCGTGAGAATGAATCGTTAACTGAGAACGCAATCAAAAAACTCTGGCCAGATGAGTCACAAGTAGAGAAAGCCCTTAAAACTCTGCAGGCTGATTTACTTATAGAAGCTATCCCCCGCAAGCGATATAGACTGCCCGCATGATCCGCGTTGCTATAAAGCAAGATGCTCCACGCATCCTGCAACTCATTAAAGATTTAGCTGAGTATGAAAAAGCCCCACTGGAGGCAAAGGCAACGTTGCAACAAATTGAAGAAACAATCTTTGGTGACAAGCCAAGCGCTTTCTGCCATGTTGCCGAAGTTGATGGTGAAGTAATTGGTATTGCAATTTGGTTCTTGAATTACTCAACATGGCTTGGAAAGCCAGGTCTGTATTTAGAAGATCTCTATGTTGATCCTGCCCATCGCGGTAAAGGTTTAGGAATGGGTTTTCTAAAAACTCTTGCAAAGATTTGTGTTGAACGCGAGTATGAAAGATTCCAGTGGTGGGTTCTAGATTGGAACGAACCATCAATTGAGCTCTACAAATCCATAGGCGCAGTGGCTATGGATGAATGGACGGTATTTAGACTTAGTGGAGATTCATTAAAGAATTTTGCTGGTAACGCTTAAATAGTTGGAATAACAATCTCGTTGTACTGAAGGAAACTAGGTTTAAAGGGTGGATCAAAGCGAGCGACTCTAGTCTCGGCAGAAAGTGCCACGTTTTGCTTTTCGGCAGCAGCACGAAGTGCAGCGATTTTCTGCGCAGATAAGGCAGAAGTTGCTTTGCCACGAAATGAAGCAACAACACACATCTCTGCAGCAAGTTCGCGCAAGACAACTTTAGAATTAATTGGGAGAGGCATATCGGCAAGCGTGCTTCCTGCTGGCATCACAAATGAGACAAACCATTGATCCTCAGTGAGATTGTCGTTTCTTTTCGCAGTAATCACAGGGGCAGTCATAGCTATTGCCTGCTCAGCTTTATTGCCTTTAGAGATGTAACCAAAGAGTGAACCAAAAGCAGAACTTCCAGCATCGGAGTAATTAGCAGAACTTTTGACTTCGGCAATTACACAGGGCTTATATTCACGGAGTTCAAACCCTGGATAGGTTTTTAAAACCGTGAACTCTTGCCTCTTAGTCATTTAGTTACTAAGCAGTTGGTGCTTCAGCAAGATCTTCAGGTGAATCAGGCATTTGCGCCTTAGTAGCACCCTTAAATGTGAAGACTGCTTCTGCATCTACTCCCTCAACATCAACAACGATGATTTCCCCGGCCTTGAGTTCACCGAACAAGATGCGCTCTGAAAGAGCATCTTCGATTTCACGTTGAATTGTGCGACGAAGTGGACGTGCACCAAGAAGTGGGTCATAACCACGTGCAGCAAGAAGATCCTTAGCTGCAGGAGTTAATTCAATTCCCATGTCCTTTGCTTGCAGACGATCATCAAGGTTCTTAATCATCAAATCAACGATTTGAATAATCTGATCCTTAGTCAACTGGTGGAAGACGATGACATCATCAATACGGTTGAGGAACTCAGGACGGAAGTGAGACTTAAGTTCATCACTTACCTTGCCCTTCATGCGCTCATAGTTTGTTTGGTCATCATCGCTGTTAGCAAAACCAAGGCCCAAGCTCTTTGAAATATCGCGTGTTCCAAGGTTTGTAGTCATGATGATGACAGTGTTTTTGAAGTCAACGGTGCGACCTTGCGCATCTGTTAAGCGACCATCTTCAAGAACCTGAAGAAGTGAGTTAAAGATATCTGGGTGTGCTTTTTCGATTTCATCGAAAAGAACAACAGAGAATGGGCGACGGCGAACCTTTTCAGTTAACTGTCCACCCTCGTCATATCCAACATATCCTGGAGGTGCACCGAACAAACGAGATGCGGTGTGACGCTCTGAGTATTCAGACATATCAAGTTGAATCAATGCATCTTGATCACCAAATAAGAATGATGCAAGTGTGCGAGAGAGTTCAGTCTTACCAACACCTGAAGGACCGGCGAAGATAAATGATCCACCTGGACGGCGTGGATCCTTTAGACCTGCGCGTGTGCGGCGAATGGCTTGTGATAGCGCCTTAATAGCTTGGTCTTGTCCAATCACACGGTTGTGTAGTTCATCTTCCATGCGAAGAAGTCGTGCAGTTTCTTCTTCTGTAAGTTTAAAGACTGGAATACCGGTTGAGATTGAAAGCACCTGAGCAATGAGTTCTTCATCAACTTCAGTTACCTTATCTAGGTCAGTTGCTTTCCAATTCTTTTCAGCTTCATGCTTTTCAGTGATGAGGGTTTTTTCCTTATCGCGAAGAGATGCTGCTAATTCAAAATCTTGACCATCAATTGCAGACTCTTTTTCCTTGCGTGCACTTGCGATTTTGTCATCAAATTCACGCAGTTCAGCTGGAGCGGTCATACGCTTAATGCGAAGACGTGAACCTGCTTCATCGATTAAATCGATTGCTTTATCCGGCAAGAAACGGTCTGAAACATAACGATCAGCAAGGTTTGCTGCCGCAGCTAGCGCACCATCTGTAATTGAAACGCGGTGGTGAGTTTCGTAGCGATCGCGAAGACCCTTCAAGATTTCAATGGTGTGAGCAACTGATGGCTCTTTTACTTGAATTGGTTGGAAGCGGCGCTCAAGGGCTGCATCCTTTTCAACATGCTTGCGATACTCATCAAGTGTTGTTGCACCGATTGTCTGTAATTCACCGCGAGCAAGCATTGGCTTCAAGATGCTGGCAGCATCAATTGCACCTTCTGCAGCTCCAGCGCCTACAAGTGTGTGGATTTCATCGATGAAAAGAATGATGTCTCCACGAGTTTTAATCTCTTTTAGTACTTTCTTCAAGCGCTCTTCGAAATCACCGCGGTAGCGGCTACCGGCGACAAGTGCACCAAGATCGAGAGAGTAGAGCTGCTTATCTTTCAAAGTCTCTGGAACATCGTTCTTATAGATTGCTTGTGCAAGACCTTCAACAACTGCAGTCTTACCAACACCTGGTTCACCGATTAGTACTGGGTTATTTTTTGTGCGACGTGAAAGAACTTGCATCACACGTTCGATTTCATTTTCGCGACCAATAACTGGATCAAGCTTTCCTTCACGGGCAGCTTGTGTGAGGTTGCGACCGAATTGATCAAGAACTAATGATGTTGATGGTGTGCCCTCTGCAGGTCCACCAGTTTGTACAGCTTCTTTTCCTTGGTAACCAGAAAGTAATTGAATAACTTGTTGGCGAACACGATTCAAATCTGCGCCAAGCTTTACGAGAACCTGGGCGGCAACGCCTTCACCTTCGCGAATAAGACCAAGCAAGATATGTTCTGTGCCAATGTAGTTGTGTCCAAGTTGCAAAGCTTCACGAAGTGAAAGCTCTAGAACTTTCTTTGCACGAGGTGTGAAAGGAATATGACCACTTGGTGCTTGCTGACCTTGACCAATGATTTCTTCTACTTGCGCGCGAACGCCTTCAAGTGAAATACCTAATGACTCAAGGCCCTTTGCAGCAACGCCTTCGCCTTCATGGATGAGTCCGAGCAAGATGTGCTCTGTGCCGATGTAGTTGTGATTGAGCATGCGTGCTTCTTCTTGAGCCAGCACAACAACTCGGCGGGCTCGATCTGTAAAGCGCTCAAACATGGGCGGGGCTCTCTTCCTTTGTCTCTTATCTTTAGCCTAATACCTACAGGCTTACGCTCGCGAGGTGGATTGCTACTGTCTTTTACAACCCAATAACTGGGTCATTTATGCCCGGATGAGGCTATATCTAGGCCAGTTTCTTGAGCATTCGGGTGTTGCCCAGGGTATTTGGCTTCACTGATTCAAGATCTAAGAACTCAGCCACACCGGCGTCATAGGAGCGCAGAAGCTCGGCATAGACCGTTGGGTTAACCGGGGTTCCCTCAATGACTTCAAAGCCATGGGCCCCAAAGAACTCAGTTTGGAAAGTTAGGCAGAAAAGCTTTTCTACGCCTACTTCACCAGCACGTTTAATAATCGCTTCCAAAATTTTATGACCAACACCTTGGCGATTGAGCTCTTTCTTAACAGCCATGGTGCGAACTTCTGCAAGATCTTCCCAAAGAATGTGAAGTGCTCCGCAACCAACAACTACACCATCTACTTCAGCAACGATAAATTCTTGAACGCTTTCATACAATGTAACTGTTTCCTTAGAGAGCATTTGCCCAGGGGCTGCATAGGAATCAACAAGTGCGCGAATAGCTTTCACGTCATTAGTTTTTGCAGGGCGAACAAGAACCATTCTTACTCAACCTCAGGCTTTACTAATGGGAACAAAATAGTCTCGCGAATTCCAAGTCCAGTTAGTGCCATTAACAAACGATCAACGCCCATTCCCATTCCACCCATAGGTGGCATTCCAAACTCCATAGCGCGCAAGAAATCTTCATCTACTTGCATTGCTTCAAGATCTCCCTTAGCACCAAGTGTTGCCTGCTCAACTAAGCGATCTCTCTGAATAACTGGATCAATTAACTCTGAGTAACCAGTTGCTAATTCAAAACCATCAACATAGAGATCCCATTTTTCAGCTACACCAGGAATATCACGATGTGCACGAACCAGTGGAGAAGTATCAACTGGGAAACCCATCACAAAAGTAGGTGCAATCAACTGATCTTTAGCAACGTGCTCAAATATTTCTTCAGCTAACTTGCCTGTTATCCACTTTGGATCAATCTTCATTCCTAGCTTTGTGGCAATTGTTTTTAGTTCGGCAATAGGGGTAAGCGCGGTAACGCTCTGGCCAACGCCTTCAGAGATAGCGTCGTATAAGGATATTTCGCGCCACTTTCCACCTAGATCTGCTTGGCGACCATCATGGTGGGTAACAACGTGTGAACCAGCAACTGCCATTGCAGCGTTTTGAACAAGTTCACGAGTTAAGTCAGCAATGCTGCGCCAATCACCATATGCCTGATAGCTCTCGATCATTGCAAACTCTGGTGAGTGAGAAGAGTCAGCACCTTCATTGCGGAAATTTCGGTTAATTTCAAATACGCGCTCTATCCCACCAACAACACAGCGCTTAAGAAAGAGCTCTGGAGCAATACGTAGGTAAAGATCCATGTCATAGGCGTTAGAGAAAGATTTAAATGGTCGAGCAGCAGCCCCACCATGCATAACCTGCAGCATCGGTGTTTCTACCTCAATGAAGTTTTGGTCATGGAAAGTTTCGCGAAGTGAGCGCATGACCTGCGGACGCAAACGTGCATTACTGCGAGCTTCAGGGCGAACAATCAAATCCACATAACGCATGCGAACACGAGTCTCTTCAGACATTGGCTTGTGATCATTTGGAAGTGGGCGAAGAGATTTAGAAGCTAACTTCCATGAGTTAGCAAGAATAGAAAGTTCCCCGCGCTTTGATGTAATGATTTCACCAGTAACAGAAACAATGTCACCTAAATCAATATCTGATTTCCAGGAGTCAATTGATTCTTGACCAATTTTGTCCAGTGAAAACATTGCTTGTAGTTCAGTTCCATCGCCTTCGCGAAGGGTTGCAAAACAAAGCTTTCCTGTGTCGCGCTTGAAGATAATGCGACCCGTTAAGGATTCGATATCACCCGTTGCAACATCGATTTCAAGGGCTGAATACTTTTCACGAACTTCTTTTAAAGTTTTAGTTCTTGGCACAGAGACTGGATATGGCTCAATTCCACCCTCTAGTAGCGATGCACGCTTTTCACGGCGGATGCGAAGCTGCTCTGGCAGATCCTCTTCAATAGGTGCGTTCTCTGTGCTCATAATGAGGCGAAGTCTACCGAGTTAGGCATTTCGTTCGTGAATCAAACGAAGGCCAATGAGCGTTAAATCTGGCTCATGATGGTCGATAGTTTCAGAAACACCAATTATCAGCGGGGCTAAGCCACCTGTGGCGATGACTGTTGGCGCTTGTGAATAGCTTTCAAGAAGTTCAGCTGAAATACGATCGACTAATCCATCTACTTGTCCGGCAAATCCAAAGATTGTTCCGGATTGAAGAGCTTCAACTGTGTTCTTACCAATTACATTCTTTGGGCGAACTAATTCAACTTTACGAAGTTGAGCAGCGCGAGCAGCTAGGGCATCAACAGAGATCTCAATTCCTGGGGCAAGTGCACCTCCTAGGAATTCACCTTTAGGTGAAACAACATCCAAATTAGTAGAAGTACCAAAATCAACCACAATTGCTGGACCACCAAAAAGGGTGTGTGCAGCTAATGTATTAACAATTCTGTCAGCGCCAATCTCTTTTGGGTTATCAACTAGAAGTGGCACACCTGTTTTGATTCCAGGTTCAACAATTGTCACTCTGATGTCTGAGAAATAATCATCAATCATGGAGCGTAGTTCTCGCAAAGTAGCTGGAACAGTTGAACACACTGATAAGCCAGTAATTTCATAGCCATCCACAAGTGAGCGGTATTGCAACCAGAGTTCATCAGCTGTGCTGCGTGGATCTGTTTTAACGCGCCATGAGCGCACTAATTCATCCCCTTTGAAAACTCCCAGTACGGTATTGGTATTACCCACATCAATTGTTAGTAACACTTAACGCCCCTCTCCCATTTTCATGTTGTCAATCAATCGAACTCCATCTATCCAGCCCGCGATAATTGCCCGTTTATTACGTGTTTCATCCCTTGCTATTTCAAATGAATCTTCATCGATAATTGCTGCATAGTCCTTTTTAAATCCAGTCTCAGTAGCAAGTGTTGAATCAATGATCTCTTGAGCAATGACAACACTTGGTGCCAAATGGGCTGCAGCTAAAGCTCTTTGAATGACATTTGCACTTACTCGTCCTTGTTCACTCAAGCGAACATTGCGAGAAGAAAGGGCAAGGCCATCAAATTCGCGAACGGTTGGCACTCCAATAATCTCCACTTTACTCTTCATGGCTTTAATGATTGCTAATTGCTGAAAGTCTTTTTCTCCAAAGACTGCTGATTCTGGTTTAACAATTTCAAATAAGCGATTAACAACTGTTACAACACCATCAAAGTGATCAGGACGAGATTGGCCCTCATAGAGCGCACCTAATGGGCCTGCACTTAACTTCTTAATCTCAGCTGGATAAATCTCTTCATACTCAGGCATCCACACTTCTGTAGCACCAGCCAAAGTTGCTAACTGGATATCTCTTTCAGGACTTCGTGGATAATTTCTAAGATCATCTGTATTTTCAAATTGAAGTGGGTTAACAAAAATACTCACAACAACTTCTTTGCTCATGCTGCGAGCACGCTTAATCAACGCTTGGTGGCCTTTATGCAAGGCGCCCATAGTTGGCACTAATACAGTCATCGTGTGGCTCCAGTCCTTTCAGGTACCGGGCAAGATGTGAAAAGTTTACGCTTACTTAGGCAATTGTTCCAAAAGCTGGCTTATTTTCCCATGTGTAAGCAGGATGGCATCGGGTTCTATTTCAAACCAAGGCTCTAAAACAAAGCGACGCTCATGCGCCCGTGGATGTGGAAGTTCTAGCTCTTCACTTTTACTTAATAGTGAACCGTATTGAATAAGATCTAAATCAATAGTTCTTGGTCCCCAGTGTTCAATTCTCTCTCGCCCCATAGATTTTTCAATACCATGCAAAAGTGAAAGCAAATCTGTTGCTGGTAATTCACTTTCAACAATACACACGGCATTGAGATAGTCAGGCTGCTCTGGCCCACCCACCGGTGCTGTGGAGTAATAAGAAGAGAGGCTTTGAAAATTAGTTGCCTCTTTCAATAGAGCAACAGCGATATCTAGATTTTCTTTTGGATTTCCAATATTTGCACCGAGTGCAATAACTGCCTTCATCGCTTACGTGTAACCTGCACGGCAATATCTTTAAGCACTGCATCTACTGGGGCTTGTGGCTTATGAACAGTAACCGTAGCTTCTAAAACTTTAGTGTGGTCTTTAAGAATGTGATCTGCAATGCGACCAGCTAATTTCTCAATCAAGTTAACTGGTTGAGTGGTTATGTGAGCTACAACTAAGTTCGTAATCTCTGCATAATTCACGGTGTCACTAATTTCATCGCTTTTAGAGGCAGAGGTTAAATCCACCGTCAATGCGATATCAACAAAGAAATCCTGACCATTTTGGCGCTCATGATCAAAGAGGCCGTGATATCCAAAACCTGCAATACCAGTTAGAAATATCTGATCACTCATGAGTTAAGAACTTCCTTGTGAGGTTTCACAGAGTGAACTCTAACTCCCCAGATGCCTGATGTGGATAGGCGTTTAGTTAGCTCGATAGTTGCTGCTTCGCGCTCATCGGGATTGTCTCCACCAAGAAAGCGCTTACGCGATGCCCCGATTAGCACCGGATAGCCAAGGGCCACGAATTCATCAATGGAATCAATGATTTCCCAGTTGTGATGGGCATCTTTGGCAAAGCCTATGCCTGGATCAATAATCAAATTCTCTTTAGTAATTCCAGCATCTAAAGCTGCACTGACTCTCTCCTGCATCTCTGAAATAACATCTCTAACTACATCGCCATACACTGCCCGTGAATTCATATCTTTAGAGTGCCCGCGCCAATGCATCGCTATGTATGGCACGCCTAATTTCGCTGCTGTTGGCAACATATCCGGATCGGCTAATCCACCGCTGACATCATTAATGATTTGAGCGCCAGCTTCAATTGCAGCTCTTGCCGTACTTGCTCGCATTGTGTCGATGCTAATTCGTGCACCAACTTTTGCTAACTCTTTTATTACTGGGATTACTCGAGCGAGTTCTTCTTCCTCTGACACGCGATCAACACCTGGCTTAGTTGATTCACCACCGATATCAATGATGTCAACGCCCTCAGCCAACATTTCGTGTCCACGATTTACTGCTGCTTCTAAATCATTATGACGTCCGCCGTCAGCAAAAGAATCTGGTGTGACATTTAAAATGCCCATGACAATCATGGTGTTTACCGAGTTGTAATTAAGCTAATCGCTTCAGCACGAGTTGCCGTGTTTTGTAATACTCCGCGCACAGCACTTGTTGTTGTGCGTGCATTGGACTTCTTAACTCCGCGCATTGACATACACAAATGCTCGCAATCAATAATCACAATTACACCCAGTGGGTTCAAGATTTCAACCATTGCATCAGCAATCTGAGTAGTCAGACGCTCTTGCACTTGTGGTCTGCGTGAATACATATCTACTAAACGGGCAATCTTGGAAAGCCCAGTGATTTTCCCACTTGGGATGTAACCAACATGTGCAACACCATGGAAAGGCGTTAGGTGGTGCTCACAGTGTGAAAAGACCTCAATATCGCGCACAATTACTAGCTCTTCATGGCCAATATCAAAAGTTGTAGTTAAAACATCTTCTGGTGATTGCCATAGGCCTTCAAAGTTTTCTTTCATCGCCCTTGCTACGCGCGCAGGAGTTTCTTTTAGGCCTTCACGATCTGGATCTTCACCCAAAGCAAGAAGTAGTTCGCGCACAGCTTTTTCTGCGCGCGCTTGGTCATAAGGACCTGAAGCGCGACCATCGGTCACTGAGACTTTACTTATCGTCACTTGCAGACTTCTTTCGACGTGTTGGCTTCTTTGTTTCAGTTACTTCTTCAACAATTCTTTCGGGAACATCAACCGGAGGTTGTGTTGAAGGAATTCGAGTAGGTGAACCAGTCCAGGCTGGACGTGGTGTGACTGCACGAACCTTTTTAAAGATAACGGCAATATCGTCCTTGTTGAGAGTTTCCTTTTCAAGTAGTTCTAAGACCATCTCATCAAGAATCTTTCGATTTGCAACCAAGATATCAAATGCTTCTTGATGAGCATTTTCAATAAGTGTGCGAACTTCGCGGTCAACAACAGCTGCAATGTTTTCTGAATAGTCACGTTGATGTCCGTAGTCACGACCCATGAACGGCTCAGTACTTCCACCACCAAGTTTGATTGCACCAATTGCTTCAGTCATTCCATATTGAGTGACCATGTTACGGGCAAGCGCAGTTGCCTTTTCAATATCATTTGATGCACCAGTTGATGGATCATGGAAAATCAATTCTTCTGCTGCGCGACCACCTAATGAATATGCCAATTGGTCTAATAGTTCATTGCGAGTGGTTGAGTACTTATCTTCATCAGGTAGCACCATGGTGTAACCAAGTGCGCGACCGCGAGGCATGATTGTAATTTTGTGAACTGGATCAGTATGTGGCAAGGCATGTGCGACAAGTGCATGGCCTGCCTCGTGATAAGCCGTTACTCGGCGCTCAGAATCACTCATAATCCTTGATTTACGCTGCGGTCCAGCCATAACGCGGTCAATTGACTCATCAAGTTCTTTGTTAGTAATTAACTTCTTCTCTTCACGCGCTGTGAGCAAAGCGGCTTCGTTTAGAACGTTAGCTAGATCTGCTCCTGTAAATCCTGGTGTACGACGTGCGTAATCCAAAAGCTTGACATCATCACTTAATGGTTTGCCCTTCGCGTGCACAGCAAGAATTGCTTCACGTCCTTTAAGATCTGGGCGATCAACAGCAATTTGGCGATCAAAGCGTCCTGGACGAAGCAGAGCTGGATCCAAAACATCTGGTCGGTTAGTTGCGGCAATCAAAATAACTTTAGTATTTTCTTCAAAGCCATCCATCTCAACTAGTAACTGGTTAAGAGTTTGTTCGCGCTCATCATGACCGCCACCCATGCCTGCACCACGCTGGCGACCAACGGCATCGATTTCATCTACAAAGACAATTGCAGGTGCATTCTCTTTGGCTTGATTAAATAGATCGCGAACACGTGCGGCTCCAACACCAACAAACATTTCTACGAAATCAGAACCTGAGATTGAATAGAAAGGAACATTTGCTTCACCGGCAACTGCGCGAGCAAGAAGAGTCTTTCCTGTTCCTGGAGGACCAAAGAGCAGAACACCCTTTGGAATTTTCGCACCTAGCGCGCCGTACTTATCTGGGTTAGCCAGAAAATCCTTGATCTCATCAAGTTCAGCAATAGCTTCTTCAGCGCCAGCTACATCTTTAAATGTTGTTTTTGGAACATCGTTACTTTGAAGTTTTGCTCTCGATCTTCCAAATTGGAATACCTTATTTCCACCTTGAGCCTGGCTCATCATCCAGAAGAACAGGAATCCGATAAGTAAGAAAGGAACGATTGACATCAAGAATGAAACTAATAATGACTGTGATGGGACCTTTACATTCCAGCCTTTTGTAGGTGGATTCCCCGTTAAAGCATCGATAATCGTGGGTTCTTGGCGAGCCACATATGAGGCTTCTACCTTTGTTGCACCGTTAATTGGAGAACTTGGCTTAAGTATCAAGCGAATCTTTTGATCTTTATCAACAATGACTGCTGACTCCACTGAAGAGCGTGCAATTGCATCAAGTGCTTGTGAAGTTTCGATTTGTGTATAGCGATTTCCTGCAGCACTGATCTGACCAAAGACTGAAACACCAAGTATTGCGACAAGAATCCAAAACAATGGTCCACGAAGAATACGGCCAGAACGAGTTGTTGGCTTCTTAGACGGTGCTTTGCCCGAAAAGCTCTTTTTTACAGGGCTCTTCTTCTTTGATTTCTTAGCGTCAGTCATAACTTAATAGTCTCGTTTCGTGGGGAATGAATTCTTATGAATACATATGCTTGGCAAGCACAGCAATAAATGGAAGGTTGCGATATTTCTCATCAAAATCTAGTCCGTAACCGATTACGAAATCAGGTGGAATTTCAAATCCCACATATTTAACATCTACATGGACCTTTGCGGCTTCTGGTTTTCTCAAGATTGAAAGAA
This sequence comes from Candidatus Planktophila vernalis, assembly GCF_002288185.1. Classification (NCBI taxonomy): domain Bacteria; kingdom Bacillati; phylum Actinomycetota; class Actinomycetes; order Candidatus Nanopelagicales; family Candidatus Nanopelagicaceae; genus Candidatus Planktophila; species Candidatus Planktophila vernalis. Next base: position 93,853 of record NZ_CP016776.1, on the reverse strand, counting down.
TTTCAACGCTTCCTACACCACGTGATTCAAGATTTGATTTAAGCCAAGAAAGCGTTAAGCCTGAATCAACAATGTCTTCAACAATTAAAACATTGCGGCCAGTGATGTCGCGATCTAAATCCTTCAAGATTCGAACGACTCCACTTGATTTGGTTCCAGAGCCATATGAAGAAACTGCCATCCAATCCATTTCAACGTGACGTTGAAGTGCACGTGAAAGATCGGCAACAGCCATTACTGCACCTTTTAATACGCCGACAAGTAGAAGGTCTTTGCCTTCGTAATCTTTATCAACCTGTGCAGCAAGTTCTTTAATGCGTGCTTGCAAAGCTTCTTCGGTGACGATGACGCGTTCGATATCGCCTGAGATTGCTGCTAAATCCACGGTGCTCCCTATGGTTGGTGGCGTGAGAGCGAAAGTCTGCCCGAAAAACGCTCAACCTTCACACCGCCGGGTAAATGAGCGGGACCTTGGCCATTCCACGCACAAATCAGGGCCTCAACTGCGCCCACATGCTCAGCTGTGAGAGATCCTGCTGGGGCGCCAGTGTCATAGATGGCTCGGCGGATAATTCGAGATCGGATGGCTCTAGGTAGGCCCTGTAAGTAGGAACAATCTAAATCATGGAGATCTGATCCAACAATCTCTTCTTCTGCCCATTGATCAAGTGCATCTGCATCATCTCTGAGTAAGTGCGAGCTACGAACTAATGCATCTGAAATTCCTGGACCAATTGTTTCTTCTAAAACTGGAAGTGCCTGCGTGCGCACTCGCACTCTGGCAAATTGTGAATCGTTGTTGTGTGGATCATTCCATGGAGTTAAACCAATTTCACTGCAAGCGCTTTCGGTTTGCTCACGAGTAATAGCAAGAAAAGGTCTGATGTATTTTCCATTTACCTCTGCCATACCTGAAAGTGATCGTGTACCCGAGCCTCGTGCAAGTCCTAGCAACACACTCTCAGCCTGATCGTTGTGAGTGTGACCCAAGAAAACTGCATCGGCCTGCAACTCATCTAATGCAACATATCGCGCCTTGCGCGCAGATGCTTCTAAACCATCTGTAATTTCAACATTAACTTTCACAACGTTGCACTCAATGCCAAGTTCTTTCATTTGGACAACAACTTGGTTTGCTTGTTCACCAGAATTACTTTGAAGTTGGTGATCTATTGTTACTGCAGAGAGTTGAATCGCTAGCTTCTTGACTTCCATAGAAAGTGCATAAGCAAGAGCTAATGAATCTGCACCACCTGATACAGCAACAACAGTGCGATCACCGGCTTCCATTTTCTCTAGGAAGAGGCGAACTGCACTGCGAATAGCTGGCAGCTGTGAACTCATGCCTTAAGACTAGACCCGACCACCAAATGGCATTAAGCCCTTAATGCTGTAGATATTTGAGTACAAAAGGCCCTTGCCCTTGGAGTTGGCCTCCCACATCATGCCGTTTCCAGCGTAAATGGTGATGTGGTGAATCGTTGAAATTGTTCCCTTGTAGGAATAGAACAGAAGATCTCCTGGCACCAACTCATTGAGTGAAACATGCTTTGTATAGCCCGAATACAACGCAGAGTTCAGGCGATCCCAGTTAGGCCATCCGAGTCCTGCATATTTATATGCGGCATAAACCAAACCAGAGCAGTCAAAAGTATTTGGCCCCTCAGAGCCCCAAACATATGGCTTTCGCGCAAGAACTTGAGTCTTAGCAAATGCCACAGCTTTATCTCGCTCTGCTTGTGTAGTTCTAATTGTCGAACGCCCCTTGAAGCCAATATTTGGCCACACATTCTTTTGCCCAACAGTTTGTGTCGCTTGATTAGCTTGAGATTCTTCAAGCAAAGCCAACTGTCTCTGCTGTTCTAGAGTTGTTCTAACTTTTCTAGCACTCATCAACTCTTTCATTAAAGCATCTTGCACCTTTTGTAATTTTGCAACTTCTTTTGCCTGTTCAGCTTTTGCATCATCTGCAACTTTCTTTGCAGCTTCCACCTTTTCGGTTGCAGTTTCCTGCACAGCCTTTGCTTCATCTGCTGCCTTTTTCGCGGCTCGCGCAATTACTTCTGCGGCTTTAAAGCGATCGAGTGCAATTGAATTCTTAGTTCCTAAGTTACTGAGTGTGCTTAATTGATCTATTAAATCCTGTGGTCCATTGGAACTAAGTAACGGTTCAATGTCGGTCATGCTTCCACCCATAATGTAAGCATTTGTTGCAAGCCGTCCAATAACTTGATGCGCTTCTGAAACTGAGGCGGCAGTTTCTGCTGCATATTGAGCTGCAGCGCGCGCAGCTGCTACGGCCACCGCCAACTCTCTTTGAGCTTTCACATAAAGAGCAGTAGCTGCATTTGCTTTCGCAGTTAGAGTTCTAAGACTTTGATTGGCTTTAGCCAATTTTGCCGCCTGGGCATCAGCAGCTTTTTTCTTTGCAGCTTCAACTTTTTTTGCAGCTTCAATTTCAGCCAATGTTGGTTTGGGGGTCTTTGCCAAAGCCGGCGCTGTTGTGAGCGTCAGACCAAGGGCAAGAGCGAGTGAAATCGCTCGGTATTTTTTCAAGTTAAGACCTCCGGGGGAAGGCCTTAATAATAAATGGTGTTCTTTAGAAAACCGTGTGTTTAGGTGCTGGTGTCTCTAATTAGCTACATCACGGCGCACAAATAGGAATGATGCAACCGTTGCCCCAATAGCAACATAGATTCCACCAACTAGAAGTGCCTGTGAAAATTCGATTCCCTCTGAACGTCCAGTTGGGCCTCCGCCAGTTGCGATTGCATTGAGCTGTGCACCTGGTAGCCACTTTTCCCAAGAGTTTTTAACTGCGATCAATAGGTTTTCAACGATCAGTAACCATAAAACACCAAATGAAATCGCACTGATAGGTGAGCGAAGTAGCAAACCAAGCACCATTCCAATGGTTCCAAAGCCAATGACTGAAATTGTGACGTTTATAAAGGTTGTAAAGATTGCATGGCGACCATCTGCGCCAAACCAAAGATCAGTTGAAACTTCGGCCCCTGGGGCCAAAATCACAGAAGCACCGATACTCACAATGGCTGATAAAACAATCATGAGCAATGCAAACAACTTCATCGCAACGAATTTGCCAAGCAATATGCGCAGACGTCCAGGTTGTCGAACTAATAAATTACGTAGAGTTCCATAGGTATATTCCTGAGCAGTTTGCGCGGCAAAGACACAGAGGGCGATGATTCCTAAAAATCCACCCACATTGCTAAATCCCTGAACCCCACCTGTTGCAAGACCTAGTACTTCGCGACCAACTGTGCGTCCACGATCAGAGTTTCCCTGTGGTGAATCAATGAGTAGAAATAAGAGTGATGAAAAGAGTGCGCTGAAGAATACAACTGCTCCCATGGTGCCAAAAAACAAAGTAGGGCGACGGAGTTTGCGTAGTTCTGCAAAAGCTACATTCCACATTATTTGTCACCTGTCATTTCAAAGAAAGTTTCTTCAAGGTTTGGTAACTGTGGTGTGAGCTGAGAAAGAGTAATTCCAGCATTAAAGGCTGCGCGATTAAACTCAATAGCCCAATCAGCCGGACCCTGAACATGAACGGCTCCATCTCGAATAGTTGCATGGTGTCCTGCTTGCTGCGCAATTGCTAATAACAAAGTTAAGTCATTCTCATTTTCACCTTTAGCGATAATCACTGGCTGTTGGCTCAGCATTAAATCACTCATTTTCCCAGTGAAAACAACTTCACCCTTGCGAAGCATGACTAGGTAATCACTTATCAATTCAAGCTCTGAAAGCAAGTGAGAAGAAACGAATACGGATGTTCCATCATTAGCTAGAGAGCGAAGTAGCGCGCGTACTTCTTGGATTCCTTCTGGATCTAATCCGTTTGTTGGTTCATCTAGCATCAACAACTTTGGATTGGGCAACAATGCTGCCGCAATACCTAAACGCTGTTTCATTCCAAGTGAATATGTCTTAAATTTAGATTTCCCGCGATCACCCAAACCAACTTGTTCTAACAATCCTTGGACACGATCTGTTGAGAATCCGCCGAGGGTGGCTAAAACATTTAAATTTTCTTTTCCACTTAACGCCGGATAGAAGGCAGGTCCTTCAATCATTGCTCCAACTCGGGGCAAATACTTCTCTGGATGCTTAATTGATTCACCCAAGATTTCACCGGTGCCACCTGTTGGAGTAATGAGCCCTAAGAGCATCCGCATCGTCGTTGTTTTACCTGAGCCATTAGGCCCGACAAAGCCGCAGATAGTTCCAAGGGGAACTTCGAATGTGGCATGGGAAACCGCCACTTGATCTCCATATTTCTTGCTTAGGTCTGTAACTGAGATTGCCGTATTGGACATGGGTGCAATCCTGCCATATCAATCAAGGCACAGTTAATTACTTGTTAATACTTTATCAACGAGCCTAAAATTGAGATTAGGAGCCACATTTTCCACATATGCTCAAACGGTGAGCTGAGCAGCCACAAGGACCACTGATAGCAAACTTAAGTAAGTGATCGACCACTGAAATATCTTGGCAGCAGTCTTTGTGTAGTTTTCAGATCCTTCTTTTAATGCAATTAATTCACGGGCAAAAACAAGACCTAACAAGATCGTGACAACCATTGACCATAATGAAAGATCGGCAGAAATAATTAGCCAGATCGAACTAGCAATCATCATGATTGTGTGGAACCACATCTCTTTATGGACTCGAGCCTTGGTTGCAACAACAGGAAGCATTGGAATACCAGCGGCTGAATAATCATCTTTGTATTTAATTGCTAGCGCCCAAAAGTGTGGCGGCGTCCAAAAAAAGATAACCATAAAGAATGCAAGTGCAGTCATTGAGAGTGAGTTTGTAACAGCAGCCCAACCAATAAGAACAGGCATACATCCTGCCGCTCCGCCCCAAACAATATTCTGTGAGGTTCTCTGCTTCAGTGCCATTGTGTAAACAACAACATAGAAAACTATTGCGATAAATGCTAATAATGTTGCGAGTGAAGTTGTGAGAAACCAAAACATCAATAATGAAATAACTCCGATTATGGTTGCGAATATCGCTGCATTTGTTTTTGTGATGACACCGGTGACAATTGGTCGCTTTGAAGTACGCTCCATTAATTTGTCGATATCGCTTTCAATAACCATATTAAAAGCATTTGCACTTCCAGCAGCAAACGTTCCAGCAATAATTGTGGCTGCAACCAGTGAAAATGATGGAAGGCCTTTGGCAGCCAAAATCATGGCGGGTAAAGTAGAGACTAGGAGCAGTTCAACCACTCGAAGCTTCATTAGATCGAGGTAGCCCCGCATAACTGTGCTCACTGCCTTAGATTAACTCAGCAACCTCGTGCATTCTTCCCAGTTTCTTCTCAGCCTCAGCAACTCCTCCTGGGGTTACTAATCCACTCGCAAGTGAGCCTCTGGGTAGTGGAGATGAAGGCGATGACGACTAAGTGATTACCATTACAGTTAGCGAATGCGCCGCAGCTTTTTAGCAGTTCTATTGATAACTTCACTATGTGTCATTGCAACACCAGCACAAAGTGAGGTTGTTTCTGCTGATACCAAGATGATACTTGTTAAGACTATTACAGGTGATATCTCACCTAAGTCGGTTCGATCATCCGGCAGCGGCCTAGTAAGTGCCCATAACATGATGTATAGACACAGCGTCACGATTTATGACGCAAATACTTTTGAGCTTGTTAAGACGGTGCCAGACTCTGTTCAACTCTCTCAATATGGGTATTCCAAGTACACATCAATTTATAAAGGGTCACCTGTAGAGGGCGCTTATTCACCTGATGGCAAGTATTTATATGTAACCAACTACGCGATGTATGGCAAAGGTTTTAACCGTGAAGGCCACGACACTTGCTCACCTGCATCTAAATATGACTCAAGCTTTCTTTACCGAATTAATCTAGCTAGCTACGAAATAGATAATGTTTATCCAGTTGGTTCAGTCCCTAAAGTTGTTGAAACAACTCCTGATAACAAGTTTGTGCTTGTTTCGAACTGGTGTTCTTATGACCTCAACGTCATATCCGTAGCCTCACAAAAAGTTGTTAAGACGATCAAAATCGGGCGATATCCGCGGGGTGTTGCAGTGAGCAATGATTCCAAGTTTGCTTACGTTGCCGAAATGGGTGGCAGCCGAATTCATGTAATTAACTTAGAAGATTTCTCTGTCTCCTATATTCCAATTGGTAGTAATCCCCGTGCAATTGTTTTATCTCCAGATAACGCAATGATGTACGTGACGATGAATTTATCGGGTAAAGTTGCTTCGTGGGATCTAATTAATAACAAAGCCGGTAAGAGCGTGAAAACTGGAAAAGCTGCGCGAAGCCTTGCCATTTCTAGCGATGGCACCGCGCTCTTTGTAGTCAATTTTGTAAGTGACACTATGTCAAAAGTGCGCACAAGCGATATGAAAGTCTTACAAAATATAAAAGTGTGTAATGAACCAATTGGTATTACCTATGACTCACCAACCTCGCGCACATGGGTTGCTTGCTATGGTGGCGCAATAAAGATTTTTGATAATAAATAATTAAGGTGTAGCTGGCACAGCAGAAATCTCTGCAGGAATATTCGGAGCAGCAATTCTTCCTAATATTCTGTCAATGGCTGCTCGTGCCTTATCGCTAGCAGCATTTCCACGAGAGATGTCATCAGCCAAAGTGACAAAGATGTATTCGCGATCGGTTGACTCAACATATCCCGCCAAGGTCACAGTCCCATTTAATGTCCCGGTCTTCGCTCGAACTAACCCCACCGCATTTGGCGCTGTAGTGAGAAAACGCGAACGTAGAGTCCCAGAAATTCCTCCAATGGGAAGTGAATCATAGAGAGGTGCGTACTTTGGATCTTTGCGCAGTTGATAGAGAAGTTGACCCATCATGGTCGCAGTTACCCGGTTTTCTTTAGACAACCCACTGGCATCTTTAGTTACTAATTTGCTTGAGTCGATTCCATATTCAACTAGTAAGGCCTCAAATTCTTCAGCTATACCTTTGTCATTAAAAGAATTTCCCGCGGCCCGTGAAGCTAATCGAGCCAATCTCTCAGCCAAATTATTGTCACTCCATAACATCATGTAATCCAAAATTTTGGATACCTCTGGGGACTGGTCCCCGACTATGAACTCATTTGCATTAAGTAAGGTCTCATCATTAGTCACTGCTTTCATGACTGGTTTAAAACCACGTTTTGCCCAAAATGCTTTCAGGTTTGAGACATCTTGAGAATATAGATTTGAATACAAAATTGTCATCCCTTTGAGCGAACCCTTATTACTCTTTTTGACGGCAGTTAGCGTATTGAATGCTAAATAAGGTAAGGAGGTGCGGTCCATTTTATTTGCAACGCTATGGCTCAAACTAATCCAAGGGTCATTACTCCCCTGAATTACCAAAGTTTTTTCTTCTAAACCCAAGAAAACATTGGTAGTAAAGCGTGATTGCATATCCAAATATTTAATTGCAACGGCTCCGGAAAAGATTTTCATAACTGATGCTGGTTTGCGTTGTGAATATGAGTTTTTTTCATAAATTACTTCACCGCTTGTGCCATCAATCAAAACCATCGCCGGATTGGAAAGAGACGGCTTACTTAAGAGTTCTTCAAAAGCCGCTGGAATCGAAGCTGGGGATAGCACGGCACTTGCAGGCGCTGCGGCAACAACCATAGCTAGTGCAAGTAGAACTATGAATCTAGGAGCACGCATCTATCTATTAGTGCCAATTGAGGCGACAAGGACCATATTGATAGGTGACATGCATTCAGTTTAGAGTGCATACATGTCTAATCCAACTACCCCAGCCTCAATTGGCCCAGGTGAATTTTTCCCAGTAGTCGGTGTTGGGCCTCATGAAAAACCATGGCCAGAAGGTCCACAGTTTGATCCTGAGTTATTACTCAATGGTGATCGCAGAAATGTTTTAGATCACTACAGGTATTGGACTGTTGAAGCCATAGTTGCAGATTTAGATTCTAAGCGACATAAACTGCAAATTGCTATTGAAAATTGGCAACACGATTTGAATATTGGTTCAGTTGTGAGAACAGCAAATGCATTCAACGTCTCTGGTGTTCATATCGTTGGAAAGCGCGACTGGAACAAGCGCGGCGCAATGGTCACAGATAGGTATTTAACTGTGCACCATCACCCAACTGTTGAAGATTTTGCAGTGTGGTGTAAAGAAAATGAGTTACCAATTATTGGGATAGATAACGTTCCTGGTTCTAAACAACTTGAATCCGCGCAGCTTCCTGAAAAATGCGTCCTTTTGTTTGGGCAAGAAGGTGCAGGAATGTCAGATGAAGGAATAGCCATCTGTGAAGTGCTTTATGAAATTAACCAATATGGCTCAACAAGATCAATGAACGCATCTGCTGCCGGAGCAATTGCTATGTATCACTGGGCGTTACAGCACTTATTAGTGCGATAGTTCTTGCAACAATCCATCTACGGCGCGCTCGATCATAACGAGCGTCTCTTCATAGACTTCACTGGATTGGTCATACGGATCTGGAACTTCTAATTCATTGAATTGCGCTGACGCAGGATCAATTGCCGATAGAGCTGGATCAAAGCAACGTAAATAGAAAACTTTGCTCCGAGAGTCATTATCTGGTGCAAGTTCAATTACCTTCTTATAGTTATTTGAATCCATCACCAAAATTAAATCTGATTCAAAGAAATCACTTGACTTAAATTGGCGCGCAGAGTGGGAGTATTTGTATCCAGCTCTCTCCCAGGTTTTTTGCGAAGTTGGGTGTGCGCCTTGACCGATATGCCAAGCACTTGTTCCAGAACTATCAACAATGATCTCGGGTGAGCTCCACTGTGCTGTGCGATTTGATAGAACAGCTGCAGCCATAGGTGAGCGACAGATATTTCCCATACAAACCATCGTTATACGGATTTCAGACAGGGTTTTTAGATGCTCAATCAAGCCTGCGGCTCTTCATCTAGCGTCTCCTGCACTGACTTCAGGCGACGTTCAATCTCATCGGCCTCATCAGTACGGCCCTGCATGCGAATAATCTTTGCAATTCTTGTCTCAACATCAACGATAAATTCAAAGTCTTTAGGCTCATCTTCACTCACCACTGAGAGCACCTGCTCCAAAGTGGCTAATGCGTCATCGAATTTCTCGAGCAAAATCTGTGCTTTGCCGTATTCAAATTGAGCAAAAGTCTCACGACGATGATCATGCCCAGTTTCAAAGACATCAACTGCTTTACGGGCAGTTTCAAGGGCTAATTCACCCTCACCTAATTCAATTAAGCATGATGCGATTTTTTGATCACAGCGAGCAACATGAATGACTTCTTTATTGCGCTTAAATAGCGCGCGGGCCTCTTTAAATGCGTCAATAGATCTTTCATAGTTTTTCAGTTCACGCTCAGCGCAACCTATGAGGTGTAGATCGTTTGCTGCACCAATTTCATTTCCATCTACTAAATGCTCTTGGGCGCACTCATTCATTGTTTCAACAACTTTGTCATACTGCTTTGAGGTGTACCACCACTCACCTAATGTGCAAGCAAGTTCTAGTGCAATCGGTGACTTGTTCTCGCGCAAAATTTCAACTGCTTTACTCATTGCAGTTGCAGCTTCATCCATACGCTTTAATTGATTTAAGTTATAACCAATTGCAGAATATGCCTGAGCTAAGCCTTCACTTGGCGCACTGTCTCCAAGTGTTGAGTAAATATCGCGCGCAGTTTCAGCTAACGCTAATGCTTCGTCGTATTGTCCACGTGCATAAATTCGAGCACTTAATTCATAATATGTGCTGGCACGTTCTTCGCCATCTACTTCAGGAATACGATCCCAAAGCATTTCCTCGGTGATGAGTTCTTCCATGTCGTCATCTTCACTCACGAGTGTGACTCTATACGCTAACTCTTAGGGACGAGTGGGAATATCGATCTGTGGCACACGCCAATTCCCAATCTTTTCTCGCCCGGCTTGCTCAATAATTGCTGTGGTTACTTTTCGAATTTGTTGCACAGTCTTTGCATCAAAGCTGTGGCCCCACGGGCAGCGATTGGCCATTGCGCACACCCAGGCATTAGTGCCCAGGTTTAACACTCCTGCCCCGCTAGGTGCTGCGTAGTAGGTGCTCATCGCAACAAAGCCCTTCTCTGTGGGGCTAATAGTTGATCGTGCCAAGACTTCAACGCCAGGACCGCTCGTTCCCATCGCCGTATCGGCTTCGTAGCCGTAAATTCCCTTAATTTTGCCGGCTTTACCGAGAGTATCAAATGGCCAACTTTGTGCGCCCTGCACTTCTAAATCTTTTTTAATTCCAACTGCAAAAAACTGTGATCCCATAAACAAAGATTCCGGTTGATTAATGTCACGATAAGGAATTCTCTCATTCATTGTTCGGTCAATTAGAAATGTTTTTGCATACGCCGTATTGCCACCAAAGACTAATAAGTTCGTGCCCTCATAGATTTCTCTCTCAACCACATCGCGCATCGCCTGAGTCCAATACTCGCTATGTCCACCCAGCACAATTGAGGCAGAGTTAATCTCAGGTGTTTTATCTAAATCAATATCCGTTAGGTAATTGATATCTAAGTTGAGTTGTTCCATCAACTGAACAAGAGGTTGCTCCATATATCTAAATTGCCCAGAGCCATCACCGTCATAGGGACGATCAAGTGAAACCGAAATGGCTCTGGTTTCTCTCTGTCCATCAGCACCTTTATAGAGCGACTCTCCACCCCACTGGTTATATGCCTGCCACGTGAGAACTGAAGAAACAAAAGTCACATCACTTGGCACTTGTCCTGTAATAACAAGTGGGACAAATGTAGATCGGTAACCTAAAGATTTTAATTTGACTAGATACTGACCCGGTGGGGTTGATTGCGTTGCTGTAATTTGCTTTGCATTTTTAATTGTTGTGATTAAGCGAGCGCCAGCTCCTTTGTAATATCCAATGCGATAGAGCGAGACTTCTACTGATCTAGCACCCATAATTTTCAAGGATGCACTCTGGCCACAACCAATGCTTGCCTGATCGAAATAACCTTCAACCCGTTTGACTTCTTTGCGCCGAGTGAAATCTGCGCTAAAGCGCATCACGACATCTGAATCCCAGTTTTTGTTTCCGGCCTTTGCATTCTCAGCCTTTACCCAACCGGCTTGCCAGTTGCATTCTTGCGCCGGCGCAGAAACCGGTGCCATCAGCCCTAGGACTAAGAGAGAAACCAAGGCAAGGCGCATCCGCCAACCTTAAACTCGTTTCAAATAGATGGCCCTCTGGGCTGAGCTAGAAGGGCAGGCTTGGACAGAGCCGGATAGCTGTTTTCCAGATGCGAATGGTTTGCATCTAGGTTAAGATCTAAGCATGCATATCCCTGATGGCTTTATTGATGTCCAAACTTCAGCAATCTTTGCAGGCTTAGCTGCCGCAGGAGTTGCAACTGCGCTCAAAGGCGCTCGCACCCAACTTGATGAAAAAACCGCGCCTCTAGCCGGATTAACCGCAGTCTTTATCTTCGCTGTTCAAATGCTCAACTTCCCTGTTGCTGCAGGAACAAGTGGTCACTTACTCGGAGGCGCACTTGCCGCCGTTTTGGTGGGGCCGTGGGCTGCAACATTGGCATTAGCTGTTGTACTGATCATGCAGGGGTTCTTATTTGCTGACGGCGGATTAACTGCAATTGGATTAAATGTTTTTAACATGGGAGTAATTGGTGTGTGGGCTGGCTATGGAATCTTCCTAGTGCTGCGCAAGATTTTGCCAAAGAATAAATCTTCAATCTCTTTAGCTGCAGCAATTGGTGGATTGTTATCAGTTCCAGCAGCAGCCGTTGGATTCACAATCCAATATGCAATGGGCGCGACTGCAACTTTTTCGGTATCCACTGTATTAGGTGCAATGGTTGGAACACACATCTTGATTGGTATTGGCGAAGCTTTTATTACCGGCTTAACAGTGAGTGCGGTCTTAGCAAGTAGAAGTGATTTGGTTTATGGATGGAAGAACAGTGTTCAGAAGTTGGAGATCCGAAGTGCTAACTAATAGAAAATTTTATCTCTCTGGATTAGTCGTTTCTCTTTTTCTTGCAGGCGTTATATCTTTTTATGCCTCATCTTCTCCTGATGGCTTAGAAAAAGTCGCCGAGGACATTGGCTTTATTCAAACAGCTAAAGAGCACACAAATTCAAAGGGAACTCTGGCAGATTACGGAGTTAAGGGAATTGAAAATGAGCGCGCATCCGTGGGAGTTGCTGGCGTTATCGGTGTAGTAGGAACTGCAATTGTTGCTGGTTTTGGATTTAGGTTGCTTGCGCGTAAACCAAAAAAAGGATAGAAATTAGAGTCGAGCAGGAGAGCCATCACCACGGTCATGATGTGGGTGAGCGGCTCTACCTACATCGCCACTCTTTAGTTCACTCCCTTCCATCTCACCTTAAAATCATTGCTGCTATTGCATTTATTTTGATCGTTGTCTCTACCCCCATTACTCAATGGGGGGCATTCATCGCCTACTTCCTGTGGCTACTAACAGTGGTCTTTATTGCAAAAATTCCTTTTCCTCTTCTTTTTAAGCGCGCATTGATTGAAATTCCCTTTATCTTCTTCGCAATACTGATGCCATTTTTTGGGACGGGAGAAAAGATTCAAGTCGGTCCTTTTGATCTATATCGCGAAGGTTTAATTGCCGGCTCTGGAATCGTTGCTAAGGGAACTCTCGGTGTTATGACTGCAATTATTTTGTCTACATCAACAACAGCCCGAGAAATTCTTCGGGGCCTTGAGCGCTTGCGACTACCGGTTCTAATGGTGCAGATCGCTTCTTTCATGTTGCGCTATGTAAATGTTGTAAACGATGAAATGGAGCGCATGAAGGTTGCGCGCGAGTCACGTGGTTTTGAAGCAACCGGAGTTAAGCACTGGAAAGTCTTGGCAACAGCTGCTAGTGCATTATTCATTCGCTCTTATGAGCGAGGAGAAAGAGTTCACCTTTCTATGTTGTCTCGTGGATATGAAGGGGTTTTGCCCCATGAAGAGCAGATTGAACATAAAGCCACAGTCTGGCTCAAAGCAATGATGTATCCGATTGTTGCTGCAACTATTTTTATCGCTCAATTACTGATTGGAAAAATGTAATGAACACGCCTAGCCTAGAAATCAAAGAGCTCGCCTTTGCATATCCTGATGGCAATCAAGCTCTTTTCGGTGTAAACCTCTCCATCCAAAAGGGAGAACGTGTTGCACTTCTTGGGCCAAATGGTGCTGGTAAAACAACTCTTGTAATGCATATGAATGGCATCCACCCAACATCTCATGGCTCAATTCATGTTGCGGGACAGTTAGTTGATTCTAAGAACAAAGAGTCAATCAAAGAGATTCGTTCGAAAGTTGGAATCGTTTTTCAAGATCCTGATGACCAGCTGTTCATGCCAACAGTTGCAGAGGATGTTGCATTTGGTCCTTACAACATGGGGCTGCGGGCAGATGAACTCAATGCAGTAGTTAATGAAGCGCTAGAGCTCGTTGGAATGCTCGAATTTCGCGATCGACCACCGCATCACCTTTCATTTGGGCAACGACGCAGAGTTGCAGTAGCAACCGTGCTTGCCATGAAGCCAGAAATCCTTGTTTTAGATGAGCCATCATCAAATCTTGATCCAGCTAGCCGGCGTGAATTAGCGGATATTTTGCGCTCACTCGACATCACGATTGTCATGGTTACCCATGATCTTCCATATGCTCATGAGATTTGTGCTCGCTCAGTTATTTTAAATGGCGGCATCATTGTTGCCGATGGACCAACTAAATCAATTCTTACAAACACAGCCCTTTTAGCTGCAAATCGTCTTGAACTACCCGTGGGATTTGTTATCTAAACAATTTGATTCGCTGCTGGCCAATAGCTGCGCCGAGTAAAACAATCAAAGCTCCGACTGGTTCGTTCCAAACAATAGATTCACCTAGGAAGATAATTCCAACGATTACGGCAACTACCGGCGTCACATAAGTAACAGTGCTTGCAATAGCACTACCTGCTGCTTCCATAATTCTAAAGTTCCAGATATAGGCAAAACCGCTTCCAAAGACTCCTAGTGCAATCATTGCTAAGACCGGGCCAGGACGATATTCATTTTTTGCAATTCCATCAATGAGATAGAAGGGAAGTAGCGTGAGAGCACCTGCAGAAACTTGTGCCGCTGCGATTGCTTCAGGTTGTAATTTGTGTGGCAAAACATATTTGCGTGAATAAGGAAATGAAACTCCATAGCAAGTAACTGCAAAGAGAAGAGCAACGACGGCAATGATTGGGTTGGCACCTAAGCCATTCCAGGCACCAAGAACCGTTAGAACGCCAACAAAACCGAGTAGTAGACCTACAACTTGGTAGTTCTTAGGTTTTTCTTCACGAAATGCAATCATGATTGCTAGCAAAGTCATTAATGGTGTGACGGCATTGATAATTCCAGCCAAAATAGAAGTGACTTTTGTTTCAGCAAAAGCAAAGAGGAATCCTGGAATTACATTTAATAACAACGCCACAACCCATAGGTGCAGCCACAACTTCTTATCTTTAGGAAGCTCAATTCCCTTATAGCGAGCCCAAAAAACCAAGGTGAGTGCGCCTAGGGAAACACGGCCAAAAGCCACGCCGATAGGGGTTAGGAACTCAAGACCCAATTTGATGAAGATAAATGAGCATCCCCAAACAATGCCCAAAGCGATATACACGCCGATCCAACTTGAACTGTTTTTTTGAGTAGCCGAGTGTGAATGCACCCGGTAATGATGGCATAAGCATTGATAGCGGCTGCTTTAGCCGATGGTAAAGAGAAGGAATAATCCACGGTAGAATTAACCCGTTGATGCAACCGCATCAAAGAACTTCCCCCAAGTGCTGCACACGCAGCACTACATGCGAGTCTTATCACCACCCTGACGGCCATTGAGCGCCGATCACACCCGAGACGCGCTTGTCGTCTCGATTGGTATGTATTTCTATGTCATTAACACCTCGTACTTCAGCGCCCGGAAAAGCCCGTCGCGCAGCATCAGTTGGTAAGCCTAAGCGAGCGAAGAAAGCTGCATTTAAAGCAGCTGATCCAAAAGCTCGTCATACAACTGCACAAAAGAATGCACGTAAAAGCGCTGCAACTACTTCTAAAACAGGTAAGCCTGCTTCAACTCGTCGCTATTCAGATGTTGATTCATCATCACAATCAAAGAAGCAAGAACGTTTAACTGATCGCTCAAAGCTTCGTGCAAAGCGCTTCCAAGAAAAGACTGCCTCAAAGCCACGTCCAATTGAGGCTCCAGAAGAGCGCGCAGCACGCATTGAACAATCACAGCGCCCAGAAAGTCGCGCTAAGAAGTTTGTAGCACAGCGCGATGATCGCACTAAGCGTGCCTTTGATAAGAAAAAAGAGTTTGTTAAGCCAGAAAATAAGAAGTCTGAATACAAGAAGCCAGCGTTCAAAAAGAGCGAATACAAGACTTCAGATACTCGCCCAACCAATCGCCGTGATGCAGCCAAAGCAAAGGTTTCACGTAATGATGATGGTCGTCCAAACTTTGTTCCACGTAAGGTAGAAAAGTTTGATCCAACACGTCCAAAGAAGCGCAGCGAAGCACCCGATACTCGCGCAGCTAACTTCCGTACAGAGCGTCCAGTTCGTGATCGCCGTAATGATTCACCTGCTTATGCTCGTGATGATTTCAAGCACTCATCAAAGACTCACACCAATGCTGCCATCGACTTTGGCGCTGACGATAACTACATCTCAACAAATTTAGCTGATGCCAACTTGGTTGATGCAACTCCACTCACTGAAATCACAACGACTTTCAGTGATCTTGGAATTGCAGCACCTTTGGTAAATGCCCTTGCAAAGCAGGGAATCATGCATCCATTCCCAATTCAGATTGCAACATTGCCAGATGCACTAGCTGGCCATGACATCTTGGGCCGTGGACAAACTGGTTCAGGTAAGACTCTTGCTTTTGGTTTAGCACTTCTTAATAACCTCAACGGCAAGGTTGCAAAGCCACACAAGCCACTTGCTTTGGTATTAACACCAACACGTGAGCTTGCTCAGCAAATTCATGAAGTATTAATGCCACTTGCTCGCTCAATTGGTCATGAATCAGTTGTTGTTGCCGGTGGAATGTCATATGCAAAGCAGATCACTGCAATGCGCCGTGGCACAGCAATCTTAGTTGCAACTCCTGGACGTTTAATTGATCTTCTTAATAAGGGTGAAGTTCAACTCGATCACCTACAGATCACTGTTCTAGATGAAGCTGATCAAATGGCTGACATGGGCTTCTTGCCAGTTGTAAAGGAAATCTTGGATCAAGCAAAGCTCGATGGGCAGCGTCTGTTGTTCTCAGCAACTCTTGATCGTGGTGTTGATTCATTGGTTCGTCAGTACTTGAAGAACCCAAAGACTCACTCACTTCAAAATGACCGTGCATCTGTTTCAACTATGGAGCACTTTGTTCTTGTTATGAACCCAGGCGATAAAGATGACATCACAAGCCAAATCGCTGCTCGTAACGGTAAAACGATTATGTTCGTTAAGACTCAACGCGGCGCTGATCGCTTAGCTGACAAACTTGCCCATGCAGGTGTTGCAGTTGGTGCTTTGCACGGTGGTAAGTCACAAGCCGTTCGTACTCGCACACTTGCACTGTTCAAGGATTCAGCTAATGCAGCACTTGTAGCAACAGATGTTGCTGCACGTGGTATCCACGTTGATGGAATCTCACTTGTTGTACACGTTGATGCACCTACAGATCACAAGGATTATCTACACCGCGCAGGCCGAACAGCCCGTGCTGGTGAAGCTGGAACTGTTGTAACAATTGCTACAACCAAGCAGCAGAAATCAATTGGTGGACTTACTTCACGTGCTGGCGTTACTCCAAAATTTGTTGGTGTCACCCCTTTGAGTACTGAGTTAATGAAGATCACTGGTGCACAGGAGCCTTCTGGTGTTCCATACATCCAGCCAATCGTTGAAAAGTCAGTACGCAGTGGTGGCAATAAGCGCCCTCGTCCGAACTCAAGTCAGCGTCGCCGCCGTCCTCGTTAACTAGAAATTCTCGATAGGGTTTGCGCCATGACAATCGCGAACCCATTTGCCCAAAGAAGTGACCTAGATTTTGAGCTGCCACCTTTTGCACTTATAAAAGAAGAGCACTACCTCCCTGCTTTCTATGAAGGCTGCACACAACAATTAGCAGAAGTTCAGGCAATCCTGGACACACCAGGTGCTGCGACTTTTGAAAACACGATTGTTGCTTTGGAAAAAAGTGGCCAGATGCTAATGCGCACACTTTTAGTTTTCTTTAACAAGTCATCGAGTGATACCAACGATGCAATGGATAAAATTGAAGAAGAGATGGCACCCAAGCTTGCCGCTCATCAGGATGCAATCAATCTAAATCCTGCTCTCTATGCCCGCATCAAATCACTATATGACAACCGTGAATCTATCGGCCTAAACACTGAAGATGCTTGGCTACTTGAGCGCTACTACAAAGATCTCATCCACGCCGGTGCTCACCTATCCGAATCTCAACGCGATCGCCTAAAAGAGCTCAATGAAGAACTCTCAAAGCTAGAAACACAGTTCTCTAAAAATGTTTTAGCTGACACAAATGACTTGGCTGTTTTAGTTGACACAATCGATGAGCTAGATGGTTTGAGTGAGAATGAAATCGCATCAGCTGCAGCTGCCGCAAAAGATCGCGGTCATGAAGGTAAGTGGCTTATCGGAATGGTGAATTTCTCTGGAAACCCTGTCCTGGATTCTCTAACTAACAGGGCTCTTCGCAAGAAAATTATGCAAGATTCTCTTCTAAAAGGTAATCGTGCTAACGAAAATGACAACAAGCCGGTCATTCTAAAAGTAGTAAAGCTACGTGCAGAGCGTGCCAAGTTGTTTGGTAAAAATACACATGCTGAGCATGTAATCGCCGTGCAAACTGCAGAGCATCCAGACAACGTCCATGCCATGCTCCGAAAGATCGCGCCTGCTGCTGTGCGAAATGCACAGGCAGAAGCACAAGACCTCAAAAAATCTGCAGGCACTGAGATTGAAAGTTGGGACTGGGGCTTTTATACAGAACAAGTTCGCCTTGAAAAATACAATATTGATACCAGCAAGATGCGTCCTTACTTTGAACTTGAATCAGTGCTTGCCAATGGAATCTTCTTTGCTGCAAACAAACTCTTTGGTATCACTTTTAAAGAGCGTCCTGATTTAGTTACTTATCACCCAGAGGCCCGTGCTTTTGAAGTATTCAATGAAGACGGCTCAAAGCTAGGACTCTTCATAGGTGATTTCTACACACGTGATTCAAAGCGTGGTGGTGCTTGGATGAATACTTTGGTTGATCAGAATTTCCTGTGCAATCAACTTCCTGTGGTGGTTAACAACCTCAATATCCCAAAGCCTCCAGCTGGAAAACCAACATTGCTGACTTTCTCTGAAACAACAACCCTGTTCCATGAATTCGGTCATGCTTTGCATGGTCTTCTCTCACAAGTTAAGTACCCACGTGTTTCAGGAACAAGTGTTCAGCGTGACTTTGTTGAATTCCCTTCTCAAGTTAATGAGATGTGGATTTTATGGCCTGAAGTTGTTGAGAACTACGCCCGTCACTTTGAAACTGGTGAGAAATTGCCACAAGAGTGGATTGATAACCTTGATGCTGCATCAACTTTTAACGAAGGGCATGCAACAACAAGTTACTTAGCTGCAGCTATTTTGGATCTTGCCTGGCACTCATTAGATAGTGAAGAGGCAGCAAAAGTTACTGATGTAGAGGCCTTTGAAGCCCAAGCAATTAAGGACTATGGACTTGATTTTGCCCCGGTTCCAACTCGTTACCGCTCTACCTATTTCTCACACATCTTTGCTGGCGGATACTCTGCTGGCTACTACGGCTACATCTGGTCAGAAGTACTAGATGCTGACACTGTTGATTGGTTTAAAGAAAACGGTGGATTACAACGCAAGAACGGTGAGCACTTTAGAAACACTTTGCTTGGACGTGGTGGATCTATTGATTCAATGCAGATGTTCCGCAATTTCCGCGGGCGTGATTCAAAGATCGAGCCGCTGTTGAAGCGTCGCGGTCTGCTGTAGTTCTAGATACTTCTTTTCTAGAGCTGCAACATCACCGGTAATAAGTAAACGTTTGTCGCGACCTAATTCGCCATAAACAATGGTGAAATCGCGAGCGCGACAATCAAAAGCTTTCGCTAACTCTTTTACGACTGCATCATTTGCTTTGCCATCAACTGCAGGTGCTTGGACTGCAACAACTAATCGTGGAGGGTCGCCAGCGATTCCACCAACTTTGTTTCGTGAAGAATTTGGACGAACTCTAATTTCAATTAAGAGTTGATCTGACACTTAGCCAGCAGAGCCAGAACCTGACGGACCGGCTTTGCGCTGTACCTGTGGAGCTCCTCCACTGCGTTGTCCGCCGCGAATCTTTGATCCAGTTTCAGCATGTGTCTGAGTACCTGGTGCACCTGGTTTGTTTTTCTTAGCTTCAAGGGCAGCAAGCATTCTTGCTTTCATGTCATCATTCTTTTCGCTCATGAGACAACCTTACTAGTTAACTTGAACTCTCTTTGTACTCACGCAGACGCTCAAGAACTTCAGATTCACGGTATCGACGATGCCCACCAAGGGTGCGGATTGCAGTTAGCTTGCCGGCCTTTGCCCATCTAGTCACAGTCTTTGGATTAACGTGGAAACGGGCTGCGACCTCTTTGGGAGTCAGGAGAACTTCAGCATCAGGCAAACGTGCCATTGTGATCTCCTTAAGAGCTAGTGAGTATGTCCGAATTGCTCCGTATTGTGGTGAAGTATTCCGATTAAGTCGTTGGGATGCAATACGTCAAAGATGAATTAATTGGCTGATTCAAGGGCTTGAACCCTGCGCCAGCGTGACATCAAACGCTCATATCCCTGACCAGCTAATGAACCATCTGCTGCAGCAAGACCAGAGAGAGATTGCAAGACATCTTCAATAGATGTGTCCGAGAGTAATCCATCTTCATTGTTATCTCGCAGCGCTTTATTTAAATACTGTGCAAGACCGCCGTAATCTAATTCAACATATGACTTTGGGTGAAACATTTCTAACCAAGCCAGTAAGTTTTCTAGATCTTGTTCTACAGGACCTTCACCAAAAGCATTAACAACGGTGGTGTGTGCAACTTCTGCACGAGCTTTTGCATTTGCAATAGTTGCACGTGCAATTGTGAAAAGCCCATCCTTATTCTCACCACGAGTTCGCTCTTCTGGCATAAACAGTAGGAACCAACGTGGTGGAATGACCCACGTCTCATTTAAAATATGTGGCACTTTATCGTCTAACAAATCAACACCTGCTGTAATGACATCTTCCATTGCAGGTGAAACAAAATATGGAACGACACTACTTGGTAGTGAATCTTTAAAGTTATCTAGTGCTGCCCAGCAACGTGTTGCAGTTGACCACGGTGCAACATAGCGTTCGCCTTCAATATCTAAAATATGAACACCATCGGGGCGACCAGCAGGTGGTTCTGGAACTACGGTGCGATGCAGAGCAAAGGCTTCTTCGTTTACATAACTCTGTTCACTGATATCAATTGACTGCCAACGCAAACGGTCGGCAGGTTCAAATGCAGAAAGAGGTTCGTAAACTCTCAGGGATGCTACGTACGGTGTAGGTCTCACGCACGTGGAATGTAATTGCCTTCAGCAAAGGGATCATCGTCATCCCGATTACGTGAAGGTTCAACGTCGCCATGAAGTTCTTTCGCAAGACGATCTAAATCCATATCTTGTGAGTTATATTTCAAATCACGTGCAACTTTGGTTTGTTTTGCTTTGGCTCGGCCGCGACCCATATGCGAGCTCCTTAACTAAGTACGTGTTCGTCAGAGGCGTAGGTTATCGCGCTCTGTAGGTGCCTTCCAAAGTTGAGCGTGCTTGGGAGGGCTCCCGCTCCTCTACAACGCCTGCGACCCATGCTTTCATTCCCCGGGCAGCCAGGGATCGAAGGGCTAAATCGGCTGAATCAGGCGAAACTATCGCGCTCATTCCGATGCCGCAGTTCCATGTTCGTTCCATGTCTGCCTGGGGCACGCCGCCAACTTTAGATAAGTACTCCATCTCAACTGGAATCGACCATGTCGAGCGATCATAAATTGCACTCAAGTGTTCTGGAATAACGCGAGCAGTATTTTCTGCAATTCCACCACCAGTAATATGTGAAAATCCGCGCAGCTTTCCTTGCATAGATCTAATCAAAGCTAAGCAATCTAAAGCATAGATTTCAGTGGGTGTTAAAAAGACCTCCCCAGATGTTTTGCCATACTCACTGACGTGGGCATCAAGTGAGAGCTTGGCAGTTTTAATAATGTGTCGCACTAATGAAAAGCCATTAGCATGGAAACCACTTGATGGCATTGCAATTAACACATCACCTTTTTGAACAAGGTGTGCGCCAAGTTGTAGATCTGCATCAACAACTCCTGTTGCAGCACCGGCAACATCAAACTCATCATCAGCAAGTAGCCCTGGGTGTTCAGCAGTCTCTCCCCCAATTAATGCTGTGCCTGCTTTTTCACAACCACGTGCAATTCCAGAAACAATCTCAGCAATGCGCTCTGGGATAACTTTTCCAACTGCGATGTAATCAGTCATAAATAATGGTTCTGCTCCGCACACAACTAAGTCATCAACAACCATCGCTACTAAATCTTCACCAATGGTGTCGTATTTACCAATTGCGCGTGCAATTTCAGTCTTCGTTCCCACACCATCAGTTGAAGTAGCAAGCAATGGCTTTTTCATATTCTTGAGCGCACTTGCATCAAATAAACCGGCAAAGCCACCGATACCGCCCATTACTTCTGGGCGTGAAGCTTTGGCAATTGATGCCTTCATCAATTCAACGGCGCGATCTCCTGCATCGATATCAACGCCAGCATCTTTGTATGTACTCATTTAATGGCCATGTACTTCTGTGATTTCAAGGCGCATCTTGCCTTCAGACATATCGGCAGGAATACGGATTGGGTATTGGCCCGTAAAGCATGCCCCGCATAGCTTATTTTCCTCCACCTGGGTGGATTCAATGAGACCTTCAAGTGAGACATAGCCCAGAGAATCTGCACCGATAGAGCGTCTAATCTCTTCAACTTCTAAACCACTCGCCACTAGTTCAGCGCGAGTAGCAAAATCAATTCCATAGAAGCATGGCCATTTAACTGGTGGTGAAGAGATTCGAACGTGAATCTCACGTGCTCCGGCTTCGCGCAGCATGCGAACAATTGCCCGTTGGGTATTTCCGCGCACAATAGAGTCATCGACAACCACAATGCGCTTGCCTTCAATAATTTCACGCAGTGGGTTGAGCTTCAAACGAATACCTAATTGGCGAATGGTTTGTGAAGGTTGGATAAATGTACGCCCGACGTATGAGTTCTTTACTAATCCCATTCCAAAAGGAATTCCTGAACCTTTTGCATATCCAATTGCTGCAGGTGTTCCTGATTCAGGAACTGGAATGACAAGATCTGCCTCCACGGGTGCTTCTTTTGCTAAGCGCTCACCAATGCGAACGCGCGTTGCATGAATTCCCTGTCCTGCAATTGTTGTGTCAGGTCGAGCTAGATAAACGTATTCAAATAAACAACCCTTAGGTTCTGCAGGCGCCCAGCGCTCTGAACGAACGCCAGTTGCATTAATTGCTACAAATTCTCCTGGTTCAATCTCCCGAACAAAAGCTGCGCCAACAATGTCTAAGGCTGCAGACTCAGATGCAACTACCCAACCATTTTCTAATTTACCTAGTACTAATGGGCGAACACCGTGGCGATCACGGGCTGCATATAGCGTGTGCTCATCCATAAACACTAAAGAAAAAGCACCTTCTAGTTGTGGCAAAACTGACATCGCACTTGCTTCAACATTTTTCTCATTTTGCAGTGAGATGAGCGCAGTCATAATTTCAGTATCTGTCGTGGCTCCGCGCTCACGGCCATTGCTTGGCTCAAGCTTTTGTACTAATTCAGCTAAATCGCCGGTATTAGTCAGGTTGCCGTTGTGGGCTAAAGCCAGTGTGCCGTACTTAGTTGGGCGCAGCGTTGGCTGGGCATTGACCCAAGTACTTGATCCAGTGGTGCTGTATCGGCAGTGACCAATTGCTAAATCTCCAGGAAGAGTAGCTAGATCACTTTCAGTAAAGACTTGAGATACTAATCCCATATCTTTATAGACAAGAATTCTGCTTCCATCACTTGTTGCAATTCCAGCAGATTCGGTTCCGCGGTGTTGCAAGGCATAGAGACCATAGAAAGTTAGCTTTGCAACTTCTTCACCCGGTGCCCACACACCAAAAACTCCACAGGCATCTTGTGGGCCTTTGTCTTCTCCCAAGACGTTGTGATTGAGTAATCCATCTGGGCGTCTCATGATTGAATCCTAAGTGGTAAGTACTCTGAAAGATCTGCACGGACTCCTGAAGCGATAATGTCGCCATTAATTAGCGCATCGGCCCAATTGATTTCACCTTTTGCTAACGCCAACCACGTTGGGGCGTTCATCTCAATAACATTTGCTGGAGTTCCACGGGTGTGAGTTGGTCCATCACCACATTGCACGGCGGCATATGGTGGAACTCGAACTTCAATTGCACGACCGGGGGCCTTGGCAGTCAACAGCGCAAGTGTGCTCTTAACTTCTTCTAGGACCTCTTGATCGCGCATATCTTCTATCCAAACAACCGTGGGAATGTCGAAGTGTGTTCTGTGCGAAGTTCATCTAATGAAATGACAGAGTCATTAATCGTCAGTGAATCCCCACCAGTAGTTCCCAGCTTTGAAATTGCTATCGAGTACTTGGTAGCAAGGGCCTGCAACTGCGAAACTTTACTTGTCTCTATCGCCACGATTACTCGTCCTGGAGTTTCACTCAAGAGATCAACGGCTGGATTTGAAAGAGAAATAGTGGCACCAACGCTATGGCGCAAAACCATTTCAGTTAATCCGGCCGATAGTCCGCCTTGGCTCAAATCATGAGCAGCGCTAAAGAAAGCATTCCCCTCTAGAAGCAGCTCAATAAGGCGCATTTCACGGGCTAAATCAGCATCTGGTGACTGGCCAACTCGCTGACCATGCAAGAAAGCCCATTCACTTCCCGCTAGATCTTCTTTTGTCTCTCCCAGCAAGAATAGTTCCAGGCCGCTTGTCTTATAACTCATCGGTGTTCGCTTGCGAACATCTTGAATTACTCCCAAAACACCAATGACTGGTGTTGGCAAGATAGCAACTGCGCCGGTCTGGTTGTAGAAAGAAACATTGCCGCCCGTAACAGGCAAACCCATCTCTAAACAGCCATCGGCTAAACCGCGAACGGATTCAGCAAACTGCCACATCACTCCTGGATCTTCGGGAGATCCAAAGTTAAGACAGTTAGTAACTGCAAGTGGTCTAGCACCAGCTGTTGCAATATTTCGCGCAGCCTCGGCTAACGCAAGCTTTGCTCCTTGATAAGGATTTAAATATGACCAATTCGCATTTGCATCCGTTGAAATTGCAACGCCTAAATGCGTGCTCTCATCAAGTCGAACCATTCCTGAATCATCGGGTTGGGCTTGAATAGTATTTCCTTGAACATATTTATCGTATTGGGCGGTAACCCAGGATTTATCTGCCAAGTTTGGCGCTCCTGCAAGTTTGAGAACTGCAGCTTTGATTTCAGCTGCGCCACTTGGCATAGGAACATTTACTTTTTGTGAATTCACTTGATCGATGTATGCAGGCTGTGCAAGAGGGCGGTTATAAACCGGACCCTCATGAGCGACCGTGCGTGGTGGAACATTGACAATTACTTCACCATTCCACGTGATTTCTAATCTATCCCCATCAGTTACTTCACCAATAACAGTAACTGTGACATCCCACTTCTTACAGATTTCTAAGAATCGATTGATCTTGCTGGGTTCAACGATGGCACACATGCGCTCTTGTGACTCTGACATCAAAATCTCTTCAGGAGAAAGGGATGGATCGCGCAAAGGAACCTTGTCCAGGGCTACTTTCATACCCCCACTGCCACCTGAGGCTAATTCACTCGTTGCACACGATAAGCCTGCCCCGCCAAGGTCTTGGATGCCAAGCACTAAGTCTTCTGCAAAGATTTCAAGAGAACATTCAATTAAAACCTTTTCAACAAATGGATCGCCCACTTGAACACTTGGGCGCTTAGTAGAACCACCAGCGCCAAAGGTTTCAGAAGCTAAAACTGAAACTCCACCAATTCCATCTCCGCCAGTCTTAGCGCCATAGAGAACAACAAGATTTCCAGCACCAGCAGCTTTCGCTAACTTAATATCGCTGTGTTTCATCACGCCAACACATAAGGCGTTAACTAACGGATTACCAATATAAGTCTCATCAAAGACAACTTCACCACCAATATTTGGTAGCCCTAAGCAGTTTCCGTATCCACCAACACCGGCAACGATGCCCGGCAGAACTCTGCGAGTATCCGCAGCATCTGCTGGACCAAATCGCAAAGGATCCATCACTGCAATTGGTCGTGCACCCATTGTCAAAATATCTCTCACAATTCCGCCAACGCCAGTTGCTGCACCTTGATACGGCTCGATAAATGAAGGGTGGTTGTGTGATTCAATTTTGAAAGTAACTGCATAACCTTGACCAACATCAACAACGCCAGCATTTTCACCAATACCAACTAACAATGCATCAGACTTTGGTGCTTTTTCTCCAAACTGCTTCAAATGTACTTTTGATGATTTATAAGAACAGTGTTCTGACCACATCACGGAATACATGGCCAATTCAGATGATGTTGGGCGACGACCTAAGATTTCTTTGATACGTGCATACTCATCAGGTTTCAACCCCAGTTCAGCAAATGGTTGGACTGTATCTGGAGTTGATTGTGCAATGACAACAGTATCTAGAGCCATTACTTCACCATCGCATTAAGGATTGAAGTGAAGAAACCAAGACCTAGAGCAGACGGCCCAGTTAACTCGTCAATTGCATGCTCTGGGTGAGGCATAAGCCCCACAACGTTTCCGCGTGCATTAGTGATTCCTGCGATCAAATTCCTTGACCCGTTAGGGTTTTGACCCACATACCTGGCAATGACTCTTCCTTCACCTTCTAGTTCAGCAAGGGTTTTATCATCACATTGGAATGATCCCTCACCGTTTTTAAGTGGAATAACAATCTTCTCGCCAGCCTTATAAGAAGAAGTCCAAGGTGTTGAATTGTTTACTATTTCTATCTCTTGATCTCTGCAAAGGAAATGGAGGTCTGAGTTGCGTGTAAGCGCACCTGGAAGCAAATGTGATTCACAAAGAACTTGAAAACCATTACAGATACCAAGAACTGGCATTCCTTTACCTGCAGCTTCAATTACTAATTGCATTACTGGTGCAAAGCGAGAAATAGCACCGCAGCGCAGATAGTCACCGTATGAAAATCCACCCGGCAAAATAACTGCATCCACGTTCTTTAAATCGGCATCTGCATGCCAGAGTGAAACTGCCTCTGATCCTCCGGCAACAACAGCCCGTGCAGCATCTCGATCATCGAGTGTGCCCGGAAAAGTTATGACTCCAACGCGCATTACTTTTCAACTCTCACAACATAGTTTTCAATCACTGGATTAGAAAGTAGAACTTCAGCAGCTTTTTCAACTTCAGCTAACTGAGCAGCCGTTGGCTCGCCTTCAACTTCAATTTCAAATCGCTTTCCTTGGCGCACTGATTTAGCAAAGGAGAATCCAAGACGAGGTAGGGCAGATGCAACCGCGTTACCTTGTGGGTCAAGAATCTCTGGCTTCAACATCACATCAACCACAATCTTTGCCATTGTCATATTCTCCCTTAGTTAGAACTTGCTGCCAGTTAAACGATAAAAAGCTTCTTCATAACGCTCTGCAGTTTTTTCTACGATCTCTACTGGTAGCTCGGGTGGTGGGCTATTTCTATCCCATCCGCTGGCTACGAGGTAGTCACGTAAAAACTGCTTATCAAATGAGGGCTGTGTGCCACCTGGCACCCATATGGATTGATCCCAAAACCTAGATGAATCAGGGGTTAGAGCCTCATCGCCCAAGACAATTGCCCCATCTGAATTTCGTCCAAATTCGAATTTAGTATCAGCCAAAATAATGCCTCGGCTCTTGGCAAAATCTGCTGCAGTGTCATAGAGCTTTAAAGTTAAATCGCGCAGCTCGGCTGCATCCTTTGCACCAACAATCTTTGATGCCGCCTCAAAATCAATGTTTATGTCGTGATCACCAATCTCTGCCTTTGTTGCTGGTGTGAAAATGCTGTTAGGAAGCTCTGATCCATCTAGTAATCCTGCCGGTAGAACATTTCCACATACCGCACTATTTTCCTTGTATTCACTCCAGCCACTTCCAGTTAAATACCCACGTGCAACACATTCAATTGCAAACATTTCTAGTGGTTGAACAATAATTGCGCGATCTTCCACAATTTCTGGAACATCAGTTGAAACAATATGGTTAGGAATTATGTCTTCTAGTAGATCAAACCAAAATAGAGATAGTTGCGTGAGTACTGCGCCCTTACCTGGAATCTCTGTCGGCATTACCCAGTCATAAGCAGAGATGCGATCAGATGCAACAAGTAAGATATCTCCTAAATCATTTGTGTAGAGGTCACGTACTTTTCCGGTGCGCAGATGTGTCCACCCAGGTATTGAAGGCGCTGGCGGTGGACCAGCTAAGCCGAAGCCGCTCACCTAATAGAGCCGGGCTTGTACTGCACTGCGGCAGGGTGCGCGGAAGTAATCGCGCCAATGCGACTAACAACTCGAGCAACTTGTTGGCGAGCTTCGCCAGTAAATTCAAGTGGGGTACTAATCAATACATCCAAAGCCGCACGATCAAGTGGCAAGCGATTATCTGCAGCTAAATCATCAAGGAGCGAGTTCTTCTTACCTTCACGCATTCCCAGTGCTGCTTTAACTGCATGTTCTTTAATAACTTCATGGGCAACTTCGCGGCCAACACCGGCCTTAACTGCTGCCATCAAAATCTTTGTTGTGGCCAAGAAAGGCAGATAACGCTCTAATTCAGCAGCAATAACGGCTGGGAATGCTCCGAACTCATCTAGAACTGTGAGCATGGTTTCTAGAAGGCCATCAATTGCATAGAAAGCATCAGGCATTGCCACACGGCGAACTACAGAACAAGAAACATCGCCTTCATTCCATTGATCCCCAGCTAGTTCACTGACCATTGATGCATATCCGCGAAGCACAACGGCTAAACCATTTACTCGCTCACACGAGCGTGTGTTCATCTTGTGTGGCATTGCGCTGCTTCCAACTTGGCCGGCCTTGAAACCTTCAGTGACAAGTTCGGCGCCTGCCATCAAACGAATTGATGTGGCAAGAGATGAAGGTGATGAAGCGAGCTGAACAAGTGTTGTTACAACATCATAATCAAAGGAGCGAGGATAGATCTGACCGGTTGAATCTAGAACACGGTTAAAGCCCAGCTCTTTTGCAATTGTGCTTTCTAATTTTGCATGAGCATCTGTTGATCCCAGTAAGTCAATTGAATCTTGGGCAGTTCCAACTGGACCCTTTATGCCACGCATTGGGTAACGATCTTGCAAAGCAGTTAAGCGCTCATAAGCAAAAAGTAATTCTTCTGCAGCTGAAGCAAATCTTTTTCCAAGAGTTGTGATCTGTGCTGGAACATTATGTGAACGTCCTGCAACTGGTTGGTCTGCATACTGCGTTGCGCGCTCTGCTAATCGTGCAAGCACAGTGACAACTTTGTCATGAACAACATCAAGACCATTGCGGATTTGTAGCGCTTCAATGTTTTCAGTTAAATCTCGGCTTGTCATACCTGCATGGATTGCTTCATGGCCAGCTAGCGCATTGAACTCTTCAATGCGGGCTTTCACATCGTGACGCGTCTTCTTTTCACGCGCATCAATAGAAGCTAAATCCACCTGTGTAATTACCTTCTCGTAATCTGTAATTACATCCTTGGATATTGCATGACCCAACGTTGATTGAGCACGCATTACTGCGATCCAGAGCTTTCTTTCAGCGATGATTTTTGCTTCAGGTGCGAAGATTTCACGCATCGCAGCTGATGCATATCGATTAGCGAGAAGGCTCACGCCCGAATTATCCTTCATTTAATTGCCCTTCTCTGCCACCGACGCATTGAGCGCGATATCGGTGCGATAGAAGGATCCATCAAGTGAGATGTGGCTGATTGCCCGGTAAGCACGATCGCGAGCTTCAGTTAAGTCACTGCCCGTGCCGGTAACAGTGAGAACTCGACCACCTGATGAAACTAAGCCTTTTTCACTATCAGTTGTGCCTGCATGAAAAATTGAAACCTTTTCAATCGTTGGGAACTCTCCAATTACGCCACCTACTGCAGGAGATGTTGGATATCCACCGCTTGCTAATACAACAGTCACGGCAGATTCATCACTCCACTGCAAAGTAACGCCCTCTAGATTTCTCGTTGCCGCTTTATAGAGAAGTTGTGCCAATGGAGTTTTCAAAAGGGGAATTAACACTTGAGTTTCTGGATCTCCAAAGCGCGCATTGAATTCAATCACTCGTGTTCCGTGATCTGTTAATGCAAGACCTGCATAGAGCAAACCAACAAATGGTGTGCCACGTGCTGCCATTTCAGCAATCATCGGAGCTAGAACTTTTATGTATGTATCTTCAATAATGTCTGATGGCGCCCAAGGAAGTGGTGAGTAAGCACCCATTCCCCCAGTATTTGGTCCCTGATCACCATTGAGTGCGCGTTTAAAATCTTGCGCTGGTTGCATTGGAATAACTGTTTTGCCATCGCTTATTCCAAAGAGTGAAACTTCTGGACCATCTAAGAACTCTTCAATAACCACTCGCTTGCAAGATAATGCGTGATCTAAGGCTTCTTGGCGATCTCTTGTAACAACAACGCCTTTACCTGCAGCTAAGCCATCATCTTTAACTACATATGGCGCACCAAATGTATCGAGTGCTTTTTCAATCTCGGCTTGATTTGTGCAAGTAAAACTATGGGCAGTTGGCACACCAGCATCTGCCATCACCTCTTTTGCAAAGTTTTTAGAGCCTTCTAACTGAGCTGCAGCTTTAGATGGGCCAAAGACTGATATTCCAGCGGCCCGCAATAGGTCTGCAGCACCGTTTACTAAAGGAACTTCAGGGCCAATAACTACTAATTCGACATCAAGTTTTTGTGCCAAATCTAGAATCGCTTGGTTATCACTTATTACTAATGGATGACATGTTGCAAACTGTGCAATCCCTGGATTACCTGGTGCAGCATGTAGTTCTGTGCACTCTGGATCTGCGTGTAGTCCTAGTCCTAAGGCGTGTTCACGACCGCCGCTTCCGACTAGGAGGATTTTCATTTCTTAGATGAAATCCTTTACGACAATTGTTTCATCGCGCCCGGGTCCTACTCCGATGGCACTCATCGGTGCTCCCGAGATTTTCTCCAAGAATGCAACGTAGTTTTGCGCAGCTTGTGGAAGATCACTGAGTTTGCGAGCACCAGTAATGTCTTCACTCCAACCTGGCATGTATTCGTAAATTGGCTTTGCATGGTGGAAATCAGTTTGGGATGCTGGAAGTTCTTCCACGCGCTTTCCATCAATTTCATAAGCCACGCACACTGGAATCTTTTCCCAACCAGTTAACACATCTAACTTGGTTAAGAAGAAATCTGTTAAACCATTAACGCGCACTGCATAACGAGCAATCGGTGCATCAAACCAACCGCAACGACGTGCACGGCCAGTAGTAACACCAACTTCGCCTCCGATGCGTCGCAGTGCTTCTCCATCTTCATCAAAGAGCTCAGTTGGGAAAGGCCCGCTACCAACGCGGGTTGTGTAGGCCTTAATGATTCCAATGACGCGATCAATCTTTGTTGGTCCAATTCCAGAGCCAGTACATGCACCGCCAGCTGTTGGATTACTTGATGTTACGAATGGATAAGTACCATGATCAACATCTAGCAAGGTGCCCTGGGAACCCTCTAAAAGCACGCGCTTTCCAGCCTTTAACGCCTCATTGAGAATCAAAACAGTATCGGCAACATATGGGCGAAGAATCTCGGCATATGCCAAATACTCTTCAAGAACTTCATCTACTTCAATGTTCTTGCGGTTGAAAACCTTAATCAGAACTTGGTTCTTATCGCGCAACGCACTTTCAATCTTTTGACGCAAGATGGATGGATCAAAGAGATCTTGAACGCGAATTCCAATGCGGTTGATCTTGTCGGCATAAGCCGGACCAATTCCGCGACCAGTTGTTCCAATCTTTGATTTACCTAAGAAGCGCTCTGAAACTTTATCGATGGTGCGGTGATAAGGAGTAATCAAGTGCGCATTAGTTGAAATTAACAACTTGCTGCAATCAATACCGCGCTCAGTTAATCCAGCGATTTCTTGAAGTAGAACACCTGGATCAATAACTACACCGTTACCAATTACTGGAATTACATTCGGTGAAAGGATTCCTGAAGGTAATAAGTGAAGTGCATACTTTTGATCGCCAATTACAACTGTGTGACCTGCGTTGTTTCCGCCTTGATAGCGAACAACATAATCAACGCGATCTCCCAGTAAATCGGTAGCTTTACCCTTGCCTTCGTCGCCCCATTGAGCTCCAAGCAAAACAAGTGCTGGCATTGGTAAAGCCTCTCCGATTACGTAGGGTAATTACTTAAGTGATGAAGTTCCGGTCGAACGTAGATCTTCACACGCATGTGCAACACGAGCGGCCATGCCAGCTTCAGCAGCCTTACCCCACGCACGTGGGTCATAAGCCTTCTTGTTACCAACTTCGCCGTCAATCTTTAACACACCGTCGTAGTTCTTGAGCATGTGATCAACAACTGGGCGAGTAAAGGCGTATTGGGTATCTGTATCAACATTCATCTTAATAACGCCGTAATCAAGGGATTCGCGGATCTCTGAAAGTAGTGAGCCAGAACCACCGTGGAAAACCAAGTCCATTGGCTTACTTCCAGCGGCAAGACCTAGTTTCTTTGATACTGCCTCTTGCAGTGTTGCCAAGATCTTTGGTTGCAAAACAACGTTTCCTGGCTTGTATACGCCGTGAACATTTCCAAATGTTGCAGCTACTAAGTAGCGTGCATTTACATCCGTTCCAAGAGTTTCAACTGTTAGTAGTGCATCTTCAGGAGTTGAGTAGAGCTTGGCATCATGTTTTGCTTCAATGCCATCTTCTTCTCCGCCAACAACACCGATTTCAATTTCAAGAATTGTCTTTGCAGCAACAGACATCGTCAACATTTCCTTTGCGATGCGCATGTTTTCTTTCATATCAACTGCAGAGCCATCCCACATGTGCGAGTTAAACAGTGGAGCCTTGCCTGACTTAAGACGATCTGCACCAAATGCTAGAAGTGGACGCATGAAGCCATCAAGCTTTTCTGCTGGGCAGTGATCTGTGTGAATACCAATGTTTACTTTGTAGTTCTTTGCAACAACATGTGCGAACTCAGCAAGAGCAACTGCGCCATCAACCATGTTCTTAACTGTTGAACCTGAAGCGTATTCAGCCCCGCCCCACGAAAATTGAATGATTCCATCTGATTCTGCTTCGGCGAAACCACGAATAGCAGCGATGAGTGTTTGTGATGATGAAACGTTAATTGCTGGGTATGCAAAAGCGCCTTTCTTGGCGCGATCCAACATATCCGCATAAATTTCTGGGGTTGCAATTGGCACGATGACTCCTAGTTACTTGGTGTAATCCCTATAAGCGAGTGCATCTTTGAACCGTCTAGAGGCTTACGGCCAATCCTCTCACTTTGGCCCGAATCCCACAAAAGAGGCGCGAAAAAGCCCCTGGCTCGGGTGGACCAGGGGCTTAGTTCATTGACCTACCTAGATGTAGGTCTTAAAGACCGAGCCCGCAAAACGGAACAGGGCTGAGACCAATGTGGCATTGCCGAAGAACTTAAATATCAACAAGAAGATAGACGTTATTCCCATGTGTGAGACCTCCTTTCGTGTTTGGCATTCTCGATGCCCCAAAACTGTGAGAACTACCCCAACCAAAACTCTGTTGATAACTGGCTATGAAAGGTAATCTCTCTATTTATGAGCCAAGACCATGAGTCCTTAGAAAACTTATTGAGCGAAGATCGCACATTTCCTGCAAGTGCCCAGTTTGCTGCAGCTGCAAATGCGCAGCCTGATCTTTATGCTCGTGCTGAAAAAGATCGTCTAGCTTTTTGGGATGAACAAGCAAAGTCATTGCAGTGGGATACGCCTTGGAATAAAACTTTGGATTGGCAACCACCGTATGCCAAATGGTTTATCGGTGGAAAATTAAACGCCTCAGTGAATGCACTTGACCGACATGTGAGTGAAGGTCGCGGAAGCCGTGTTGCTTTTCATTTTGAAGGCGAACCTGGAGACACACGCACAATCACTTATGCCGAGTTATTAACTGACGTTAAGAAAACAGCTAATGCATTGATTGAACTTGGAGTTAAAGCTGGAGATCGCGTCGCAATTTATATGCCAATGATTCCAGAGGCCGCAGTTGCAATGTTGGCTTGTGCACGCATGGGTGCACCGCACTCTGTTGTCTTTGGCGGTTTTTCTGCAGATGCGCTGTTGTCACGTATTCAAGATGCAGATGCAAAAATTGTTATTACTGCCGATGGTGGATTTAGAAAAGGTGCAGCTTTTGCATTAAAGCCTGCAGTTGATGAGGCGCTCAAAGGTAAACATAATGTTGAAAAGGTTTTAGTTGTGCAACGCACAAAGCAAGAAACTGCTTGGACTGAGCGCGATGTTTGGTGGCATGAAATTGTTGGCCGCCAATCAAGTGAACATGTGGCAGAAAGCTTTGATTCTGAGCACCCGCTCTTCATTTTGTATACATCAGGCACCACGGCTAAGCCAAAAGGTATTTTTCACACTACCGGCGGCTACCTAACGCAGGTGGCATACACCCACAAAATGGTTTTCGACATTAAACCTGAAACCGATGTTTATTGGTGCACAGCAGATGTTGGCTGGGTAACTGGTCATTCATACATTGTTTATGGGCCACTAATTAACGGTGCAACACAAGTGATGTATGAAGGAACTCCAGATACTCCGCACAAAGGACGAATCTTTGAATTAATCGCTAAATATGGCGTCACTATTTTGTATACAGCACCAACTCTTATTCGCACATGGATGAAGTGGGGCGATGAATTTCCTCAAGCACATGATCTTTCATCACTTCGCTTACTGGGCTCTGTTGGTGAACCAATTAATCCTGAAGCGTGGATGTGGTACCGAGAAGTTATTGGTGGAAACCGTTGTCCAATTGTTGACACATGGTGGCAAACTGAAACTGGTGCAATCATGATTTCACCATTGCCTGGAGTAACTGCAACTAAACCAGGTTCAGCAATGACTGCCCTTCCTGGAATAAGTGCCAAAGTAGTCGATGACAATGCAGTGCCAGTTGGTAAAGGACATGGTGGTTACTTAATTCTTGATCAACCCTGGCCATCAATGCTGCGCGGTATTTGGGGTGAGAATGAACGATATAAAGAGACGTATTGGTCTCGCTTTGAAGGAATTTACTTTGCCGGTGACGGTGCAAAGCTTGATAATGACGGTGCTATCTGGCTATTAGGCCGAGTCGATGATGTTATGAATGTTTCCGGTCACCGCATTTCAACTACTGAAGTTGAGTCTGCACTCGTTTCGCATGAAGCAGTTGCAGAAGCTGCCGTTGTTGGCGCTGCAGATGCAATGACGGGCCAAGGAATTGTTGCGTTCGTGATATTGCGTGGAGGCATTGAACATGCCGATGGAGAAGAACTCAATAAAGCGCTACGTAATCACGTTACTAAGGAAATTGGTGCAATTGCTAAGCCTCGTCAGATTTTGATTGTGAATGAGCTTCCCAAGACTCGAAGTGGCAAAATCATGCGCAGACTTCTCAAAGATGTCGCTGAAAACCGAGTAGTAGGAGATGCCACAACATTGGCTGATCCAAATGTTATGAAGTTGATTTCAGAGGGCTTACAGAGCGCAAAATCTGAGGATTAAAGCTTCACGCCTAAGTGCTTAGATGTAAGTGAAATCAATTCAATTTCATTTTTCAGCACACCAATATGTTTATAGGCCACGCTTCCATCGGGTGCAATAAACCATGTAACCGGAACTCCCATTCCAAAGTAAGCACGGGATTTGCCATCTGCATCAAAAAGATTGGGCCAAGTAATTCCATTGTTTTCTACAAACTCACGGCCATCTTCAATTGAAGCCTCTTCAACATCAACACCTATTAACAAGACTTTACCTTGAGCTTTTTCATAGAAAGATCGCAATATAGGCATCTCCTCTTCACATGGACCACACCATGATCCCCACACATTAATAATTGCTGGACCCTTGATTGAATCTATTGAGGCACCAGCACCACCATCTAAACAATTAAGAACCAGTGAGTTTTCTGTTGTGCTACTTAAAATACTTTCACAGGAAACAACTTGACCGGCAACTTTTTCTGAAGGAGAAGAGCATCCAGCAAGCAGTAACACTGCAACTGCAATAGCTACTCTCTTCATCGAAAGTCCTTATCCGTCTTAACTAACAACTTTGCCTTGGCAACATCCATTTCACCAATACCAACACTTGGGCACATCTTTGCAACGGGGCATGCACCGCAAGCAGGCTTGCGTGAATGGCAGATACGTCGACCATGCCAAATCATTCGCTGTGACAAGTTTGTCCATTCCTTTTGAGGAATTAACTCACCAACTATGCGTTCTACCTTTACTGGATCCATCTCTTTAGTCCAACCAAAGCGACGAGATAAGCGACCAAAATGTGTGTCAACTGTGATTCCAGGAATATCAAAAGCATGACCTAAAACAACGTTTGCAGTTTTGCGACCAACTCCTGGCAGAGTAATTAACTCTTCAAGAGTGCTGGGAACTTCTCCATTGAAATCCTCGAGTAATTTGATACCAATTCCCTTTATATGACGGGCCTTTGCACGATAAAAACCAGTTTGAAACACCAGTTCTTCGAGTTGATGAATATCTGCTCCTGCATATGCTTTTGCAGTTTTATACTTCTTAAACAGAGCCGGGGTAATGGTGTTAACTCTCTTATCTGTGCACTGTGCGCTCAAGACGGTAGCAACTATTAACTCCAGTGGATTCTTAAAATCTAGTTCACAGCGGATCTCTGGGTATGTCTTGCTCAAAATACGATACACAGCCCGAGCCTCTTTTCGGGTTTCGCTATCTGCGGGCATGAGGCTAAAGTACTACCCGTGACCATAGATTTAGATGCCGTACACAGAGCACCGCTCTTTACCGCCCTTGATGAAGCCGCTTCGGCTTCTCTTCGCGCACAGATGGATTTAGTGAAGATATCCAAGGGAAGCGTATTATTTGCCGAAGGCGCAGATGGTGATCACCTATACGTAATTGTTGAAGGAAAGCTCAAGCTTGGAACTTCAAGTGGTGATGGACGTGAAAATCTTCTATCAATTCTTGGACCTGGCGAAATGTTTGGCGAACTCAGCCTCTTTGATCCAGGCCCACGCACATCAACTGCAACTGCAGTTACCGATGCAAAACTTTTAAGTCTTGGACAAGCAAAGCTTCTTCCTTGGCTTCGCGAAAATCCTGATGTCGCACTTCATTTACTAGCTCGCTTGGCACAACGCCTTCGTCGCACAAATGAAGCTGTGGGCGATCTTGTTTTCTCTGATGTTCCAGGACGTGTTGCAAAAGCGTTAATTGATCTAGGTGAGCGCTTTGGTAAGAAAACTGATGAAGGTTTATACGTTCACCATGATTTAACACAGGAAGAGCTTGCGCAACTTGTTGGCGCATCTCGCGAAACAGTTAATAAAGCCCTTGCAGACTTCGCAGGACGTAACTGGTTAAAGCTTGATGGACGTGCAGTTTTGATTACAGATTTTGAACGCCTAGCTAAGCGCGGTAAGTAGTTAGTCTGTAATTTCTACTGTGAGTTCAATTTCAACAGGTGAATTCAATGGCAATTCTGCAATTCCAACCGCGCTACGTGCATGCTTTGCACCATCGCCCCAGATTGCCAAGAACAGCTCACTTGCCCCATTAACAACCACTGGTGCGTTGATATAGCCAGGAACACCATTGACGTAGCCAACAACTCGAACAATCTTTGTAATCTTGTTTACATCTGCAACAGTTTCAACTGCAGCTAATGCATTGAGTGCACACACCTGTGCTAATTCCTTTGCGCGCTCTGGAGTTATTTCTCCATCAACTTTTCCGACTCCAGCCATTTCACCGTTCACAAGTGGAAGTTGTCCGGCAGTGAAAACAATATTTCCTGTGCGAATCGCTGGAACATAAGCAGCAACTGGCTTTGCAGCAACTGGCAGCTCTAAACCAAGTTCTTTTAGCTTTGCACGGACATCTACTGGATTCATGCGATCACTCTCTTCATGTAAGCAACTAGCTGCTCGCCAGTTCCTGGTGCTGGAACAACTTGGACGAGTTCCCAACCATCAGAACCCCATGTATCAAGAATCTGCTTAGTTGCATGTGAAAGTAGTGGCACAGTTGCATATTCATACTTTGTCATTTATTTAACGCTGCTTTCACTAGTGCAGAAACCACGCCGCCATCGGCTTTTCCTGCGATTTTTGGCTTTACTGCTCCCATTACTTTGCCCATATCGCCTGGGCCCTGTGCACCAGTTGATGCAATTGCCTCAGCAATGATTGCTGCAATATCTGCTTCACTGAGCTGGGCTGGAAGATACTTTGCAATAACTTCAC
Source organism: Candidatus Planktophila vernalis (assembly GCF_002288185.1). Classification (NCBI taxonomy): domain Bacteria; kingdom Bacillati; phylum Actinomycetota; class Actinomycetes; order Candidatus Nanopelagicales; family Candidatus Nanopelagicaceae; genus Candidatus Planktophila; species Candidatus Planktophila vernalis. The sequence continues at coordinate 55,934 of NZ_CP016776.1, read as the reverse complement.
CCTCACTCTTTTCAAGCGCTGCTTTGTCAGTACGACCAGCAGTTTCAAAAGCTTCGGCTGCTTCGCGGCGCTTCTTAGCTTCGCGAGATAGAACAGTGATTACTTCTTCATCACTAAGAACGCGTGCTTCTTTGCCGGCCACTTCTTCATTAGTGATTGCCGTTAGAACCATGCGGATAGTGCCTGAAGTGATTTCATTGCGACCACGGATAGCCTCTGTTAAATCCTTTTGCAGCGTTTCTTTAATACTCATGCGGTGAACTCTACTGCTAGTAATTCAGCGATCTGCGCGGTGTTTAGAGCAGCACCCTTGCGCAGGTTGTCGCCACAAAGGAACAAATCAATAGATTTCTTATCATCGAGTGATTGACGCACGCGCCCAACCCATGTTGCATCTGTTCCGACTGCATCATTAGGTGTTGGAAACTTCTTATTCTCTGGATCATCTAGCAATGTCACTCCAGCAGCTTTTTCAAGAACCTTTTGCGCGGCTTTGCGTGTGACTTCCTTCTTAAATGTGGCGTGAACAGCTAATGAGTGAGTTGTTAGAACTGGGACTCTCACACAAGTAGTTGAAACCTTTAACTTAGGCATTCCAAGAATCTTGCGGGATTCATTGCGCACCTTTAACTCTTCAGATGTGTAACCATCTTCTTTAAGAGATCCGGCCCAAGGAATTACGTTAAGTGCAAGTGGAGCTGGGAATGCACCTAAATCTTTAACAAATTTACGAACATCGCCAGCTACTTCGCCAGCATTTGTTCCTGCCACGAGTGAGATTTGCTCGCGCAATGAATCAATACCTGGTTGACCAGCACCTGAAGCTGCCTGGTAGGAAGCAACAACGAGTTCTTTTAATTCAAATTTCTTATTGAGTGCACCCATCGCAACAATCATTGAAAGAGTCGTGCAGTTTGGATTGGAGATGATTCCCTTAGGACGCTTCTTGGCATCCTTTGGATTTATTTCTGGAACAACCAATGGAACCTTTGGATCCATGCGAAATGCTGCAGAGTTGTCTACTACAACTGCTCCGCGTTCAACTGCAATGGGAGCCCACTGTGCTGAAACTTCATCTGGCACATCAAACATCGCAACATCAATTCCATCGAATGCTTCAGGCGATAGCGCAACAACGGTTAGCTCTTCACCGCGACACATCAACTTCTTACCCGCACTGCGTGCAGATGCAATTAAGCGAATCTCGCCCCAAACATCTTTGCGCTCCGACAAGATACTGAGCATGACTGTGCCAACAGCGCCAGTTGCTCCAACGACTGCCAGTGATGGTTTCTTTGAGCTTTTCTTTTTACTCATCGGCCAGTTCCTCCATATACAACGGCTTCATTGCTATCAGCATCAAGACCAAAGGCTGCGTGTGCAGCTTTAGCACCACGCTCTAGATCTGCTTGGCGGCAGATAATAGAAATACGAATCTCTGAAGTTGAAATCATTTCAATATTGATTCCAGCCTCTGACATTGCACCAAAGAAGGTTGCTGTAATACCTGGGTGTGAGCGCATTCCAGCGCCAATTAATGACAATTTACCGATTTGATCATCGTATTGAATAGATGCAAAACCAACTTCACCTTGAAGCTTTTGCAAAATAGCTGTTGCATCTGCGCCTTCATCTTTTGGCAAAGTAAATGAAATATCAGTGAGGCCTGTAGCGGCAGCAGAGACGTTTTGAACAATCATGTCGATGTTGATGTCAGCATCGGCAATGGCTTGGAAGATACGTGCAGCAACACCAGTTCGGTCCGGTACGCCGACAATCGTGATCTTTGCTTCGCTCTTATCGTGGGCGATGCCTGAGATGATTGCTTGTTCCATTTCTCCTCCTTGTGGATGATCTTTGACCACCCATGTTCCTTCATTTGTTGTAAAAGATGAACGTACGTGAATAGGTAAGTCATAACGGCGGGCATACTCAACGCAGCGCAAGTGCAGAACCTTTGCACCACTTGCTGCTAGTTCCAACATTTCTTCATAAGTAACTGTCTTTAACTTTCGCGCTGTTGGAACAACACGTGGATCAGCACTAAAGATTCCATCAACATCTGTATAGATCTCGCAAACATCGGCCTCTAGGGCCGCAGCTAATGCAACTGCAGTTGTGTCACTGCCGCCGCGGCCAAGTGTTGTTACATCTTTTGTATCTTGTGAAATTCCTTGAAAGCCAGCAACGATTGCAATCGCACCTTCTGCCAACGCTTCTTGAATGCGTCCTGGTGTCACATCGATAATGCGAGCGCGACCATGTGCAGATGTTGTAATCACACCAGCTTGAGAACCAGTAAATGAACGGGCTTCATGTCCTAAATTTGTAATCGCCATTGCAAGAAGAGCCATCGAAATTCGCTCACCGGCTGTAAGCAACATATCTAGTTCTCGCCCTGATGGAATTGGAGTGATCTGTTTAGCTAAATCAATAAGTTCATCGGTTGTATCGCCCATCGCAGAAACAACGACAACGACCTGATTGCCATCACGCTTGGCTGCCACAATGCGATTGGCAACGCGCTTCATGCCCTCGGCATCGGCCACAGAGGAGCCGCCATACTTCTGAACGATGAGTCCCATGGGTTAATGGTGGCGCATAGATTTAAATCGCGCTAACCGTTTTTCGGGAAATCTTAGATACTGAGATGGAGTACGTATCAAATAACGAGATTAAACGTCGCGGCGGCCTTCAAATGCACGGCCCAGCGTGACTTCATCGGCATATTCCAGATCCCCACCTACTGGCAGACCACTCGCTAACCGAGAGACCTTTATTTCTAACGGCTTAATCATGCGCGATAGATAGGTAGCTGTGGCTTCACCTTCCAAGTTTGGATCGGTAGCCAAAATAACTTCAACGATTCCAGGATCTGCAAGGCGTGCCATGAGTTCGCGGATACGCAGCTGCTCTGGACCAATTCCATCGATAGGACTTATTGCACCACCCAGAACGTGATACTTACCGCGAAATTCTCGTGTGCGCTCAATTGCAATCACATCTTTACTCTCTTCAACAACACAGATCAACGTGTTATCACGGCGTGGATCACGACAGATGCGGCATTGATCTTCTTCAGAAACGTTTCCACATTCCACACAAAACTTCACGCGCTCTTTTACTGTGCGAATGGAGTCCACGAGCGCAGTTGCTATCTCAGCATCTGCTTGCAAAATATGAAAAGCAATACGTTGAGCCGACTTTGGACCAATTCCTGGCAGACGACCTAGCGCATCGATGAGATCTTGAATTGCACCTTCATACATACCTGACATTAATTATTTACTCTCAATTACTTTTGCGCCAAGTTCTTGGGCAAGAAGTGCCGCCCCTGAAAGTAGGTTCTTATCTGAAGGAGCCTCTGATGTGCGAGTCTCACGTGCTGCGGGTGTATTGGTATCAATGGATGGATCCACAACACATTCAATCTTTCGATCAATGCCAACTACATCCACAAATGCCTTGCGCAAAATCTCATCTGATTCTGATCGAACAAATGAATCTCTGGCTCCTGCGTTAACAATTCCGATTGTGATTGCTTTGTCATCCACGGCAAGTACTTGTGCGGAAGCAGAAAGTAGTGACCATGTCAGTCTGCGGCGCTTCTTCACATCTTCAATTACATCTGGCCAAGCACGACGTAGGGCTGCAATATCAAAGGCCCCAGGGGCGCTCGTTACCTTAGCTGCTGGTGCTTCTACCTTCACTTCTGCTGGCGCAGCTTCAGCCTTTACTGGCGCAGCAGGTGCTTCTTTTTTCTCAACAGATTTTGCTGGAGCTGGTGTTGTCATCGGTGCAATGTTTTCCGCGCGCTCTAATCGCTCAATACGTGAAAGCATTCCTGATTCACCATTGTCACCAATAGGCAAAAGTATGCGTCCGCAGATCAGTTCCAGCATTAAACGTGGTGCTGTGGCACCGCGCATCTGCGTTAAACCTTCGGCAGCAATATCTGCAGCCCGTGAAAGATTAGCTGTTCCAATTCGGTTAGCTTGATTGCGCATTCTCTCCATTTGATCATCTGGAATATCGCGCAGGATTGCATTGCTTCCTGAATCTTTAAGAGCATCAACAATCATTAGGTCTCGAATACGCTCCAACATGTCACTTGTAAAGCGACGTGGATCATGGCCAGATTCAATAACTCGATCAATAGTTTTAAACAGCGTTGCCCCATCATGGGCAGCAATTGCATCGATGGCATCATCGAGCAATGCGCCATCGGTGAAACCTAATAATTGAATTGCAATTTCATAGCTCACGCCATCTTTGCCAGCACCGGCTAATAGCTGACCCAACACAGAGAGTGCATCACGCACTGAGCCACCAGAGGCCCGTACTACAAGTGGAATAACGCCTTTAGCAACACTGACGCCTTCATGATTACAAATCTTTTCTAAGTGCGCAGCCAAGATTCCAGGTGGAACTAAACGGAATGGATAGTGGTGTGTACGAGAGCGAATAGTTGCAATCAGCTTTTCTGGCTCTGTTGTAGCAAAGATGAAAATAACGTGGGGAGGCGGTTCTTCAACAACTTTCAAAAGTGCATTTGCAGCACCCGGTCCGAGTTGGTGCGCCTCATCGATGATGTAGATCTTGTAACGGCTTTGTACTGGTGCAAAGAAAGCTTTATCGCGAAGATCGCGTGCATCATCTACTAAACCATGAGTTGCCGCATCTAGTTCAATAACATCAAGTGAACCTGGACCGTTTGCAACTAGATCATTACATGATTGGCACTCACCACATGGATTAGGTGTTGGTCCTTTAACGCAGTTAAGTGAGCGCGCCATAATGCGAGCGCTGGAAGTTTTTCCGCAACCACGTGGACCACTAAATAAATATGCGTGATGTGTGCGCCCAGATTCCAACGCATTTGAAAGTGGAACTGTTACATGTTCCTGTCCGATGACATCTGCAAAAACAGAGGGACGATACTTGCGATACAACGCTAAAGACATCGTGTGCTCTCCTCTACTCTTCGACGCAATTTAATAGGACCCCTCGCACACCCGCCAGAGCGGACCTACCCTTGCTGCATTCCTGCCCTGGGGGAGTTCAGTACGGATAACGCCGTACGAGGGATCTGGCGTAATCATAGTTATAGCCACCGATAGAGTGCTCCCCTCGGGAGGATTCGCATAGCGGCCGAGTGCGCACGCTTGGAAAGCGTGTATAGGGCAACCTATCGAGGGTTCAAATCCCTCATCCTCCGCCAGATGTATTTCAGCCGCCACCGATGGGCTGGGGATAACCTGATTAAGGTCGTCAGGACCTTTGCCTAGTTTTTAGGAATGCCAATAACTATTCCTAAATCAATTCTCTTAACTCCCAAGGTCCCCACCATCGCAGTGGTCGGTTTAATGCTTGCTCAATTTGTTATATTCAATATTGTTAACAACCCTGAACCAACCTGCACGCTTAAAGTTGAAAGACCCCACCACTCTACGAGTATCAAGGAGCGACAGGGTATTGACGCCATAAAACTAAACATAACTTCTGAATGTACGGCTCCACAGGAATACACAGTTATTACCGCTCAGATTCAGATGCTCGAAAATAATCGGGAGATAACTGTGAGTAATTTTATATCCCGTAAGGCTGCAGCGATTTCAAAATCATCGGGCAAGGCGGTTTTTAAGAATCTCTTTACTAAATGCGAATTTGGAGACGAGTCTTCATATAGGGGTTCTGCCAAGGGCTATGTCAGAATAAAAGGCGGAAAAGAGATCAGAGTAGAAGGAAACTCTGGAAAATATGAAGCTGAGAATTGTGTAATAGGTGCACAATAAGACTGTGAGTTACTTCGAGGAATGTCTGAGGCTTGGTGAGTGGCTAAGTGAAGCTGACCGACGAGCCCTCTATAGATATTTGCTTGAAAGCAACAAGGAAAATTACAAGGCACAAGCCAATCTGTTGCTCGAAAACTCTTCCTTAAACAAAAGGATTGCAAATGGCGAGGTCATTTACACTCTTCAAAGTAATCAGGTCACATACAAGGCAAGAAAAATTGGATCTGTTGAATTTTCCTCAGAGATGCGCAAAATGCAGTTGATGGGTATCCAATTGATTGATACACAAAGACTGAGAAAATTCTTTGCACAAAGTGATGTTGATGTTATTCAGAACTTCCCATTACCTGGTGAAAATCAAGAAAGTGAAGGAGGGATTTGTGTAGATACCTATCCGTATTACACCCTTGCCTATTACGCCAACGGTGGAAACCCAATAAAAGGAATAATCAAAAAACTTAGGACGAACGACAAAGACATTCTTACAAAGCTTCGAACTTTGTAAGCAATTTAGATCTCGACCCCGATGTACTTCGTCTGCAAGAACTCATGGATGCCATCAAAGCCACCTTCACGGCCCAAACCTGATTGCTTCACGCCACCAAAGGGAGCTGCTGGATCTGAGATAACACCTTTATTAATGGCAACCATTCCTGATTCCATCGCCTCTGCTGTGCGCAGGGCACGTGTGAGATTTGAAGAAAAGACATAACTAATAAGACCAAACTCGGTGTCATTAGCAAGTTTGATGCCTTCTTCATCAGTGTCAAAAATAATGATCGGTGCAACTGGCCCAAAGATTTCATGGAGAAGGATTGGGTTGTCTTTATCAACGATTAAAACTGTGGCTGGATAGAACGCACCATCGCCTTCAGGCTTAACGCCACCAACTTTTACCTTTGCACCTGCTGCTACTGATTCATCAACGATTTGCGCAATCTTGTTGCGCTCCTTCATTGAGACTGATGCTCCAAGGGTTGTTGTGGCATCAGTTCCGCGACCCATCACAAATGAGCTCATGGACTTAGTCATTTCATTAATGAATGCCTCTGAAATGCCACGCTGCACATAGATGCGATTGGCTGATGTGCAGGCAGCACCACCGTTGCGCATCTTGGCAAGAAGCAACTGCGGAATTGTCACTGCAAGGTCTGCATCATCATGAACAACTACTTGTGCATTTCCACCTAGCTCCATAGAGCAGCGAATTACCTTATCTGCAGCCTCTTTTAGGAGTACACGACCAACTTCAGTTGAACCCGTAAATGAAAGATTCTTAACACGTGGATCATGCAACATCTTTGAAATTGCTGGGCCAGTTTTTTCAGGCAGAACTAAATTCAGGACTCCCTTAGGCAAACCAGCGCGCTCCATTAAATCCACGATATACATCGCAGTTAAAGGAGTTTCAGTTGCTGGCTTTAAAATCATTGTGCAACCAGCAGCAACTGCCGGTCCAATCTTTCGAGTTGCCATACCTGCTGGGAAATTCCAAGGCGTAATAAGAATAGAAAGACCAATTGGTTGATGTGTAACAAGGATTCGCTTGTCCCCTGATGGTGATTTACGGAAATCCCCTGGTGTGCGAACTGTCTCTTCAGCAAACCAACGGAAAAACTCAGCTGCATATGCCGCTTCACCGCGAGCATCCGGCATCGCTTTTCCATTTTCGCGAGAAATCAAAGTAGCAATCGCTTCAATTTCACCAGTCATAATTTCAAATGCTTTGCGCAAAATCTCAGAGCGATATCGTGGAGCAGTCTTTGCCCAGGATTCTGCTGCTGCATCGGCGGCGGCGATAGCTGCTTCGCACTGTGCATCAGAGGCCAAAGAAACTTCGGCAATTACTGAGTTATCACTTGGATCATGAACGGCTACCTTGCTAGCGCCCTCAACCCACTGGCCATCGATATATAACTGTGTATGCATAGGTGAAGCATACGCTTTAGGCTTAAAACAGTGAAGATTGTGCGGGCTGAGGTAGAGTGATGCTCATTAAGTTGCATTAATTGCAATTGAAAGAGGAGTTATAAGTGCCTAAGTCGTGGACCGATGATGCGCAGGCCCCAGAAGTTCTTAAAGACCATGCTCATCTCAAAGACTCCTTTTTCTACACAATCAAACGTCGACTGTTAGGTAATCCTCTTAACCGTCACTCACTTAACCATCAGCGCCTTAGTAAGCGCTATGGATTAGGAATTTTATCTAGCGACTGTATTTCATCTTCAGCATATGGTTCAGAGCAGATTTTAATTGCATTGTTACCTGCATTTGGTTTAGCAGCATTTGCAATATTAATGCCGATGACTGCAATTGTTTTAGTCATTCTTTTAATCATTACTTTGTCTTATCGAGATGTCATCAATGTTTATACAAAAGTTGGTGGGGCATACATAGTTTCGCGAGATAACTTTGGTCCTGTCGTTGCACAAATTGCAGCTGTCGCACTAATGCTTGATTACATCGTGACAATCGCAATTCAATCTGCAGCTGGAGTCGCAGCAATTATTTCAACTTTCCCATCGCTGAGCCCATACAAGATTCCAATGATTTTGGTTGTCATTGTCTTGTTAACGTATGGAAATTTGCGCGGCGTTAAAGAAGCCGGCAAGGCCTTTGCACTTCCAACTTATTTCTTCGTTGGTTGCATGTTTATTGTTTTCTCTGTTGGGCTCTATAAGCAGTTCAATGGCACTTTGATTAAGTTGAGCGTTGAACAACCTGGTGCAATTGAAATTGGCCAAGAGCAAGGTCTTCTCACATTTGCAGCCATCTTTATCCTGCTCCGTGCCTTTGCTAATGGTGGCTCATCTCTGACTGGCCTTGAAGCCATCTCTGATGGAGTTGCCCTGTTTAAGACTCCTGAACATGTAAATGCTCGGAGAACTCTCTACATCATGAGCACATTGCTTGGAACTTTGGTTCTTGGAGTTTCTTGGTTTGCTCACAAAATCCACGCTGTTCCATATGAATCTGGAACTCCAACAGTTATCTCTCAGATCGCCAAAGCAATCATGGGCGATGGAACTATTGGCCAGATTATGTTCGTGATGGTTCAGTTGGCAACGATGCTTATTCTCTTTGCTGGAGCTAATACGACTTATAGTGCTTTCCCACTCTTGGTTAATTTTGTTGCAACTGATGGTTATCTGCCACGTCAATTAACTAAGCGTGGTCACCGCCTTGCATTCTCTAATGGAATCTTGCTTCTGGCTGGTGGTGGAATTTTCTTAGTTCTTATCACTGCTGGCTCAGTTGAACACCTTGTAGCTTTTTATGCACTCGGCGTATTTACAGGATTTACCTTGGCTGGCTTTGGAATGACTCGCCACGCACTTCGCCATAAAACAGGTCAGTGGCGAGCAAAGGTCTTTATCAATGGTCTTGCAGGAACAATCTCTCTACTTGTTGTAATTATTTTCTCTGTAGTTAAGTTCACACAAGGTGCTTGGCTCGTTCTTATAACAGCCCCAATTTTGGTTATGGCTTTCCTACGTTTACGTCGTCAGTACACACGCGAGCAGGAAGCGCTTTCAGTAAAACGCCATCAAGAACGTGCCACTTCAATCGCTCGCCATGACGTAACAATCTTGGTAGATAGCGTTGATATTGCAACTGTTGGCGCCATTCGTTATGCACGCAGCCTTAAGCCACGCAATTTAACTGCAGTTCACTTTGTTATTGATGATCGCCGAGCTGAGCAAATTCAAAAAGCTTGGGCTAAATCAGATGCATTAGATGATGTAACACTTGAGTTAATTGATTGCCCTGATCGTCGACTTGCAAATGCAGCATTGGATTATGCAATTCGTATGACTGAAAAACCAGATGTTGAGTTAACTCTCTTACTTCCACGTCGTGCTTATTCAGGATTCTTAGGTCGTTTACTGCATGATCAAACTGCAGAAGAAATTGCTGCACCAATTTCACAGCTCCCACGCGTTGTTGCAACGATCGTTCCTTTCGATGTTGCTCGTATTACTTCCGGTGCAACGATTGAACTAAACCATCCACGTGAAGTTAGAAAAGTAGTTAAATCAACTACGCCAACTCCTAAGACAGATGCGCCAGTTAACATCGAACCAATCAGCCATTACGCAGAAAATGTCACCAAAATTGGTGAGATTCAGTGGAGAAAGCGCGCTCAAGTTCAAGGTCGAGTCACATCAATTAAGACTGCTCCCCGCGGTGCTGCCCCAGCCCTTCAAGTTGAGATTTGGGATGAAACAGGTGGAGTCTCCTTGCAGTTCCTTGGACGTCGAGACATTGCAGGTCTTGAAGTAGGTTCACAGATGCGTGCTGAAGGTATGGTCGGTGAAGATGAAGGATCTATGGTGATTCTTAATCCTTCTTACGAACTCCTTGTATAAATTCTTTTAACATCGCTGAGCACTCTTCTTCAAGCACTCCACCACGCACTTCTAGCTTGTTAAGAGCGCGAGGATCGCGAATAACGTCCCAAACGGAGCCAACAGCACCGCCCTTTTCATCCCAGGCACCAAAAACTAATGTGGAGATCCGAGATTGTGCAATAGCACCAGCACACATAGGACAAGGTTCAAGAGTCACAACAATTGTGTGATCTTCTAAGCGCCATTGCCCCAAAGCTTGTGCAGCTTTTCGAATAGCAACAATTTCTGCATGTGCAGTTGGGTCAATATTTAATTCGCGCTCGTTATGCCCAGTTGCAACTATTTCACCCGAGCTATTAACAATCACAGCACCGACTGGAACATCTCCGCTGGCACTAGCTTGTTGCGCAACAGCTAAAGCTGCGCGCATTAAATCTTTATCGTTCACAGTTCTAATAACTCTGCAAACTGATCGCCAAATCCTAATCGATTAGCAATCGCTTCAAGTTGTTCATCAGGAAATAACTCTGCGTCATCACAGAGTGCTGAAATCTCCATGCCATTCATACCAAGATCTGCCAAAATTTCTAATTGCCCAATTGGAGATGATTCGTCATCATCTTCTGGGAGTGGAATGTCTGCAATCTCTAACAACTCTTCTGCAACTTCATAATCTAGTGCGGCTGTTGCATCACTAAGGAAAAGAGAAATGTGGGCGCCTAGAACGCGAATTAAAATAAAGAATTCTTCATCAATTGAAATAAGTGCAATGGATCCACCATTTGTTTGTTGTGCTTTAAGCCGTGAAATTATTTGGCCAATGTCATTTGGATCTGGAAGTATCCCTAAAGTCCAACGTCCGTCTTCATGCCATGCAGCTACGGCTATATCTAACTCATTTGTGACACTGATTACTTTTGGCGCATCTTCGGCTAAAACGTCAAACTCTTCGATGTCTTCTACGAGGTCATCATCGAAATCAGCCATGCTCAGATGATTCCACTCATTGGAAAGGATTGAAAGCCCTGTAAGGTAATGCCTATGAAAGTTCACGTTGCCAATCACCCGCTTATTGCCCACAAATTGACGGTTTTGCGCGATGAACGTACTGATTCCCCAACATTTCGTCGTTTGGTAGAAGAGCTCGTAACACTTCTGGCTTATGAAGCTACCCGTGAAATTCGCACACACACTGTTGAGATAACAACTCCAGTTACTAAGACTAAGGGCCTAAAAATGGCCGAGCCTCGCCCAGTAGTAGTTCCAATTTTGCGTGCCGGCCTTGGAATGCTCGAAGGCATGAGCAAGTTAATGCCAAATGCTGAAGTTGGTTTCCTTGGCATGGTCCGTGATGAAAAAACTTTGAAGGCAAGCACATACGCAAATCGTTTACCTGAAGATTTATCTGGTCGTCATGTATTTGTTTTAGATCCAATGCTTGCAACTGGTGGAACATTAATTGCAGCTTTTCATTATCTGCTTGACCTTGGAGCAACTGAGATCACCGCAATTTGTATCTTGTCAGCACCCGAAGGTGTGAAAGCTGTTGAGGACGAGTTCTCTGCAAGTAAAGTTCCAATCAATATTGTTACTGGCGCACTTGATGAGAAATTAAATGAACATGGTTACATCGTTCCAGGACTTGGCGATGCCGGCGATCGTTTATATGGAGTCGTATAAATGGCAGCCACTTCCCCAGGATATGGAATTACTATCCGTGTTGAGGGTCCACCTTCTGCTCAACCTGTAGCACTTGCAACAACTGTTATTACTGCAGCTGGTGCAACCATTACCGCGCTCGATGTTGTTGAGTCTCTTTTAGAAAAAGTTGTTTTAGATATTACGTGTGACACCATTGATTCAGCCCACGCTGATCAAATTACTATCGCTCTTGCAAAGAATCCTGAACTGACAGTTCGCAAAGTCAGTGATCGAACATTCCTTCTCCACCTTGGTGGAAAGATTGAAATTCAATCTAAAGTTCCATTAAAGACCCGTGATGATCTCTCGCGCGCTTACACACCTGGCGTTGCCCGCATTTGCCAAGCAATTGTTGCTGACCCAGCAGATGCTCGCCGCCTAACTATTAAGCGCAATACCGTGGCAGTTGTTACCGATGGATCTGCAGTACTAGGCCTTGGAAATATCGGCCCAGCAGCAGCTCTGCCTGTAATGGAAGGAAAAGCTGCGCTATTTAAGCGCTTTGCAGATGTTGACGCCTGGCCTGTTTGTCTGGATACACAAGATGTCGATGAAATTGTTCGCACAGTTCAGTTGATCGCACCAGTTTACGGCGGAATTAACTTAGAAGATATCTCGGCTCCTCGATGCTTTGAAGTCGAGCGTCGCCTACGTGAGCTACTTGATATTCCAGTTTTCCATGATGATCAACATGGAACCGCCATTGTTGTTCTAGCTGCTCTTCGAAATGCTCTTAAGTTTGTTAAAAAGGATCTTGGTTCAGTCAAAATTGTTTTAAGTGGCGTTGGCGCTGCAGGTAATGCAATTGCTCGACTGCTCACACTTAGCGGGGCAAAGAACATTATTGGCTTTAATCATCACGGTGTAATCCACAATGACTTGAAGTCTGAAGATTCAATGCAGCAATGGTTTATTGATAACAGCAATCCAAATAACTTTATTGGCGCAATGCCAGAGGCACTTGTTGGTGCTGATGTATTCATCGGCGTGAGCGCACCAAACATTCTTAAAGAAGCTGACATTGCAACTATGGCTAAAGGATCAATTATTTTTGCTCTGGCCAATCCAGATCCTGAGATTGATCCAGTCGTGGCACGTAAATATGCAACTGTCGTTGCCACAGGTCGCAGTGATCAACCAAATCAAATTAATAATGTTTTGGCATTTCCTGGAATCTTTCGCGGTTTACTCGATGCCAATGCCCACAAAATCACTGATCAACTATTAGTTGCAGCAGCAGAAGCTATCGCTGACTGTGTCTCTCCAGAGCAACTGAACGCATCCTTTATTGTGCCCAGCGTCTTTGATCCAAATGTGACTAAAGCTGTAGCTGCGGCGGTTAAGAAGTCAGTGTGATTGAACTAGCTGCATCATTTGATGCTCAACTATCTAGCCTTGCACCATATTTGATCTACTTAGTTGTTGGGGCGATTGTTTTCTTTGAAACCGGTGTTTTATTTGCCTTTTTCCTACCGGGTGATTCAATCCTCTTTAGTGCGGGTTTGGTTGCAGCAGCTCACGGTGAAGTAAATATCGTGATCCTTGTAACCGTCATCTTCATCGCAGCGTTCTTGGGTGATCAAGTCGGTTTTGTAATTGGTCGCTTAGTTGGACGACCTTATTTAGATAAGCATGACTCTGCGCGCATGCAAAAGATGATTGCCCGGTCTGAGCGCTTCTACGAACAAACTGGATGGTGGGCAGTAGTTGCTGCACGATTCTTCCCGTGGATTCGCACCTTTGTCCCACCTATTGCCGGTGCATCAAAGATGAACTACTACAGATTTCTTTCAGCAAATATTCTTGGGGCATTGTTATGGGGCGTAGGAATAACTCTTGCAGGATATTACGCAGCTTCATTGCCTTGGGTTAAAACCTGGTCTTATGCAATTGCAGCTTTCTTTATTACAGCCTCTTTGGTTTCTGCACTCGTGAACTACTTACGCCACCGGCGATAACACCCAAGTACGTCATTACAATTCCAGTTACTAGATAAGCGCTCACGTTCACGCCATTGGTTGGCGAAATCAAGTCAATTACCAACGATCCAACCAGTTGTCCGCCAACACTAAAGAGCGTGAAAGTTAAAACGCCTAGGTGTTGAACAATTGTTGATGTAAAAGCGATATAGATAACTCCAATTACACCGCCGGTGTATATCCACCAGGGACCAGCAGGAAGTGGAACAAGTTCAATCTTTCCAATTAGAACTCCACCTAAAATGAGAATTACAAGCAGTGATGTTCCTGTAATGAAGTTAAGAAGTGAAGTGGTGAAGCTTTGGTGTGAGTGCTCATTTATCTGACCATTAAGTGCCCGCTGCACACCCACCACAGCCCCAGCAATACAGCCAAGGACCACAGCAAAAAGTGAAAGGTTCTTGGCATCAATGCGATCAAATACTGAAACAAAGACTGCTAGAACAGTTAGAACCGCGGCTGCCACCCGGCGTTTAGAGATTAGCTTCTTACCGCCACCAGTAAGACCAATTCGATCCACGATAAGTGACATTGCAGTTTGACCTGCAATTGATGCTACTGAATAGATTGCAACACCAATCAGCGGAACGATATGTGTTTGAATCGCAACAAAACTTCCACCTAACGCTCCAGCAAGTAGTTTCCATTGTGCAATCTCTTTGTTGGCAACAGCAGCACGTAGATTCCTAATGCCTTCTTTTATTGCTGGATTGAAGGCGGTAATCACCGCAATAATGATTAATCCTGAACCAAAAGAAACAAGTGCTGCTTCTAGACCATTATTGAGTCGATGCGAGAGTTCACCATTTGCACGCGCCTGCAAGGCAATCATTAAGCCTGAAAGCGCGGCTAATAAATCTAAACGCATTTACTGATGCGTGCCGGAGAATTCTCGCTTGTCAGCGATCCAATCCATGAGAGCAAACAAAACACCAGAGGCGACGAAAGTAAGGTGAATGACGATTCGCCATTTAGTTCCGCCACCAACTTCATCCTGACCAGATAGTTCAATAAAGTCTTTAAGAAGTTCAATTACTGAAATCGCTACTAATGAACCAATTAACTTAATTTTCAAACCGCTAAAGTCAATTGTTCCCATCCAGTGTGGACGATCTTTTGACTCAGTTGCAACGTCAATGCGGGAAACGAAGTTCTCATATCCTGCAAAAATAACCATCAAAATAAGGTTGGCGAGCAAAGTTAAATCCAATAAAGCGAGCAGATCAAGAGTAAAGCTCTGTGGTGTTGCTTTGCCGATTTTTTCTGCCAAATGGATGAATTCGATGATGAAGCGGTAACCAAGCAGAACTAGTGCGCCAACCAATCCCAAATAGAGAGGAGCAAGTAAAAAGCGAGAGCGAAAAAGGATTACTTCTATAGCGTGCGATAGTTGACTCATAGAGAGGATTTTAACTTACCCCTCAAGTAAAACTGTGACCTGAAGCCATTCTTCTTCGAGTCTGTTTTTCTCACCCCGTAATTGCGCTAACTCATTGGTGATTTCAAGCAAACGTTCTGCATCAAATGAGGCGGTTTCTTGTTCGCCCTCAAGTTCTGCTATCCGCGAATCCGCCTTCTCCATTTGTCGCTCAAGGCGAACTTTGTCTTTCTTAAGTTGGCGTTCTTCTGCCGCACTCGAAGTTTTCTTCTCTTTGGGAGCGCTGATGTCGGGTTGTAGGGCTTCATGGCGAAGCTCTAAGTACTCATCGACTCCTCGTGGAAGATCTCTCACATTCTTATCCCCCAACAAACCAACAAAGCGATCACACACACGTTCTAAGAAATACCTATCGTGCGAAATAACAATCAAGGTTCCGCCGTAGCCATCGAGTAAATCTTCAAGTTCCGTCAGAGTTTCAATATCAAAGTCATTTGTTGGCTCATCAAGTAACAAAACATTCGGACTATCCATGAGTAGACGCGTGAGTTGTAAGCGACGTTTTTCACCACCAGATAAGTCGCCAACAGGAGTCCATTGTGATTCACGGTCAAAACCTAAACGCTCACAGAGTTGTGAAGCTGATAGTTCACGTCCCCCACCGATTTCAACACGGTTAGCAACTTTTTCAACGGCTTCTAATACTCGCCAAGTTGGATCTAACTCATCTAAATGCTGCGTAAGGAATGCTGCTTTAACGGTAATTCCAGTTACAAGCTTTCCCGCCGTTGGTTGGATTTCACCAACCAGAGTCTTCATTAGAGTTGTTTTACCTGCGCCATTAATGCCCACAATGCCAATGCGATCTCCTGGACCAACATTCCAATACAAATCATTGATTAATTCATTATCTCCAAGTTTTACCTGAACATGGTGGGCCTCATACACAGTCTTACCTAGTCTGTTGAGGGCAAACTTAAGTAATGCTCCTTGATCGCGCGGTTCGGGTTCTCCTGCGATTAATACATTAGCTGCATCGACTCGAAATTTTGGTTTAGTCGTGCGAGCTGGTGCTCCTCGGCGAAGCCAGGCAAGTTCTTTCTTAATCAACATATTCCGGCGCTGATCCATGACTGATGTTTGGCGGGCTCGTTCAGCTTTAGCTAAAACAAAAGCACTGTATCCGCCATCATATTCTTCAACTTTTCCGCCAACTACTTCCCAAGTGCGATCAGTGACTGCATCAAGAAACCATCGATCGTGCGTTACAACAGTTACCGCTAATCCTTTTCGATTTTTTAAATACTGTGCAAGCCAGGCAACACCTTCAACATCTAAATGGTTTGTTGGTTCATCCAGCAGAATGAGATCTAGTTCATTAATCAGTAGCTTTGCTAATCCAACGCGTCTGCGCTCTCCACCCGATAGCTGTCCGAACTTGCGATCAAAAATATGATCATCAAAGGAACCAAAGAGCCCAGTGAAAACTTCACGGATATTTGGCTCACTTGCCCACTCATGTTTTGCGGTGTCCCCTAATACAACTTCTCCCACAGTGCTCTCAGGATTTGCTGAATCCACTTGAGATAGCAAACCTATGCGTGCTGAGTTTGATTTAGTAACACGGCCAGAATCTGGTGTTTCAACGCCTGCAATAATCTTCATGAGCGTGGATTTTCCTGAGCCATTTCGACCAACAATGCCGATGCGATCGCCCTCAGAAACACCTAAAGAGACGCCTATTAAAAGCTCTTTAATATCAAAGGCCTTTGAGACCTCTTCGATATTTACAACATTGCGCGCCATGATGGGAGAGCGTACCTTTCCTTCATGAACGTTACTGACCGCGCGTACGCCTTAGAGCTAGATAAAAACGATCCTCTCGCTCATTTCAAATCACAATTCGTCGTTACAGACCCCGAGATGTGTTATTTGGATGGAAATTCATTAGGTCGTCTTCCAAAAGAGACAATTTCTGCCGTAAACAATCTGATGACTGAATGGGGCGCAGAAGTTGTAACTGGCTGGGGCCATTGGGTTGATGAAGCTCAACCAACAGGTGATTTGTTAGGCCAAGCAGCCTTAGGCGCAGGCCCTGGACAAATTCTTGTCTGTGACACAACATCAGTTAACTTTTATCAACTCTGCCTTGCAGCGGTGCATGCACGTCCTGGCCGCAAAACAATCATTACAGATGCAGCAAACTTTCCAACAGATCGATACATCCTTGATGGAATTGCTAAGCAGTTCGGCTTAAAACTTGTCCTTATTCAAAACGAAGACCCTGGGGTAGCAACACATGAGCGCATCACCACCCAAGTTCTTGCGCCGTATCTCAACGATGATGTTGCACTTGTTACCTTACAAGTTATTCAATATCGCTCTGGTGCTAGAACCGATATCAAATCAATTACCGATCAAGTACGTGCAATTGGTGCTTTAGTGGTTTGGGATGCCAGCCATGCAGTTGGTGCGATTGAGTTAAACCTTGATGCAAATGGAGTTGATCTCTGTGTTGGTTGCACATATAAATATGGAAACTCCGGTCCAGGTTCACCTGCTTGGTTGTATGTAAGCAAGAAGATCCAAAAAGAATTACAAGTTCCCATCCAGGGTTGGTTTGCACAAGATGCTCAGTTTGAAATGGGGCCAGTATTTGAGCGAGCACAAAACATTCGTGGCTTCCAGATTGCTAGTCCATCACTGATCGGTATTCGCTGTGTTCAGACAGCTTTTTCAATGATTAATGAGGCTGGCATAGATGCAATTGCACAAAAGGCCGCAGTTGGCACACAGATGATGATTGATCTCTATGACGCCTGGTTAGCTCCACTTGGATTTGTGCTCAATACTTCAAGAGATCCTAAAGAGCGCGGTGGACATATTTCATTAGTGCACCCTGATGCAGCTCAGATATGTGTTGCTATGCGCGAGATTTCTAATGTAATTCCTGACTACCGCACACCTAATTCAATCCGTTTGGCTATCTCACCACTTCCAACTTCCTTTGTTGAAGTGTGGGATGGATTTGCTCGTACGCGTGACCTAGTGGCATCTGGCCAATACAAAACAATCAAAGAGGGCGGTTCACGAGTCACATGAGCGAAAACTTCGATTCAGCACTGACATACACATCTTATTTAGCCGTAGATGAACTCTTAAGCCTACAACGCCCTCTCTCACAAGGACCTGAACATGATGAAATGCTTTTTATCATCATTCACCAAACTTATGAACTGTGGTTCAAACAAATCATTCATGAATTCGCAGAAGCACAGCGTGCAATGGAATCTGGGGACACTCATTATTCTCTAGCGATTTTGGGACGTATCCGCACAATTCTTAAAGTCTGTGTGACACAGATCGATATCTTGGAAACTATGACGCCTTTGCAGTTCAATGCTTTCCGTTCATATCTTTCATCCTCAAGTGGTTTCCAGTCCGCGCAATTTAGAAAAGTAGAAGCTTTGCTTGGTCGGCGCGATACAAAAATGGCTGGACACCTGCCACCGGCAATTCAAGCTGAGATTGCGCTAATCACTGCAGGTAATTCAGTCTGGGATTCAGCTTTGGCTTATTTAGCAAAGCGCGGACATGCAATTCCAACCGATGTATTAGAACGCGATCGTTCATTGCCTTATGAGGCTAATTTGCGTGTTCAGGATGTATTACTGGAAGTTCATACTAAAGACCCAGAGAGTGCAATGATTTGTGAGCGCTTAGTTGATATTGACGAGGGTATGCAAGAGTGGCGCTATCGCCACGTGAAGATGGTGGAGCGAACCATTGGACACAAAATTGGTACTGGTGGTTCTAGCGGTGTGGAATATCTAGCGAGTACTTTGTTTGCACCAGTCTTTAAAGATCTGTGGGAGATCCGTTCACGCTTTTAATTCGGTAAACCTTTAACCACAATCTCTTCTAGCGCTTTGCGCTCACGCGGTGCATTTTCACGCTCCAGCAAAGGTCCCTCTAATTGCTCGGCTGATGCTTGTTTACCAATTGCTATAACTGCAACAGGAAGAAGTGATGCATCTATTCCTAGATTTTGCGCAGCTTTTTCTGGATCAAAGCCAGTCATTTGATGAGCAACAAGTCCGCGGTCGTGTGTTTCAACAACCATTTGAGCAACAGCAAGACCGCAGTCATAGAGATAGCCCTTATTAGGTGTTCCGTCTTCGCGCGTGTGAACGCCAGCAACAACTATTAACACAGATGATCGGTGGGCCCATCCCTGATTAAAAGGAGCAAGCGAATCAAGTATCTGTGCAAATACTTCATCCCCGCGTTGGCCGACATAAAATCTCCATGGTTGCCCATTAGATGCAGAAGGCGCCCAGCGTGCAGCTTCTAAAACTGCCAATAGATCATCTTTTGATAGAACTGCCGTTGCATCTAAGGAGCGTGGGCTACGTCTATTGGCTAATACTTCATTAATTTCTACTGCTGTCTGTGCTTTCATCATTTACATATTCTATGTGCAGGCAAGAGATCTCGCATGTTTTACTAACAGCTAGCAATTACTTCTTAATGATCTCCACTAAATCGCCATAAGCAGTTTTTGCGATCTCTTTACGCTTCGCCACATAAGCAGGTGATGCACCAGTAATCAAATGTTCAAATCTGCTGGCAGATTTAATCAGCTTATGTAGTTCGGCAGAATCGGTTGAATCTCCAAATGTAGGAGGATCTTGCTTAGTAACTTGAACAACAATATGTGGGTTAAGGAATCGATATACCAGCGCAACTCTTCGTAACCCTAAGTTAGCAACATGGCGTAATCCACGATTGATGTGATCTTGTGCCATTAAGCGGATGAAAGTAAAAGTCTTGGCTTTTGCTGCTACTTGCTCAGTAGCAAGTGCATACAAAATATCTGCAATCTCTTGTCCACCAGTTGTTTGAGGAAGTTCTGCGCACTTTGCCGATAAGGCTGCACGTACTTGTGGATCCTGCAATTTCTTAACGGTCTTTGTAATGTCAGCTAAATCTGCTTGATCTGCACGTAGTGCATAACCAAAATCATGACACCAACGGGCACGAGCCTCTTGATCATCGGTTCCACGGATATTTGAAACAAAGACTGTTGGTACTTGTGCGGGCAACAATTCGTGCACACCGTTATATCCCGTTGCACAAATACCTGCATCAAATGCATGCAACACCTTTGCTAGTGGGAAATAGCGCGCCACTTTAATGTCTAGGCCCTCTGGAGCTAAAGAGTTTCCATCTTTATCAATCGGAGCCTTAGTTAAAATCACTTGTAAATCTTTCCAGCCAAGTAGGCCTTCAAGAGCTGCTGTCATTTTGTGGTTCACATCGCTATCGCCTGTGCCAAGTTGAACTAAAGCAACTGGACGGTTTTGATCAAGACCTAAGGCTTTGCGAGCATCTTCGCGAGATAGCGCATCTTCTTTTCTAAAAAGTGAAACAGGAGATGTTAAAACAGAGTCTTTGCGCTTTGATGTTGGACCAAAATCATAAGCGCGGGCAATATCTCCTGGTTCAACAATTGCATCCATCATCTTTGCTTGTAAACCTAAAATGAAGCGCTGTGGCTTCTTTTGCCATAGTCCACGACGAACCCAGACAAGTTTTAACTTCGGGTTTACATTACGTGCAGCTATTACACCTGGATAAGGAACAACACCATCAAACGATAAAACTTTTGCATCGGTTTCATCAACTAACGCTAAAAGACGATCGCGTAGGTATGCATCCCACTTTTCGCGAGACATCCATAAGCGATCTCGTCCTGGGATGTATTCGCAGCGAATACCCATAAAGGAAGGAATCTCTGCAATGCCGCCAGCCATTGAAACAATAATTGGATTAGCAACTGGCTTTAATGCCAGTGCAACGGCGCTAGCTCGTGCCAAATGGCCCATTCCAACACCATTGCTGGTTGCAAGGATGATTGTGGGTTTAGACATTAGTTGCCCCACGAAGAGTGCAATGGACGACCTTCTGCATAACCTGCAGATGATTGAATTCCAATAACTGCTCTTTCTGCAAACTCATCAAGGTTTCGTGCACCTGCATAGGTGCAAGAAGAGCGCAGCCCAGCAATAATTTCATCCAGTAGATCTTCAACACCTGGTCGTGCAGGATTTAAATACATGCGCGAAGTTGAAATTCCTTCTTCAAAGAGTGCTTTGCGAGCACGCTCAAATGCATCTTCTCCCGAAGTGCGAGCAGCAACGGCGCGTGCTGATGCCATTCCAAATGATTCTTTGAATAAACGTCCATTGACATCACTCTGTAAATCTCCAGGTGATTCATATGTGCCTGCAAACCAAGAACCAATCATTACTTGGGATGCACCTGCAGCTAAGGCCAGTGCAACATCTCGTGGATGGCGTACTCCTCCATCTGCCCACACATGTGCACCTAACTTCTTCGCCTCTGTGGCACATTCCAAGACTGCTGAGAACTGCGGCCGACCAACACCTGTCTGCATACGGGTTGTGCACATAGCCCCTGGCCCAACGCCCACCTTAATAATTGAAGCTCCAGCTGCAACTAGATCTCGCACACCATCAGCAGTAACAACGTTGCCCGCAACGATTGGAACAGAAAGCCCTAGAGATTTAATTGCCTTGAGGGCTTCAATCATCTTCTTTTGGTGTCCATGGGCAGTATCAACAACTAGAACATCTGCCCCTGATTCAACGAGGGCTGCAGCCTTTGCGGCAACATCTCCATTAATACCAACAGCTGCAGCAATGCGTAAGTGATTACTTGCATCTACGGCCGGGGAATAAAGAGTTCCGCGTAGTGCACCGATGCGAGTCATGATGCCCACTAGATCGCCGTTACTAGAAACTACTGGGGCTAACTTATGTCGGTGTTGGTTTAAGAACTCAAATGCAGCGCGGGCATCAAGGTTATCTGCCATCGTGATGAGTTCTTTACTCATTACTTGATGGAGCTGTGTAAAGCGATCAACGCTCTTGCAATCTTCTTCTGTAACAATTCCTACAGGCTTTCCACCATCAACAATGACAATTGCACCGTGGGCACGCTTGTGTAATAGAGAAACTGCATCTGCAACAGTCTGATGTGGGTTTAAAGTAATTGGTGTATCAAAGAATACGTGACGGGCCTTAACCCATTTAATGACACTATCAACTACTGCGTGTGGAATATCTTGTGGGATAACTGCAATGCCACCGCGTCTAGCAATTGTTTCTGCCATTCGACGACCAGAGATAGCGGTCATGTTTGCTACAACTAAAGGAATTGTTGTTCCTGAGCCATCAGTGGAAGCTAAATCCACATCCATACGGCTAGAGAGTTCAGAGGCACTTGGCACCATGAAGACATCGTCATAGGTGAGATCATGGGTGGGATTATTTATGAAGCGCACGTGGGTTAACAATACTCAGGTAGAATAGAAAGATGTCTAATCCACTCATATCTGTACGTGGTTTAACCAAGGTTTTTGGGGATTTCACCGCTGTAAACGGCATCGACTTCGATGTGGCTAAGGGTGAGTCCTTTGGACTCCTTGGCCCCAACGGTGCGGGTAAATCAACGACTATGCGTGTTCTTGCCGCAACATCACAGCGCACAAGTGGAACCGTAGAAATCCTCGGTAAAGATCCTGAATTATTTGGGCCTCTTGTACGTGCCCACCTTGGAGTTGTACCCCAGCAAGATAATCTCGATGGCGAACTCACTGTGAGTGAAAACCTTTATATTTATGGGCGTTACTTTGGTTTGTCAAAGAAGTTTATTAAAAACAAGATCGAAGAACTTCTTGAGTTTGCACAATTAGAAGAAAAGCGTGATGTGAAGGTCGAAGCGCTCAGTGGTGGAATGAAGCGCCGTTTAACAATTGCCCGCGGCCTTGTGAGTGAACCAGATATTTTGTTATTGGATGAACCAACTACTGGTTTAGATCCTCAAGCGCGCCATATTCTCTGGGATCGCTTGTTCCGTCTGAAGGAACAAGGTGTAACACTTGTTCTAACTACACACTTTATGGATGAAGCAGAACAATTATGTGATCGCCTAGTTGTGATGGACAAAGGTTCAATCATGGCCGAAGGATCACCCGCATCTTTGATTAAGCAGTATTCAAGTAAAGAGGTACTAGAAGTTCGATTTGGAAGTGATCGCAATAAAGAGGTTGCTCCGCAACTTGCAACGATGTGTGAGCGCATGGAGACCCTGCCAGATCGCATCTTGATGTACACAGAAGATGGCGAAAAACTCCTTGAAAAAATCACTCACGCTGGAATGCATGCAACTACTTCACTTGTTCGCAGAAGCTCACTTGAAGATGTCTTCTTGCGCCTAACTGGAAGAACTTTGATTGAATGAACGCGGGTATTGATGTTCCTACTATTGAACGTTTTGGAGCTTTGTATATAGCTGCGGCACGTTTGAAATCCATGTCTAAGTGGCGAACCATCATCGCAGCCGTGGATATCGGAAATCCACTGTTTTACTTAATCGCAGTGGGTATTGGTATTGGCGTTATGGTTGAACAAGGATCGGGCACAAGTGGAACAAATGGCATTAAATACATAGCTTTCATCGCACCTGCCCTATTGGCTAACACTGCCATCACGGGAATCATGGATGAAACGGTCTTTCCTACTATTGAGGGCTTTAAATGGCGCAAGCTTTTCTTCGCGCAAAACTCAACTCCAATAACTGGTCGACAGATCGCAATCGGTGTTTATCTTGCCGCCCTTTGCCGTGCGCTCTTTGCGGTAATCGCTTACTACATTCTCTTGCTTGCCTTTAATGTTGTTGACTTTGGAATCAGTATCTTGCTAGTGCCTATTGCCGTTTTAGGTGGCGGTGCTTTTGGTGCACTGATGTTGTTTGCAGCAGCAAAAATTGAAAAAGAAGATCAATTCTTCAACATACTAGGTCGCTTGGTCATTATGCCGATGTTCTTGTTTTCTGGAACTTTCTTTCCTTTGACATCAATGCCGGTGTATTTGCAGCCTATTGGATGGATTTCACCACTGTGGCATGCAACCGAGCTAGGCCGTGAGTCTGCTTTTGATTATGGAATTAGCAGCACAATGGTTGTTGTGCACCTTGTGTTCCTTCTTACCTTGCTTGTCATTGGTCTAGTCCTTGCTACTCGCCAATTTGAACGGCGGTTATCAAAGTGAGTAACGCTGTAGATATCGCAATGAACCGTAAATCAACAGCTATGTATGCGGGTCGGCCTTACGTGTTGCTAGAGCGCGGTTGGATTGCCTTTAGATCTACTAATTGGATTCCCGTTGTTACAGGTTTTGTTGAGCCGGTTCTTTTCTTGTTGGCTTTTGGCTATGGAATGGGAAGCCTTGTTGGAGATGTGACCACAGGAAGCAAAACTATTGATTACACCTTGTTCATCGCACCAGGGTTACTTGCAAATAGTGCAATGAACGGTGCGATTTATGATTCAACCTGGAATGTTTTCTGGAAACTTAATGAATCAAAGTTGTATAAGACAATGCTTTCAACTCCACTTGGGCCTCTTGATATCGCACTGGGTGAAATCACTTGGGCTTTGATTAGAGGCCTTGTGTACTCCATTGGCTTCCTAACTGTTGTTACAGCTCTTGGATTAACGCCAAGCGTCTGGGCAATCTTGGCAATCCCTGCAGCTTCTCTTGTTGCATTTGGTTTTGCCTCATTTGGAATGGCAATCACTTCTTACTTTAAGACTTACCAACAAATGGGCTTCATTAACTTTGTCTTACTTCCAATGACTTTGTTCTCCGGATCTCTCTATCCAATCTCTGTTTATCCAGATTGGCTAGAAAAAGTCATCATGGCTTTGCCTCTATGGCATGGAATTGAGCTAGTACGCGCTTTTTGGTTTGGGGAAATAAACTCTGGAGTTTTCGTGCATGTTACTTATTTTGTTGTAATGATCGGAATAGGACTTTTTGTAACATCCCGCCGATTGCGTGCACTTTTCTTGCGCTAACGCTTTTTTAACTTTTTTTCCCTTTTTTCCCTTTTTTCCCGCATGACACACCCGGTTTTTTTGGGGGTTGCATTTAAAAAACGGCATGAGATACTTAAGCCTTAGTCCAAACGGACTAAAAAATGAACCGGGAGAGTACTTCTCAAACGAGTTTCAAAAGCTGAAACCTTTGCCGTACAAGTTTTACCAATGATTACCCAAACTAATCACAGAGAAACATTTAGATTCGTTCCTTCAACATCTACTCCTGTCTCACCTGAGCGAGTAGCCGAACTCCTGAAAGCTGAATGGGAGTTATTCACCAAGCAAACTGGCAAGAGCGCTGAAGAAAGTCGTCGTGCTCTCAAGTCATTGCCTATGGGCGTAACTTCAAGCTTCCAGCACTGGGACCCATATCCAATCTCCATCGTGAGCGCTAAGGGCGCCTGGATGACAGATGTTGATGGTCGCCAGCTCCTCGATCTCTCCATGGGCTTTGGTGCCATGCTGGCAGGTCACCTGAACCCAGTAATCGTTGAAGAGGTAAAGAAGGCACTCGAGAGTGGAACTCTCTTTGTCACCCCTTCTCCTATTTCAACTGATGCTGCAGAGCGCATCTGTCGCCGCTTTGGTATTGATCTAGTTCGTTTCACTAACTCAGGAACTGAATCAACAATGTATGCCGTTCGCACAGCACGCGCTGCAACAGATAAGAATGCAATAGTTAAAATTGAGGGCGGTTATCACGGTAGCTATGACCCATTTGTAGTCTCTAGTAAACCACCTATCGACAAGATCGGTGATGAGAATGATCCAATCGCACACGTTCCAGAAGGAATCGTGCCTGGTGAGATCTACGTTGTTCCTTATAACAACGCAGATGCTCTAGAGCGCACATTCAAAAAGCATGGATCTTCTATTGCTTGTTTCATCCTTGAACCAGTTCTAGAAAACCTAGGCATCGTTTTGCCTGATGAAGGTTACTTAGAGCGAGTTCGCGAACTTTGCGATGAATACAACGTTGTTTTGATCTTTGATGAAGTTAAAACAGGTTTAACTGCAGGACATCAAGGCGCTGCCCAGCGCTTAGGTGTTACTCCAGACTTAATTACCCTTGCAAAATCAATTGGTGGCGGACTTACTTTGGCTGCCTTTGGTGGCAAGAAGAAGTACATGGACTTTGTTACTAATGGAAAAATGGCCCACTTTGGAACATTTAACGGTAATCCCCTTGCAATGGCTGGTGTTCGCGCAGCTGATGTGATCTTTACCGAAGAATCACTTGCAAAGGCTGAAGGTTTTAACCAACAAGCACTAGATCGCATCAATGCAATCATTGAGCAGTACCAACTACCAGCACACACTGTTGGTTTTGGTGTGAAGGGCTGTATTACTTGGTCCACAGAGCCTGTTCGTAACTACCGTGATTACAAAGCCACAGACTTTGCTGTTGCTGAGCTTTCATGGCTGTGGTCACTTAACCGCGGAATCATTACGCCTCCGGGATTAGATGAGCAGTGGTTAATCTCGTTGGCTCACGGTCAAAAGGAAGTTGATATTTTGGTGGAGGATTTCGAATCCTTTGCTAAAGCTTTGCGTTCATAAAAACTAACGGAAAGAAGAAAATGACAACGGAGTCAGCTCTTCAAACCGCTCGGACGCAGTTGCGTCGAGCTGTTGAATTACTACAACTTACCGAAAATGATTGGCAAACCCTTTCCACACCTCGTCGCATCCTTGAAGTAGCAGTTCCACTTAGGCGCGATAACGGAAATGTGGAGATGTATAAAGGTTTTCGCGTTCAATACTCAACAACACGTGGTCCTTCAAAGGGCGGTGTTCGCTTTCACCCAGATATAGATATGGATGAAACCGTTGCTCTTGCCATGTTGATGACATGGAAATGCGCACTTACTAACTTGCCTTACGGCGGCGCTAAAGGTGGCATTGCAGTTGATGCGCACACACTTTCTTTAGGAGAGAACGAGCGCCTCACCCGTCGCTACACATCAGAGATCTTGCCCATCATTGGACCAGAGCGCGATATTCCAGCACCTGATGTTGGAACTGATGAGCGCAACATGGCCTGGATGATGGACACATATTCAGTTAATGCAGGCTTTTCTGTTCCAGGAGTTGTTACTGGCAAACCAATTGTTTTAGGTGGCTCACTTGGTCGCACATCTGCAACTGGTGATGGTGTTGCAATCTCAACCATAGAAGCACTTAGAGTTAAAGGAATTGATCAAAAAGGTGCAACTGTTGCTATTCAAGGCTTTGGAAAAGTGGGTTACTGGGCTGCTATCGCCCTTGAAAACCTAGGTCTTAAAGTTGTTGCAGTTAGTGATGTTAGCGGTGGTGTTACAGGATTCTCATCTGTTGCAGATCTGTGGAAATACTTCCAAGCAAACGGCAACCTGAATATGCCTGGCACAGACAAAATCACACAGGAAGAACTACTTCACTTAGATGTTGATGTTCTTATCCCTGCAGCCTTAGCTGACTCTGTTACTGAGAAAACTGCCAGCGGAATTAAAGCCAAGATCATTGTTGAAGGCGCTAACGCCCCAACAACTCCTGGCGGAGATCAGATTCTTAATGACAACAAAGTGTTGGTTGTGCCAGATATCTTGGCTAACTCAGGCGGTGTAATCGTTTCTTACTTTGAATGGGTCCAGGATAAGCAAAACTACTTCTGGAGCGCTGATGAGGTTAAGCAAAACCTTAATGACATCATGATGAAGTCATTTAGAGAAGTCGAGCATATGGCTAAAGATAAAAAGGTTTCTTGGCGAGAAGCAGCTCACATGATCGGTGTTGCACGTGTTGCCGAAGCCCACAGATTACGTGGTCTCTACCCGTAATAAATCCAAAGATATCTGCACCCCTGCAACCATCTGTCTAACCGGCATGGTTGGCAGGTTTGGAAACTCTTTGCGTTGTTCATCCATTAACGGCACATGCATAAACCCGCTTTTAATTGGAGAATCCTTTAAGTAATCCTGCAACACATAAAAAATGTGATTACAGACAAATGTTCCCGCACTCAGTGAAATTGAAGCAGGGATTCCTGCTGCTTTCATTGATGCAACCATCTTCTCAATGGGAAGCGTTGAGAAATGGCCATCAGGGCCATCAGCATTAATTTTCTGCTCTAGAGGTTGATTACCTGCATTATCTGCAATCCGAGCGTTATCTAAGTTAATTGCAATGCGCTCAGGTGTCATCGCGCTTCTGCCCTCAGCTTGGCCTAGACACAGCACAGCACTAGGTTTGTGAAGATCGATAAGTTCACGCAACTGTGCACTTGCTTGCCCAAAAACTACTGGCAGTATCGCTGTTACAAGATCATCACCGATAAGTGCTTTAACTATTTCGCCTGAAGGGTTGAGTGATGAAGTAGCAAAAGGCTCAAAGCCTGTTACAAGGATCTTGGACATGGCATAAGTATTACCTAAACAAAAAGAAGAAAAGCCCCCGGTGTGAAAGGCACCGAGAGCTTAACTTGTGCGCGCGAAGGGATTCGAACCCCTAACCTTCTGATCCGTAGTCAGATGCTCTATCCGTTGAGCTACGCGCGCTTATTTAGTTTTGTACAGCCTGCGCATCTTACCTGCTTTTCATTCAGTGCCAAAATGCGTGAACTGTGCGTAAATAAAGCACAAAGGGCGCCAGATTGCTCCGACGCCCTTTGTCTGATTACTTAGCTATTAGCCAACTTTCTTGATGCGGCCATCTGCTGCAGGAACTTGAGTTACCTTTCCTGCGGCCATATCTGCCTTAAGTGCATCTACGAATACATCTAGCAGTGCACCTTGAACCTTGGCCTGTGCTGGTGAGAAGACATTTACATATCCATCGCCACCATAGATTACGAAGTCAAGAGTTGTAAGTGTGTACTCCTTTGAATCCTTAGCAATTGCAGTTCCGTCTAGTTTTGTAACTTCGACGATACGTGAACCAATTGGCTTAGATGCATCAAATGAGAACTTGAATCCAGAAATCTGTGGGAAGCGACCATCACCTGGATAGTTACCGCCAACACCGTTTTCTAGAGCCTTCCAAAGGTTTGCACCTGTGACAACTGTTGTTGCAATCTGGTTACCAAATGGGAACACAGTGAACGCATCACCGAGTGTTACATCTAGTGGGCCAGCACCTGTGCGAACAAGTCCTGTTGCTGCCGGTACATATGTCTTTGCCGGGAATGTGTCGCGGATACCGCCACCATTCTGGATTGCAAAGTCTGTCTTGTACTTAGCACGCATCAAATCTGCAATGTAGTTACCCATTGGAGTTTCACCTGAACGCTCAACAGCTGGTGATCCTCCACGAGGGAATACTCCTGAAACTTTACCGATTTTTACATCAAGCTTTGCAGATAGTTGATCCTTGTACTTCTTAACCATTGCAGCTGCTGCCGCATCTTGTGTGGTGACTGTTGAAACAACACCTGTGTTGATTGTTGCAGCTGCAGCCTTGAGAACGTGCTGGATTGATTGACCAACAACTTTTCCAGACTTCATACAAATCTGTGTACGTGTGTACTCAACACCAGCGTTGCGAACCTGTCCTAGAACAGTTGGTGCAACGCGTGAGCTACCAGGAATGACAGAAGCGTATGTCTGGTGGCTGTGACCACCATAGATTGCTGCTGCACCCTTGATTTGTGCTGCAAGTTCATTAAAGAGACCCTTTGAAACACCATCTGCATTTTCCAACCATCCCTGGTGGATTACTGCGATGACAACATCTGCGCCAGCTGCCTTTGCCTCTGCAATTGCAGAGTTAATGCCTGCTACGCCTGGAGCGATAACAATGGTCTTCTTTGCACCTGATGCATCCTTGTAATCAAGGTTTCCAGGAAAGACTTGTTCAATTGTCTCTGGTGTATTTGAGCCAACCACACCAATCTTCACGCCACCGCGCTCAATGATTGTGTAGGTCTTAGCCTGCTTTGCTCCTGACTTAAGAACATCTAATGCTCCCGCGCTGTAGTTAGAAACTACCCACTGGAAATCTGATGCACCAATCATCTTGTTGAGGTGATCGATATTGCGATCATGCTCATGGTTACCAAATACTGAAACATCTAGCTTTGCAGCATTTAATGATTCAATCGTTGGTAGCTCTTCAAACTCAGTTGAGATTGGAGGTGCTGCACCGATGTTGTCTCCAGATGAGACCGCAATCGTTGCCTTATTAGCAGCGCGATCTGCGTTCCAGTTACTTGTTAGAAGGGCTGCACCAAATGATCCACCCACTTCAATTGCACCGTGTAGGTCGCTGAGCTGGAGAACTTGAACAGCTTTGTTGAGTGATGATGCAACAGTTGCTAGTTGAGCTGCTGTGTAGCTCTTATTTGATGCCGCTGGCTTTGAAAAGCCATATGCGTTCACAGCCTGAACAACAGGTGTTCCTCCTGGTTGTCCATCGACAACAGGCATGGTTACAACGCTGCTATTTCTTGCAGGTACAAAGATTGGGCATGAGCCCGCACCTGCAGAGACAACGTAACCAGTAACTCCTGGTGCAACATTTGCGCCTGGTGTCCATTTAACAACAACTCCACGTGCACCTATATAAGAGGTCACGTTGGTAGGTGCGTTTGGAAGAGAGTATGTGTTTGCTTGCGCAGTTGGAATTAGCAACGAGACTAATAATGCGATGGCCGTGGCGAGTGCGCCAAAGCCAGTGAATTTTCTTGAGATAAGGGTTTGTTTCATGGCCTTATCTAAGCAGTACTCAATTTAGCTTGAGTGTTTTTTAGGTAACGACATGATTACTGCAGAGTGAAAAAGGTTACGACAAGCCCAACTTTAAAAGTTCATCGCGCTTAACACTCTTAACCCGAGGTTTACCCTTTGGCTCACCTGCAGCCACCTCGGCTTCATTAATCTTTTGCCACGCGCTTTGATCCACAACTACTTGGTGAGTCAATAACTGCGAAATATCACCAGCGGCTTTAGGTGTTTTCAAATCACTGATCATCAGTTCAACAACTGCAGCAGCATCTGATTTATTAGTGCCAATGACTCCTGATGGACCACGTTTTGCCCAACCAACAACATACAAATTCTCATTTACCCGACCATCGATGTTAACAACCTTGCCATTTTCAAATGGCACACCATCAATACCGGCAGCTTGATAGCCAATAGCAGTAATAACTAATCCGCACTTAATAGTCACATCACCACTCGGGGTTGAATACACAACGCCTTCAACGCGATCTGTGCCAAGGATCTGCTTGGGGGTGTGCTGGAAAAGAAAGCGCATCGTGCGCTCATGTTCACTTTTTTGTGACTCTGCGATCAATAACATTGCATCCAAGTTACTTTTCACTTCTTTTTCAGGCTCTGCTCCTGCACGAACTATCGCTGCATCAATATCTGCTTTGTTGATGACAACATTGGTGTGTTCAAGCTTTGGCAGTTCTCGAAGTTCTGGGGAAGTAAAAGCTGCATGCTCTGGTCCACGGCGTGCGCTGATATAAACATCGCGCACAGCACTGGCTTTAAAGGCATCAATTGCATGATCTGCTGTATCTGTTGGATCTAGCTCACTTGGTTCAAGTGCCAACATACGTGCAACATCCATTGCAACATTACCCGCGCCAATTACTACTGCCGTATCGCAATCAAGTGGCACCTTTACGTCAACATAATCTGGATGTGAGTTATACCAAGGGACAAAATCTGCCGCCGATAGCGAACCAGGCAATTCTTCTCCTGGTATCCCAAGGCTCTTACCTAGGTGTGATCCGGTTGCGATAACAACTGCGTCATATTTCTCTTTGAGTTGGGCAACGCTTATCTCGCTGCCAATTTCAATGTTGGCAAAGAGGCGAAAGTTGGGATCAGCTGCAATCTTTTCAAAGACTTTAGAGACTGTCTTAATCTTTGGGTGATCGGGTGCAACACCGCTTCGAACTAATCCCCATGGTGTGGGAAGGCGTTCAATCATGTCTATTGCAAAAGTGCGATCTTCATTTTGTTGATTGTGTAAAGCTTGCGCTGCAAAATAGCCCGCTGGTCCTGCGCCAACGATTGCTACTTTAAACAATGGCACGGCCAACTCCTTTAATTATCTTTATGGCGGAGACGAGGAGATTTGAACTCCTGAAGGGTTTAACCCCTTACCTCGTTAGCAGTGAGGCGCACTCGACCGGGCTATGCGACGTCTCCGAGTACAAGGGAAGTTTAGCGTGTGGGTGGTTGGCTACCAATTCTCTTCACCATTACGCTCACCATATGGAAAATTCAGACAAAGCGTTGGATACCGGCAGCAAGCGCGTTTATGACGTTGCGCCATCAGAGATGTTTGGCGAGTTCATGAAAACAGGTTGGGCGCCAACGCCTTTGACTGGAATCATTCAAGATGAAGTAATTCCTTACTGTGTTGCACGCAGAGCAGATCTTTCAGCTGCTTTCTCTGGCTCAAGAGTTGTATTGCCAGGTGGTGAGTTAAAACAACGTAGTAATGACACTGATTACCAGTTCCGCCCTCATAGCGCTTTTGCTTACTACACCGGCGTGCAAGGTGTTGAAGCACAGCCTGGTTCTGTATTAGTTATGGAGCCAACGAAAGAAGGTCATACCCCTATTCTTTTTATTAACCCACGATCTACCCGCGATACCGATGCTTTCTATCGCGATGCTAAAAATGGTGAGCTCTGGGTTGGTCGCCGTTTTACTACTGATGAAGCTGCTCAGCGTTATGGCATTGAAGTGCGCGAAGTAAGTGAACTCGAAGCTTTCCTAAAAGGTAAAACTGCTGTTGCACTTCATGGCTATGACGAGATTGTGGATGCAAAGGTAAAAAAGCATGCACGCGATGAAGAGTTAATTAATTTTGTCTCTGTAGCTCGCCTTATTAAAGATGAGTATGAAATTCGTGAGATGCAAAAGGCTGTTGATGCTACGCATCGTGGCTTTAGTGATGTGATCCGTGTTCTTCCTGCAGCAGTTGCCACACCACGCGGTGAGCGTGTTATTGATGCCGCTTTCTATGGCCGCGCTCGTGTTGAAGGAAATGATTTGGGATATAACACTATTGCTGCCTCTGGTTCACATGCTTGTGTGTTGCACTGGAATCGCAACGACGGTGAAGTTATACCTGGTGATCTATTACTCCTTGATGCTGGAGTTGAAGTTGATTCTTACTACACCGCCGATATCACTCGCACATTGCCCATTAATGGAAAGTTCTCACCAGCTCAACGCGCCCTTTATATGTTGGTCTATGAGTCGCAAAAAGCTGGAATTGAAGCGATTAAAGCTGGCGTTCCATTCCTTGAAATTAACCGTGCCAGTCACAGCGTTTTAGCCCAAGGTCTAATTGATATGGGAATTATCAAGATGAGCCTTGAAGAAGCGATGGATCCAGCTGTTGGATTACATAAGCGCTGGACTCTTCACGGTGTGAGCCACATGCTCGGCATGGATGTTCACGACTGCGCCCAAGCACGCGCAGATCAATATCGCGATGGAGTTCTTGAAGCAGGAATGGTCTTAACTGTTGAACCAGGTCTTTATATCCAACTCGATGACGAGCTATTCCCAGCTGAATACCGCGGTATTGGTATTCGTATTGAAGATGATGTTTTGGTGACAGAGGATGGTTTCATTAACTTGTCTGAAAACATTCCTCATCATCCAGATGAGATTGAAAGTTGGATGGCTTCTCTACGTTAAAGACATACCTAGGGATGCAGCAAGTAGACCAAAGACAATGGATGCGCCTAAGTTAATCGCTGCGTCCTTATATTTTTTTTGTTCATAGGCTAAAAAGAAGTCCAGCATAAATGTTGACCACGTTGTGAAGGCACCTGCAAAACCAATTGCAAAGAGGGCGTAAGTGTTTTGGGCGCTATTAATTGTTAGACCAAATACAAAAGAGCCCACAACGTTAACAACAAAGATTCCGTAAGGCTTATTAGTGAACTTTCGAAAGTATTGATCTATAGCAAAGCGTGCAGGTG
This sequence comes from Candidatus Planktophila vernalis, assembly GCF_002288185.1. Lineage (NCBI taxonomy): Bacteria > Bacillati > Actinomycetota > Actinomycetes > Candidatus Nanopelagicales > Candidatus Nanopelagicaceae > Candidatus Planktophila > Candidatus Planktophila vernalis. The sequence continues at coordinate 21,821 of NZ_CP016776.1, read as the reverse complement.
CACCGATTGCTGCGCCGAGAATGACAAGAAGAGTTCTCATGGGCGCACCGCAATCACTTTTCTAGCAATAGGTAGAACTAGAAGAATGATGAACATTGAAAAAATCACATTGTGAAAGAGAAAAAGCTGTCCGCCTTCGCTTGGCTCAAGTGTTAAGGCCGCTACTGCTGAAAAAGTTGTGAGCCCACCGCAAAAGCCTGGAAGTAAGAAATGTCGTAAGTTTTCACTTCCGCGTCGTTGTGTGTAAACAAGTAAGAAAGTAGCAAGGCCAACACCAATTAAATTGGCAGTCAGCGTTGCGCTGCGCCCATCACTTAGTTCAATACCCAGCCAGTAGCGAACTAGAGATCCTAAAACACCGCCTAGTGAGACTAGGGCTAGCGATTTCAGTGTGGCAGAGCTTTCTTAGCAACACCTGAAACAAGGCGTGTAACTACGCTAATAACTAAGGCTGCAAGTACTGCAGACCAGAAGTTTGTGACATCTAAACTCTCACTCCAGTCAGCAAGTAACATCAATATCGCTGCATTAACAACGACAAGGAAGAGTCCAAGAGTCAGGATCACTGCAGGTAGCGTTAAAAGCTTAAGCAGACTTCCAAGTGTTGCATTGAGCAAACCAAAGAGAAGTGCGACCCAGAGATATGTCGTAAATCCTCCTAGAACATCAATTCCAGGAATCAATGCTGTTGCAACCCAGAACGATAAAGCTAGCGCGGCCCAACTGCGAAGAAGTTTCATGTCTCTATTAAAGACCCTCGCGCCTGCGAATCTTGGAACCTAGCCAGCGTGCAGGATCATATTTAATGTCCACAACGCGCTCCTTCATCGGGATAATTGCGTTATCGGTGATCTTGATGTGTTCAGGACATACCTCAGTACAGCACTTAGTGATGTTACACATTCCAAGACCATGCTCTTCTTGAGCGCTCTTTTTACGGTTCTTCAACATATCAAGTGGGTGCATATCTAGTTCTGCGATGCGAATGAAGAAACGAGGCCCGGCAAAAGACTTCTTATTCTCTTCGTGATCGCGCACAACATGACATACATCTTGGCAAAGGAAGCATTCGATGCACTTACGGAACTCCTGGCTTCGCTCAACATCGATCTGTTCCATACGAGCTTGCCCTGGTGCTAAATCTTTTGGATGCTCATAAGCAGGAACTTCCATTGCTTTTTTGTAGTTAAAGGAAACATCTGTTACTAAGTCTTTAATGATTGGAAATGCTCGAAGTGGTGTGACTGTGATTGTCTCTTCTTCACCAAATGATGCAACCTGTGTCATGCATGCAAGACGGGGCTTTCCGTTGATCTCCATGGAACAAGATCCACATTTACCGGCTTTGCAGTTCCAGCGAACAGCCAAATCGCCCATCTGTGTTGCTTGAACACGGTGAATGACGTCGAGAACAACTTCGCCCTCGTTAGCCTCTACGACAACATCTTTAAGGCCACCGTCAGTTGAATCTCCACGCCAGATGCGAAGTTTGATATTGCGCGCCATTAGTTGGAACCGCCTTTCGCAATTTCTTCCGGTGTCATGTATTTCTCCAACTCGTGAATGTCGAAGAGGTCAAAGAGTTCCTTTGGAATCGCTGGCAGAGCCTGCTCGCGAACATTTACTTTTGTTCCATCAAAAGAGGAAATATTATTTTTTTGACGCCACTTTTCATTCATAGTTGGGAAGTCATCACGTGTGTGACCACCGCGAGATTCTTCTCGATTAATCGCAGATTTTGCAGTTGATTCAGCAACTAACAACATGTTGTCTAAGTCAAAAGCTAAGTGGAATCCCGGGTTGAACTTACGTCCACCACTTACAGAAACATTTGCACTGCGTGCTCTAATCGCTGCAATCTTTTCAATTGCTTCAGCTAACTCAGACCTGGTGCGAATAATTCCAACAAGGTTGTGAGTGATTTCCTGTAGTTCTGCGTGCAAAGAGTAGGAGTTTTCTCCACCTTCGCGATCAAATGGTGCTTGGATTTTCTTAGCAGCGGCCGTAATTGCGCCTTCACTGACTGGATTTGCGCCATTGCTCTTAACATAGGCAACAGCGCCCATTCCAGCACGACGACCAAATACCAATAGATCTGTTAATGAGTTTCCACCCAAACGATTTGAACCGTGCATTCCACCAGCTACTTCGCCAGCTGCAAATAGCCCTGGAACGCCAACTGCTGCTGCAGTATCTGGTTCTACTTCAACGCCACCCATGACATAGTGACATGTTGGGCCAACTTCCATCGCCTCTTTTGTAATGTCCACGCCAGCTAGTTCATAGAACTGGTGCCACATTGATGGCAGACGCTTCTTAATTGTCTCTGCAGGGATGCGCTTTGAAACATCTAGGAAAACTCCGCCGTGTTCTGTGCCGCGACCTGATTTAACTTCGGTGTTAATTGCGCGAGCCACTTCATCACGAGGTAAAAGCTCTGGTGGACGGCGGTTGTTGTCCTGATCTTCATACCAACGATCTGCTTCTGCTTCATTGTCAGCATATTTATCTTTAAACACATCTGGAATGTATTTGAACATAAATCGCTCACCAAGATTATTTGTAAGAACTCCACCTTCACCGCGAACAGATTCGGTAACCAAGATTCCGCGAACAGATGGTGGCCACACCATTCCAGTTGGGTGGAACTGTAAGAACTCCATGTCAACAAGGTTTGCACCAGCTTTTAATGCAAGTGCATGTCCATCGCCAGTACCTTCCCATGAATTAGAAGTAATCTTGAAAGTTTTTCCAACACCACCTGTTGCAATGACAACTGCAGGTGCTTCAAATAAAACTTCTTCACCAGATTCACGCCAGTACCCGTAAGCACCGGAGATCTTTCCGTTTTCTTTTAGAATGTCAGTGATAGTGAGTTCAGCGAAAACCTTAATTCCACTTTCCATATCGCCAGTTTCGCGACCATCTTTTTGCTGCAGTTGAACAATCTTTTGCTGCATGGTGCGAATAAGTTCTAGACCTGTTCGATCACCAACGTGAGCAAGGCGTGGGTATTCATGTCCACCAAAGTTACGTTGTGAAATCTTTCCTTCTTTAGTGCGATCAAAGAGAGCGCCCCATGTTTCAAGCTCCCAAATACGATCTGGCGCTTCCTTTGCATGCAGCTCTGCCATACGGAAATGGCTTAGGAATTTTCCACCGCGCATGGTGTCGCGAAAGTGGACCATCCAACTATCTTTATCGTTGACGTTTCCCATTGATGCAGCCGCGCCACCTTCGGCCATAACCGTGTGGGCCTTACCAAATAGTGATTTACAGATGATTGCAACGCGCAATCCTGCCTCTCTTGCTTCAACGGCAGCGCGCAAACCAGCACCACCTGCTCCAATAACAAGGACATCGTACTTATGGCGCTCTAGTGTCATAGTCGATCCCCCTTAGAAGAAGTAAAAGTTTGTCCAGGCGCCAGTTGCAACTTGGCGGACATAAATGTCAGCAAATGCAACGGCGGCGAGTGAGAACCATGCAAAACGTTGATGTGAATGGTTGAGGACCGAAACCCAACTCCATAATTTGTAGCGCACTGGGTGCTTTGAGAAATTCTTCAAACGTCCACCGATGGTGTGACGACATGAGTGGCAAGACATTGAGTACAACCACAACATCGTTGAGCTCACAAGAAGAACAAGTGAACCGACACTCATGTGGCCCCATTCTCCTTCTGGGTTTTTAAATGAAATCACTGCGTCATAAGTAAGAATTACATTTAATACCAAACCAGCGTAAAAGAAGTAGCGATGCGAGTTTTGAATAATTAAAGGAAAGCGAGTCTCACCTGTGTACTTCTTATGAGGCTCTGCAACTGCACACGCTGGTGGTGACATCCAGAATGAACGGTAATAAGACTTGCGGTAGTAGTAACAAGTCATTCTGAAACCAAGTGGGAAGATTAAAATAATTAAAGCTGGAGAAAGTGCGAAGTTAAAAATTTCTGCACTTACTGGAGTAAAGCCAAGAATTGTTGCTTCAGGAAGACAGGCCTCTGACAAACATGGTGAATAAAATGGTGAGATTAAATGATCCTTGTAGTAATTCGCACCTTCAAATGCTCGGAAGGTTGCATAAACAACAAAAGACATAAGCACGCCAAAGGTTGCGAGTGGCTGTAACCACCACTTGTCTGTGCGAAGCGTGCGCTCTTTAATCTTTGCGCGCGTTGGTGAAAAAACACCTGACATGAATAACTCCCCCGGCACCATTGGCAATAACTAGGGGTAAGTCTCCTCTTAGAGTGAAAATTCGGCTAGGAATAGTCACGCCTAATGGCTATGAACTCAGCCACAGAAGTAAAGAAAAAATGGCGGAGGGCGTGGGATTTGAACCCACGAAACTTTCGTTTGCCGGTTTTCAAGACCGGTGCACTCGGCCGCTATGCGAGCCCTCCGTGGGAGAGATTACCCGAAGATGGCCGGAGTCGAAAATCGGCTAGAAATTAAGCGGGCAGATCTAACAACTTCTCAATAACTATTGCCACGCCATCGATGTCATGTGATGGAGCTACATCTTTTGCATATTTGATTCCATCTGGGTGTCCATCGGCCATTGCATATGAGCGACCACACCAGGCCAGCATTGGAAAGTCATTTGGGTTATCTCCAAATGAAACACAATCAGCGGCATCGATACCAAGGCGTCCAGCAACTTTTGCAAGTGTTGTTCCTTTTGATATTCCGAGCGCTGAAATCTCAAGTAATGACTCTCGTGCATTTGAATGTGTCACGGTGACTAAACCATCTAGTTCGCGAAGTGCTATTTCGAGCATTTCATCCGAAGTAAGTTCGCCACCACTGCAACGGGCTAACATTTTAAAAACTGGCCCTTTTGTTGCATCTTCAATTTTATCCACGCCAACGTTATCTAAACCAACATCCCACCTAGGAACATATGCTTTTTCGCGGTGGTAGTAATCATGGGTTTCAATTGCAAAAGAAATTTGCGGAATTGCCTTACGCATTCTTCGTGCAATTTCCATTTGATCTTCTTTTGAGATCATCCACTCTTCAGTCACTTCACGCTTTTGTAAGTCATAGAGCATTGCCCCATTGCCACAAATTGCTTCGCCGAAACTAAATGTTTCTCTAATTTCATTCATCCAGCGCGGCGGGCGACCGGTTACAAAATAAATATGAACGCCGAGATCACGCGCTCGTGTGAAAGCATCAATGGTGCGTTGTGTGATTGTTCCATTGTGGTGAACGATTGTGCCGTCTAAATCTGTCGCAATAAGTTTGGGGCGCTTACTCACACCAACTCAAATCGTTCTTTACCAAGAAATGGTTGTAGCGCCTTTGGAATATTGACAGTTCCATCTGCGTTTTGATGGTTCTCTAGAATCGCAACAATCATGCGTGGAATGGCAACTAATGTTCCATTCAATGTTGCAACAGCCTTTGTGCCATCAGCATCTTTGTAACGGATATTCAGGCGACGAGCCTGGAACTCTGTGCAGTTAGAAGTACTGGTGACTTCGCGGTAGGCATCTTGGGTAGGAATCCATGCTTCGCAGTCGAATTTACGGTTGGCACTTGAACCAAGATCTCCTGATGCCACATCAATAACGCGGTAAGGAATCTCCATTGCATTAAGGAAGTCTTTCTCCCACTGCAAAATACGTGCATGCTCTTCCTTAGCTTGATCTGGATGGCAGAAAGAGAACATTTCGACTTTATCAAACTGGTGAACGCGAATAATTCCGCGAGTATCTTTTCCATACGTTCCAGCTTCACGGCGAAAACAGGAAGAGTAGCCGGCATAGCGCATTGGAAGTTTGTCTCCGTTAAGAACTTCATCCATATGCATTGCAGCAAGTGGAACTTCAGAAGTTCCCACTAAATACACATCATCTTTTTCAATTCTGTAAACATTCTCAGCAGCTTGTCCTAGAAATCCTGTGCCTTCCATTGCAGCTGGATTAACAAGTACTGGTGGAATAACAGGAACGAATCCGGCTTTAACTGCCATAGAGATTGCGTAGTTAACGAGTGCAAACTCTAGAAGTGCACCAGAACCAGTTAAGTAATAGGAACGAGAGCCCGCAACCTTTGCACCACGCTCTGTGTCAATTGCACCTAGAAGTTTTCCTAGCTCAACGTGATCTTTTGGTTCAAAATCAAACTTACGTGGTGTGCCAACATGTTCTAGAACTTTAAAATCTGCTTCTCCGCCAATAGGTGCGCCAGGATCAAGAACGTTAGATAATTGCATTACTAACGCCTTCGTGTGCTCTTCTGCCTCTGCGCGCTTGCTATCAGCCTCTTTTACAGCAGTAGCCAACTCTTTAGCGTTTTCAAGCAGAGCAGCCTTTTCATCACCTTTAGCCGCGCCTACTGATTTAGATAAAACGTTTTGTTCTGCGCGTAGTTTTTCAAACTTTTCGATTGCAACACGGCGTAGTTCATCTGATGCAATTATTTGATCAACAATTGATGCATCTTCACCGCGACCCGTTTGTGATGCACGAACTGCATCTGGGTTCTCGCGAATGAATTTAACGTCGATCATTTACCGGCCTTTTCTCGTGGATATGAACCTAGGAAGCGAATATCTTCACAGATTGCTCGCAACGCTTCTACTGTCTCCTTTACTGGAGCATCGTTAACGTGGCCCTCGGCATCAATAATGAAATGGTAATGGCCAAGTTCTAGACCTGTTGGACGTGACTGAATAAAAGTTAAGTTAACGTCGCGCTTAGCGAACTCAGTCAAGATATCGAGCAAGGCGCCAGCGTGATCAATACCAATAAAGACGGCTAGCGATGTGCGATCAAAGCCAGTTGCCTTCGGTGGTGTTGCTGGCTTTGAGACCAAAACAAATCGTGTGATTGCGCCAACGATGTCTCCGATGTTGTCTGCAATAACCGTGAGTCCGTAATGTGCTGCTGCAACTGGAGCTGCAATAGCTGCATCAAATTCTCCGCGGCCAATAGCTTCAGCTGCTGCTGCAGTGGATGCAGTTGAGATTAATTCTGCATCTGGATAATTCTTAGCAATATATGCACGGCATTGGGCTTCTGCATGTGGGTGTGTAGCAATGCGGCGGATATCAACTGTGTCGCGCTTAGACATTAATGCAAAAGAAACCGGCAAAGTAACTTCACCAACGATAGAAAGTGGTGTTCCTGTTGCTAATTCATCCAGGGTTCTTGCAACAACACCTTCAACAGAGTTCTCAATGGGCACTAGCGCAAAGTGCGCTTTACCAACTCGCACCGCATCTAGTGCTGCCGTCACATTTGCATACGGGATGAGGGAATCATTTGAAGAAGTGATCTTTTTAAGAGCAGCTTCGGTGAATGTTCCTTTTGGACCTAAATACGCGTATGTGCTCACTGACTAATGATACCCGAGCACCTTGCGTGCATATGACGGGTTATTTGTAATGAGGACCTCAACACCATTTTCTAAGCAGAAGCGCATATCGTCAGCATCATCAACGGTCCAGACATATAAAGGCTTGATTGCATGGGTCATCTCTGGATTTGAGCGTAGATACTCCACGCTTGGACCAAGAATCGGTGCAGATGTAAATCGTTGCATCAAAAAATTGAATTTATCTTCCAAAAGGGCCACGGTCTTTTGTTGTGGGTTGATCTTTCGAATATTTTCAATTGCTAGCCAAGAAAATGACATTAAGACAATATCTGTTTCTAACTCTTCTTGTTCTAGTAGTTCTAAAACTTTCTTTTCAACCAAACTTCCTTGCGGAACTGGATGTTTGGTTTCAATCGCAAGTTCCATATCGTTATCTCGAGCAAGTTCTAGTAATTCTTCGAGCAACATTGCTTGTGGGTAATGCTGCTTAATTTGAGGGTACGTCATCTCGGCAATGCGACCTGCATATCCAGCGGTGCGCTTCATATCAGCGTCATGCCATAACAACATCTGGTTATCTTTTGTCAGGCGGACGTCGCACTCCATGCCATCAGCGCCTTGATCAACGGCAGCTTTATATGCATCCATGGTCATCTCTGGGAAATCTATAGAAGCTCCGCGGTGGGCATATATTTTCATGATTAAAGATTAACAGGGGTTAGGCTTATGCCCATGAGCGCTATTTACTTCCAGAGCAGTGCGCGCTCGGCTGACGGTTTACAGCGCAGTGGAAATGAAGATTCTGCTTTTGTTTCTGGTCGCCTGATTGCAGTTGCTGATGGAATGGGCGGACATGCTGGTGGTGAAGTTGCATCAAAGATTGCAATTAAAGCTCTGCAAAAACTTAGCCCCGTACTTACAAGTTCAGAGATTGATTCTGATTCTGTAGAAGATCTACTTCTTAACTCACTTTTCACAATTGATTCCCAGATTGGTGAATACGCAGAAGAGGCAATTGAAGTGCGCGGGATGGGAACAACCTTGACTGCGCTATTAGTTGTTGATTCAAACATCGCGCTGTTACACGTGGGAGATTCTCGTTGCTATCGCTTGCGCGGTAATACATTGGAACAATTGAGCAATGACCACACAGTGATTCAAGAGCTTCTGGATCAAGGTGCTATTTCACAATCTGATGTTGCCGATCACCCACAGCGCTCTGTTTTAACACAAGCGCTCATGGGTCAGGGCACAGTAACTCCCGTTTTACAGATCTATGAAGTGAAAGAGAAAGATCGATATCTCTTGTGTAGTGATGGTTTATCCAGTGTTTTAACTGAGAAAGAGATTAAATCCTTATTAAAGAAATCTGATAGATCTGATGCTCTCAAAGCCCTCATTGATGCTACTTATATAAATGGTGCACCAGATAACGTCACTGTTATTGTTGCCGATATAACCGGTGAAGAAGTAACAACCAATGAAGTTTTAGGAGCGGCGCAATGATTAACTCGCTCTTTGGTGATCGCTACAAGCTTGGCGAAATGATTGGCACTGGCGGTATGGCTGATGTCTATGTTGCCGAAGACACTCGACTTGCTCGCCAAGTTGCAATTAAAGTTTTGCGAAGTGATTTAGCGCGCGATCCTTCTTTTGTTGCCCGCTTTAGAAAAGAAGCGCTGGCTGCTGCTGGTTTAAATCACCCTGGAATTGTTGCGGTCTATGACTCAGGTGAAGAACCTGCCCCATACATAGTGATGGAGTTAGTCTCTGGCCACACTTTGCGCGACCTGATTCATAACGGTGAGCGTGTTCCACTTAAGCGCGCACTCGAAATCGGTGAAGGAATTTTGGCTGCTCTTGAATATTCTCATGAGCGCGGAATTGTTCACCGAGATATAAAGCCTGCCAACATCATGATTACCGATCATGGCGATGTGAAGGTGATGGATTTTGGTATTGCTCGTGCACTTGCAGATCTTGGTGCAACACTAACAAGCACGTGGAACATTGTTGGTACCGCTCAATACCTTTCCCCTGAGCAAGCTCTGGGTGAGGTTGCAGATTTGCGCAGTGATATTTATTCAACTGGATGTTTGCTCTATGAAGTATTAACTGGCAAGCCACCATTTACTGGTGACACTCCTGTTTCAATCGCCTACCAACATGTTTCGGGAGTTCTTGTTGCACCTAGCAAGATCCAACCGGAACTACCTGAAGGTGTTGATGTCATTCTCTCTGTGGCACTTGCTAAGAAACCTGAAGATCGTTATCAATCAGCAGGATTGATGCTCGATGATTTATTCAAGGTGGGAACTGGGCAAGCCTTAACTACAACTATTCCTAAAGTTAAAATCTCACGCCGTAAAGTATTAGTGGGGGCTTTAAGTTCAATCCTTGCAATTACAGTTATTGCCGCTGGGTTATTTGTAACTCGCCCAGCTGCGGATACTAATAATCTGCCTCAAATCCCTAACGTTGTGGGGTTGACTCAAGTTGATGCCCAGGCTCTTTTGAAAGATTATGTTGTAACAATCCAGCGTGCGCACGATGGACGCATTCCTATTGATCGAGTTGCTAGCCAAATACCTCTGGCAACAACACGTGCACAAAAGGGCTCTGGGGTTGTTTTAACAATCTCAGATGGGCCGGGAGATGCGATTGTTCCTGCAGATTTAGTAGGTATGTCTCTCATTGATGCACGCGGAGCACTCAGTGCTGTTGGTTTACTTGTCTCTCGCACAGAAGCAGTTCCATCTGATGAAGCACTTGGAACAGTTTTAAAAGTTACTCCTGAGCCTGGTTCAACTATTACTGCAGGTAGTGGAGTTGTATTACAAATTGCTAGTGGTCAGGTTGTTGTTCCAGCGTTGATCGGAGTTGATGCAATTCAAGCTAGAACTCTGCTTGTTCAAGCCGGATTCTTAGTCAATGCCATTGATGCATACGATGCAAACCAACCTATTGGTGTTGTTATTAGACAAGCACCTGATGCTGGAACTACACAAACCATTGGTAAATCAGTAACCATTACGGTTAATAAAGCACCTTAAGAACGGCTACCAACTACTGGTGAAAGACCAACTGCTTTAGCTTTTGCATTCTTATCACCACATGCAGTTAACCAGTTAGCTAACATCTGATGACCGTGTTCAGTTAATACTGACTCTGGATGAAACTGCACACCTTCAATTGGTAATGTGCGATGGCGCATGGACATAACAATTCCAGATTCAGTTGCTCCTGTTATCTCTAAATCTGCACCAACCGTGTCTCGCTCAACACACAGTGAGTGATAACGAGTTGCCGTAAATGGTGATGGCAGATCTTCAAGAACACCTTGTTGTTGATGATGTACTAAAGAAGTTTTCCCATGCAGTAGTTCTGGTGCGCGCGAAACAGTTGCACCAAATGCAACACCGATTGCTTGATGGCCTAAACACACACCAAAAAGTGGAATCTTTTTCTCGGCGCAAAACTTAATCATTTCAACACTCACGCCAGCCTTTTCAGGAACTCCTGGTCCTGGTGAGATGAGAACGCCGTCGTAGTTGGCCGCATCGTGGGCCTGCACGGCATCGTTTCGAACCACGGTGCACTCTGCCCCTAGCTGCTGTAGGTACTGCACCAAGTTAAAGACAAAGGAGTCGTAGTTATCGACGACGAGGATCTTGGTGGCCATAGGAGCATTCTTGCTCATGGTGTATCTTTCGCGTATGCCTAAATCAAAGCTCCGTAAGAAAGTCGCTGAAGCGCGCGCCCATAACCAGGAAGTTGTCGTTGAAACTCCGCATGGCCCGCTAGAGAGCCCTAAGTGGTTAGCCCCAACAATGGTCGCTGCCTTCTTGATTGGCCTGTTCTGGATTGTGATCTTCTATGTCACTCAGACCCAATACCCAATCCCAGGCATCGGTGCATGGAACATGATTGTTGGCTTTAGCTTTATCGGTGTGGGCTTCTCACTAGCCACTCGCTGGCGTTAATACCTTCTTAATTACACGCTTGTAATTCAATCCACATTGTGGGTAAAGGCTGTGGATAACTCTTTAGCGTTTATTGAGGATCAACTGGGCTGCAATAACTCCGCCTACTAATCCACCTAGGTGAGCTTTCCAATCAACTCCCCCAAGTACAAAACCAATCGCAAAGTTAATTCCGATAATTACATAGATCGAACGTGTATCTGTGCCGATGCGCTTTCCAACTAAGGCAATCGCCCCGAACAATCCAAAGACCGCGCCTGATGCACCCACTGAATAAGAAGTAGGGGAAGCAAAATAGGAAGAAGTCAGTGAGCCGATTAGCAACGAGAAGAAAAAGATAAATAACATCTTGTTCTTACCAAATGCTTCTTCAATTGGATTGCCTAAAACCATTAATGCATACATGTTAAAACCAAGGTGTAGTAGACCGGCATGAACGAGTGAGACTGAAAATAATCGATACCACTCATTGGTTGCCAGTAAATAATCTATGTTAGGTAAAACTAAACGCATTTCAATTGTTGGAACAACCATTTGCAGCAGGTATGCACCGCAAATAATTGCGATTAAAGAATAAGTAGCAGAGCGCTTAAGCAACGGTAACGCTGTTGATTGTTATTGGTGTTACTGGCTTATCTTGCGCGCCTGTCTTTGCAGTTGCAATTGCATCAACTACAGCCTGGCTAGCAGAATCCTTTACCTCACCAAAGATTGAGTGCTTGCGGTTTAACCACGTTGTTGGTGCAACAGTAATAAAGAACTGTGAACCATTTGTTCCTGGACCTGAGTTAGCCATTGCAAGAATGTATGGACGATCAAAAACTAACTCTCCGTGGAATTCATCTGCGAAGCGATATCCCGGTCCGCCAGTTCCTTGACCAAGTGGATCTCCACCTTGAATCATGAAACCGTCGATGACACGGTGAAAAATAGTTCCGTCATAAAGATTGGCAGTTGTCTTATTTCCAGTGCCTGGATCAGTCCACTCTTTTGCACCAGTTGCTAACTCAACAAAGTTTGCAACAGTCTTTGGTGCATGGTTAGGAAATAGCTCGATGACAATGTCACCGAGTGATGTGTGTAGGGTCGCTGTAGTAGTCATAACGTGGAGACCAGGGGAATCGAACCCCTAACCCCCGCCTTGCAAAGGCGGTGCTCTACCAATTGAGCTAGGTCCCCGTTTGAGAGCGGGGTGGGCCTAGATGGACTCGAACCATCGACCTCTTCCTTATCAGGGAAGCGCTCTAACCAGGCTGAGCTATAGGCCCGCAACAAAGATGAATCTCGATTGCAGAAGCGCAAGGTTACCTTGAACTTCCCTAACTCCCAAAATGGGGATTAGCTGCTTAACTCAGAGCCGAACCATACTAACTTTTCGAAGAAATCTCATCTTCGCTGTTCTTGGTCACCGAGACCAATGCCACGCCTTCATCCAGGTTCACTAGGCGCACACCCATTGAATCACGCCCAGTTTGGCGCACCTCGGCTGCTGGTGTGCGCATAACTGTGCCAGCAGAAGTAATTGCTAGGACTTCATCCTCATCACGCAGCACAAGTGCGCTCACTAATGAGCCTCTAGAACTCTCATCGATCTTGGCAGCTTTAATTCCAATTCCACCGCGGCCTTGTAAACGATATTCCTCAAGTGGAGTCTTCTTGCCATAACCAGCATCAGTTGCGGTGAAAACAAATGAGTTCGCTGCAAGTTCTGAGTTCACTCTGGCCATTGTCAGCAATGAATCCTGTGCACGGAACTTCATTCCAATAACACCGCTAGTTGATCGACCCATTGGGCGCAGTGATTCATCATCTGCTGTGAAACGCAGTGACATTCCCTTAGTAGAAACAAGTAAGAGTTCATCACCGTTATTAACAAGTGATGCGCCAACTACTTCATCTCCTGGCTTGAGTGAGATTGCAATCAAACCGCCAGTACGAGGTGAATCAAATTCAACGAGAGGAGTTTTCTTAATCAAACCCTTTTTAGTTGCAAGAACTAAGAATGGAGAGATTGTGTAATCCTTTAGGGAAAGCACTTCTGCAATTTTCTCTTCGGGCTTAAATGCCATTAAGTTGGCAACGTGTTGTCCGCGAGCATCACGACCAGCATCTGGAAGCTCGTGCACCTTGGCGCGATAGACGCGTCCTTGGTTTGTAAAGAACAATAACCAGTCATGTGTTGATGCAACAAAGAAATGATCAACAACGTCATCCTCTTTGAGTGCTGCACCCTTAACACCACGACCACCACGGCGTTGTGATCGATAAAGATCTGCCATGGTGCGCTTTGAATACCCACCACGAGTGATTGTTACAACCACATCTTGATCTGGGATTAAATCTTCTGCACTGAAATCACCTTCACTTGCAACAATCTGTGTGCGACGATCATCGCCATACTTTGCAACTAAATCAGTGAGCTCTGTTTTAACGATATCGCGCTGCTTTTCAGGGCTAATCAAAATAGCGTTGAGGATGACAATGTCAGCCATTAGCGCATCATATTCATCATTAATCTTCTGGCGCTCAAGGGCTGCAATACGGCGTAGTTGCATATCCAAAATAGCGTTTGCTTGAATTTCATCAACATCTAGAAGTTTCATCAAACCAGTACGAGCTTCTTCAGGCGTTGTTGATGCACGGATCAACGCAATCACTGCGTCAAGTGCATCAAGTGCTTTGAGGTAGCCCTGCAAAATATGTGCACGCTTTTCTTTTTCAGCTAAGCGGAACTTAGTACGGCGAACAATTACTTCAATCTGGTGTTCGATGTAGTAACGGATGAATTCATCAAGGCGCAATGTGCGTGGAACGCCATCAACCAAGGCCAACATGTTCGCACCAAATGTGTCTTGTAGTTGTGTCTGCTTATAAAGGTTATTAAGAACAACCTTTGGAATAGCACTTGTTTGTAAAACAATTACTAATCTCTGACCTAAGCGCTCATTACCTTCATCGCGCACATCGGCAATTCCCTTAATTTTTCCATCTTTAACAAGTTCAGCGATTTTAAGAGCTAAGTTATCTGGGTTGACTTGATAAGGAAGCTCGCTAATAACCAAACAGGTGCGCTTATTAATCTCTTCTACTTGCACAACTGCGCGCATAGTGATTGATCCACGTCCTGTTCGATAAGCATCTTCAATGCCACCGCGTCCAACAATTAATCCTTTTGTAGGAAAATCAGGACCTTTAACAATCGTTAAGAACTTAGCTAGAAGCTCTTCTTGCTTCATATCTGGATTTTCTAGCGCGAAAATTACAGCTTCACCGATTTCACGAAGATTATGCGGTGGAATATTTGTAGCCATACCAACTGCAATACCGGCGCTTCCATTAACTAGAAGGTTAGGCAGGCGAGAAGGTAAAACTGTTGGCTCTTGTGAGCGTCCGTCGTAGTTTGGAACAAAATCAACGGTGTCTTCATCGATATCGCGCATCATCTCCATTGCAAGGGATGACAAACGGGCTTCGGTGTAACGCATCGCTGCAGCCGGATCGTTTCCAGGTGAACCGAAGTTTCCATTTCCATCAATGAGCAAATAACGCAAAGACCAGTGCTGGGCAAGGCGAACTACAGAGTCATAGATCGCAGTGTCACCGTGTGGGTGGTAATTACCCATAACGTCACCGACGATACGAGAAGATTTGTAGTAACCCTTATCTGGGCGATATCCCGCGTCATACATTGCATAAAGAACACGGCGGTGAACTGGTTTTAATCCATCGCGAATATCTGGCAGTGCTCGACCGACAATAACTGACATGGCGTAGTCAAGGTATGAGCGCGCCATTTCAACTTGAAGATCAACGGTTTCAATCTTGTCGAAAGACTCGAGATTATTTGGATTCAATTCATCCATTAGATATCCAAGAACCTGACGTCTTTAGCGTTGCGCTGAATAAATGCACGGCGTTTTTCAACATCTTCACCCATGAGAACTGAGAACAAATCATCGGCTGCTGCAGCATCATCTAATGTGACTCGCACAAGAACGCGGTGCTCTGGATCCATTGTTGTGTCCCAGAGTTCCTTAGCTGGCATTTCACCTAAACCTTTAAAGCGCTGAATTCCATCATCTTTAGGCAAACGCTTTCCTGCAGCTAAACCAAGTTCAATCATGCCGTCGCGTTCGCGATCACTAAATGCATATTCAACTGGCTCTTTTCCGCCCCACTTCAATTTATAGAGAGGGGGTTGTGCAAAGTAAACAAAGCCGTTTTCAATAAGTGGGCGCATAAAGCGGAACAACAAAGTTAAAAGCAATGTGCGAATGTGTTGACCATCAACGTCGGCATCTGCCATCAAAATAATCTTGTGATAGCGAAGTTTTTCAATATCGAAATCATCGTGCACGCCAGTACCCAGCGCAGTGATTAACGCTTGAACTTCATTGTTTTGCAAAACACGATCAATGCGTGCTTTTTCAACATTCAAAATCTTTCCGCGAATTGGAAGAACAGCTTGATTACGTGAATCGCGGCCACCTTTAGTCGAACCGCCGGCTGAATCTCCCTCAACAATATAAAGCTCACACTTTGCAGGATCGGTCCACTGGCAATCAGCTAGCTTTCCTGGCATTCCACGGCCTTCTAGTAGGCCTTTACGGTTACGACTTAAGTCGCGGGCTTTGCGTGCTGCCACGCGTGCTGCAGCTGCATCAATGCTTTTTCGAACAATCTCTTTGCCTTCTGCAGGGTTTTGTTCAAACCAAGTGGTGAGTTCTTCATTAACAACTTTTTGTGTGAAAGTTTTTGCTGAGGTGTTACCTAGTTTGGTTTTTGTCTGGCCTTCAAATTGTGGGTCAGCTAATTTCACAGAAACAATTGCCGTTAAACCTTCGCGCACATCATCACCTGTGAGGCGATCTTCCTTCTTGCGGATAAATCCTGCTTCTTCACCAAACTTGTTCACAACTGAAGTAAGCGCTGTGCGGAAACCTTCTTCGTGAGCTCCACCTTCATGTGTGTGAATCGTGTTAGCAAATGTGTAAACAGATTCACTAAATCCAGCGTTCCATTGCATTGATACTTCTAGAGCGATTTTGTTCTTCTTATCCTCTGAAGCAAAAGAGATAACTGATTTATGTGTTTCACCGCGGGTTGAATTTAGATGCTTAACAAAGTCAGAGATACCACCTTGGTATTGGTAGCGAACTGTTAATTGTTCACCGACTTCATCAACGTGGCCCGTGCGAGCATCTGTAAGGGTCAGAATTAAGCCTTTATTTAAAAACGCCATTTCTCGAAAGCGAGTGGATAAAATCTCAAAAGAAAAATCTGTGGTTTCAAAGATTTCCTTTGATGGCCAGAAGCGCACTGTTGTTCCAGAAGATGTTGAAGCCTCACCTTTTTTAACTGGAGCAGTTGGAACACCTAATTTGTAATCTTGGTACCAAAAATTTCCATCGCGCTGCACTGTTACAGAAAGATCTGTACTCAATGCGTTAACAACTGAGATACCAACACCGTGTAATCCACCTGAAACTGAATACCCACCATCGCCAAACTTTCCACCGGCGTGCAGGACGGTGAGAACAACTTCCAAAGCTGGTTTCTTTTCAACCGGGTGCATATCCACCGGGATTCCGCGGCCGTTATCGATTACTTCAACGCCGCCATCTGCCATCAACGTCACATTGATCTCGGTGCAATAGCCAGCTAGAGCTTCATCTACAGAGTTATCTACAACTTCATAAACCAAGTGGTGCAGCCCGCGCTCACCGGTGGAACCGATATACATTCCTGGGCGCTTGCGAACAGCCTCCAGACCCTCCAGCACCGTGATGCTGGATGCGTCATAGGAGTTCTCAGCCACTGGGTCTCCTTCAAGGTCGAATCGTTCTTTTGCCCTCTGGGGGCTTCTGGGAGGGAAAATCCCTCCGGCACGCTCTTATCCTAGTGGGAAAATCGGAATTGAAATAGCCAAAATAAGCCTTAGGTGTGGGTATAGCCGAACTTTGAGCGTGCGGGTGAGGGTTCCTAGTGGGTCTGGGGCTTAACCGTAGGTATCTCGAGGTCCTCGGGCGTTACGAATAACCCGGACCCCTTTTTTCCAGCTGGGGCCTTGGGGACCGATAAATCGAAGCTTTTGGATCGTGGCACCTGATGGATCATTTTGAATTGTTGCCAACAAATTATCTGCAACCAAAGTTAATTGTGTTGCCCACGCAGTTGATGACGTTTGAATTGTTAACGTTGAATCCAAAATTGAAATAGGTGTTGCGTGCTGCGCAATTTCTGCGCCAACAATAGTTGCCCACGTAATAAACAAGTTTCCTTCTGCTAATCCACTGTTCCATTCGCGTTCTTCAATCATGTTACTAAGTAATTCACCAATTAATTCTGGGTCCCCCACCTGTCCAACTGTTTTTGTTGGTGCAGGTTTGTTTGGTTTTCTTGTCACACCTGTTTTAAACGTCTTAAAAAGATCAAGAGCTAAGTCGCGCTTTGTCATTAACTCTTTCCTTTCTTAACAGTTCCAGGTGTCACATAAAACTTTTGGGTCAACAGTTCTGCAGGCAAATCACTTTCAACGGCCGTGGTAATAATTGTTTGCTCAGCGATTTGGGTTGCAGACATTAATTGTTTACGACGTGATGTATCAAGTTCTGCAAAGACATCATCTAAAATAAGGATTGGTTCTGAGCCCTCACTCTTTAAAAGATTAAAAGACCCGATGCGAAGTGAAATCGCCATTGACCATGATTCACCATGGCTGGCATAACCTTTAGCTGGAAAATCTCCGATTTGTAAATGTAGATCATCGCGGTGTGGGCCAATTAAGGAAACCCCGCGTTCGATCTCTTGATAGGCGACTTCTTCTAATCTTTTTGTTAAAACTTCCACATTGTTCTCAAAGTTGTTGGAGACACCCTCACTGCTGCATTTATATGAAATAGAGGCTGGTTTAACTTCATTTAAGTTTGCATAATTCTTTGCAACCCAAGGGTTTAAAGCCTCTACTAACGCAATTCGGTCAGCAGTGAGCTGTGCTCCAAACTTAATTAACTGTTCGTTCCACGGCAGCAGTGCACTGGCTGAAGAGCGAGTCTTTAATAACGCGTTGCGCTGTTTAACTACTCGCTCATAATCGGCGATAACCCCAGCCATTCGTGGGGTGCGAGTAATGAGCAGGCGATCAAGGAAATCGCGCCGCCCGCCGGGTTCTCCGCGCACTAGATCTAAATCTTCAGGGGAGAAGTAAACGATCTGGCAAGCGCCTAAAATCTCGCGCTGACTTCTAGTTGGGTTGCCGTTAATTCGCGCGCGGTTAGCTTTATTGGCATTAATCTCAAGATCGATATTTAAAATTCGATCATCGCGTTCAATCTCAGTTCTAATGATTGCTTGTTGGGCGCCCAGTGAGATAAGTGGGACGTTATTGGCAACACGGTGGGATGAAAGAAAAGCTAAATAAATTAAAGACTCTGCAATATTTGTTTTGCCGGAACCATTATCACCAATAAAGGTGGTGACTCCAGGTTGAAGCTCCAACTCCAATGAAGGATAGGAACGAAAGTTGGTCAGCGCCAACTTATTAATGCGCATTAATAAAACCTATAAATTATGAGGCGTAGCGCATTGGCATTAACAGGTAACGATAGTTCTCGACAAGTGCGCCATCTTTATCGCTCTTGCCCATCAAAATCGCTGGCTTGTTAGGACCTGTAAATGAGATCTGCACATACTTGGTTCCAACTGCAGTTAAACCATCAGCAAGAAAAACTGGGTTGAAGGCGATTGAGATTGGTTCGCCAGTTAACAAGATTTCAATTGCCTCTGTCGCTTGTGCTTCTTCGCCAGCTCCTGCTTCAAGGGAGAGTGTGTTGTTATTAAAATCAAGGCGCAGTGGGACCGTCTTATCTGTTACGAGTGCCACGCGGCGCACTGAATCTAGAAGTGTTGCGACTTCAATGAGTGCAGTCGAAGTTACTTCTTGTGGAAGTAGGTGGCGGTATGGTGGGAAAGTTCCATCCAACATACGTGATGTCATTGTCTTTCCATCACCAGCAAATCCAGCTAAGCGGTCATTGCTAGATGATGGTGCAAAAGAGATTGAAACTGTTTTGGTTCCAGTTAAAGACTTAGCAGCATCAGCAATAGTGCGGGCGCGAAGTAGCGCGCTAGTTGAAACATTAGGAGTTGTTGGATCCCATTGGATTTCTCGCACAGCCAAGCGATATCTATCGGTTGCTGCCAAAGTGACGGTTTCCTCATTTATTTCAACGTGAACACCAGTCAAAGTCGGCAATGAATCATCACGCCCTGCCGCAATAGCAACTTGTGAAACCGCTGTTGCAAATACATCGCTAGCTAGCGTTCCAGTTGTATCTGGTAGCTCTGGAAGGTTTGGATACTCATCAACTGCAAGAGTGGGCAAAGTAAATTTTGCGCTGCCGCTAGTTACTAAAACACGAGTGCCATCTAACGCAAAAGTAATTGGTTTATTTGGGAGAGAGCGTGAAATTTCCGCTAGAAGTTTTCCGGGAACTAAAACTTTTCCAGCATCTTTGATCTCTGCTTGAAAATGAGACTTGCTTGCTGTTTCTAAATCAGATGCTGAGAGATAAACCTGATCGCCTGTTGCATCAATAACTATTCCAAGGAGCTCTGTTTTGATCGGTCTAGTTGAAAGAGAGCGGGAAACCCAATTAACGCCATCAACTAACGCTGACTGCTCGACGATGAACTTCATGCTCTGCCCCAATTCAGTGAAAGGTTCGTTTCACATCTAGATTTATATATATAAAGGTAGTCGTAGTAACCAGGCAGCTTTCGTGTGGATAGAGACGAAAAGCCCAGTTCAGTGCGGTGTTTCAACTTCCAGAACATGTGAATAAGGCGGGAAAAGGTGTGCACAAGAAACATAGTTACACCCTTCCCCTTCCTACTCTTCACAACAACAGCTTTGGCCTATCCACATAAAAGCTAGAGATCTCCACAGTTGTCCACAACTTATCCCCAACTGGGGGTAAAGAGTGTCAAAGCGGACATTTCACACTTTTGGTGCCTTTACCTCGCTTGCTGCTTAATTCTGGTGGTGAGTTCGTTGACCTGGTTATAGATCGAACGACGCTCAGCCATCAGTTGACGGATTTTGCGGTCGGCGTGCATAACCGTGGTGTGGTCGCGCCCGCCGAATGTTTGGCCGATTTTTGGAAGCGAGAGTTCGGTTAACTCGCGGCAGAGATACATCGCAATCTGGCGGGCATTAACTAATACCCGAGAGCGAGATGTTCCACAAAGATCATCAATAGTAAGTGAGAAATAAGCAGCGGTCTGAGCCATGATCGTGGCGCCGGTTATCTCTGGGTTGTTCTCATTAGGAATTAAATCCTTTAAAACAATTTCAGCAAGTGAAAGATCAACACTCTGGCGATTTAAAGATGCGAAAGCTGTAACGCGAATAAGTGCGCCTTCAAGTTCGCGGATGTTTGTTGAAATCTTGCTAGCTATGTATTCCAAAACATCATCAGGTGCGTTCAACTTATCTTGCGCAGCTTTTTTGCGAAGAATTGCAATACGTGTTTCTAATTCAGGAGGTTGAATATCTGTAATCAAACCCCACTCAAAACGAGAACGTAGGCGATCTTCCAAAGTTATTAACTGCTTTGGTGGTCGATCACTTGAGATAACAATCTGTTTGTTAGCGTTATACAAAGTATTGAAAGTGTGGAAGAACTCTTCCTGTGTTCGTTCTTTGTTTTCTAAAAACTGAATGTCATCGACAAGTAGAACATCTAGATCGCGGTAGCGGCGCTGGAAAGCAGTTGCCTTGTCATCGCGGATGGAGTTAATAAAGTCATTAGTGAACTCTTCTGATGAAACATAGCGAACACGAACGCTGCCATAGAGCTCTTTCGCATAGGCCCCAATAGCGTGTAATAAGTGGGTTTTTCCAAGGCCTGACTCACCATAAATAAATAGCGGGTTGTATGCCTTAGCTGGTGCTTCAGCAACAGCCACAGCTGCAGCATGAGCAAAACGATTTGATGCACCAATAACGAAAGTTTCGAAGATGTAGCGAGAGTTAAGTTGTGAAACCTCTGCAATTTTCGACGGAGCTTCTTCGCGACCTGTTCCAACCTTGGGTGCAACGAACTCAATATCAACTTCAGGAGTTTGTGGTTCGGCAGATTCCAAAGATTCATCAACAGTCACAGCGATGTTGGCCTTATCGCCGAGTTCGCGAGTTAAAACATCACAGACAACTGTGCGCAGGCGGCTTTCTAAAACATCTTTTGCAAAAAGATTAGGGGCTGCGACCAGCAATGTTGTTTGATCGTTGTTGTGGAGTAGACCTAAAGGCTTTGTAAGTTGTAAAAATGCTCGATGTTGAGGCGCATCAACGGCAACCTCTTCAATAACGCGATCCCAGAGAGTCGTTAACTCAATCTCTTTAACGGCCATTTCGGCCCCTCTCTGATATCCACAGGGTTATCCACAGCCTGTGGTCTAAACCCCAGGTTGAGCCCTTATAAAACCCCCAAAAGCTATAAACCTG